>NZ_CP012552.1:1200000-1849719 GCF_004803855.2 Campylobacter sp. RM16192 | reverse complement strand
ATTTATCCCTTTTTATTATAGTAGTTTATCATTTTATCTTAAATTTCATAAAATCTTTGTTAAAATGCCTCTAATAGATGTTTTTCACAGCGTGAAAAAAACGTGAAAAACTTTTTTATTTGGCAAATTAAGGATGTGATGAAAATTTTAGGAATTGATCCCGGAAGTAGGAATTGCGGTTATGCAATCATCGAAAAAACTGCGTTAAAAACGAGTTTGATAGAAGCCGGACTTATAAAAATTAAGCCCGATTTACTTCAGTATCAGATAACGCAGCTTTGCGAGGGACTTGATCTTATCTTTAAAAATCATAAATTCGATGAAGTTGCGATTGAGGATATATTTTTTGCGTATAATCCAAAAACGGTTTTAAAGATGGCTCAGTTTCGCGGTGCGTTAAGTCTTAAAATTCTTCAAATTCACGGAGAATTCGCAGAATACACCCCGCTTCAGGTGAAAAAAGCGGTAACAGGCAAGGCAAAAGCGGATAAGGAGCAAGTTGCCTTTATGGTGAAGAAAATTTTAGGAATTACTAAAGATATAAAACCGCTTGATATAACCGATGCTATTGCGGTTGCATTAACACATGCAAATAATTTGCGGATAAAAAAATAAATTTAAAGGATATAAAATGAGGAAAATTTTAGTTGTTTTAGCTGTTTTTGCATCGATAAATTTATTTGCAAATGAAGTTTCAAAAGATAATGAAATCATCTGTAATTACTCAAATTTAGGCATAGAAACAAAGAAAACTACAAAAGCAAAACAGATTATGGTTAAAGATGTATTGTTTAGCGGTTCAAATTCGCAAAATTTTGGAGTTAAAAAGGACTTAAGACAAACTTGTGAAGTTTTAAACTGCGTGATGGATGATAGCGTAGAAAATAAGCAAGCATTTTTCAAAAATGCAACACTTACGATATTAAATGGCGATGATGAGATATCCAATATGGCGGTTGATTATTTTAGTTCTCGTGAATTTGATTTTGCTAAAAAATTAAGACATGATGCTTTACTTTTAAAATTTGGTTGCGACTATGAACTTATACCTATTGAAACAAGAAATGGCGTGAATAAAGTATTTGTAAAAGCTATCGTCATGTCAAGAGGAAAAGAGATTGGTAAAATAGAAATAAACGGCAGAGTCCTTGCTATAAGAGGTAAATTTGGCATGGTGCAAGACATGCAGGTTTATAATCTAAAATTAAAAGAGATAAAAGAGTAAAATTTAGTCGCGTGACATCAAAACCACGCGAATTTTTAATGTTCACTGTTTGCGATGTGATTTTCAAAAATAAATCTATGCTCATCGGGCAATGCGCCGTAAATTTTATGAGCGAGATCTCGGATCTCCCAAAGAGCGGATTTTGAGCTTCTAAGCGAGAGGAAATTTTGAAGGCTTCTAGCGTTTACGCTCCAAGTAAGTTCGGTTTTATAGCACTCAGGCAGGCAGTATTTAACTATATCAAGGCTCGTTGTAGTCGTAGCTAAAATTTCGCGCAGATTATCAAGCGCTTTTATGCTTGTGTTATCAATTAGCTCGTTACCCGTTAGTATGATGTATCTGCTTGCGTTTTCAAAGTCGCCTAACTCAAATTTCGCCTCGTTTCTAAGCTCTTTTAGTGTGTAACGGGTTGATTTTACGCTTAAGCTTGCTATGCGGTGACGAGCTAGTTCTTGAAGCAGTGCGCGCGAAATTCCTTGGATGTAAAAGTTATAATAAAGATGCTCAAGCGTGCTTGCGTGCTTGTATTTGTTGCCCACTCGATCAATCAGCTCGATATCTTTTTCACCTCCATTATCACCCTTGTCAAAGCTTTGCCAACACGTGCGAATCGCGTGCGAGCAGATATTAAGAGGAGTGAAATTTAGAAGTGTTACTTGCATTTTAGCTCTTTATTTATGAAATTTAATCTCGTAAATTTAGCTAAAATTTTTATGAAATTCAAGTCAGATCAGGGGCGTTGTATAGCCCCTATAATAGTAGATAATTAATTTTTAAGTTGCAAGAGTGTATTTAGCATCTCGTTGCTTGTAGTTATTGTCTTTGAGTTAGCTTGAAATCCGCGTTGAACGACGATTAGCTGAGTTAGCGAGCGACTTAGATCGACGTTACTCATCTCTAGGCTTGAGGCTGAAATTTTACCGCGTCCAGAGGTATTAGCAGCACCTATTATCGGATCTCCAGAGTTTGCAGTCATTGCAAATAAGTTACCGCCTTCGCTTGTTAGACCTTCATTGTTTGTAAATTTAGCTACCGCAACTTGCGCAAGTCCCAAGCTTCTACCGTTTGTAAAAGTGCCTACAAGCGTGCCTGACTCATCTATTCTAAGTCCGTTTAGTTCGCCACCTGTATAACCGTCTTGGCTGATATTTGCAGTTGCTGAGTCGTTATCATAGCTTGTCATTCCGGTAAAGCCCATTGTATCGCCTAAATTTAGCTCTATATGCTGACCTGCTGAAGAGCCGTTAGCCGCACCAAATGTAATGCTAGCAGGGCTATATGTGCCAAGCGAACCGTCAGCGTTAAATCTAATGTATCCTGTTATTACATTTTCAGGTTTGCCGTCGAAATTTATCTTATTTGGCTCTGCAACTTGGATTATCATCGTCCATTCTGTTCCGTTATTTTCAGTGTAAGCACGTTTCGTAAAATCAATCTTTACGTTGTGTTTAGCACCTAAACTATCGAATACATCTATGCTTGAGCTGTGGCTTGCCATATGCAGGCTATCTGTTACACGCTTTGATTCACCTGTGCTTAGTGAGCCTGCCAAAACGGCCATAGAGGCTTTAAATTTAACGTTTTCAGTTATATTATTCTTAGCATTGCTTAAGCCTGTAATAGTTAGATACATATGGTGGTCGTTGTCGGCATTATCATTATTTGCAGCAACTGCTGGCGGAACTGGTGGTGCAGGTGGTGCTGGCTGAGGTGGAGTGGTTGTGTCCACAGTATCTCCGTCATCACTATTAAAAGCATCGCCTTTTGGATTTTTTATCTGAAATTGACCGTATTCGTTTACGGTTACTTCTACACCGTCATTTTTATTTTGAGCTCTTGCGGCCAAAAATGCGGCTTCATTCGGCACTCCTGCAGCGCCGTTTCCTACGACTGTTCCGGTGTAGTTTATCCAAAGTCTTGCATCTTTTTGCATAGCTTCGCGCAGATCTTCAGTGCTTGTTACTTTTCTTTCGGTAGCGTCATTATAAGTGTGTGCCGCACTTGTTCTAGTCTTGCTATATGTGTATTGATAGGCTGTAATGATATTCGTTGTAACAAAATCATTTCCTATTGTGTTCCCACCATTTACAGTCATTTTTATATTTTTATTATCTGCTGACGTACCAAGATTATTTCTATTGGTTAATACAAGTTGGTTTCCGTTGGTTACACTTGCCTCTACGCCTGTTTTATTATATTTTTCATTGATTGCAGCTGCAAGTTGGCTTATGTTTAAAATATTTCCCAGTCTAATGTTTTCACCATTTAGCTTAATATCTAAGGTTCTAGCCGCAGGAAAATTGCCAAGCGGGTCAGCACCTACATTTAAAGCCTTTGTTTTGGCGTCTGCATAGCTTACCCAAACTCCTTGACCTTCTCTTAAATTATAAGCATCACCATCATTATTAAATAAAACTCCAAGATCAGCTCCACGCTCTTTTAATCTTTGTTCTCCATTTTTAGTCGTAAAAAACTGATTTTCGCCGATGTTATTTTCATCATGAATTTCATCGTCTGTTTTAGTTCCGTTAAACGGAGCTTTTTCAACCCAGCGACTGTATTGATCAAGTTGGTAGATAGGAATTTTTTTCGTCCCTACGTCATCGCCGCTATCAAGGTTAGCTTTTAATGCTATTTCGGTAGTAGCGCGAGCAGGAGTAGTAAGTCCCGGTGGAATGATTATATTTTCTATAGGTCTTGTTGGATCTATCTCCCCTGTTGTTTCATCTCTCATCCAGCCTTGAACTATGTGTCCGCCGTTATCTACGAAATTTCCTACACTATCACGAGAAAAATCGCCGTTTCTAGTATAAAGACGAGTTTTTCCACTATCTGGGCTAACTATAAAAAATCCATCGCCTTGAAGGGCAATATCGGTCTGTTTATCTGTAGTTTGAAGCGAGCCTTGCTTGAAAATTTTTGTAGTAGTATTAACCTGTGTTCCAAGGCCTACTTGCATAGAGTTTAAGCCACCGTGTTTATTTTGAGGAGCGGTAGATACGCGAGAAGTTTGATATATAAGATCATCAAAATTTGCTCTACTATATTTAAAACCTATGGTGTTTACGTTTGCTATGTTATTACCTTCGACATCCATTGCTATTTGGTGAGCCTGAAGTCCCGTAACTCCAGACCAAAGAGATCTCATCATAATCTTATCCTTTTATGCAATTTTTAAAAGATAAAAGCAAAAGATGTTCCAAAATATATAAATCAAGTAGAGAATAGTAATTAAATTTATAGCCTACCAGTCAAGTATAGCAGGCTATAAAATTATAGGGATTATAATATCATTGCTCCTATAATACCACCTATTATAAGTGGAATATTAAAGAAAATAAATGTCGGCACGCAAGTATCGTAGATATGGTTGTGCTGTCCGTCGGCATTTAGACCTGCTGTTGGTCCGAGTGTGCTATCACTTGCAGGGCTTCCAGCATCCCCAAGTGCCGCAGCAATACCAACTAAAAGAATAATAGCCGGAAATGAAAATCCTAAAGATATAGAAAGCGGAACATAGATCGCAGCTATAATAGGTATGGTGCCAAAGCTAGTTCCTATGCCCATAGTTACAAGTAGTCCTATGGTTAGCATCATTATAGCTCCTCCGATTTTACCGCCTGCGATACTGCTAGCAAAATTTACAAGCTGTTCGATACCGCCACTCTCTCTTAAAACAGATCCAAAACCAGCCGCAACAAGCATAATAAATGCGATAAAGCCCATCATAGCTAAACCACTATCCATAACTTTGTCTATCTTGTTATACTCTATGCCACCAAAAGCCACCATAACAAGAAGTCCCAAAAGTGCTCCAAGAGGCATACTTGATGTGTAAATTTGCACTATAAATGCCACTACAGCGCCTCCTAAGACAGCCCACTCTTTCTTTGTCATTTTTAGGCTTTTAGCTAATTCCGCTTCTTGCATCTCTAAATTTTCAAAGTTTGTATGCTTATATTCTCTTTTTTTAGAATAAAAGATAGAGATTGCCAAAAATAGGCCTACTAACATTGAAAATCCGCCTATCCACATTACACTTTGAATATCTGAAATTTCTACATTTACGCCATTATTTGCAAGTTCTTTTTTTATAATACCGTGAAAAATAAGTCCAAAACCTACGCTAAGACTTACATAAGGTGCTTTTAAACCAAATGTCAGAGCTGTTGCTATAGCGCGTCTATCTATATTTAATTTATTCATAAGAGGTAAAAGTGGTGGAATAAGTATAGGTATAAATGCTATGTGAACCGGGATTAAATTTTGAGAAAAACACGCTATTGCAGCAATTATTAATGAAAAATATGCACGAGTGCTGCTTAAAATTTTAGTTATACTGTTTATTAAAATTGCCGTTAAATTCGTATTTGCGATAGCAGCTGCAAGAGCTCCTAGTAAAATATAGCTAAGAGAAGTTTCCAAATTTCCTTTCATGCCGGTAATGAGAGTAGAGGTAGTAGCCGTAAGGGCATCAAAAAATGCACTAAAGCTAGCAAATCCATTATGATACATTAAACCTGCGACAAGCGCTGAAACCAGAATTGATAATAATACATTAAAACGAAGTAAACAAAGCACAGTCATAATAATGATGCTTATAACAACGGGATTAGAAAGCATAAAATTTCCTTATTATTGATGGATAATCAGGTATTATACCTCTATTTATCTTAAATTTATAAATTATTAAGCTTGATTTTGAAATAAATTTGAACAATAATTTATGTAAAAAAACATATTTCAAGCAAGGCAATATTATTTTATACCTAATATAATAAAATAATTGATAAAATCTCTAAAATTTTATTAAAAGGAAAGACATGAGAAGCGATATCATAAAAAAGGGATACACAAGAGCGCCTCATCGCTCGCTTTTACGCGCTACAGGGCTTAAAGACGAGGACTTTGATAAGCCGTTTATCGGCATCGCAAACAGCTTTATCGAGATAATTCCCGGGCATTTTTTCCTAAATCGCTACTCTGAAATTTTAAAAGACGAAATTCGTAAAAACGGCTGTGTGCCGTTTGAATTTAACTGCATAGGCGTAGATGACGGTATCGCGATGGGGCATGGCGGTATGCTTTATAGCTTGCCAAGCCGCGAGATCATAGCAAATTCGGTTGAAACGGTTATGAATGCGCACGCACTTGACGCACTTGTTTGTATGCCAAACTGCGACAAGATCGTGCCGGGGATGGTTATGGGCGCACTTAGAGTAAATGTGCCGACCGTCTTTGTAAGCGGCGGTCCGATGAAAAAGGGCTATACAAAAGACGGTAGGCCGATTGATCTTGCTACGGCGTTTGAAGCTGTAGGTAAATTTGAAACCAAAGAGATAAGCGAAGCCGAGCTAAAAGATATCGAGTGCAACGCCTGTCCAAGCGGGGGAAGTTGCTCGGGAATGTTTACTGCAAATTCGATGAATACGCTTTGCGAGGCGATGGGCATAGCTCTAAGCGGCAACGGCACGATACTAGCACTTACACCTGAACGTGAGGAACTTGTGAGAAAAGCGGCGCGTAGAATTTGCGAGATCGCGCTTGATGAGAGATTTAAGATACGCAATATCCTAAACGCAAAGGCCGTTAGAAACGCACTTGTAGTTGATATGGCGATGGGCGGAAGCAGCAATACCGTGCTTCATATGCTAGCTATCGCGCGTGAGGCGGGAGTGGATCTGCAAATTTCAGAGTTAAATGAAATAAGCTCAAACATCGCTCACATAGCCAAGATAAGCCCAAGTTTGCCAAACGTGCACATGGAAGATATCGGGCGAGCGGGCGGAATGAACGCGGTTATAAAAGAAATTTCACGCCGCGATAACGGAATGCTTCATTTAGAAAATTTAACCGTTTCGGGTGAAACTCTGGGCGAACGAGTCGGTGCTAGCGAGATAAAAGATGAAAGCGTGATCCATAAAGTCGAAAATGCTTATTCGCAGGTTGGCGGACTGGCGATTTTGTTTGGAAATTTAGCCGAGCAAGGATGTGTCATCAAGACTGCAGGCATCGTGGGAGAGCGTAAATTTAGCGGTAAAGCGGTCTGCTTTAACTCTCAAGATGAGGCGATAGAGGGAATTTCAAGCGGCAAGGTAAACAAGGGCGACGTGGTAGTTATCCGCTATGAAGGTCCGCGCGGAGGTCCCGGAATGCAAGAGATGCTAAGCCCTACTAGCCTAATCATGGGTCGCGGACTTGGTGCGGATGTGGCGCTGATAACTGACGGACGCTTTAGCGGTGCGACAAGAGGATTAAGTATCGGACACGTAAGCCCCGAAGCGGCTGAAGGCGGTATGATAGGACTGCTTGAAGATGGCGACATAATCGATATAGATGTCGATACTTATAGTATAAATGTGCGCTTAGATGAGGCTGAAATTTCAGCTCGCAAGGCGAAATTTACGCCGCTTGAAAAGGAGCTAAATTCTCGCTGGCTAAGACAATATCGCAAGCTTGTGACAAATGCGAGCAGTGGCGCGATTTTGGAAGCTTAAATTTCGGAGTTATATATGAAAAAAATCATAGTATTTTTAAGCTTTTTAGCAGTTCTTTTAGCAGATGAATGTATTGATGCAAATAGTTGTTTTGAAGAGGGTAGCAAGGCGGCATTTACCGGAGATTATATGCTGTCTAATAAATTTTATAAAAAAGCTTGCGAAATGGGGCATCAGGGTGCTTGCGAAAGAATGAAAGAGTATGATGACAAAAAAGAGGCGATAAATATGCAAGTCTCTGCTGAGCAGTTTAATATAGTTAAAAAATCCTGTGAAGGCGGAGATGTAAAACAGTGTGAGAGTCTGGCTACATTTTATATGTCTGGGAAAGGAACAAAACAAGATTATAAATCTGCTTACGAGATAGCTAAGAGTTGGTGCGATAAGGGAGAGACGAAATTTTGTACTCTTGCAGGAATGCTTAATGATGATGGAGTTCTTGGTGAGGCTAATTATCAAGAGGCTATGAAGTATTATGAAAAGGCTTGTGAAAAGCTAGATGCTCAAGCTTGTACAAATTTAGGTCTTATTTATATCTCTGGGCGTGGTGTGAGCGCCGATATGAATCTTGGAGTATCTTATGTCAACAAAGGCTGCGAGAATGGCGATGTAAATGGCTGTGTGGTGCTTGGGGAATTTTACTTCAAAAATAAAGATTATGAAAAAGCCAAGCCGTATCTAAAGGCTACTTGCGAGAATGGAAACGGCGTTTCTTGCATGTATATGGGCATAGCCTTGATGCCAAAGGATTTTAGGGGTCAAATAAGCGTAGAGGCCGCTGCATACTTCGATAGAGCTTGTAAGCTAGGTATTAAAGAGGGGTGTTTGTAAATTAGCATTTGTTAGTTAAAATTTATAGGCGAAACTTAACGCCTATAAATTTGATTATAAGATATTATTTTAATTGCTCTTCTTTTCTTCTTCTAAATTTTCAAAGTATCTTTCAGGGTATTTTTCAACCTGATTTACATTTAAAAGTACGAATTTGTAGCTCAAAAAAAGAGCAAGTATCCAAAGAAAAAAGAAAATAATTGCAGTTGTCATATTTGTTCCTTAGTATGCGTGGTGATCGTTTTTGATCTCATCTTGAGTGATTTTGCGACTATCTATAGCTCTCCAAACCACAAAGATATATGCCAATACAAATGGCACAATAAGACTTACGTAAGCCATCACTCCAAGAGTGTAGTGGCTAGAGCTTGCATTCTTTATAGTTAGCGAGCTTTGCAAATTTGAAAAAGACGGATAAAAGGCCGTATTATTTAACCCCGCTATCAAAAATAGCCCCATTACTACAAAAACGACTCCGACTCCGTAAGGAACTACTCCGTAAGTGCTTTTAGTAAATGCACCTTTGTAAATTCCATACAGCACAAGTCCAAGCCCGACTAATATTATAAGAGTAACGATTGGCATTTTTACTAAATTTAGCGCATATTTAAAGCCTACCAAACTTACTACTCCCTCTGCATCATATTCAAAGCCTGTTTTTGTAAATATCCAGATTATAAACATTAAGAAAAATGGTAGGAACAAAATAGTATTTTTTAGAACAGCTTTTCTGGCTTTTGCTCTAAAATTTTCATCCGAGATATTATTGATTAGATATAAAGCCCCGCCTACGCGAGATAGGAAAAACATCGCAATTCCAAGGGGATAGAGTAGGGGATTGGCAAGTGCCTCAAGACCTCTATATGGAGTTTTCCACTCCACGAAGTTATGCTCGCCTAGTGCAAAGTCGCTTCCTGAAAAAAATGTACTAACGGCCATTCCTATTAAAATAACTCCAAGCGAGCCGTTTATATAAAGAAAAATTTCATAAGTTTTTTGACCTAAAAAATTGTCCGGTTTTTTTCTATACTCGTAACTAACGGCTTGCAAAATAAAGCAAAATAAAATTGCCAGCCACACCCAATACGCCCCACCAAAGCTAGTAGCATAAAAAAGTGGAAATGCAGCAAAGCATGCTCCTCCGAACATGACAAGGGTAGTAAATGTAAGCTCCCATTTGCGACCCACGGAATTTATTATCATGTCTTTTTCTATTTCGCTCTTTGGTAATCCAAATATAAGTGTTTGCCCGCCCTGAACAAACATCATAAACACCAAAAGCCCGCCTAGCAAGCTAACTATAACCCACCAATAAATTTGAAGTATTTCGTGTGATAAACTAAGCATGGCTTTCAAATCCTATCTTTATTTGTTTTAACATTATTTTTATCTCGGCTATCAATAGTGCCGTGAAAAGTATCGCAAATAGCGTAAATGAGATTTTGACATTTACACTACCTAAATTTGTAGCACCTACGCCTACCGTCATCAGATCTTGTATAGCCCACGGTTGACGCCCGACTTCGGCTACTATCCATCCAGCTTCTGCTGCGATATACCCAAGAGGAATAGTCCACACGCATATCCAAAGGAGCTTTTTAAAGCTTTCGATATTATTTGCCATGCATAGATACATAACTACGAAAAATAGAGCTATGAAATATGTTCCAAGCATAACCATAATTCTAAAGCTGTAAAAGGTCAATGCCACAGGAGGCACAGCGTCTGTCGGTTTTTCTAGATATCCGTAACCTAAGAAATTCATATTGGTTTCAAGAAGATTTTGCGCTTTCGCCATAGCTTCTTTATCACCTGTCTTTTTAGCCTCTTGATATGTTCTTAGTGCGTCTACGGCGATCTTACCCTTTGCCATCTTGCTACTTACGCTCTCTATATTACGCTTTTCATTTCCAAAAACTAAGTCGTCAATACCGGGAATAAAAGCGTTTATATCTCTTTTCCCTATAAGTGAGAGCAGATAAGGTATCTCTATATCAAACATAAAAGAACCTTGTCCATCTCCATGCTTTTTATCCGGTTTAAGTACGCCAAACATCACAAGTCCTTGTCTGCTATCTCCCTCGTAAAGTCCTTCCATGGCCGCAAGCTTCATCGGTTGAGTTCTGGTTACTTGAAATCCGCTCTCGTCACCGCTAAATAGCAAGAATAAAGAAGTTACAAGGCCAAAGCTCGCTGCTACTATCATGCTTTTTTTAGCCATTATAATATGTCTTCCTTTTAGGATAAACCAGGCTGAAATTCCTATCACAAATAGAGCCGAGATAACATATCCGCTTGTTACTGTGTGTAAAAATTTAATAATTCCAACAGGACTTAATGCCACTTCAAAGAAGTTTTGCATCTCCATTCTTGCGGTGTCCGGATTAAATTTCATACCTATTGGATACTGCATCCAGCCGTTTGCTATCAAAATCCAAAGTGCGCTTAAATTTGATCCTATAGCCACAAGCCATGTTGAGATTAGGTGAAATTTTTTGCTAACTTTATCCCAGCCAAAGAACATAACCGCAAAAAATGTACTTTCAAGGAAGAATGCCAAAAGTCCTTCTATAGCAAGCGGTGCACCGAATATATCGCCTACGAACCAGCTATAGTTCGCCCAGTTTGTACCGAATTCAAACTCCATGATGATACCAGTCGCAACACCTATTGCAAAATTTATTGCAAAAAGTTTAAGCCAAAATTTAGTTATATGTTTCCACTGCTCATTTCCGGTTTTGACATAAATACTCTCCATAATAGCTATGATAAAGCTAAGTCCTAATGTCAGAGGAACGAACAGGAAGTGATAGATAGCGGTTAATGCAAACTGCGCTCTAGACCAATCGACAGATGCTAATTCGGACATTTTATTCCTTTGTTAAATTTAATATAACGAAGTCAGCCTTTTCTTCGTTTGTATTAAATTTTGTATTTAAATTTTCATCAAAGATAAAGACTTTAAGTATCCCAAACATTATTACAAGTTTTATCGCTATAAGAAGCCATAAACTCTTGCCAAGCCTCATATTCCTAAAGCCTTCTATATATAGTTCGGATATGTTTTTAAGGTATTTTTTAATCATAATATTAGATTCTATAATAAATTAACTTAAAAAATAATTTTAAATTTTAATTCAAAATCAAATTATAAGCTCTCAACCAATTATAAATTTTAAAAAGCTATAATTTGTCATTAAAATAAAAATTTAGAGGAAATTTAATGGATGAGGTAAATAAAAAAGCTCAAGATTCTCAAACCAAGTATATTTTTATAACTGGTGGCGTTTTGAGTTCTCTTGGAAAGGGTATTGCGGCGGCAAGTATTGCAACCTTGCTTAAAAATACGGGATTAAAAGTAAGTATGCTCAAAGCGGATCCTTATATCAACGTAGATCCCGGCACTATGAGCCCTCTTGAGCATGGAGAGGTTTTCGTAACTGATGACGGTGCAGAGACCGATCTTGATCTGGGCCATTATGAGAGATTTTTGGATAAGAGTCTTAGTCAGGATAATAGCTTTACTACCGGTAGAGTATATAGCTCGGTTATCGAAAAAGAGCGCAGAGGCGATTATAAGGGCAAAACTATTCAAGTCATCCCTCATATCGTGGGTGAAATTGTAGAACGTATCAAAAAGGCTGGCAGAGGACAAGATATCTTAATAGTAGAGATCGGCGGAACCGTAGGAGATATAGAAGGACTACCTTTTTTAGAGGCGATTCGAGCTCTACGTATAGAAGCGGGCAGAAAGAATGCGATGAATATTCATCTAACTCTTGTGCCTTTTATTAAAGTTGCGGGAGAGCTTAAAACCAAACCTACTCAGCATAGCGTAGGAGAGCTAAGGCGTATAGGAATAAGTCCTGATATGATAATTTGCAGAAGCGAGCAGCCTTTAAATCGTGATCTTAAAGACAAAATTGCTTCAAGCTGCGGGGTCGAGAGAAATTGTGTCATAGAAAGTCTTGATGCGCTTAGTATATATCAGGTACCATTAGCGTTTTTAAAGCAAGATATTTTAACTCCGATTGCCGAACTTTTAGAGCTTGGAGACCTAAGAGTCAATATGGAGACATGGGATAGTTTGGTAAAGCGAATAATAGCACCTACCAAAGAGACTACTATAGCCTTTGTGGGCAAATATGTAGATCTTAAAGAGAGTTATAAGAGTCTTACCGAGAGCATTATCCATGCGGGTGCAAATTTAGACACTAGAGTAAATTTAAAATGGATAGATAGCGAAAAAATAGAGTCTGAAAATGTCGATGAGCTATTAAGGGATGTCGATGGAGTATTGGTTGCCGGAGGATTTGGCGAACGCGGTATAAGCGGCAAGATAGAGGCTATTAAATTTGCTCGCGAGCATAAAATTCCATACCTTGGAATTTGCCTTGGCATGCAGCTTGCAATGATAGAATTTGCTAAAAACGTGCTTCATTTAGAAGATGCAAATTCGGTCGAATTTAATCAAGAGTGTACAAATCCTATAATCTACCTTATCGATAGCTTTATCGATGCAAATGGAGAAAAGCAGATTAGGACCTATCAGACCCCAATAGGCGGCACTATGAGGCTTGGGGCTTATACTTGCGATATTAAGCCAAATTCGCTTTTGAGTAAAATTTATTCAGGCTCAAAACAAGTAAAAGAGCGTCATCGACATCGCTACGAGGCAAATCCTAAATATAGGGCGGAGTTTGAAGGTGCTGGAATGATAGTAAGTGGTGAGAGCGAGGGGCTAATAGAGGCTATAGAACTAAACTCGCATCCATGGTTTTTAGGCGTACAGTTTCACCCGGAGTTTACATCTCGCCTTGTAAAACCAAATCCCGTGATTTTAAGTTTTATTGATGCGTCAATAAAAAATCATGTTGAGTAAGAGTGATATTAGGGAATTACTGAATCAAAGATTTAGCAAGGATTTGCACAAAAGGCTTTCAGAAATTCCCATGCCCTGCATGCTTAAAGATATTTACAAGGGCGCAAATCGCATAAAAGAGGCGATTGAAAATAGAGAGAAAATTGTCATAGTGGGTGACTATGATGTGGATGGTGTAGTTTCTAGTGTAATAATGGCCGAGTTTTTCGATGATTTAGGAGTAAGCGATTATTTTGTGCGTATTCCAAATCGATTTAGCGACGGATATGGATTAAACGGTCAAATTGTCGAAGAACTAAAAGACGTAAATCTTATTATTACAGTAGATAACGGAATATCGGCAAATGAAGCTGCTGAAATTTGTAAAAAACGTGGAATCGATCTTATTATAACAGATCATCATATGCCGCCTGAGGTTTTACCTGAGGCTTATGCGATAATTAATCCAAAGCAGAAGGATTGCACCTTCCCTAATATAGAAATTTGCGGTGCGCAAGTGGCTTGGTATATGGTAGGTGCGCTAAAAGATGTGTTAAAAATAGAGTATGATATGGCCAAATTTTTAGATCTTTTAGCTATCGCGATAATTGCTGATATGATGGAGCTTAGGGATATGAACCGTATGCTTGTGCGTCTTGGAGTTAATAAATTAAATAGCTCTGATCGTGCCGCATTTACCGCTATTAAGCAATTTTACGGGAAAGAGAAATTTGAGTGCGATGATATAAGTTTTTTAATAGCTCCGCTTATAAATGCATCAGGTAGAATGGATGATGCGATAAATTCTTTTAATTTTTTGCATACAAAAAACATAGATAAGGCAAATGATTATCTTGACATGATAGTTGAATTTAATAATTCTAGAAAAGAGGAGGAGCGCACACTCTATGAGAGTTCTCTAAAGGATGTTAGCCATGAGGACCGCATCATAGTAACATGGGGTAAGGATTGGCATGAGGGTGTTATAGGTATCGTCGCAAGTCGTCTTGCTAAGCACTTTAAAAGACCTGCTATAGTATTTAGCATAGATGAAAATCGTGCAAAGGGTAGTGCAAGAAGTGTCGGAAAGCTCGATATTTTATCTTTAATAGCTCAGCACGAGAACTTGCTTGACGGATATGGCGGTCACAAAGGTGCAGCAGGTATCGTTATAGATCCAAATAATCTAGAAGCTTTTAAAATGGCTATAAATCAAACTTGTTTTTTGATGGATATACATGAATTTATAAATTCTGATGAACTTTTAGGTGAGATAGATGCAAACGAGATTGATTTCGAGTTGCTTGAAATTTTAGAGTATTTTGAGCCTTACGGACAAAAAAATCCTCGTCCTTTATTTAGACTAAATGGAGTTTTAGTAAAAAATCATAAGCTAATAGGTAGAGAGCAAAATCACCTTAAGCTTATATTGCAAAAAGATAACAAATGTCTTGAGGCATTGTTTTTTAACTTTACCAGACACCCCCATATAGGTGATAATATCGATATAGTGGTATCCATATCCAAAAATTCTTTTAGAGGGCTTGTGACACCTCAGCTTTTAGTAAAAGAGATTGTTTAGATTAAGTAAATTTAATAAAGGATAAGAGATTAAAAAATATATTTTTGTTTTATCTGCTATATTTTTGAGTATTTCCAATTTATTTGCATCTTGCGAAAGTGGACAGATGAAAGAGCTTATAAAGATATTAAATAAAAATACTCCTCAAAAAATAGATCATCTAACCACTTTTACTCGCGCTATTTGCGAGAGCGGGAATATTGTTTTTATTAATGAATTAAACAATACAGAGGGAATTAAGTTTGATAAATTTGATAAAACCCAAATTCCTATTTTTAAAAATATTCAACATAGAGTGCTTAAGAGTCTTTATTGTGATTCATTAGCGGAGCTTCATGAGCTTACAAGCAGTATAATTTGGAGATATAATTTAGCCGATAAAAAATTCACAGAATTTGAGTTTAAGAAATCTGATTGTAAAAGGTAAAATTTAAAAATTTTACCTTTTTGTTTATATATTTTCGTTATCTACTTGAGCGCGTATTTTATTTACAAATTCATCTGGTTGTCTTATATTTTCGGCCTCACTTGCTCCTAGCGGTTTAAGTGCTATATGGACATTTTTTATTATTTTTTAATCTCAAGAGATTTTTTTATGCAGGTTTGCGGATCTCCTATTATCCCATTTTTAAAGAATTTTTCTCCGTCAAAGAAGTAATCTCTCTCCTTGATAACATCTTCGTATTTTGATCTGTCGAAATTAGGGGATTTATTAAAAGAAGATGCTGCACGCATAGATTTTACAAAATGATCTATCGCAGGAATCGCTCTTTTATTAGCTTCCTCGTCGGTGTCAGCTGTATAAAATGTCCTAAGTAACACAACCTCAGGATCAAATCCTGCAATCTCTTTATATCTATTCACTACGCTTTGACACTCATCAAGATCTATTCCTTGAGATAGCATTAGTCCCCATCCTCTATTAGCTGCAAAATAAATTGTTTCTTTTGAGGCAAAAGTAGCTATATAGGTTGGAATTTTATTTTGTAATGGTTTTGGCTCTATATCCACCTCCGAAAAATTTATGAAATCACCGTTAAAGCTAGCCGGACCCTTTGAATTTAAAAGCAAATTTACAGCCTCGGCACACTCTATTAGTTTTGGTCTTAGATTTTCAGTGATTGTTTTAAAATGCTTAGAATCAGGTGCAAAAGCTCCTTTGGCAAGACCTAAATTTATCCGACCCTCGCTTAAAATATCTAGAGTTGCCACCTCCTCGCTAAGCCTTATGGTATCATAAAATGGTGCCAAGAAACCAGCCATGCCCAGGCGAATTTTAGTTGTCTGAGCAATAGCGTTAGCAAGCAGTAGTGATGGTGAAGGGCATAGACTAAAGTCATTAAAATGATGCTCTGCGAACCAAGCCTCATCTAGACCTATTTTTTCAGCATGTTTGACTAAATTTATCTGCTCTGAAATTGCCTTTTGATAGTTTTTTCAAAATTTTCAAATAGACAAAATATTCCCCATTTCATATCTTACTCCCTACCGCTTAAAAGCGGAACAAATAGACACTCGTCAAATACGCTCTCTTTGATATTTCCGTTTGTATCTTTTTGAAATTTTACTATATACTGTTTGCCGTTTTTCTTTACCGGCGCTACCAAAATACCACCATTTTTTAGCTGATTAAATAAATTTTGTGGCACCTCGTCGGTTGCTGCCGAGAGCATTATCCTATCATATGGCGCGTAACTCTTCCAGCCGTTATTTCCGTCATCATATCTGACATGGATATTGCGAATTTTAATCTTTTCAAAGCGTGCCTTTGCCTCCAGTGCAAGCTTTTCTATGCGCTCTACGCTAAAAACTCTATGGGCTAGATGGGCCAATATGGCTGCTTGATATCCGCTTCCACAACCTACCTCTAGTACATTATCGGCATTTTCTACTTCAAGCGCTAGAGTCATTTTAGCTACCGTAAGCGGAGAGCTTATCCATTGATTACCGCTTATTGGTTGTGCATCCAGCCTGTATGCGTGCGTTCTAACAGGAGCAAATATCTCGCGCGGAGTTTCGCAAATAGCCTTGTATAGTTTTGGAGAAAGATTGACATTATCGGCAATTTCGTCTGCCATATTAGTACATTTTGATTTTTCTAAAGGTGTCATTTTCTATAAAATTCCTAAATTTTCTTTTATTTTTACGATTAAATTTCTATCAAATTTTGCTTTGCTTTTTAATTTTCCATTTGGCATAAAAACGCCAGCAAATTTAAGATCAAGCGAGCTTGAGGCTACCACAAAGCAGTTATTTGCAATAGCAAGTGCTTTGCAAAGGCTTATGTAAGCATCTTTGCGCTCTTTGCCCCACATTGCTGGCACGAATATTATCTCGCACCCTTTTAGCTTAGCCCATAATTCGCTAAATCTAAGTTCAAAGCATATTAATGCGCCAAATTTTATGCCCTGAAAATTAAAAGACTCTATAGTCCTTTCATTTCCTTTGTCAAATTTTTTATCCTCTAAATTTGGTTTAAAAAGCTTGCACTTAGGCTGAGTATAAATAATTTCATCTTGGCTTAAAAAAGTAAATTGATTGTATAGTTTTTGATTTAAATCGCCTGAAATTTTGTCTTCGTTGGCTAGATATGTAAAAGTAAGAAATTTATTTTTCCCAAGTGCTTTTTGCAAATCTTTGATCAAATTTTCATTAAAATTTTTATCAAGTTCTTTAACATCATAGCCACTTATACAAAGTTCACTTGATGATATTACCGAGTTATCAGGAGCGTCTTTTATAAAATTTAGCAGTTCTTCTATGCGCTCCTTGATATTTTTTGTTTGTAGAGATACCGGAAGTAAATTTAAGCCTTCGTTAGAAATCGTCAAAGCTTAAGCTTCCTTTTGAGTAGTTTGTGACTTTACTTTCGAAGAAATTCGCCTTTTGATCATTAAATTGAGCAAAGTCATCGACCCATTTTATAGGGTGTTTGGCATTGTATATTCTATTTAGACCTATAGCCACAAGGCGCTGGTCTATAAGATAGTGGATATATTCTTCAATGATATCGTCTGTAAAGCCCATGATCTGATTTTGAGTGATGTATTTTCCCCATTTTATCTCAAGCTCGCCGGCCTTTTTGAACATTTCATAAATTTTAGTTTCTATTTCAGCAGTAAATAGATCGGGCCTCTCTTTTCTAACAGAATTTATCATATTTTGAAATAGTAAAAGGTGAGTTATCTCATCTCTTTGAATGAAGCGTATCATCTGAGCAGAGCCTAGCATCTTACCCGCTCTTGCTAGAGCATAGATTGCCGTAAATCCGCTATAAAAATAAATTCCCTCTAAAATTTGATTTGCCACCATTGCAAGTAGAAGTTTTTCATCTGTAACTTCTCCTGCAAGCTCTTCATAAACGCTTGAGATATAGTCGTTTTTCTCGCGTAAAACGTCGTCATATTTTTCCATTTCGTAGATGAGATCCGTGTTATCGCAAATTGCCTCTACCATAACCGCATAACTTTTAGAGTGATTCGCCTCCTCGTAAGCTTGGCGAGCTAAGCAAGCGTTAATTTCAGGTGCTGTTATATACGGGTTTATATTATCGGCTAAGTTATTTGTCTGAAAGCTGTCCATAGAGATGAGCTGACTCCATACTAGATCATACATTCTCTTTTCAGCCTGCGTTAGATTGTGTGCATAGTCGCGTACATCGTCTGTCGTATCGACTTCTTTTGGAAACCATGTGTTCGCTTCCATCAGATCCCAAAGCTTAAGCGCCCATTGGTATTTTGCCTTTGTAAAGTTTAAAATACCGTGCGGATTTCCGTTAAATACGCGTCTATCTGTCAATGTTTCATTGGAATTTGGATTATAAATTCTTTTTCTATTCATAAATTTTGCCTTAAATATATAATAATTGAGTATAAATGAATTTTATCTAAAAGTTTTTAAAACCTACTTTATTAATATTATATTATCGTTTTAAATTTATCGCAGTTTTTATTAACTCATCGCTTGTGGTTATGCTTTTTGCGTTTGCATCATAGGCTTTTTGTATGGCTATTATCTCTGTTAGGGCTTGACCTAGATTGACATTTGACATTTCAAGCATGTTGCTTGCTATTTTTGAGCCGTAAGTTGTCTTTCCTTCAGCATCTTTATAAAATATAGCATCTCCAGAGTTCGCGCTTTTTGCATAGACATTATCTCCTAGTTTAGTAAGCCCTTGATCGTTTTGGAAGTGATATAAGGCTAGTTTGGCTACTGAAAATGCTTTACCATTGTTAAAGTTTGCTAGAATATTTCCACTGCTATTTGTGTAATACTCTTTTATAATTCCCTCCATTGTGCCATCTTTTGTTACTGATATGGTTTTTGGGTTTGGAGTGCTTGTGAATCCTAAATATCCCGCAGGAGTTTGTGAGCCAAAGTCTATTTTTAGAGGTGTTTGTCCATTTTGTATTTCACCCAGTGTATTTTCTATTAAAGTTCCTTTGTCGCCAAAGGTTAATTTGCCTTTAGAGCTTGAAATCACACTCTTATCAGGCGCTGTTACTGTAGCTACTGCATCCCATATAGTTGAATTCCCGGTTACTGGAAGTCGTTTTGTAAAATCTATCGTAAGGATATTTTTATCTCCATTTTCAGCATATAGTTCTGTTACAAATTTCTCTTTATTTGCCTTTTCTTGTATTGTAGTAAGAGTGGCCGATATGTTAAGTGGTTTAGTTAGATCAAAAGTTGATGGCAAAAGCTCATCTATCTTCCAGTTTCCGTCTTTGTCAATCGCGCTTATTAGCGTTGTTTTAACTCCGTTTGCATCAGTTAAATTTACTCTTACCATATTTCCTTCTTTTGGTTCAAATATGGTTTCATTTGGAGTTATTTGTCCGCTTAAATTTATTCTTTTATTAGCTTCATCTAAATTGCTTGTATAGCTTTTTTCATCTATTGCGACCTCTACTTGCTCTTTTATACTTTCTGAATTCAGATTTCCTTTATAGGATACGCTTGTAGTGGCTTTAGCTGGCAGGTATAAGAAGTCAGGAAGCTTTATCCTGCCTTGAGAGCTTACATCTCCTAAATCAAGATCTCCAAGTTCACTTAAGGTGTAGGCGTCAAGATATGGTGTTACTGAATTTGTCTTACCGAAAATTTGTAGAGCGTTTTTGCTTGGAGTGGCTTTTGAGAGGGTATTTTGAGTACCCATTACATATCTTCCCTCGTTATCTACCAAATATCCCTCTTTGTCTACGCCGAACGAACCGGCTCTTGTGTAGTATGTCTCTCCATTGCTATCCAAAACCCCGAAAAATCCTTCACCTTGTATAGCCATATCAAGTTTATTATCCGTAGGCATCATTGAGCCTTGTTTGTAAAAGCTAAGAGCCGTCGTAGCGCCTGTAGAACCAAGTCCCACCTGATCTGTTGTTGGATTATTTCCTGCATTGGCGACACTTTGATAAAATATGCTTTTAAACTCCGGAATAGAAGCAGTAAAACCTACGTTATTTATATTAGAGATATTGGTTGCCCATACGTCCATGCCAAAGCTATGAGTTTTAACTCCGCTTACCCCGTTATAAAAACCTCTTATCATGACTTATCCCTCTTTTTTAGTTGGCTCTGTAAATTCTCTAATCTTATCCATTGCTACATATAGGCCGCCGACCTTTATCTGAGCCTCTCCGTTCACAAATTTTATTCCCTCTACAGGATACTTTCCTATGCTAGAATTGTGTTCTTTGCCATTTTTATCCTGATAACTTATCTCCACTCCATAAACTCCGGCTTTTACTTCGTTGCCGGATTGATCCTTACCGTCCCATTCAAACTCCATAATACCAGCTTTGGCATTGCCAAATTCTATCTTTCTGATGATTTGTCCGTCTGTGTTTTTTATTTTTATAGTTCCTGTTTTTCCGTCTGCTTCTAAAAAAGCCATTGAAGTTATAGTAGACATGCCATCTTCTTTGATGATAGAGCTTTCTCCTAAAGTAGCCATCTTGCCAAGAGCTGAAACCGCATACATACTGGTGCTAGCCTTTAGCTGCTCGGCTAGCTTTTTCATCATCTGGTTTGTATTCTCTTGTGTTTCAAGAGTGGCAAGTTGCGATGTTTGAGTTAGCATCTTTTCACTATCCATTGGACTTGTAGGGTCTTGGTATTGAAGTTCGGTTAATAAAAGTTTCATAAAAGCATCCTTATCAAGCTGTGCTCCAGGATTTGTGCCATCAGCTTTGGCTAGAGCCTCAGCCTCTTTTTTCGCCTTTAGTTTATCAACGGTAAATTCGTTTGTAGGTATCTTATTATTTGTGTTTATAGCCATTTTCTATCCTTTATATATATCTTGGCAATAC
Source organism: Campylobacter sp. RM16192 (assembly GCF_004803855.2). Lineage (NCBI taxonomy): Bacteria > Pseudomonadati > Campylobacterota > Epsilonproteobacteria > Campylobacterales > Campylobacteraceae > Campylobacter > Campylobacter sp. RM16192. Next base: position 1,828,415 of record NZ_CP012552.1, on the reverse strand, counting down.
GATTTCAAGCAAAGGCTGTTCCGATATTTCCATATCTTCGTTGCTGTCAAAATTTGACCCTTTGTATGCTCTATTGCCTTGCTCTTTTTTATGGTTTTGATCGCTGAAATTCATCTCAAGCTCCGTAAAGCCCATATTAACTAGACTAGCTTTAAATTCCGCCTGATTTTGCAAAAATAGATTCATAGTCTGGGTTGTAGAGTTAAAGTTTATATGCAGATTGTTTCCGCGATTTACCATCGTTATCTCAACCTCGCCTAAATTTAGTGGATTAAGTGTGATATTAAACCTCATAAACGGTGATTTATAGGCCTCTACCTGCTCTTTTAGAGTGGTATTAAAGTTATCAAAGGTCTGCCTTACAAGCTGTAGATTTTTACTCTGACTTCTGGCATTTTGCATGATCTCGCGCACCATGGAATTTAGCTCGCTTTCGCTATTTGAGCTGCCTTGCTCGCCGCTAGTATCACTCTGCTCTTTTTCAGGATAGAGCAGGGTTTGTAAATTTATCTTGCTTGAGTTTAAATTTTTCTCATCTACTTTTAAATTTTCATTTTTAATAAAATCTGTTTTTACAAGCTCTTTTTGGACATTTTGAGAGACCGCCTCTTTTATAGTTTCATTTGAGGCTACGTTTTTAGCCAAATTTTCATTTGAAGTTTGATTTTGTGGCTGAACACTTTTGTTTATATCTTTAGAAATATCTTGCAACAATTTATTTAGTTTTATCGGTTCATCAATATTTTTTGTAAGCTCAATTGTATCCTCTACTTTTGCTTTTAGCTCCGCATTGAATAGTTGCTTTTGAGGAATTATCGGAGTAAAAAAGCTGTTTTTTGCCAAATTTGGAAATTTTGCATTTAATTCGTTAACCTGTTCTTTTGTGACAGTTATCTTTTCAAGCCCTAAATTTAGCTTTTTGGCTATATGTATAAGCTCTTTTATATTTTTAGCGTTTTTTAGCTCATTTATATTGCTTTCGACAGATAAAACCTTTGCAAGCTGAGTGCTAAAATTTGGAAATTTACTTATTTTTTCTCCACCATTTAACATCTCAAGTATTTGCAAAAGTTGCATAAAAGTAGCGTTTTCAAAAAGCTCTGAAGCCGTATCTTCTCCTAAAATTTCTTTTGCGTTTATAATCTCTTTATTCTGTTTGGTTTGAGTCTTTTTTTGAACGGACATATTTACAGAATTTGCTATATCCTTTAGGTCTTTTTCGCTTAAATTTTCGCCCTTATTGGCCGCAGCCTCAAGAACCATAGATAAAAATTCACCATTGTCTTCGCTATTTTGGCTAGCGTTTGTTTGTTGCTTGATGCCTCCCTTTATACTAGCGTCAAAGGATAGGATATTATTTCCTGCTGCTTGCATAATTATTCCCTTTAGATTTTAACTTCTAAAACATATGCAAAATTTATTCCAAAATTGATTTTAGTATTGTAAAGAATAGTCATAGCGTATGTTTTTATGCTATAAGTTTGGTCTAGCCTTGTATCAATTTAGAATTGATATCTAAGGCAATAAAACAAAATTTTAGTATTTTTTAGATAAAATTGACTCTTATTAGATGAAAACAGATTGGAGATTAGGCTTTGGAAAATATACGAAATATCGCTGTTATAGCTCACGTTGATCACGGCAAAACAACTATGGTGGATGAGCTTTTAAAGCAGTCTGGTACGTTTGGTGAGCATCAAAGTGTAGGCGAGCGTGTGATGGATAGTAATGATATTGAAAGAGAGCGTGGAATTACAATACTTTCAAAAAATACAGCCATAAGATATAAAGGCTCTAAGATAAATATTATCGACACTCCGGGTCACGCTGACTTTGGAGGAGAAGTTGAGCGTGTACTAAAGATGGTTGATGGTGTGCTTTTGCTCGTAGATGCGCAAGAAGGCGTTATGCCTCAGACTAAATTTGTGGTAAAAAAGGCCTTGTCTCTAGGGCTTAGACCGATAGTTGTAGTAAATAAGATAGATAAGCCTGCAGGCGATCCAGACCGCGTAGTAAATGAAATTTTTGATCTTTTTGTAGCGCTTGAAGCAAATGATGAGCAGCTTGAATTTCCTGTAGTGTATGCTGCTGCTAGAAGCGGATATGCAAAGTTAAATTTAAGCGATGAAAATATTAATATGGAGCCGCTTTTTGAAACTATTTTATCTCACGTTCCAGCCCCGACAGGCGATATAAAAAATCCTCTTCAACTCCAAGTTTTTACACTTGATTACGACAACTATGTCGGCAAAATAGGCATTGCGCGTATATTTAACGGCAAAATTTCTAAAAATCAAAATGTTATGCTGGTTAAGGCTGACGGCACAAAATCTACCGGCAGGATTTCAAAGTTAATAGGATTTTTAGGACTTGAAAGACGCGATACAGACGAGGCTCAAGTGGGCGATATCGTAGCTATCGCAGGATTTGACGCTCTTGACGTGGGAGATAGTGTAGTGGATCCAAATTCTCCTATGCCACTTGATCCGCTTCGCATAGAAGAGCCTACTTTAAGCGTGGTATTTAGCGTAAACGATAGTCCTCTAGCAGGCACTGAGGGCAAACACGTAACTTCTAATAAGATTGACGAGAGACTATCTAGCGAGATGAAAACAAATATCGCAATGAAATACGAAAATCAAGGCGAGGGTAAATTCAAAGTTAGTGGACGTGGCGAGCTTCAGATAACGATTTTGGCTGAAAATATGCGTCGTGAAGGATTTGAATTTTGTCTTGGCAGACCCGAAGTTATCGTAAAAGAAATTAACGGCATAAGATGTGAGCCGTTTGAGCTACTTGTGATAGATGTGCCTGATGAATTTAGTGGAACAGTTATCGAAAAACTCGGACGCAGAAAGGCCGAGATGGTCTCTATGCACCCAACGGGCGACGGACAAACCAGAATCGAATTTGAAATCCCTGCACGTGGACTAATCGGCTTTAGAAGTCAATTTTTGACTGACACTAAAGGCGAAGGCATTATGAATCATAGCTTTTTGGAATTCCGTCCGCTAAGTGGAAGTGTGGAGCAAAGAAGCAATGGCGCACTAGTTTCTATGGAAAATGGAGTAACATTGGCTTACAGTCTTTGGAATTTACAAGATAGGGGCGTGATGTTTGTAGATCCTCAAACAAAGGTTTATGTTGGAATGATAATTGGAGAGCACAGTCGTCCAAACGATCTTGATGTAAACCCTATCAAAGGCAAAAATTTAACTAACGTGCGTGCAAGCGGAAGCGATGATGCCATAAAGCTTGTGCCTCCTAGAAAACTAAGCCTTGAGCGTGCGCTTGAGTGGATTGAAGAGGATGAGCTTGTTGAGGTAACTCCTATTAATATCCGTGTACGCAAACGCTATCTTGATCCGACTGTAAGGCGAAGAATGGCAAAATCCAAAGAGTAAAAATTGAAATTTATGCGTCTTAGATTGTGTTTTTAGCCTTTCTTTGACGCATGTTTTTGGCTTTTAAAATAAAACATATTAAAATTCAAAGATTAGAATATATTAAATATATTTTTATTATTTTTTATTACTTTATGAAATATAAGTATTTTTTGTTATAATTTAAATTAGATATTCTAAAGGATGTATAATGGAAATTGTCATAGGGTTCTTAATACTTATCGCACTTTTGGTATTTTATGTAATAAGTATTTACAACTCATTGGTTGCTAAACGAAATCAAGTAGCAAATATCGAAGCCGGTGTTGATACTCAGCTAAAGCGTAGATATGATCTACTTCCAAATTTAGTAGCCGCTGCAAATCAATATTTGATTCATGAAAGAGAGCTTCTGGAAAAGATTACCGAGCTTAGATCTAGGGCTAAAAATGCCACGACACAAAAAGAAAAATTTGATTTAAACGCTAAAATTTCAAATTTACTGCCAAGCGTTAAGCTTATGTTTGAAGCATATCCTGAGCTAAAAGCAAATGAAAATGTGCTCTATTTACAAGAGAGTTTAAATGATGTAGAAGAGCAAATTTCAGCTGCTAGACGTGCGTATAATTCGGCAGTTGAGATATATAATAATGCAGTTGAGATGTTTCCTTCGAATTTAATTGCAAATTCTATGAGCTTTCAAAAAGCTAAATTTTTTGATATTCCTCAGATTGAATCCAAAAATCACAATGTAAGTGAACTGTTTAAACACAGTTAGTAGCCAAACGACTTCGTAATACCATAAATTTTGTTTTTTACTTTGCTTCCGCAGAATTATAATATCTAAAGACATGGGCTAATTAATTTAGCCCATTCTTGTCATCATCTTTAATGCCTATTTTTTCTTTTGTATTTTTTATGAAATTTTCAGCAGCTTTATAGAATTTCTCTCCAAGTTCTTTTGACTTGCTTTTTAAATTTTCTCCTAAATCGCTACTTAAATTTTCCATCTTTTCGCCAGCCTTTTTCTCAAATTCATCTATCTCTTTTTTAAGTGATTCAAGCTTTTTGTTGGCATCAAAATTCTCTTTTAATTTCTCGCTTTTTTCATCAAGCTCGCGTTTTAGCTCTTCAAATTTCATAGTCGCTGTTTTGACAAATTTATTGATATTTTCATTTGTCTTAAGCTCTTCCAGTCTAATATTTAGCTGTTCACTTAGCTCATTTTGAACACGTTTAAATTTCGCATAGTAGCTATCAAGAGAGTCTTCTAAAATATCGTTTATTATGCTTGCTGACGGCTCTTGCGTCTGCGCCATGAGGTCTTTTAGCATCTGGATAAAGTCCTCTTCTATTCCTATTAAATCCTTAACTGAATTTACTAAATTTTGGCTATCCGGAGCAAATTTCATATCGTCTTTAAATTTTTCAATAGATTTTGTAATTCCGTCTTTTGAACCAACTATAGCCCCATATATCAGATCTTTGGCAAACAGATGATCCTCGTTTGCTATTACTGTTGCCGTCTCTATAACGCTTCCTGAAATTTCCAAAAATCTTTGTTTAGTAAAATTTCCCTCATTAATTGCACCGTAAACGATATTTTTAGCTATCTCTGTGCTCGTATCTCTTACATCTTCGCCTTTTTCTATTGTTGTTAAAAAGGCTGTTTCTGTGGTTTCTTTAAGTATTTCAAGCATTTGAAAATCAAGAAACATCGCATCATTTATCTTGTCTATTATTTCGTTTTTGTTTTCAAAATCGCTGTCTTGGATATAGTCCTCGACTGCTTCAAGAGAGCTTTTTATACTATCTTTAATGTCATTTTTTTGATTTAAAATTTGTTTTTCTACCTGCTCTTTTTCGTAAATAAGCCTATATAAAAATTGCTCTTTTGATTCGGTAGAAGCGTCTATGAGTCCATCTATAAGGTTTGATATGCTTTTTGGATTTAGTAAATTTTCACTTTTTAATATTTGGCACATATCTGAAAATGTATGCAAAAGCTCTTGATTTAGCTCCTTTTGACATTTGATATCTTTGAATTTTTTCTTGCCAAGATCGAAAGCAAGCTCTCTAATTAAAACTAAAATTTGAGGATTGTCTTTGTTTTCCGCAATTGTATGTAAAAAAATTTTATTTTGCATAATATCTCCTATAATACGTATTTTGAAACATGCCTTAAGGCCGAAAATAGCTCCAAGCGCTCCTCGTTGGAATTGACCATAACACTTAGATTGTAGCTTTTATATTTGCCCTCTTTGCTTGATTTTGAGACAACCAGCTTATGCTCTCTGTCACCTACAATATCAAGCACGATTTTATGCGCATTTTGATCTTTTTCAAAAATTACTTTATACTCCCAAAAATTTGGATATTCTATCTTTGGCTCTTTATTTAGCTCGCAAATATTCGCCACTTTTACCTCCGCTTTTACTTTCAAGCATTATGTCTGTTATCTGCATGGTTTTATCTATAGCCTTTATCATGTCGTAAATAGTTAAAAGGCCTATGCTAACTCCGGTTAGCGCTTCCATCTCCACGCCTGTTTTGCCGTCTATCTTGACGCTTACTATGAGTTTGAATGCGGTAATTTCCGGGATTTCTACTATATCGCAATCTATACCGCTGATTAGTAGAGGATGGCACATCGGGATTAGTTCGCTTGTCTTTTTTGCTCCTGTTATTGCCGCTACTACTGCTGTTTGCAATACAGGACCCTTTTTGCCGGTATTTTCTTTGATAGCATTGAATGCAGCTTCGCTCATTTTGATTATTCCACTTGCTACAGCTATTCTCGTAGTTATCGATTTTTCACTTACATCTACCATTTTTGGACGATTTTTTTCATCTATATGTGTTAGCATTTATTTCCTTTAATGTTTTAAAAGATTATATCAGAAAAAGTTTAAGGAGAAAAAATACGCTCCTTATTTTAGGGGCGTATTTGAGTTGTTACAAAAAGGAGGTTTTTCTTGTCGGACAATGAAATGATATCTAAGGGGGTTAAATTTTAACTCAACTTAAAGTTAATGATTTAAAAATTTATCTAATATAATCTATAATTTATAGCGTTAAAAATTTAAAAGGCCAAGCATGCTTATTATAAATTCTAAACTTTCCACTACAAATATTAAAGTTGCAAAAATTTTGCCAGAGCTTATACAAGGCTTCATATATCACAACTTGCCAGAAAGCGAGCATATCGGATATAGACATAAAAAGACAGGCAAAATATTTAAGAAAACAAATTTTGATTTTAGTTTGAGAGGTTTAAATTTGCAGATAAGATTTACTTCGCATGAGCCAAAATTTGAAGAGCTTATTGCCATGGAAATTTTAAAAAACGGTCTTAAGCTAGGTGAAATTTATCTGCTGGACACTAACATATCAATATCATCTCATAGAGTTAATGAGCTAGAAAGTAATAGTGTTTTGTTAAAAGGTTATGTAGCTTGCGCTATACAAGGGCTTTTGGGATATAAAATCTATCTTGAGCCTCAGGATTCAAGGCATCTTGAAATGATGAAAACTAATGCATCGCAGAGATTTGATACTATAAAAGGATATGAATATGACGGCGAATTTGAGCTTAATTTAAAATGGCAAAACCTTTCTAAGCCTGTTTTATTTTATTATGGTAATAATAATGCGCCAATGCGTGCATGGCAGGCTATATGGGAAATAAAGGCTGGTAGCGAGATGATAAATTTGATACTTGATACAGGTGTCGGAAGCGGATGCATGAGCGTGGGAACGGGATTTTTGGAGGTTGTAAAAGAAAATTAATTCAGCAAATTATATATTAATAGTTTCAAACTCTAAAAGAGTAAATTTTCTTTTACATTCGTAATAATATCATATTTTATAATATCTTTTGAAATTATATATTAATATAAGATATTTTTAATATATAAAGATGTAAAATTATTTTAAAATATTTCAGGATAATGAATTTATGGGACTGGCGCATAAACTTTATAAAATCGGTATTTTAATAGATGATGACAAAACCAAGGATATGGTTGAAAATCATAATTTTAAAGAGAGCGAATATACAACCTTGGTTGTTGATTTTAAAATACAAGATGATAAATTAATAGACAAACCGATTATTTCTAAGTCATCTTTAGATAATCTAAAAACATTTTTTACTAAAAAAATCGGAGGTACTAGTAATTCATATTATCTATATCCAAATTACGAGTATCAGAAAGAAAGCGACTTATATAAAAAATTTCAAGCTATCTCTCATACTATAAAAAATTCTATTATGGTTTATGCGAATGATAAAAATATTTCTTTAGCAAAAATTGTATTTGACTATATAGATAACTACAAAGTTGATGAGCTTAATTTAAAGTCATATCAAAAAAATGATTATTTTCTTGTTTTATTAATAAATGGCAAGACTTTTTATGAGCTTATGCCTGAGGTTTTAAAAAACTATATAGATGAGTTTGTAGAGCCTCACATAAAAGATAAAAATGATAAACCTTTTTTAAAAGAGCAGATAGATATTATCAGTGGGAAAAAAGAACTATGCGGGTACAGCCCAAATATAAAATTTTTTACTATGGATAATTATGATGATATTTTTAAAGTGCAAATGATAGACAAAATGCCTATGTCAAAAGATACTGCAAAAGCCATAAAAAAAGGTTGGATGTTTGCTGTAAATAATCTCAAATTTTACTATAAAGGGCTGGAGTATATAATAATTCCATCAATGTTAAATTTTGACGAAGAAGTTTTCAATGATATGTTATATTCTTTGAAAGAATCTAAAAATAACTTAGAAAGCTTTGCTTCTAGAGAAGAGAGTTTTATCTGGTCACTTGAAGATCAAGTAGAAAAAGTGATAAATATAGATAGCCTAACACTTGATATACTGTTTACTAAAGTTAATACTACAAATTTATCTGTTCAGATATTTTCTACACTAGAAGACATAATACCTAGCAGAATAAGACAAGTGGCAAATTTAATGAAAGATAATTATATAAGTGATAGTTTATACGTAGTGAAAAATGAAGATCAAAATATAAAATACACATATTTGAGAGATTATTTTAGAAATATTGAGCAGTTTAAAAACAGTAATGGCTTAAAGGGATTGGAAAATAAAATTTTTCAGGAAAGAATTTATTTGGCAAAGCTGCTTTTGGGCTATTTAAAGATAGATTATTTAGAGCTTTTAAAGAGATTTGAGCACTTTAGAGAATTTGATGCAGCAAATAAAAAAAGAATGAATTCTGAAAAAAAAGATGTGAAAGACTGGATAGTATATCCAAGAAAATATGTTGAAAATGAGGATAAAATTTTAGAGTTTTTAAAAAAAATAGATGCGATAAAGGATAAAAATGGAACTTTTTTCTGAATATTTTGAAAATTTATTGGAATTACATCCAGATTATTTTGATAATGGATTAATTAAAGGAGCTTATTTAATAGGTGCTTACTCTAAAAGTATAATTAATAACTCTTTGTATTCGGAAGTTTCTGGTGGAAATAAGACTTTTGAAAAATGGCTTTCCAATCAAAAAATAATAGAGGTTAATTTAAAGAAAATTTTTAATAAAGCAAATGAATTTGAAAGAAAGTTAAGACTTGGTAACTTTAAAGATAGTAATTTGTCCCAGCTTGTTACTACACATTTCAATTATGATAAAAATACTAAAATATCTCAACAAGAGATTTCATATGCCTTTATTAGAGGCTTTAATGATTACGCAAAATTTAAAAGAGAAGCTAAAGAAATAAAAAAAGGAGAATAGTATGAGTGAGTTAGCAAAACATAGTGAAATTTTATTTTTGTGGGATGCGAAAATGACAAATCCCAATGGTGATATGCTAAATGATAACGCGCCAAGATATGATGAAAGCGATAGAAAGGCTGTAGTAAGTGATGTCAGGGTCAAAAGAACAATCAGAGATGATCTCCAAAATAGAAAAGAAAGAACTATTTTTGTAAATAATGCAGAGCAGGTACAATCTGCGGAGACTAGATTTGCAGAACTTAAAAATGCACTAAAGCTAAAAGATGATAAAGAAGTTTTTCTAAGCTGTATAGATAATAGACTTTTTGGTGGAGTTGCGCCCAAAAGCAATATCCAAATCATCGGAGCGGTGCAGTTTTCGTGGGCAAAGTCTTTAAATGAAACCGAGACTATTTTATCCCAAGGAACAGGCGCTTTTGGAAAGGACAATAGCCAAAATAAGACTTTTAGAACAGACAACTATATACCTTATGGGCTTTTCGCTATGTATGGCACAATAAACTCTATAAATGCTAAAAAATCAAATGCTAGCGAAGATGATGTTGCCGATATGCTTGATTCTATGTGGCAAGGAACAAAGTTGCTAAATACCAGAAGTAAGGTCGGTCAAAAACCTAGAATGCTTATTAGAGTAATTTATAAAGATACTTATATGATAGGATTACTTGATGAGCTTGTAAGAATTGATAATGAAAATTCGCAACAGCTTCGTAGTTTTAATGAGTGTGAATTAAATTTTACAAATTTAATAAACTCTCTAAGAAATATGAGTGAAAAGATAGAAAAAGTTGTGATTTTTTATGATGAAACAGCAAGACAATATATTGATAATTTTAAAAATATAAGCATCAATTTAGAGGTTAAAGAATTATAATGTTTGCTTTTAAAGTTTGGGGAAAATTTGCTTGCTTTAAAGATCCTTTAGGTATTAGTCAAAATATTACTTTGCCTATTCCGCCGAAGACAGCCGTTTCAGGAATGCTCGCGGCTTTGCTTGGAGTAGAAGATTATTTAAATGATAGTAAGTTTTCAGGTTTTAAATACAGTGTAGTTTTAGGAAATTCAATCATAAAAAAGACTTTTTCGCAAAATTATATAAACGATTACACTAAAAATACAAAAACTCATATTAATAATTTGCTTAAATTTAATATAGAAAAAATAGCAAATGGACTTAGGGATATAAAAGCTCCTCAAAAGCCGATCAACAGAGAGCTATTGATTAACCCTAAGTATATAATCTTTATTGATGAATTTGAGCTTGAGGCTGAAGCGATTCATAATCTTAAAAATAGAATTTGTAAATTTTCATTTTATCTTGGCAATAGTGAATTTGCCGGTAATTTTGAGTTCTTAGAAATAAATAAATTTGAAAATTTATATTTTGATGAGGTCGGGATAGACTCATTTTTATTGGAATGCGATATAAAAAATATAGACTTTGAAGATAGTGTTTTATATTCGCCTTTAAGTTTTGCTACTGCTTTAGATGCCGACAGATCGCCCATCGCAAGTAAAAATTTGATTTTATCTAACAATAAAATAAGAGCTAAAAATATTGAGGCTTTTAAAATAACTTGTGGCGATAAAATTTATCATTGCAGATTTGTATAATGGAGATTTCCGATCAATTTAATTCTCATCCAAAAAAACCATATAATTCGCATATCGGCAATATAAATAATAGTTTTGGCGATGATTTAGATCATATCGAGACAAGTTCTTATCACGACATAGCTAAACTTGCTGATAAATTTCAAACATACATTAGTCTTGAGACAAAAGATTTTGAATCTAAAGAAGAATTTAAAAAGGCAAGAGAGAAGCTAAAGACAACACATACGCTAGAAAGCGCTTTTATATATTTTTTTGCTAAAGAAAACAAGAATATAAATTTCTTAGCTAATTTTTTTAGTATTTTAAAGCATCACTCCGACCTACCTGATATTCTAGAATTTATAAAAGGCTATCTGTCTGTAATTAATTTTAAAGATAGCATCAATCAAAAAGTTCAGACATCTCAAGATATTTGTAAAATTGCTAAAATAGATGCAAATATTAATATTCGTAGTTTTATGAAATATTTTTTAGCGTTAGAAAGAAATTTTAAGCAATTTCAAAATTTAGACAACTTTTTTATTTTTAAAAAGCGATATTCACGATTAATTTTAGCAGATAAATTTGAAGCTATATTTTCTAAGCCATATAGTAATGTGGATATTTTAAGTAAAGAAAAAATTGATTTTTATTTGTATAAAATAAGTCAAATAATAAATGAAAAGCAGAAAAAAGATGCGAATAATTACAAAACAAAAGCCAGAGAAGTAATCTTTAAAAATTTTAAAAACAATACTGAAAAAGACAAATTTTTAATCAAAGCCCCAACCGGTATCGGCAAGACATTTTTAGCTCTTAGTTTGGCTTTAGAAATTTCTAAAATAAAAGGTAATAAAAGGCGCATAATAACGGCTATTCCATTTACTTCTATAATAGACCAGACACATGATGTATATGAAAATGTGATAGGTAAAGATAGTGTTTTAAAATATCATCATCTGACAAAATATACACAAAAATCCATAAATTGCAGCGAGGAAGATGAAAAAGAACAGTTTTCGCAAAAAATATTTTTAGCAGATATTTGGCAAGAAAATTTTATCGTGACTACTTTTAATCAATTATTTTATATATTTTTTTCGAATCACAATAGGGATAATTTAAAGCTTGAAACTCTTAGAGATAGCGTTATAATAATAGACGAGATACAAAATATACCTAGAGTATTATTAAAGCCGATTTCTATTGCATTTAATGAGTTTGCAAAGAGATACAACATTCATTTTATTATTATGTCGGCTACTATGCCGCATATTCAAGCTGAACTTGAAAATTTTACCGAGCTTTCTGTGCCAGAATTTTATAGCCAAAAGCAAGATAGATATAAACTTATTTATAAGTCAAATTTGAGTGATTTTGAAAATTTAAAAGATGAAATTTTAAAGAATAAAAATAGAAATGTTCTTTGTGTTGTTAATACTATTTTTAAAGCTAAAAAACTATACGAAATGATAAAAAAAGAAATTGAAAATAAGGCAAATATTTATCTTTTGACTACTCACCAAATTCCGCTTCATAGAATTGAGTTGATTAATGAGATTAGATTGAAGTTGCGCAATGATAAAGATAAGATTATTTTGATTTCAACACAACTTATAGAGGCTGGAGTTGATCTTGGCTTTGATGTTGGATTTCGTGAATTTGCACCTTTTGGTGCTATTATTCAGACTGCAGGCAGGGTAAATCGAGAGGGGGTTAATAAAATCTCGGACGTTATTGTTTTTGATTATTTAGATAATAGTTCACTTCCGTATCACAATACGGATTTGCAAGAGAAAAAAATGAAAGAAATTTTATCTAACAATATAAAAGAGAGTCAAATTTACGATGTTTTAGAAGGATATTTTAATGATACGAAATATGAAACTACTAGTATAAATTTGCTAGATTATGCTAAAAATTTGGATTTTCAAACATTATTTACAAAATTTAACTGTAATTTTATGCCAAATCAGCCTTGGAAGGTATCACTTTTTATAGAACAAGAAGAAGGGCAATTTAATAAATTTTTAGAAAATAGAGAGACTATCCTGCAAGCATATGATGATAAATTTGAAGCTATCGCACGTATTAAAGATCTGGAAAAGGATTTGGGATTATATACTATATCGGTTAGTGAAAAATTAATTTCGCAAATAAAATGCAATATAAGAGAGATGTTCGGACGATATATTTTACCTCCGAGTGATTTTTATAACAAAAAAGATGGATTTTTGCCTGAATTAACTATTATCGAAGAGGCTTTTATGTAATGTTTAGCAAGGATCAAATAGCCGGTACTCTCGTCAATTATTATATTACCTGCAAGCGTGAAGCTTGGCTTTACGCACACCATATATATCCAGATCAAGAAGATGAAAATATGGCTTTAGGCAGAGTGATGGCAGAGATAAAGGAGCAGAATTTACAAGATTTTGCCTTTGCAAATCTAAAATTTGATAAACTTTCAAAGGAGCGCGGACACTATTTGGTGACCGAATATAAAAAGAGTTTAAAAAATCCGGAAGCAGGCAAGATGCAGTTGTTGTTTTATCTCTATCTTTTAAAAATCGGATTAAGGCTAAAAGATGTAAAAGGCAGGCTGATAAGCGGCAAAAGCGTGTTCTTAGTAGATGCAAGTGAAGAAAATTTAAATATGATAAAAGAGATTTTAATCGATATAGAAAAACTTGTAAATATGCCAACAGCCCCAAAATTTGAGTATAAAAAGATATGCGATAATTGTGCATATAGAAATTATTGTATGTGAGATAAGCTTTGTATGTAATACTATTTTATGACATTGTGGGCGCAGAGTTTAAAGAGAAAAACAATGCAAATCGCATAAGAAAAGCAGTGGAAAAATATCTGCCGCGCGTGCAGTTTTCTGTTTTTGAGGGCGAGATAAGGCAGAGTGATTTTAAGAAGTTAGCCGCAATCTTGCAAAAAGAGTGCATAAAAGAGCTTGATTCCATCATCATATACACATTTAACTCGCTTAAATATTCAGATAGAATAGTAATCGGGCAGGATAAAAATCAATCACTTTTTAGCTAGGATAAAATATGCAAAAAAATGATAGAACACACTTTATTTTAAATCCTGGGCGATTAAGACGGCAGGATAATAATATATATTTTGATAAATATGACGATGAAATGTCGGTTGTAGCGACTAAAATTTTGCCTATTAATGCCGTAGATGAAATTTATATACTGGCAAAAGTTGATATGGATAGCTATACTATGGCATTTTTGGCTGATAATAATGTGCTTTTGCATATATTTAGTCCTTATCAGAGCTTTCGTGGTAATTTTTTCCCAAATACTTCAAATTCAGTAAATAAAAGCGGATTTGTGCTTTTGCAGCAATTAAGATCTTTTGACGATGAAATTAAGAGAAGCTACATAGCTAGAGAGATAACAAGAGTTCATATTTTAAATGATGCACTTAACTGCAAGAAGTATGGCGTAAAATTTGATACCGCCCCTCATATATCGGCGCTTGAAGCTGCTAAAACAATACCGGAAATAATGGCCGTAGAGGGCTCTTTTCAAAAGCTATATTATGAAAAATGGAATGAAATAATAACCGACCAAAAGAGCTTTAAATTTACCGTTCGCTCCAAGCGTCCTCCGGCTGATAAGATAAATAGCTTTATAAGTTATGTAAATACGCGTATCTATAATGTATGCTTGAGTGAAATTTATAAGACCGAGCTTGATCCTAGAATCGGCTTTTTACACGAGCCAAATTATCGTTCTTTAAGCTTGCATTTGGATTTGGCTGAGATTTTTAAACCTATTTTAGGTGATACTCTAATATTTTCGATGTTGAATAAAAAAGAGATTACTGCAAAAGATTTTGAGACTAATGCCGGAAGGATAAAATTTACAAATGAAGCAGTGCAAAAAATAGAGATGAAAATGATATCTAAATTAACGGATCAGATAGAAGCAGGAGGACAAAAGCTTACATGGAGACAGATTATTCGCAGAGAAGCAAACCGGCTTAAAAAATGTATATGCGAAAATGCACCATACGAAGGTTTTGTATATCAATAAAGCTTTGCTTAAGATTTTTAAATACTCGTAATTTTGGGCTTTGCGTATTTTAGTAATATTAATTTTAATTTATTTATAAGGTAAATGTATATAGACTTTTATCTACAAACTGCCTTGTAGTTTTATATTTGAGTGCTGTTAGAATTTGCCTTTTAGGCTTTGAAACATTAGCTTTGTAGAAAAAAAGGCTGAGATTGATTCTAGTTAGAATTTGCCTTTTAGGCTTTGAAACGGACAAAAAACATACTCCTCAAAATGCGGAACTATTGTTAGAATTTGCCTTTTAGGCTTTGAAATAAAGAAGTATAGGATTGGCTAAAATGACACTCAAAGAAGTAAGCGAAATAACAGGAATACCATACATAACCCTATCACAATGGAATAGAGGTAAGGGATATAGAAAATCCCTCGCAAGGTTTTTGAAAAATAGTGATAGGTCAGTTCTTATCAAATATTTTCAAAGCAAGACAATTGAGCCAAGAAAAAAATCCTAGCTCAATTCTTTCTTGATTTGTTTGCCGATCTCTGTCTTTCTTTTCCAAGAAGTCTTTGGATTTAAAAGCTCTTTTTTTAGTTTTTCAACCCTTTGAGTTTTTAGTTTATTCTTTAAAAAGCTTTCTTTGACATTTGGATAGGCTTTGATAAATTTCTTGTCAAGATCAGTTAGGTTTATTATCTCGCCTCTTGGTACATCAAGAGTATGAAGTGGATGAGGCATTTGGCTATCTATAAGCCTTGCATTATCCACATTAAGCTTTGGGTTTTCAAATTTCATAGGGTTCTTAAAGTTTCTATCAGAATAAAAGGTTATGATTTCATCAATAAGTGGTCCTAGGCGGTGAAAATCCGTAGGGTTAAAAAAAAGGGGGGGGGTAGCTAATGCACCACCACTTGTTTTATTTGTTGCCACTAAAGTAAATTTCACCCCTTCTTTATCAACCCACTCATAAATCCTAGCGTTTCTTTTGTTTATAAAAGGCTCTTTATGCATAACTAAAAACTTACGCATATTAACGCCCAAGTTCATGAGCTCATCGTCTGTTACATAGCCCTCTTTGGTTGGATCGCTAAGATGCCTAATCTCTATATGCTTAGCTCTTTTTACCCTGTTGCCATTCCTATACTGCAAAGCATCTTCTACATTATCTATGTCCTGAGTGTAATAAGTTTTGATATATTCATTTTTTCTTAACCATTTGTGTTGATTGGATTGGATAGTATTTCAAATCCTTTTGTCTCATCTATTTTATTCTTTGGCTATTGATTTATATATGTTTTTAGGAATAAATTTATTTTAACAATATGACCACCATTTTCCATAACAGATAAGGAGCTCATATCTATATTTTGATCTAATTGAATAACTTGATCATCAACTTTTTATATCCTATGTAGTAAGTCCTATAGCTTTTAATATCTTCTTTATAATCAAAATTTGGAATATTTCATATATTTTTTCTGGAAATCTCTACATGTTAGCAAGGACTTCACAATACAATTTTGCTGCTCAAAATTTCTAGTTTTTTAATCTATTGCGTGTATTTTGCTTTAGTTTTTTCTTTTATAGATTTTGCTATTTTCTATTAATGTATATCATGTCTTTTATTATGTTTTTATTTTTGCCGTCATTATATTTTATATAATGTATCTATAGTGTTTATAATCTTAATATATTATCGAAAAAATTATATAATATTGCTTTTAAAATATCAAGACCTAGTGATAGCATTTTTTGCTCCTAATGATACATCTTCGATATAAATTCTATAGCTAAATAATTATGATATTTTCAAGTGCGTGTAGCTCTTGATAAGTATTGTAAATTGCCCACGAAGTCGATTAAGGCTCATATTTGTATACAGGGCTATTCTTGGATACACCTCTTTAATCTCTTTTCAAAATAATTGTAGTTTTATCTTTTTAAGCTAATTTAAATCAAATAGATGGTCTATATTTTTCTATAATAAGATTGTTATATACTTTACTGAACTACATTTTGCTTGAGAGTGTTTACTTTCATATATGATATCTTAGATTCCATCTTATATCTTGACACTATTGCTATCTAGGCTCCAATCTGTATCTGTAAATCTGCACAAAAATTAATAAAATTTGATAAAAATAAAAAGCTATTTTTAGCACATATTATGGCCATTTGAAATGTTTTTAATTAAGAATAATGGCCGGGAGATAGGGATTCGAACCCCAGGAGGCTTTCACACCTCAACGGTTTTCAAGACCGCCGCTTTCGACCGCTCAGCCATCTCCCGAAATTAGATTGTGATTATAGCGAATTTTTCTTAAAATCGCTATAACTATTCAGTTTTTTCTTTGACGTAAGTAGCACCTTCGTTTACTTTTTCTTTTGACCACTCTACTGCATTACTTGTGTCTTTTTTAACGCCACTCCATGTGTTTGAGCAGCCAGCCATCAGAAATACTATAGATAAAAGAACAAAAATATAACGCATATTTTCTCCCTATGTCGTTTTTGGAGGCGACACCCGGATTCGAACCGGGGGTAAAAGCTTTGCAGGCTTCTGCCTTACCACTTGGCCATGTCGCCCCTTAGCTTATGGTGCCCGGGACCGGACTTGAACCGGTACAGTAAAAATTACCGAGGGATTTTAAGTCCCTTGCGTCTACCATTCCGCCACCCGGGCATAAATTTTTAAAAAACTGATGGAGCGGGAAACGAGATTCGAACTCGCGACCCCAACCTTGGCAAGGTTGTGCTCTGCCCCTGAGCTATTCCCGCATTTATTTAAAATTGTGATTTTAGCTCATTTTTGCTTAAAAAAATATTTTATTTTGTTAAAAAATTAAATTTATTGTAAGTGAAATATGTATATAATCTTCAAATACTTTTGGGGTTATAGCTCAGCTGGGAGAGCACTTGAATGGCATTCAAGAGGTCGGCGGTTCGATCCCGCTTAACTCCACCATTTATCATTTTTACTCGTTATCATAAAGCTTCAAAAAGCCCCTAAAATACGGGGTTTTGAGATAGTTTAAGCAATCATACGTTATCATTCAATTTCACTCAATTTCAATGTTTTGAGTATGTAAATGAGTATGCAAAATATGCTCGCTCAATTTTACATACTCAGAATAGCAAGGCACGATATGGCAGTATTTACGAAAGAAATAGAGCTAAAGCACTACAAATTACCCAATGATAAAAATAGAGAGTGGATAAAAGATATTTCAACTCCTTACTTATATGTATATGCAAATCAAACCAAAAAAGGCGTAACTAAGACTTTTTATTATCGTTATGCAGACAATGGCGACCCAAGACGCAAAACAAATCAAATCTCTATCGGAAAATATCCAAGCATAAGCCTAGCCGAAGCAAGAACCAAAGCGAACGAGCTAACCACCATGAGAGAGCGAGGCGAGGATATAAACCCTGAAAAAAATCAAGCTATCACATTTAAAGACCTAGCCGAACAATGGATAAAAAAAGAGCAAAGCAAGGAGCTGACAAGCTTTGATAAACAGATAGGGCGCATTAATAATCATCTCTATCCGCTATTAAAGGATAAGAATATCAAGACACTCACACGACTAGACCTATCAAATGCGATAGAAAAAATACAAGACAAAGAAGCTAAAAGGGGCTTAAGCCACGATACGTCAAAGCGAGCTTTTTACCTTATGCGTAAAATTATGGATTATGCAGTGAGTAAAGGCTACATAGATAATAACCCCGCAAGAAATATCATATTTGCCGATACTTTTAAACTATCAAAGACAAATAATTTCAAAGCTATTACAGATACGGACAAGCTAAAAGAGCTTTTAAAAGCTTTTGATGATTATCAAGGCTCAAACAGCACAAAGCAGGCTTTAATATTCGGCATTCATACATTTTTACGCAGTGCAAATGTTAGAAGGCTTAAATGGCAGTATGTGGATTTTGATAAAGACCTCATCATATTCCCGGCTAAAGAGATGAAGTTAAGAAATGAATTTATTATGCCGATAAGTAAGCAAGTAAAAAAGATTTTGCATACTCAAAAAGAGCTTTTGGGCTTAAAAAGTGAGTATGTTTTTCCGAGCGATGTAACAAACACCAAGCCTTTAAGCGAAAACACGCTCAATTATGCAATTAAACGTTTAGGTTTTGGTGATGATATGGTATTTCACGGCTTACGAACGACAGCCAGCACGCTATTAAATGAAAATATCAAGGCTCACGGGCTAGACAGCGAAGTAATAGAGCTATGTTTAGACCATAGAGAGCGCAACACGGTTAAGGCAATTTATGACAGAAGCCAAAGGCTAGAGGATAGGGCTAAGCTTATGCAATGGTGGAGTAATTATTTAGATGAGGCAAAGGGGTAAATATGGCAAAACTAAGCGAAACAAGAGATACACAAGATAACAAAGACAATAAAAGTAACATAACAAAAGAGGCGATAGAGTTAGTTATAACAGACATTCAAAAGGTATTAGCAGGCAATAGACACGACAAAAAAGATTATATTAACGCTTTTAACGATATGCTAGGGTATCGGGTAAATGATAGCTTTGAGGCTGAATTTGGCAATTATGATATTTTTTGGGAGCTTGAAATTTTAACGAAGTTTTATCAGATAGACGAAGCAAAAGACGAAATAATAACAGCCTTTGCGGAGTTTTTTAAAAACATCATAGATACAAAGCAAAGCAAAACCGCCATAGTCATAAGATACGAGAACTATTTAAAAGCTATTCAACTTTTAGAACACTCTTTTTATTTTCAATATGATTATTTTGATAACGAAAACTGGATAATTGATAAATTCGACGGATACGCAGACCACACAGAACTAACAAAAACATATACACAATTTAAATCAATGGCAGACGAGTATTTTAAACCCTTTAAAGAGCAAAAAGAACGATACGATTTATTAAATAACACACAAGCAATAAGAACAAAATTTACCGACACCCTAGTATTAAAAGCCGATATGTATCAAATTGTCGGAGTTGATAAAAACAAAAAAGCGACACTAGCGAACAAAATTTATAAATATTTTAATCCTAACGACAAAAACGCATAAATAACCTAAAAATATTTTTAGCTATCTATAAAGCCCTAAATAATGGGCTTTTACTTTTTTAAAACTCACTAAAAACACACTAACTTTACAAAAAACACCTCAACACATGCTACAAGCCTAAAAATATTCTTCGTTGCTTAGCATTCTAAAATCCTGCATAATTCACTCATATTTACCAGCTAGCTTAAAATATTAAATGACATCATAAAGGATTACTATGAAAGCTAAAAAAATATGCTTTGACAAACCAAATTTGGCACCAAAAGAGGCGGCAGCATATCTTAACATCTCAATATCTACGCTTTGGCGATTTACTAAAAAAGACGAATTCCCAAAGCCTAAAAGGCTATCGGATAGAACAATACTTTTTAACAAAAGCGAGTTAGATGACTACTTGCAAAGAATGGGAGCTTAAATGCCAAAACTAACCTTTAACGTAAGCCCTGAATGTTTTAGCGCAAATGATGAAGTTATGCTAAAGGCTTTTAAACAGCACTTGCATAATTACAAGGTTAAAAGTATGGGCGAAGCTCCGCAAGAGCTTATCGATTGTGCTTTTGACTTGTTTCATATCACACGCACGCAATCAGAAAGTATAAAACAGCTTGAAGTAAAGTTAGGTATTAGACCGGAGGAAAGAAAACCCGCTTAACTTCTTATAGGATAAACGGGTGTAATTCAACGTCAGAAATTGAATTATATCTACTAGCCTTTAAAAGTCAAGCATAACTATTTAAAGGATACACAAGTGAAAACAGCTAGAACAAATATGAAAAAAATAGTAAAAATAATGCTAGAGCAAGGCGAGGTTACGGCTTCGGACATAGCACACATAAGTAACTCAAATCAGTATTTTGTAGCTTTGGAACGCTTAGGAATAATCGGCAGTAGGTGGCATACAAGAGCTAACGGCACTAAATGCAAGATGAGGTTTATCAAAGACAGGGCAAAGGCTATTAAATTTATAGGGGTTATCCAATGAATAAACAGAGTTTAGAAAAGAAACGGCAAGAACTAATCAAAAAAGTTAAGCTACTTGAAAATATCATAATCGCAAATGCGATAAGCGATTATATGGACGACTTTAATAAGACGAGAGATACGAAAGACAAAAAGAGGGACAAAAAATGAGTGAATACGAACGCTTAAAGCCTCTTATCAATCGTGATGTAGTGGCAAGCATTATTATAAGTTGCGGCTACTGCGTAGATAGAAGCTACAAGTTTAAAATAAGAGATGAAAGAACACCTAGTGCAAGTATAGATCGCAACGGCTACGTTAAAGACTTTGGCGGAAGCTTTGGCGGCGACATATTCGCCTTTTTAAATGAGGTTGCAGGCTACACGAAACAAGAAGCCCTGCAAATAGTTAAATATTCTTTAGGGGTAGAGTGATGAAATCAATAGAGAGTTTTAAAGGAGTGGCATTAAACGCTCCACGGCTAACGACAAGCGAACAGATACAAGACAATAGAATAATCAACCTAAGCGAATTTACTAATAAGCTAAAAGAAGCTTTTAAAAAGAGATACTGCGATATTCAAAATTTAGCCACACAAGAGCAGACGGCCGAGCTTTATAGCCTTTATCCTTGCAACTTCCTAATGGCTTGCAGTGCAAAGCTAAATAAGCTTGATTTCTTAGGATATAACGCCAAACATCAAAGTTTATCCATAACGCTAAAAGACGACACGGGCGAAGTGCAAGCCATAGCCACTAGACATATAAGAGATGAAGCAGGCGAGATTATTAAGGGCAAGAAATGGATAAGGGCAACAGGCTCAAATAATAGCTTTATACCTCATCACATAGACAAAAACGATGATATGGTATTTATCGCAGAGGGTATGGGCGAAGCTGGACTATTTAAGATACTAAATTCATCTTATATCTGTTTTCAAAACGCAGACGAGCTTAACAAATTTGAATATAACCCTCTAAAGGATGAAATCCTATCAAAGCTCAAGGATAAAGCCGTGATCTGCTTTGTAGATAATGACGAAGTAGGACAAAACGGCTTTAATGCTATCTATCCTTTTATAGGCGAAGTTACAAAAGAGCTTTATCAGATACGATTTAAAGACAAGCCCAAAGGCTATGACCTAAGAGATTTTATTATTGATTTATCAAAGGACCATAGCCATAAGGATATTTTAAAAGCACTTGCTAAAGAGATAAGAGAAAGACAAGGGAGGGTATAAAAATGCTTAGAAACGGATTATTAGAGTTTGATGACGACTTTGGCAAAGACGCACCAAGATACATACCGGGCGACGAATACAATCTTAATCCCGCTAAAAACGAACGAGATATAAACGCTCAAACAGCGACAGAAACGCAACTATCGGGGCAAATAGAGAATAAAACGAACACCGAAAAAAGCCAAAAAGACCGGGCGGAAGCTTTAAAGAGCGATGAGGTAAAAAAAGCCAAACAAAAAATTAGCTTTGATACTTTGTCAAGATTTATTATAACAGCAGACTAAATAAGAAACTTTAATCCCGTTTGGCTAATAGATGACTTTTTAATGGAGCAAAGCATTACAACGATATACGCAACAGGCGGAAGCGGTAAAAGCTTTTTAGCTTTAATTTTGGGCGTAGAACTCTTAAAAAAAGGACAGATACAAAGATTTATCTATTTAGACGGCGACAACGGACGCACAACTCTTAAAAATAGGCGAGTTGATAAGATAGTCGAGCGATACAAAGTTGAATACATACCGCTATTTAAAGAGAGCGACACGGGCGAAACCCTGAACCGCTACACCGTATTATCCGAACTTGCCGAAACCACAGGCAAAGACAAGCTAAAAGGCACTTTGATACTGATTGACAGCATAAGAGACTTTATAAAAGGCGATTTGGGTAGCGATAACGTAGTAATGCCGTTTCTAAACCACTTAAAAACATTCAGGGACTGCGGGGCTACAGTTATATTTTTGCACCACCAACCAAAACAGAGCAAAGACCCTGACGAAAATAACGAAGCCTACAAAGGAGCGACCGCCTTTATCGATAGCGTTGATACCGCTTATTTTTTGGCTAATAAATCGACAAGCAAAGACAAAGCCGACAATAAACTCATTTTAACGTTAAAGCCTACAAAGGCAAGAAACGGAGCCGAGCCGACGGCATTTATCATAGATAGCGAGGTTTTTACCGCCACAAAGGACGATTATTATAAGCACGCTCTGACCGCTAAAGAGCGATATACGCTTGATTATGCTATACAAGCAATAAACGATAGTAGAGTAGGCATAAATCAAAGCGAACTAGCCAAAAAGATAAAGGAGCAGGCAAAAGAGGATACCGTAACAGTCATCGGCGATAATGCCCTATGGGACTTCTTAAAGCGGTATGATGAAAAAGAATATCACATAATAAAAGGCTTTAGAAACGCAAGCATATACAAACCACTAACCACTACTAAAAGCAACAATCAAATAGACGCTACACAATACGGAGCTATTGAAGCCGTAGAGTTTCAAGAGTAACCGACAAAGAGGCTTAACCGATAAAAGGTAAAAGCCTCTATTCTACACAAAAAATACACCTACAAAAACAATCAAAAATCATTAACAAAAAGTAAATAATGATATAAATAGATAAATAAATTTATATGTATATTTATATTTTTATATGTATTTATATCCATATTTCAGTTTTTTAGTTTTTTAGAGTTTTTTAGAGTTTTTTACGACTATTAAAAAACTGAACTAATATCGTATTTTAGGGGCTTATCGTTATGTCTTTTTTTCAGTTTTTTAATTTTTCTACGAATTAGCTTTTTTGCTCTTTTTCGGATGATTTTTTAGTTTTTTACAGGCTTTTTTATATACGTTAAAAAACTAAAAAACTGAAATTAAAACAGCGTTAAAACATCGTAGTATCAAGGGGTTTAAGTTTTTTAATACCTTTAAAAAACTGTAAAAAACTGAATATGCTCGTAAAAAACTGAAATCGATAAAAGAGCAGTTAAGTCTTGCTAGATTCTAGATCAAATCCCAACTCTTTGAATGCTTTTACCTCATCACTTTATCGGCAAAAAGAAAAAACAGTCAGATTAATAAAACCCCACAACAAGAAAAGCGAATACAAAAACACTCTAAAATTTCATAAAAAACAAAAAGGCTTATATTGGAACTAATCCCTCTTGACCTAAAACCTCTTAGCAAGCTTTATGATGTCTTAGATAAGTTTTATCCAAATTGGGAGGCTAGACAAGACGACTACTATCTCACAGAGTTAGCCTTTATGATCCTAAAAGTCTTTAAATGCTCTTACACGGACGAAACCATCATAAATAATCTAAGAACCTGCAAAGTGGATAAATACCAAGACGAGCTAAGCAAAATTTACGAAATGCCATTAGAGGCTTATACGTGGATATGTGATAACAGAATGGCAAAAGATAGAGCAAAGGCATCTAAAAAGAGATATTTAAAAAGGGAACACCTTCCGCAATAAAAAAGCACCATAAAAACATATTTTTTAAAGAGTAGCGGTTAAAAAATGACCGCAATAATGACCACTAAATAGCATACAAAGAAATGAACACTAAAATGAGCAATCACAAGCAAAGCAAAGCACGATAATATCGAAGCTAAGATAATGTGACAGAAACAAAATGAGCAGCAAAATGAACGCCATTTTTGAACGCTAGAGAGCTAATATTTTTCTAAGTGCGGAGTGGTTAGAATATGACAAACGACAAAGGGGCTAATTATGAAAACCATCACACTAAGAGCAGATGAGGCATTAATTAACCAGATATTAGCCATAAGCAAGGCATTGGCAGAGGCTACAAACAAGAAGCTAGAGAGTATAACGGATGAAGCCGAATACCAATCAAGATTTAGCGAATATGAAGCAGATATTGAGGCGATAAAAAGCGGAAAGCTTGACACCTACCCTTTAAAAGGGATAAGGGATGAGGTTGCCAAATGGTAGTTAGGCGCACCGAACGATTTAATGATGAACTTAAGGCGGTATTTGATTTTATCGCAAAGGATAGCAAAAATAGGGCTATTGAGTTTATTAACAAAATGCTTGACAAAGTGGAGCTATTAGAAGCAAACCCGCTAATGGGTAGAACCATAACCCAAAACAAAAGAGAACTTATATTTAAAGGCTACATAATCCCTTATATGATAGATGATGAGGTTATTTATCTTTTAGGGGTTTATAAAGCCAATGAGTGGAAGTCGTGAAACTAAGAAATGATGAGGTTTCACATTTTTACACCAAATTAAGAGCAATCGCCGACTTAGGGGCGATATGCTGGATAAACACTCACAATAAAAAGGGCGAGGACATTTTTACGGGCTCACAAATGATTGAGAGCTTAAGCGATGTGATGTGGAATTTGACAGCCGATAAAAAGGAAACCGAGATTATATTTGCCTTTGAAGTTAAAAAGGCTAGAGACCTACACCAAAATCAAGCCTTTAGCCTAGATTTAAAAGTAAATGCAATATTTCCGCAAGACTTTGACAGCGTAAGAGAGCCAAGCGCAAGAAATAAGCTAATAGTAGAATTTAAATCAATCCTAGCCCAAAACCCAAATGGCATAACTCAAGGCGAGTTAATAGAGCAAGCGGGCAGAGCCAAAACAGACAGATTGGCAAGAGAGATATTAACCGAACTTGATGGCGAACTTTGGGAAGTTAAAAAAATAGGCAGAGAAAATCTAATAAAGCCTATAAAATAAAAAGTATTATAGTATTACATAGTATTACTTATATGTAATACTTTTTTAAGCCCTATTTTAGGGCTTTTCTCTTTGATAGTATTACAGTATTACCACACTATTAAGCTTTTTATCTTTTATAGGTTTTTCTTTTATCGGTGGACATTATCCCCTTAAAGTAATACTGTAATACTATTAGCAAAGATGACACATTAAAGCCCCTAAAATACGGTATTTTAAAGCAAAAAATAGTATTACTTGCTTGTAATACTATTGATAACTATAATACTTTTAAGCAATGATTAAGTTTATCGGTAAAATGAAAAAACAGCCCAACCCAAAATAAAAGCTACAATCAAATTAAAAGTAGTAAAAACCAGTCCCTACAATCAATAAAAAGACATCAAACAATACCAAAGTATTAAAAAAGGCTAAAAGCTCTCTACGGGCTTTATTTTGTGTTTAAAAGGTATACTAAGCTAAGAAGCATTGTATTAAAGCATAAATTTTATATAATTCAAATCAAAAAATAATCAAGGTTTTTATGAACTCGGCAGAACTATTTTCAAATAAGAGATTGAGCAATTACACAAGCGAAACGGAACATAGGGATAATTTTTTATTAATGCAAAAACTAGCCCCAAAGCTTGGTATTTTAGAGATTGTTACTCGCAATAAAGTAGCTAAGATTTTAAATATTGATGATGACACATTCATATCTAGGCAAACTTTTGGATATTGGGTAAAAGTAATTGATGATAAAAAAATACATAATAGCTTGGTGGATTTAAAAGTTATCGATTTTCGTAAATATTCAAAGTTTAATATACATGGTAAGTCATCAATGCCAAATTTTCAAAAAGTTCAAATATGCTACTCTTTGCTTTTGACTATACGCAATCGAGCTTTCCATTTTGAAAACCTTTACAAGCTTAATGAAGCTAAAGCACCAAGAATATCAACCAGGCTAAATAATAAAATAGTAGGAATAATGCCTGATATGCTAGAAACATTTATTGATGATGTTTTGGATTGTTTTGATGAGGGATTAAAAGATTACTTCAAATAAGTGGTGGCGATAAGTGCCACCTCGAATTGCTATGAAATTATAGCAATTCAATATAAATAACTGCTTATGTTTTAAAACTACATTGACATTTTTTGAAGTCTAATGACATCAAAACCACAAGATCAAATAAGCACAAATTTACCCTATTTTTAAAGGCAAATATCGCTTTTATGATAGTTTGGTAGTCAGATCAAAGAATAAGCCAAAAGATACAAAGCTACCTAACTTTAACTTAGACGGCTAGACGAGCAAAAGAGAGCCGATATTTAACGAATAATAATCAAGACGATAGATTATGCCTTTAAAGGTTAAAAGGGATTAGAGGGCTTGATTATGCTATTTGATACGAGGTAGTGTTATTTTTGCTATGGGGTAACGACAAAAAGGCAAGTATTAAAGATTTATTAAAGAGTAGGATTTAAAGGCGGTAGCTACTACCGACACCCTTACGATTATATGTCTTTGCTTTAAAGTAGAGGCAATAAGTGGTAGGGGCGCCTCACCCTACACTCCAACGTGCCGACAATAGTCGGGTCGGACTGACGGCTGGTGCAGATGCACGTTCACTTATTGCTAAGGAGCTATTTTATCAATCTTTAGGGGAAAATACAAGAGAGGTTAAAAAGTAAGTGATGAGGTTAAATATCTTTAGTAAGCTCTTTTATTTTTTCATATCGGTTTGATTTTTCGTAGTTTAATAACCAAGTTTCTACCCAATATGGAATATTTTGAGATGAACCCCAATTATTAACTGAAGTAGGCAAAACCCCCACAAGCTCCGCAAATTCCTTTTTTGTTAAATTAACCCTTTTTAGCAATTCATTAAATTCTTGTTTATCCATATGTTAGCCTTTTATACTTATTTAATTATCGTATTATATCAAAACATATTTAAATAAGTATAGTATTGCTTGACAAAATATTTATATAAGTATATAATTTATAATAAATAAACTTAAATAAGTAGCTTAAAGGAACTAAAATGACTTCATACGACTACGAGGAAACGGCATTGAGAGTTAGCGGATTAAGAGTTATGCTTAATAGCCTTATCGGTTTTGACCTTAGAAACGGCAATTTAACCGATGACAACCTAGACGGCATAGCTCTTTTAGTAAATGAAACCTTGCTATCAATAGAGCAAGACATTAAATAAATTGTGAAATCAACATCAAAGGAGACCAAATGAAACTAACGTTTGAAATAGAGAACGAAGTAGATTTAGTTGATGAGATAATACCTGCACTTAATGCAATATCCCATATTACCCACGCTTTGCCGTATCATACAAAAGGAGTAGGCATTAATCACAACAGAGACTGCGAAACACATTATTTTTTAAGTTGCTTAATAGATGACATAGCAGACGAAATAAAAGCTTATGCAGACAGAAAAACCAAAGAAGCAAAGGAGATTAAATGAAAATCACAACATCAGGACTACAACATATTAAGAAGGATAAAAAATGACCTATCAAGAGTTTAAATTTTATCAATCCATTATCGGTTGCCGTGAGGGCTTAACAATCAAAGACTTTATTATCTTTGTAAGATCATTTAAAGGGTAAGCGATGAGTAAAGAGCATTTTTATCAAGCAAGCAAGGAAGTTTTAAAAGCTAACAATAAGGCTTTTAACGTTAGAGGGCTACTAAAGACGGATAAAGAAAAGGCAAAGCTAACAGCCGGAGCAATGGCAAAAGAGTTTGAAGCCAAAAAAGACTACAACGAAGCACCAAGAGAGCTTATTATTAAAACGAGTGAATATCTGCAAGAGCTAGAAACCCAAAAGGAATTTATGCGGATAGTAAATCAAAATATTGAAGTTGAGAACTTGAAAATATTTACCAAAATATTTATTCTGGAAGTTGAACGCATACAAGACGAAATAATAGGCTTTATTGACAGATACGTATTAGGGGAAGACAATGACAAAACAAGCGAAATACATTAACGCTATGCTAGAGGATAAGAGCGCAAAGGCTAAATTTGCCTACGAGATAGCAAAGCGAGAGGCAAAAGGGTTAAACAAACTAGAAGCCACATACCAAGCAGGCTATCAGGCTTATTGTGCTTTTAACTACTATGCTAAAGAGTGCCAATACCTGGATAAGCAAAACGAACATTTAAAAGAGCTAATCGACAAGCTCGAGCAAGCAAAGCCTAAAGGCTCATATCGGTGGCACGGCGGATCAAGTCAAGCTAGATAGTTTTAACAAGGGGGGGCAGCAGTAAAGACCCCATCGATTAAGCCTGTTGTACCTTTAAAGGGTGAAAGACCTGAACGGCTTTTAAAAGGTAGATAAGGGAAGCGCCAGCATAAGGGCGATAATCTTATGCTTGGTATCAGCCGAGCATTTAGCATTTCAGGCGGTTTTTAATAAAGCTAAAATGCAATAAATAAGTTTGCAGACTTTGAAGTATAAATAATGACGCAACTTGACAAAAATACACGCTTTGAGTAAAATTGCGACTAGTCGCAAACCTTGCCAAAGTGTGGAAAAATTTCTAGATTTTGACGGAGAATTTTCTTTCGGGGCTCTGCCGACCCCTACAAACCCTACTAACTACAAAGGACCCGAAAGGCTAAAATGATTGAGCTAACAACCTTGATTATCTTTAATCACTACATTAAAAATAACTAACTACAAAAAGCTTTAAAAATACAAAGAAAATATAATCAAAGACTGAGAGATAGAATAGGCAAAAAATAAATTCACAAGCTTTGAAAAGTGTAGAGTAAATATAAAAACGGGCTTATATTTGCCTGCTTGAACTAAAAAAATCCTATTATCTGAACAATTGCAATAAATATTATTATGTAAAATATTGACTCTATAATCTCCATTGCAAGTCCTTTATTTTTTCTAGATATTGAAGCATTACTGCTTTGTGGTAATTATATCTAAGCATAAATTAACTTGTCAAAATTCCCTATAAGATGACAGAAAATCAGGCTAATAATTTCATAAGCCTTTAGCGGTTAAGATACAAAATATTCAATTTGTGTATACAAATAATTCAAATTTTAATACACAAATAGTTTTGTCTATTCAAATTTATACACAAAATAGTTTGTGTATACAAAAAAGCTTAATTTTAATACACAAAAGGCATTGACTATTGAAATTTAATACAAAAACATATACAATTCAAAAAAAATGATGAGGTTGTAGAGTGAATAATAGAAATTTAGATACAAGCGAAGCGGTAAAATATCATTATGGTAAATTTCCGCCTCAAAATATTGACTACAAAAAGATAATGCCCTACTTGGTAAAAGCCACTGACCTTTTAGCTAGATACGACCAAATGATTTTAACTATACATAATAGTGAGCTGTTTTTGGCTCCTTTAAGAAATAAAGAAGCCGTATTATCGTCAAGAATGGAAGGTACTATTAGTACTCTTGATGAAGTATTGCAATATCAAGCTGACTTGGGAGAGCAAAATAATAATTTACGCTTAAGGTCCGATGTTATTGAAACTTTCTTGTATAGTATTGCTTTATCTGATGCTCAAAACTCAATAAATGACGGATACAAGCTCGATGAATTTTTAATTAGAGCTACACATCAAAAACTATTAAGTGTTGGACGTGGAGCTTCAAAAACACCAGGAGAATATAAAACAGAACAGAATTATTTAGCACATCAGAACAAAATACTTTTTATACCAATAAGTCCAGAAAAAATTCAAGAGGGTATGCAAAATTTATTTAGTTATATTGTCAACAGTGATGAATTGCCACTTATCAAAGTAGCTTTGGCTCATATTGAATTTGAAGCATTACACCCATTTAAAGACGGAAATGGCAGAATTGGCAGAATGCTAATAACTCTTATGCTTTGGCAGTATAAAATTTTAAGCGAGCCACATTTTTACATAAGCGAATATTTTGAGGAGCATAAAGATTTATACATAAATGCTATGAGAAATGTTTCAGAATATGACAACTGGACTGATTGGGTTATCTTCTTTCTTGAAGCAGTAAGTCAACAGGCTAAAAAAAATTTAGACACAGCATTAAAAATAAAAGAACTTTATGAAGCAATGAAGCTAGAGTTTGGCAAAATTTTAAATCATAAATTTGTTATCAACACATTGGATTTTATTTTTACAAATCCTGTTTTTAGAAACAGTAATTTTATTAATCAAAGTTTAGCTCCGAAGCAAACTGCAAATAAAATTACAAAAGAACTTGTAAAAAATGGACTTTTGCGTATACTGGAAGAACAATCAGGCAGGCGCTCAGCTATGTATAGTTTTGAGCCGTTATTAAATATTGTAAGAGTGTAACCTTAATTAAGTTTCGAGCTAAAAAAGTTGTGAAACATATCAAATCTTAAACCAAAACACCTACTTTAAGCTAACGAAACTTAAAAACAGATATTTAACTAAATAAAGATAGCGTATTTTAGGGTATTACTTAACTATTGTATTGAAAACTAAACTTTTCATAACTCATTTTTTTACATTTATTTTCTTAAAAAAATAATTAATATTTTTGTAAATATGTGTCTTATTTCTTGAGTATGTTATCGAATATGTAAGGGTATTTAGTGCTTTAAAAGTTCGATAAATACGTTATTTAAGTGGTATATTATGGTATCGCTTAACTCCACCATTTTTTATTTATTCAATTTCAAAATTCACAAATAACCCAAAATTTACCTCATCGCCCTAACGGAATTCAGTATCGCTATAAGTGCCACACCTACATCGCCAAACACAGCTCCCCACATCGTTGCGTATCCTAAGGCTCCCATTATCATGATGGCGGCTTTTATGCCGAGTGCGAAAATGATGTTTTGCCAAACGATCGCGCGCGTTTTTTTGGCGATTTTAAGCGCGGTTGCTATCTTTGAAGGCTCATCGTTCATTATGACGATATCGGCTGCCTCTATCGCCGCGTCGCTTCCAACTCCACCCATAGCCACGCCCACATCGGCTCTTGCAAGCACCGGTGCGTCATTTATACCGTCTCCTACGAACATCACTTTGCCCTGCCCTGCTTTTTTGGCCAAAATTTCTTCTAGTTTTTCGACTTTTTGTGTCGGCAAAAGCTCTGAAAAAACTTGCGCAATGCCGAGTTTGTCCGCGACATCTTGCGCGATCTCTTTGCTATCTCCTGTTAGCATTACGGTGTCTTTTATACCCTCTTTTTTGATCTTTAAAATCGCCTCTTTGGTGTCTATTTTTAGCTCATCCGTTATTATAAATTTGCCTGCAAATTCGCCGTTTATCGCTATGTAAACCACTGTACCAAGCTCGTTTGAAACTTCAAATTTAACTCCTTGAAGAGTCATAAATTTAGCATTGCCCGCAGCTATATCCTTGCCGTTTATGCTTGCTTTTATGCCTTGCCCTGCTATCTCTTCAAATTTCAAGATGTCTTGTTCGTTAATTTTGCCTCCTCTGCTTTCGTATGCCTTTACGATGGAATTTGCGATCGGATGGGTTGAGAAAAACTCCGCATGGGCTGCTAGCCTTAGCAACTCTTCTTCGCTTTTTATTTGCGAATTTTTGCTGTCCAGTTTGATCTCGCTTACTTTAAAAACTCCTTTTGTAAGCGTTCCTGTCTTATCAAAGACGACTGTATCAACGCTGTTTAATGCTTCTAGATAGTTTGCGCCCTTAATGAGTATGCCGTGCTTTGAAGCGCCACCGATACCGCCAAAAAACCCAAGCGGGATAGAGACAACCAGCGCGCAAGGGCATGAGATAACTAAAAATACAAGCGCTTTATAGACCCAAACCGAGAACTCTTCATTAAAAATAATCGGCGGAATAAATGCAAGCATGAACGCGACGAGAACGACTGCAGGAGTGTAATACCTTGCAAATTTTGTGATGAAATTTTCTGTTTTTGACTTTTTGGAGCTTGCATTTTGCACGAGATCAAGTATCTTTGAGACTGTTGATTCGGCAAAAATTTTGCTTACTTTTATCGTTACCAGAGCGCTTTTGTTTATATAGCCGCTTAGCGCACTTTCTCCTATGCCGATCTCTTTTGGAAGCGATTCTCCTGTAAGAGCCGAGGTGTCAAAAGTAGAAAATCCCTCTATGATCTCTCCGTCAAGCGGCACCTTTTCGCCTGGTTTTACGATGATGAGATCGCCCACTTTAACGCTTTCAGGCGAGACTTTTTGTATCTGTGTTCCAAGCTTTAAATTTGCAAAATCAGGTCTTATATCCATAAGTGAGGCGATTGATTTGCGCGATTTGTTTACTGCCATCTCCTGAAAGAGCTCGCCTACTTGATAAAAGAGCATGACAGCAACGGCTTCTGGATACTCTTTGATGGCAAAGGCTCCAAGTGTGGCTATGCCCATGAGGAAATTTTCATCAAACACTCGTCCCTTTACAATGTTTTTAGCAGCGCTTGCAAGCACACTCCAGCCGATGATCAAGTAGCTTGCTAAAAATAGCACAAATTTAAGCGTTTCGCTAGCAGGAGCCATAAGCGCGATAGCAAAGAGCACTCCGCCTACGACAATTTTTGTAATTATATTTTTTACATTGTTATTTTCGTGATCATGCGAAGCATTTTTTTGCTTGTATTGAGTGACGATAACGCCGTCTTCTATGCTGTCAACAAGGGCTTGAATTTCTTTGATAAACTCATTTGTCTTTATTTTTTTGTCGCTTGTTATTGAAATTTTTTGCCCCAAAAAGTCTAAATTAGCCTCTTTGATACCGTGCATTTTTGCTATTTTCGCTTCGATCTTCGTAGCGCAATTAGCGCAAGTTAAATTTTCAAGCGATAGAGTTATCTTGGTGCTCATTTTATCTCTCCATGATGTGTGTAAGCCCTTGTTCGATGATACTTTTTACGTGTTCGTCATCAAGTGAATAATAAACCACCTTGCCCTGCTTTTTGTGTTTAACCAATCTTCCTTGCTTGAGCACTCTAAGTTGATGCGAGATGGCCGAGTGGCTCATGCCAAAAAGTGCCGCGATATCGCAGACACACATTTGCGATTTGGATAGTGCGCTTAAAATTTTTATCCTCGTCGTGTCGCCTAAAATTTTAAAAAAATCGCCAAGATCGTATAAGATTTCTTCGCTTTTCAGCTCGCTTTTTACTTTTTCTATCACATCTTGATGTATGATCGTGCTTTCACAAACTGCTTCTAAATCGCTATTTTGTATGTTTTCTTGCATTTTTTGCCTTTATATATGAACAATTATTCATTTGAGCAAGTATATAACTTTAAAAATATTTTGTCAAGTATGAAATTTGCTGAAATTAAAAGCCAAATTTGGTTTATTAACCCGCACGGCTTTTATTTATCGTGCGAGTTTGAAAGCGTAAAATTTAGACTAGCGAGGCTTGATTACTAGCTTTTTGTATTCTGATTAGATCGTATTTTAGGATTATAAAGCCAATTGCAACCATGAAAATATCTTTTAGTATGAAGCCATCTGGCTTGCCAAGCTGAGGAATTAGACTAAGTGTGACAAGACCTGTCATGATAACGATAAGTGAACCCAAAACTCCGGCTTTTGGCTTTTTATATCCAACTGCAAGTGCGATATATCCGATACTTTCAACAACGCCTAAAAAATAGCTAGCTCCGTGAAAACCAAAAATGGTGTAGAGAAAATTTAGCCAAGTGCCCGAGATGATCGGCTTTAAAAGCTCCACTTTAAACTCAAACCATTTGTAGTTGCCAAATAAAAACAGCACTAAGATGAGCGCAAATCTTGCGAATTTGATCTCGAATTCCGAACTGATAAATTTATGAATTAGATTTTGCATTTTTGTCCTATTTTTTAAAATTTGCAAAATTGTAATAAAAGAAGTGTTATCTAGTGTGAAATTTAAGAATTTAGCCGAAGAGGTCGGCTAAATTTAGTAGCGAATTTTGTTGGTTTTTAAAAAATCCCTTAGATCTTCGTATTCGCTATTTTCAAAGTAGCGCCATTTGCCGGGCTTTAGCATGCCAAGATCAACTCGGCCGAAACTCACTCGCTTCAGATCCATAACTTCAAGATCAAAATATCCAAAAAACCTTCTTAACTCTCGGTTTTTACCTTCGTTTATGATGACTTTTAGCTTTGTGTATCCTCCGCTTGAGCCAAAAATTTTATACGCTAAAAAGGGCTTAAATTCCATTGATTTGATCTCGGTTTTAGCATGCGCGCCTTTGGTTGCGTCTGCGGCGAAAAAGCCCTCTTGCATCGCGGTTATCACCTCCTGCCCTACTTCGCCTTTCACTTTTAGATAGTACATTCTTTCTATGTCGCTTTCCATGAGCGCAGTTGCGATTGCAGGCGCGTCAGTTAGCAGCAAAAGCCCTTCGCTCGCATAATCAAGCCTGCCAACGCTTACAAATTTAGCAAAATTTCGCGGCAAGCTATCATATATCGTCTTTCGTCCGCGATCATCTTTTTTGCTAACGAGCTCGCCCTTTTGTTTGTGATAGACGATCACTGTAAAATCCTTTTTAAGCTTGACCAAGCGACTGTTTATCTTAACTTTATCTTCATCGCTAACGCTTGTGGCAAGCTCGCTAACAACTCGGTTATTTACGCTAACTTTGCCGTTTTTGATTAATTCGTCAGCCTCTCGGCGTGAGTAGCTTGTGTTGTGCGAGATAAATTTGTTTAGTCTCATTTTTGAATTTTCCATCATAGCCCCAAGCTCGATAAATCGTGTATGTGTAGCACTCCGATCGGTCTTTCGCCCTCGTCAAGCACTACTAAAATTTGGATCTTATACTCTTCAATCAGCCTTAGCGAATCTATCGCTAACATCTCTTTGTTTGTTAGTGTTTTTGGCGTTTTAGTTGCGTAAGTTATCGCTTTTTCGTTGATGTCAAAGCTCTCGCTCATGAGCGCTCTACGCAAGTCCCCGTCGCTTAAAACGGCTTTTAATTTGCCCTCGCCATCAACCAGCAGTACATTGCCAAGCTTGCCGTGAGTCATCGCATCAATCGCGGTTTTTAAACTAACGTTATCTTTTATGATCGGTAAATTTTGCGTTTTCATCACGTCTTTGACCTTAACAAATAGCCTTTTGCCAAGACTTCCGCCCGGGTGGAAATTTGCAAAATCTTCTTGCTTAAATTCTCTTTTTCTCATCAGGCAAACTGCAAGCGCATCGCCAAGTGCTAAGGTTAGCGTGGTTGATGTTGTAGGAGCGATATTTAGCGGGCAGGCCTCTTTGATGATGTCTAAATTTAAAAGCGCATCGCTAAATTTGCCAAGGCTACTTTCCTTGCTCTTTGCCATGCCGATTATCTTGATGCCAAATCTCTTAATATGCGGCAAAATTCGCACGAGCTCATCGCTCTCGCCGCTAAAGCTTATCGCCAAAACAACGTCATTTTCATCTATCATGCCAAGGTCGCCGTGCATCGCTTCGGTCGGGTGTATAAAAAAGCTTGGCGTGCCCGTGCTTGCAAGCGTGGCAGCTATCTTAGCGCCGATATGACCGCTTTTGCCGACTCCCGTTACGATAACCTTGCCTTTGGCGTTATACATCAAATTTACCGCCTCATCTATCTCGCTTCCAAGCTTGTTAGCCTGACGAATGAGCTCGGCGGCCTCTTCTTTCAGCACTTCGCTTGCGATTTGTATCATATCTTGCATTTTAAACCTTACATCAAATAAATTATCGGAACGATAGTCGGGTATTTTTTCACTTTTCTAAATATATGCTTTCTTATCACTTGGCGCACTTGGCTTTCAAGCATGCGGCTGTCTTTGAGAAGCTCCTCTTTTACGTTGCTTAAAAACTGCACGAGCACCTCTTCCATCTCTTTGCTAAATTCCCCGTCTTGCTTGTCTGCAACAAGACCGTAGCTAATTACACGCGGTTTGTTTATGAGCTTTTGGCTGTGACGTGAAATTTGAGCGATGATCATTACTACGCCCGCTTCTGCCAAATTTTGGCGGTCGATAACGACATCGTCTGAAATTTGCTTGTTGATTTGATTATCTATAAAGACTTTACCGGTCTTAACGGTTTTTGCTCTTTTCATATATTTTTGGCAAATTTCAACCTGATCGCCGTCGCTCATAAGATATATGTTTCGCTCGTCCACTCCGCAGCTTATGGCTGTCTCTTTGTGTTTTGCGATGTGGTTATATTCGCCGTGAACTGGAAGGAAAAATTTCGGCTTCGTTAGGCGGATCATGAGCTTTTGTTCCTCTTGCGCGGCGTGTCCGCTTACGTGAATTTCGCTAAAATCCTGATACGCTACGCTTGCGCCTGATTTTATTAAGAAATTTAGCACCGTCGATACGCTTCCTTCATTTCCCGGGATTGCTTTAGAGCTTATTATGATCTGATCGGTCGGCTTGATTTTTATATATTTATGCTCATCGGTCGCCATGCGATATAGCGCGCTCATCGTTTCGCCTTGGCTGCCGGTGGTTACGATTAGCACCTCGTTGTCTTTGTATTTGCCTACTTCATTTGCATCTATGAAAATTTTCTTATCAAGCTTTACGTAGCCTAGCTCCATTGCCGTGTATAAGTTGCGTTCCATACTTCTGCCGATGACGCAGACTTTGCGGTTATATTTAAGCCCCCACTCGATAGCCTGATATACGCGGTGGATGTTTGAGCTAAATGTGCTCATTATCACGCGCCCTTTGGATTTGGCAAATATCGCGTCAAAGGTCTTTCCTACGCTGCTTTCGCTCTTTGTGATACCTTCTCTGTAGCTGTTTGTGCTATCACTCATCAAGCACAGCACACCTCGCTCTCCGTAGTATGCGATACGTCCTAAGTCGGTCGTATAGCCGTCTATAGGCGTGTGATCTATCTTAAAGTCACCCGTGTGCAAGATCGTACCCGCCTTTGTCGTGATGGCAAGTGCTGATGAATCGATAATCGAGTGAGTTATATGTATCCACTCCACTTCAAAATCACCGATTAGATAAGGCTTGCGCTTTTCAACCGAGCGAAATAGCGAACGCTCCTGCTTTAGCCCATGCTCTTCAAATTTATTATTTATCATTCCAAGCGGAAGAGGCGTGGCGTAGATCGGGAACTTAAACTCTTTGTAAAAATACGGCACCGCACCGATGTGATCTTCGTGAGCATGAGTTATGATAACGCCTTTTATCTTGTCTTTTATCTTTCGCACGTAGTCAAAGTCAGGTATGAGTATATCAACTCCGTGCATGCTCTCGCTTGGAAAGCTCATGCCGATATCTACGATTATCGCGCTTGTTTCGGTCTCAAACACTGTCATGTTTCCGCCGATCTCGCCAAGCCCGCCAAGTGGAGTTACGCGGATCTTATGCTCGCTTGAATTTAGGTATTTAAGCGGCTCAAGACGAAGCTCTTGAGTAGCTTTGTTCGCCTCTATCGCGCTTGCGATGTCTTGTTGCCATTGCTCGTTACCGTTTAGTTTGGCCGGCAAATTTTTTTTCGGCTTTTTACTCTTTTTTGGTTTTTGAGCATCATCGTTTGAGCCGTTTTGGCTGTTTTGCTGAGTGCCGGTATTTTTATTTTCAGCGTTTTGCTTGGCATTTTTTGAATTGTTTTGAGAATTTTGTCCGCCATTTTGAGAATTTTGTTTTTTGTGCTGCTTTGAGTTGGCTTTTTTGCCGTTTTGTTTAGCGGAGCTTTCGTGGCTTTTATTTTGCGTTTCGCCGTCAAAAGAGGTCGCAAAAAAATTATCTATAACGTTATTGCTCGCTTTTTGTTCGGCACTTATTTCTGCATTGTTTTCGCCTTGATTATTTTTGTTTTTTGGGCGAAATCTTCGCTTTTTATTGCTCTTTCCTTTGGAGACTACAACTTTGTCTTCGTTCATCTTTTACCTTTAATTTTTCAAATATTTTTAGATAAAGATTGACATCGATCTCGTGAGGACGTAAATTTTGGCTCAAATTTAGCTCGCCGTAAATTTCAGCTAGCAAGCATTTATCGAAATTTGCCGATAAATTTTTACTAAGCGTCTTTCTTGGTGTGCCAAAAGCGGTTTTTAGAAATTTTTTAAATTTTTCATACTCGAATTCGGTATTAAAAACAGCATTTTCGCCTATCAAATTTTTGCTTTTTTCGATCTTTATAACAGATGAGGTTATCTTTGGAGGCGGGTTAAAACACTCGCTTGGCACGTCAAAAAGTAGCTCGCAGCCACCTTGAAGCGATGCTAAAATCGACAGCGCGCTAAATTCGCTCTCACCGCCTTTGGCGCTAAATTTGACCGCGACCTCTTTTTGTATCATCACAACAAGTCCGCGACATCTCTCATCTTCGATAGCGTTTAAAATCATCTTGGTGGCGACGTAGTAGGGCAAATTTGCCGTTAAAAAGTAGTCTGTCTCACTCAAACCGCTTTCGTCCCACCGACTTAACGCATCTACGCAAAAAAGTCTTAATCGTCCGTCTTTGATTTCTTTTGCAAACTTTTTTTCAAGCAGTTGGTAAAGCTCGCCGTCTATCTCGTAGCTCGTAACCGAATCTGAAATTTGCAAAATTTTTGACGTCAAATCACCTAAGCCAGGCCCAATTTCTACTATGTTTTGCATATCTTTGGGAATCGATTGGATGATTTTGTTCAGCACATTTTGATCGTGTAAAAAATTTTGTCCAAAATGTTTCTTTGCCTTGATCATTTGGCAAATTTATCCAAACTTTGCTTATAAAAAGTTTATTTTGAAAAATAAATATCATTACGGCTTTGTTTTTTATCGAAATTTGGACGAAATTTTAGCCTTGAATTTTTGGCATATTTATGATAATAACTCTTAAGATTCTCCTTATTAATAATGTAATAGAATTTTCAATAATATTTTATATAAGGCTTTTTATGAACGCTATCGAAGTAAAGGACGTCACGCATTTTTACGGCAAAAAGCTGATTTACGAAAATTTGAGTTTTAACGTAAAGCAGGGCAGCGTGTTTGGGATTTTGGGCAGAAACGGCGTGGGTAAGAGCACGCTTATAAATATCCTAATGGGCTATATTCGTCCAAAAAGCGGCGAGTGCAGGGTTCTTGGCAAAAATAGCTTCAGCCTTGACAGCGAAGCCAAGCGCGATATCGCCTTGCTATTTGAGGGATTTACGAGCTTTGATCATCTAAGTATCGCACAGTATGAGGAGTTTTTATCCGCGTTTTATCCGCGCTGGGACAGCAAAATTTATAACGATTTGGCAAAGCTTTTAAAACTCAGCAAGGATCAAAAGCTAAATTCCATGTCCTTTGGGCAAAAGTCCCAAGTTATCCTTGCTTCGCTGTTTGCGCAAGATGCCAAAGTGCTTATATTTGATGATTATTCCATGGGTCTTGATGCTGGATATAGGCGGCTTTTTGGCGATTATCTCAAGGACTATCTTGACGGCAAGGATAAGACAGTGATCGTCACAAGTCACGTAATGAGCGATCTTGAAAATTTGATCGATGAGTTTTTGATTGTCGAGCGAGGAGGGCGAATTTTTCAAAGCAAGATGAGTGAATTTATGCAGGATTTTAAGGTTTATAAACTACCGAAAGAATTTGATGCAAGCGGAAAAAATTTCAAAAATATAGATGAATTTAAACATCACAAAATGGCTTACGGATTTGTAGATATAGACGGTTTTGAGGCGCAAAATGCAAGTTTTGAGGATAAATTTTTAGGCTTTGTAGGCAGATACGAGTAGGGAGGGTGAAATGAGGTCGATATTTTTAAAAGAAATTACAAGACTTGGGCTGTTTTTTGGATTTTTGATTTTGGTTTTAGCTCTGTTTTTTGCTTGGTTTAGCTTTGATCTTAGTTACAAATTCGGAGCCATTCACCCAGAATCAGTCATCTGGTACGGCTATGTGTTTTTTGATAACGAGCCCGAATTTGTAACTTTTGCGGCTATTTCGGCAAGCTTTTTCTGTGTAGCTTTGGCGCAATTTTTGCCGCAACGAAACCGTATAAAGTGCCTGCTTCATCTGCCTGTGTCAAGCTTTCAAATTTTGATTTGGCACTATATTTTTGCCGCCTTGTTTTTTGTGGTTATTTGGGCTGTTTTTGGCACTTGGCTTGTGTTTTTGGCAAACAAATTTTATCCTATCGTCATCACAAAAGAGATTTTTATAAATTGGTGTTATTTTTGCTTAAGTTCGGCAGTTTTTTATATATTTACAAGTTCGGCGTTAATTGATAAAAAAAGCCTTAGAGCGGCTATCTCAAGCGTTATTTTTGTCATAATTTGCTTTGCGGTTACGTTTTATTTTAAAAGTTTTATCCTTATTTTTATTTTACTTTTGCTGTCCGTTTTGCTTGGGTTTAACGCTCTCATATCTCACAAGGAAACCTCGATAAATTTAGCCTTTTTGTCGTTAATTTACGCAGGAATTTTAGCCATAGCGGGATTTGGCGGATATAAATTTTACGAGCAGAAATTCGCAAACAAATCCGAAAGGTATTATATATTTTACTCGCCGAGCCTGAAAGAATTTGTATTTCAAGAGAATTTGGGCGGGCATTATTTCGCCTACAGAAGCGCTAGTGGAAAGGTTTTTAAAAACGAAACGGAGTATAAAAACGAGCTTGCCTTTAACTACTATATGGACTTAAAACAGCAAGGCAAAATGCCCGTTAAAATCGGCGATGAGGTATTTAGCGAGGCTGATATAAGGCAGGCTAGGATGTCGATGACTTACGCACCAAAGGACGCGGTGCCGATTGAAATTCCGCTCTATCCGCTCTTTAACCCCGATCCTAAAATTTCAGCCATACCTTTTAGCGATGATATGATTTATTTTGATAAGGATAAATTTCGCATTTTTCATCATGACGGTGACGAGGAGAGCGAATTTAGCCAAATTTTAAATAAAGATGCTAAAAATTTGGGCGTGAAATTTCCGATTAAGGCTGTTTTTGGAAGATTTACAAATTTAAAGCCGTTTGATGCGGGACTGTTTTTTAAAGATAGTGCCGGCGAGTTTTTTAATGTGAGAATTTATGATGATAAAGTGAGTTTTGAAGCGGTTAAGAGTCTTAAAAATTTTCATTATCTACATATAAATGAGAGCAAAAATAGCGAGTTTTTAGGACTTGGCTTTAATGAAGGCAAAATTTATCTATTTAGTAAAAATTACGAGCTAAAAGAGCTTGAGACGGCGAAATTTGACCCCGCTACTATGCGTCTTAGAGTTAGCTTTGATCCTAAGTATTTGCAAGTTAGGTTTGATGATGGCAAGGACTATAGGGCTTATGTTTTTGATAAAAATAGCTTTGAGAAAATCGGTGAAATCAAACTAACAGAGCGTTAATTTAATTTTTTGACAATGGTTTAAGCTCGAATTTCTTGTCTTGTTTTTCTTGAGAGAACTATAAATTCACTGCGAGCAGTTATTAAGTGAATTTTTGATAAAATCACCGAAAATCACTTAAAGGTATGCCGTGAATAAATTTGCCAAACGTATAATCCCGTGCCTTGATGTTAAAGATGGTCGCGTCGTAAAGGGCGTAAATTTTGTAGGTCTTGTCGATGCCGGAGATCCTGTAGAGATCGCCAAAAGATACAATGAAGAGGGCGCTGATGAGCTTACTTTCCTTGATATCACGGCGACTCATCTTGGGCGAGATACGATTGTAGATGTCGTGGAGAAGGTGGCTCGCGAGCTATTTATCCCGCTAACTGTGGGCGGTGGCATCAAAACGCTTGATGATATTTCACGGCTTTTAAACGTAGGATGCGATAAAATAAGCTTAAACTCAGCAGCCATTCACAATCCAAATTTGATAGACGAAGCTACAAATAAATTTGGCTCACAGTGCGTCGTAGTGGCGATTGACGCTAAGAGTTTTGAAGGTGGCTATCACGTATTTATAAACGGTGGCAGGATAGATACGGGCAAAGATGCGTTTGCTTGGGCGAAAGAAGTTCAGGAGCGCGGTGCTGGCGAGATACTGTTAACTTCGATGGATAGAGACGGCACTAAGAACGGTTACGATCTTGATATTACGCGAATGTTTAGCAAGCTTAACATCCCCGTCATCGCAAGTGGAGGTGCGGGAAATATGGAGCACATAAAAGACGCATTTTTGGCAGGTGCTGATGCTTGTTTAGCTGCTTCTATCTTTCACTTTAGAGAAGTTGAGATCAAAAAACTTAAAGAGTATCTGCGTGAAAATGGCATAGAGGTTAGACTTTGAGAATTAAATTTATGCTTTGCTTTGAGCTTGATTTTCTAAAATTTAAATTTGATTATTGTGAATTTATAGGGACTAGAGCGTGATAATCTCTGCTGGTCGTAATGAAATTTTTGATTTTGCTCTTCCGATGGGGGTAGGGCTTGTGGATATGAGTATAAATTTGACTAAATTTTTATGTGAAAATAGAGCAGATTTGCCTGATGAGATTATATTTATAGGTTCGGTAGGGCTTTACAAAAGCGGAGAAATTTTTGATATTTATGAGAGCCAAATAGCTGCAAATATCGAAATTTCAAGCTTAGAAAATAAAAGCTATACTCCGTGCGAAACTCAAATTTTATCAGTACAAATTTATGACAAAAATTTAAATGCCAAAGTTCCACGTGAAACTATCCGAGTAAATTCGTCAAATTTTATCACGACCGATGAAAATTTAGCATACAAGCTTGCAGAGCTTGGTTATGCTTTGGAAAATATGGAATTTTTTGCAGTATTAAAAGTGGCTGAAAAATTTAAAA
This sequence comes from Campylobacter sp. RM16192, assembly GCF_004803855.2. Lineage (NCBI taxonomy): Bacteria > Pseudomonadati > Campylobacterota > Epsilonproteobacteria > Campylobacterales > Campylobacteraceae > Campylobacter > Campylobacter sp. RM16192. Next base: position 1,785,156 of record NZ_CP012552.1, on the reverse strand, counting down.
TCTCAGCTCGAGGGATATTTGTCGCAACAAATTTTTGCAACCAAAACGCACATGAAGACTTTATAAAAAATCACCAGAAAGCCAAAGAAAAACTTATAAATTCACTTAAAGAGAGAAAATTGATATGAGAAATTTGCTTGATTATACGCTTGAGGAGCTTGAGAGCGAGCTGAGCCCAAAATTCCGTGCCAAGCAAGTTTATGAGTGGGTTTATAAGAAAGGCGCAGATAGCTTTGATGAGATGCTAAATTTGCCAAAGGCTATGCGAGAACAGCTTGCACAGGAGTTTTACTTCGATCCGTTAAGCTGTGTGAAAGCCGAGCAGAGCAGTGATGGCTCGATCAAGTATCTTTTTGAGCTTAAAGACGGTTCGCGTATAGAGAGTGTTTTGCTACCGATGAAAGAAGAGCAGACACACGAAGATGGTAAAATTTCCCGCCATGCGCGATATACTATCTGTGTAAGTTCGCAGGTAGGTTGTCGTATGGGCTGTTCGTTCTGTCTTACTGCCAAAGGAGGGCTAAAGCGAAATTTAACTCCGGGTGAGATTGTAGGGCAAATTTTATGGATAAAAAAAGATAATAATATCCCTTACGAGAGACGTATAAATATCGTTTATATGGGGATGGGCGAACCACTTGATAACCTAAATAATGTCTCAAAAGCGATCAAAATTCTTATGGAAAACGACGGGCTTGCTATCGGTGCCAGAAGGCAGACTGTGTCCACTAGTGGGCTTGGTTCGCAGATAAAAAAGCTTGGAGAGATGGATCTAGGAGTGCTGCTTGCGATTTCGCTACATGCCGTAACAGACGAGCTTCGCACAAAACTCATGCCGATAAATAAGGCTTACAATATCGAATCCGTAATGCAAGCTGTCAGAGAATTTCCTATCGATATGAGGAAGCGAGTGATGTTTGAGTATCTTGTCATCAAAGATATGAATGACAGTATAAAAGATGCGAAGAAGCTTGTGAAGCTGCTTCACGGCATTAAGGCAAAAGTAAATCTTATCTATTTTAACCCTCACGAAGGTAGCGAATACAGACGCCCCGAGCTTGAAGATATGCTTAAATTTCAAGAGTATCTTAGGGATCATGGCGTAACTTGTACTATTCGCCAAAGCAAAGGGCTTGATATCTCGGCTGCTTGCGGACAGCTCAAGCAAAGAAATGAGAGCAAATGAGCCTTCTTGATGTCTCACAAATCATCTTTATATCTATTGTGGTGATCGCCGGACTAGCGTTAGTTATAAAAGTCGCGATTTTTGATAAGGATGAAAGATAAGGCTAACTCTTTTGTCTTGTTAGTTCATTAAGTTAGTTCAAATTTCTCTTTTGCAAATTTATAAAATTCAGTTTTTGCGTCAAATTTTGATTTGATATGATAGCTTTTGTAGTCTAATTCAAATGAAATTTCATCTGAATGAAGCAGAAGTCTGCTTGCGCCAATTAAATTTATCCTGTCTATTTTGCTCATTTCCTTATCTAAAATTTTGATTATCTGCTCGCGATCTAATCCATAAAGTGGTTCGCCTAAAATTTTGTGTTCTACGTGAAACAAATGCAAACGAATTTGATGCTGCCTTCCTGTAAGTGGAACGGCTCGAACAAAAGTTGCATCTATGTCGGCAAAATACTCTATCGGAGAAATTTTAGTAACTGCATCCTTGCCATCTTCACAAATTTGCATACGCATTTTTACATCGTCGTAGTTATTTGCAAGATCCATTTTGGCTTCTATTATCATATCGTTTTTGATCTCGCCACTTGCCATTGCGACGTAGCTTTTTTCAACTTCTCTGCTTTCAAAAAGCTTTTTTAGTTTTATTTGCGAGACTCTGTTTCGCGCAACTACAATTAAACCACTCGTCTCAAAATCCAAGCGATGTGCCACGCTTGCTTCTCGACCGTATAAGTGCCAAATTTCATCATTTAGTGAGTATTCGCAGTTTCTACCGTTTGGATGGCTTAAAACTCCGCTTGGTTTATCAAATACGGCAAACTCCTCGCATTCAAATATTGGCTCAAGTCCGCGCGGGTTCGTTTCGTAGTCAATCAGACAAATTTCACCGTTTAAAACAGCGTTTTTTTCATTTACCATAACACCATCGCAAAGAAGCCTTCCTCTATCTATAAGTCGCTGCGCTTCTCTCATCTTAAAGCCTGCATTTATCAGCACTTCATAAGCTTTTTGAGAATCGGCAATGGCAATAAATTTATTGATATATGGCAAATTTAACTCTTTGAATATAATATTTATAAAACAATTAAAGACGAAATTTAAGTTTTATTTTATACATTTCTAACCGCTATTTCAGGGCAGTTTTTGTATAATTTTTCTCTTAAAAATTATACAAAAATTCTCATAAAAGGCTAATAAATGGTAGAGAGATACTCGCGCAAAGAGATGGCTAAAAAATGGAGCATGCAAGCAAAGTATGACGCATGGCTTAAGGTCGAGATCGCTGCGGTTAAAGCGTGGAATAAACTTGGGTTTATCAGTGATGAGGACTGCAAAAAGATAGCAAATAACGCCAAATTTGACATCACTCGCATCGACGAGATAGAAAAGACGACCAAGCATGACGTGATCGCGTTTTTAACTAGCGTGAGCGAAAGCCTTGGTAAGGAGAGCCGCTTCGTGCATTTTGGTATGACAAGCTCCGATTGTATCGATACTGCCGTTGCTTTGCAGGTTAAAGAGAGCCTTGAACTTATCATAAAAGATGTTGAGAATTTGATGAGTGCGATTAAAAAACGCGCTTACGAGCACAAAGATACGCTTATGGTTGGTCGCAGCCACGGAATTCACGGCGAGCCGATAACTTTTGGGCTTGTGCTTGCGATCTGGTATGATGAGATAAATCGCGCCTTAGAGCTCATTAAGAGTGCTAAAAAAGTGATAAGCTACGGCAAAATTTCGGGCGCCATGGGAAATTTTGCGCATGCGCCGCTTGAGCTAGAAGAGCTAACTTGCGCTGAGCTGGGGCTTACTCCTGCACCTGCGTCAAATCAAGTGATCCAGCGCGACCGCTACGCACACGTGATAAACGCCATAGCCATACTTGCTGCAAGTTGCGAGAAGATAGCTGTAGCAGTCCGCCACTATCAGCGCACCGAAGTTTATGAGTGCGAGGAGTATTTCAGTGCTGGACAAAAAGGCTCAAGTGCGATGCCACATAAGCGAAATCCGGTTCTAAGCGAAAATATCACAGGTCTTTGCCGTGTGCTTCGTTCGTATGTGACGCCTATGCTTGAAAACGTAGCGCTTTGGCATGAGCGCGATATCAGCCATAGTTCGGTCGAGAGGTTTGTGCTGCCAGATGCCTTTGTAACGGCTGATTTTATGCTGGTTCGTCTTAGTAATTTGATAGAAAATTTGGTCGTTTATCCTGAAAATATGATGAAAAATTTAAACCTTACAGGTGGGCTTGTATTTTCCCAGCGTGTGCTTTTAGAGCTTCCAAAACGTGGAATTTCTCGTGAGGATGCGTATAAGATCGTGCAAAGAAACGCGATGAAGGTTTGGGCTGATCTGCAAGAGGGCAAGCAGGCTATAAATGAAAAAGGCGAGAGCTTGTATCTGCAAAATTTACTAAACGATGAGGATCTAAGCAAAGCGCTTAGCGAAAAAGAGATAAGAGAGTGTTTTGAGTACAGCTACTACACGAAAAATGTGGATGGAATTTTTAAAAGAGTATTTGATAAGTAAGATTTGATAAGTAGAAATTTAAGGAATTAAGTGAAAGTCATAAAGCGTAACGGAAGAACGGAAGAGCTTGATATAAGTAAGATCAAGAAATATACAGGTGCCGCAGTTGAGGGGCTAGAAAACGTAAATTTAAGCGAGCTTGAGGTTGATGCGAAGATCCAGTTTCGCGATATGATAACGACCGAAGAGATCCAGCAGACGCTCATCAAAACAGCGGTTGATAAGATCGACATAGATCGTCCGAATTGGACATTTGTCGCGGCAAGACTGTTTCTTTACGACCTATACCACAAGGTAACAGGCTATAACGGCTACAACCATCTGCGTGAATATTTTGAAAAGGGCGAGAAAGCAGGGCGCATCATCCCGGGGCTTAAGGACAAATACGACCTTGATGACCTAAACAACTACATAAAGCCTGAGCGCGACTTGCAGTTTGCCTATCTTGGTATCAAAACGCTTTATGATCGCTATCTTATCAAGGATAGCAAGGGTAAGCCTATCGAGCTTCCACAGCAGATGTTTATGGCTATCGCGATGTTTCTTGCGCAAAATGAGCTTGATAGCCAAGGCTGGGCGAAGAAATTTTATGACCTCATCAGCAAATTTGAGGTCATGCTTGCAACCCCGACACTTTCAAACGCTCGCACAACTCGCCATCAGCTAAGCAGCTGTTACATCGGCAGCACGCCTGATAATATCGAAGGAATTTTTGACAGCTACAAAGAGATGGCGCTGCTTTCTAAATTTGGCGGCGGTATCGGCTGGGACTGGTGTAAGGTACGAGCTATGGGCGGAAGTATCGACGGACATAAAAACGCAGCAGGCGGTATAATCCCGTTTTTAAAAGTAACCAACGACATAGCCGTAGCGGTCGATCAGCTAGGCACCAGAAAGGGCGCGATAGCCGTATATATCGAGCCTTGGCATATGGACGTGGGCGATTTCTTGGATCTTCGCAAGAACTCAGGCGAGGAGCGAAGACGTGCGCATGAGCTGTTCCCGTCACTTTGGATAAATGACTTCTTTATGAAGCGCATTAAGGAAAACGGTCGCTGGACTCTCTTTGATCCTGCGCAGGTAGCGGATCTATGCGACCTATATGGCGAAGAATTTGAAAAGCGTTATGTAGAGTATGAAAACGACGAAAGTATCCAGAAAAACACTATTTTAGCTAAAGAGCTTTGGAAGAAAATTCTAACCAGCTACTTTGAGACGGGCATGCCGTTTTTGTGCTTTAAGGATAATGCAAACAGAGCCAATCCAAACGATCACGACGGGCTTATCAGAAGCTCAAATTTATGCACCGAAATTTTCCAAAATACCGAGCCTAATTATTACAAGATCAAAATAACTTTTGATAATGGCGAAGAGATGGTGTTTGATGAGGAAGATGACGTTACTATTGATAGCGGCATAACTAAAAAAGCCAAAAAACTAAGCGCGCTTGACAGCATAGACAAAAAGCAAATTTTCATCGTTGAGAAAGAAAACGTAGAGGGTAAAACAGCGGTTTGCAACCTGGCAAGCATAAATTTAAGCAAGATAAATTCCAAAGAGGATATCAAGCGAGTAGTGCCGATCGCCGTTAGGATGCTTGATAACGTAATCGATCTAAATTTCTATCCGCACAAAAAAGTAAAACATACGAATTTATCCTCTCGCTCGATCGGACTTGGCGTGATGGGCGAAGCTCAAATGCTCGCGCTTAAAGGCATCAAATGGGGTAGCTACGACCACCTAGCCTTGATAGATAGCATAATGGAAAATATCAGCTACCAAGCTATCTACTCAAGTTCAAATTTAGCCGTTGAAAAGGGTAAATACCCGACTTTTGAAGGCTCAAAATGGAGCAAAGGAATTTTCCCGATAGATGTAGCAAACGAAAACGCAAAAGCTCTCGTAAATCGCGGAGGGCTGTTTGATGAGGATACTTGCGATTGGGATTGGTTGAGGCAGAAGGTTAAAACCGACGGCATGAGAAACGGCTACTTAATGGCTATCGCGCCGACTAGCTCGATATCTATCCTTGTGGGCACCACACAGACGATTGAGCCTGTGTACAAACGCAAGTGGTTTGAGCAGAATTTAAGCGGCATGATACCGACTGTCGTGCCTGATTTAAGCCCTGATACATGGCAGTTTTACACGCCTGCATATGAGCTTGATCAAAGAGTCTTGGTAAAAGCCGGCGCTATACGCCAAAAGTGGATAGATCAAGGACAAAGCCTAAATATATTCATGAGCCTTGATAAGGCAAGTGGCGGCTATCTGAACGAAATTTACACGCTTGCTTGGGAGCTTGGACTTAAATCAACCTACTATCTGCGCTCTGAAAGCCCTGATAGCAACAAGGTAAATAATGTAGCCGATCGTTCTATCGAGTGCGAGGGGTGTCAATAGTAGTTTTTATACAGTAGGTTTTTGTTATTTTATACAAGCCTACTGTTTTTGTGTGCGCTATATTATATAAATTATTCTGTGGATCTAGTATTTATTATTTCTTTCTTACATTTTTCTAAATCAACTTGTTTTAAATGTGGTCTTCCTATAAAAAAACCTATACCAACTTCGCCTTTTACACAATAAGTTTCGTTTGCTTTTGTTTCTATAGTAACTGATGATTTTGATTCAGTTTTTGCCCAAATTTCAATTTCTTCGTTTGCTTCAAGATCTGCTTTGATATATCCACCATTTCTAAGTTCTCCTAAAACTATTGTAGGACTGCTTGGAATTGTTGCTTTTACATCATAAAAAACACCTCCTCCTGTAAATGCACTTGGACGATAAACATAAAGCAATGCTTTATTTTCTTTTGGTTTTTCAAAAACACTAAATTTTGCACCTTTTGCACCACATCCACTTATTGAAAATACTACAGTAATTAAAAGACAAACTTGAAAAACTTTATTTTTTAAACACATCAAAACTTCCTTTTTCAAATATTTCATTAATTTGATTTTGTAGATTAATTTTTATTTTTTCTATACATTTATTTCTGAGATTTGTCATATTTGTATTATTAAATAAATTTCTTGAAACATTGCTAACACAAACAGCACTCAAATTTATAGTATGAGAATTATTAAAAAAACGTAAATTACCAGCCATTTTAAATACATCACTGCTCATTGGAAAACCAACTAGAATCAATGGATTAAATAATAGATTTACTGTATCAAACTCTATTGATGTTTTTTGATCTAAATATGTAAATGAGTAAGTAAAACTAATATTGCTATTAGAAACTATTATATTATTTGGTAAGTACTTAAACATGTATTTTTGAGTGTCGCTAGGAGTAGCTATGATCTGGTGTGATTTAAAACTATTGGTTGTTTGTGGAATTATGTCTATTCTATGACCACAACCGCCTAAAATTATTGCAATAATAACAATTAAATTAAACTTATTGATTTAACATACTTTATTAAAAATAATTAATTAAACTGTATCATATTAAAAATAAGTTTAAAATACATTTAAAATTATTTATTCCAATAATCAATTTTTATTTTTAATAAATTATTGTATTTTATATATTGTTTTTAACTTCTCTAAATTACAAGCCAAATTCAAAAGCATAAAATCAGCTATCACAAGCCTTGCCATCGCGGTTGCAACGACGCTTCCACGGATACCGATACACGGATCGTGTCTGCCGCGAAGCTCGCAGATTGCATTTTCGCCGTGGATATTTTGTGTTTGTTGAGCCAGAAATATCGAAGGAGTCGGCTTAAAATGCGTAGTTATCAAAATTTCAGCTCCCGTGCTCATGCCTCCAAGTATTCCGCCTGCGTGATTTGAGAGAAAGCCCGCTTCATTCATGCAGTCGTTATTCTCGCTTCCTAGCATTGCGCTTGCTTCTACACCCTCGCCGATTTCTACGGCTTTTACTCCGTTTATACCCATCATCGCAGCGGCAAGCCTTGCGTCAAGCTTGTCGTATAATCCTTCGCCAAGCCCCGCAGGAGCGTTTAAAATTCTCGTTACGACGCTAGCTCCCACGCTGTCGTGAGCTTGTTTAGCTTTTAAAATCTCATCCATCATCAAATTTTCTTTATCAAGTGCGAAAATTTCAGAATTCCCCGCTACGTCAAAGTCAAATTTTTGCGCTTTTACGGTTCCTACTCCGCTTACACCGCTCTCTACTTTCACACCAAATTCATTTAATAAAATTTGAGCAAACGCCCCGCCCGCCACTCGCACGGCAGTTTCTCTTGCAGAGCTTCGCCCGCCGCCTCTATGGTCGCGAATTGCGTATTTTTTAAAGTATGTGTAGTCGGCGTGTCCCGGGCGAAAAATTTCACGCAAATTCTCATAATCTTTTGATTTTTGATTTTCGTTGTAGATGACAAATCCGATCGGTGTGCCTGTGCTAACGCCTTCAAAAATCCCGCTTAAAATTTCGATTTTGTCGCCTTCTTTTCTTGCGGTGGCGAATTTCGACTGCCCCGGCTTTCGCTTATCAAGCTCGCCTTGTAAGAACTCCTCATATATCTTAACTCCCGCAGGAAATCCGTCAAGTACGCCGCCGATCGCCGCTCCGTGACTCTCGCCGAAGGTTGTTAAAATAAGCTTTCGTCCGAATGAATTCATGATTTGTCCTTGATCTTTTCTATCGCCGTTTTTGCCGCAAGTTGCTGGGCTTCTTTTTTGCTTTTGCCGATAGCTCGAGAAATTTCAACATCTTTTAGCAAAAGCGCGATCTCAAATTCCTTCTTGTGATCGGGTCCAAATGAGCGCACGAGCTTGTATTCGGGTGTTACGCCAAGCTTGGCTTGAGTGATTTCTTGCAAAGTCGTTTTATAATCCTTGGTCAAATTTTTAAGATCGATATCAGGATAGCAGATCTCAAAGAGCCTTATGGCTACGCTATTAACCTCCTCAAAGCCGCTTTCTATGTAAATAGCGCCCATAACCGCCTCAAAAGCGTCTGATAGTATCGAAATTTTCTCTCGTCCGCCGTTGTTTTCTTCGGCTGCGGATATAAATATATGCTCGCCTAAATTCAGATAGCTTGCCAAATTTGCAAAGCTTTTTTCATTGACAAGTGCGGCGCGAAGCTTGCTCATATCGCCTTCGTCAGTGTTTTTAAATTTGCGAAATAAGTAATCAGCGATCACCAGATCCATCACTGCATCGCCTAAAAATTCAAGCCGTTCGTTGTTTTTACCTTTTTTGCAGCTTTTGTGCGTAAGCGCGTTTTTTAGGTTATTTATTTCTTTAAATTTGTATCCCAGCTTTTCTTCAAGTGCTTTTAAATTTTGCATTTTTATAGGTTGCCTTCATCTTTTATCTTAGTTGCTGCCTGCCTTGCCAGCGTGTCGCAACGCTCATTTTGCGGATGTCCGTTGTGAGCTTTAACCCATGTGGCACGGATGTCATGAGGTTTTGAAATTTCTAAAAACTCCTGCCACATTGGGACGTTTTTTACATTTTTAAATGCCTTTTTTGCCCAGCCCTCAAGCCACTCGTTTATCGCGTTTGCCACGTATGAGCTATCGGTGTAAAGCTTAACGACGCAAGGCTCTTTTAGAGCTTTTAGCCCTTCGATAACAGCCCTAAGTTCCATTTGATTGTTAGTTGTCATGGCTTCGGCTCCGCTTGCTTCTTTTGTGTGTTTGCCGTATTCTAGGATATATGCCCAACCGCCTGCGCCCGGGTTATTTAGGCATGAGCCGTCGCTAAAAAGGCATACTGTTTTCATTGGATTTTTCCGTGATATGAGGCAAAATTTGAGCGCTTCCTAGCTCGTGGCAGATCGGACAGCGGTAAAAATGAAGCGGAAAGGAGTTTTTACAATTTTTGCAGATGTAATTAAAGCTAAGATCGGCTTTGTTAAAGCCCGCTTTTTTTAAATTCGTCATCACTTCAAGCTCAAATCCAAGCTCTTTTGTCGGCTCGTCGCTTAAATTTTTAGCGTAAAATAGCGATTTATACTCTTCATCGCTTAAATTTACTGCACGCTCTTGTCTGTAGATGATATCAAAAACGTCTTTTAATGGCGGAAAATCAGGGAAATTTACGATATCCGCTCCTTTTTGCAGCCAGTTTTCAAGAGCCATGCGATTGGCAAGAGTAAATTTGTCTTTAAGCTTTAAAATTTTATCGGTTTTTTCTTCCAGACTCATCTGCCTATCTATCAAAATTTTCATGATATCTATATAGGCTTTTTGGGATTTGACGTCAAGTCCAAGCTCTTCAAGCGCATCAAGAGCGTTTAGCGCTTCGTCATACTCTTTTAATTTTTCATAAACGACTGTTAGAAATTTAAGCGCGGTTTGGTTGCGCGGAGATAGCTTTAACGCTTCTAAAAATATATCTCTAGCCTTTTGCAAAAAACCCGCTTTGAAAAAGACCTGCCCCAAATCCGTAAAAATAGGCTCTTTTTCGCTTTTGCTCTTTGCTTTGCTAAGTGCGATCGAGTAGATGTTTATCGCCTTTTCGAAGTAACCGCTCTTTGCAAACGTGTTTGCTAGAAAACAAAGAGAGGCACTATCTACGTCAAATTTGACAAGCATATCTTTATGCTCGCTGCTAAGCCCTTCGGTTTTGTCAAATTTCTTTAAAAATTTCTCCAACTCCTGCTTTTCGTCTTTGTTTCTAAAAACACCCCAGATGTAGCTTAAAACGGCTATCATAAGGACAAGCGAAACAAACACGACAAGCCCGAAAATCGGATCTCTAAACTCTATAAAAAATATATCCAATGTAAATTCCAACGCTAAATTTTAAGCTTATTATAGCAAAAATGTCGTTTGGTTTTATTCCCGCTTGTCTTTGGTGCTTGGTTTAGCTTTATAAATTTTAGCAAAGATTGCCCCATGGCTTTTAGGTAGCGGTTCAGTGTGAAATCAAACAAGTGATTGTATAATCTCGCTTATGATAGATCCAAAATCCATTGAAAAACTCAAAGAACAAGCCGATATAATCGACATCGTAGGACACTATATCCCGCTTAAAAAATCAGGCTCAAACTACGTCTGCGTATGTCCGTTTCACGACGATAAAAACCCGAGCATGAGCGTGAGCCCAAGCCGCGGGATATTTCACTGCTTTTCATGCAAGGCGGGCGGAGACGTCATAAAATTCGTGATGGATTACGAGAAGCTTACATATCCGGAAGCTATCGAAAAGATAGCGATGCTTTCAAATTTCACGCTTAATTACGTAAAAAACGAGCGTGAAAATGTGAAAGAAAATAAACACGTCCTTGAAAAAGCAAACGCCTACTATCGCAGTTTGCTTTATAAGACTCCTGCAGCGATAGAGTATCTATACTCGCGGGGTGTTACGGATGCGCTTTGTGAGAAATTTGAACTTGGCTTTGCGCCTGATAGCATTCAGACGATAAGACTGCTTGAAAACGAGCAAATTTTGCCAAACGAAGCGCTTGAATCAGGCATCGTCAAGCAAAATGAAAGCGGAATTTACGCAAGTTTTATCCAGCGTATCACTTTTCCAATCTACACGCACACGGGCAAGCTTGTTGGCTTTGGAGGACGCACACTTTCGGGGCATCAGGCTAAATACGTAAATTCGCCTCAGAGTGAAATTTTTGATAAATCAACGCTTTTTTACGGCTATCACTTGGCAAAACGCGACATTCACGCCAAAAATCAAATCATCATCACCGAGGGCTATCTTGACGTGATTATGCTTCATCATGCCGGATTTACGAACGCAGTTGCAGTACTTGGAACGGCTCTTACGCAAAAGCACTTGCCGCTTTTAAAACGAGGTGAGCTAACCGTGGTGCTTTGCTTTGACGGTGATAGTGCGGGCATAAACGCGGCTGTTAAATCCGCTCACCTGCTTGCGCAAAACGAGATAGACGGAAGTGTCGTTATCCTTGAAGGTGGAGCCGATCCTGCCGATATGGTCGTAGCAGGCAAGATAAAAGAGCTTGGCGATATGTTTGAAAGCGGAGTTGAGATCGGAGAGTTTTATATAAGAAATTTAGTGGCTAAATTTGACCTAACTCGCCCGATACAAAAGCAAAAGGCTCTTGAAGAGGTGCGCGAATTTACTATGAGTTTAAAGCCGATAATTGCAAATTCTTATGCGCCGCTTGTGGCAAATTTGCTTAAGATAGATATGAATTCCTTTGCGCTTACGAACGGACGCGTGCGGGTTAATGCACCTGGGCAACAGGCTATACAAGCTATGCCTAGCAAAATTTATCAAAAGGACAAGCTTGAGCTTGAGCTTTTAAAGACGCTTGCGGAGGCAAACGGGTTAAGTGATATGATTTTGGATTTGGTGAAAAAAGAGTATTTTACTCATCACGGCGAAATTTTTGAAGCTATTTTACGCAGATCGCCTGAGGATGAGGCCATCTTGCGTGAAATTTCGCTTGAAGATGTAGATATCATGCAAAGCGAGGAGCAAATTTTAGAAGCGGTAAAGATACTCAAGATAAGATTTTACGAAAATATGCGAAGAGAGTATTTGTCCTCAAATCGCAGTGACAAAATAGAAATTTTAAAAAAGATAGGGATGATTTTGGAGAAACTCAAACGATGAAGGCATTGGTTTTGTTTAGCGGCGGGCTTGATAGTATGCTTGCTATCAGGCTTTTAAAAGAGCAAGGCATCGAAGTAACAGCGGTGCATATAGATATAGGATTTGGCGCGGGTGAGGGCAAATTTGACGTGCTTGAAAAGCGTGCGGCGATGGCGGGCGCGAAGCTAAAGATAGTAGATATCAGAAGTGAATACTTGCAAAACGTGCTTTTTAACCCGAAATTTGGCTACGGCAAGCACTTTAACCCCTGTATTGATTGTCACGCGTACATGTTTAAAACCGCTTTAAGTATGCTTGAGGATGAGGGCGCTAGCTTCATCGCTACGGGTGAGGTTCTAGGGCAGCGTCCGATGAGTCAAAAACGCGATGCGATGGTGCATGTAAAGACTTTGGCTAGAGATGAAGACGATCTTATCTTGCGTCCTATGTCGGCACTTCTTATGAAACCTACAAAGCCCGAGCGCGATGGCTGGGTCGATAGAGAGCATCTGCTTGGACTTAGCGGCAGAGATAGAAAGCCTCAGATAAAGCTAGCTAAAGAATTTGGATTTAGCGACTTTGAAAGCCCAGCCGGTGGGTGCTTGCTCACAGTTGAAGGCTTTGCAAACAAGATAAAGGACTTTTTAAAATTTGATAAGGATATGAGCCTAAAAGATATGCAGCTTCTTAGGATCGGGCGGCATTTACGGCTTAAAAACGGCTCAAAGATGGTGATCGGACGCGACGAAAGCGATAACGAAAAACTACTCGCGCTTCAAAATCCGAAATTTGCTCAAATAGAGTTTGATGATAGCGTTGTGGGCGCGGTTAGTTTTATAAATTTAAATGCTGATGAAGAGGATCTTAAATTTGCCGTGCGTCTTGCACTTGCCTACACGAGAGCTGATAAAGAGCGCGAGTATAGCGCTAAAATTGGCGAAAAAACTATCATCGCAAAACCGTTTGAGGATAAAAGCCCTGCCCAGGAGTGGTTTATAACTTAAAGCAGAGTATTGGTGGCAAGTCACAAAGAGATGATGCTGCCGATACTCGGATTTCTTAGCACTAAAAGCGAAGCGGATAGAAAAGAAATTTATGAATTTGCGGCGAAACATTTTAAACTTAGCGATGATGAAAAGGAGCTTAAGATACCAAGCGGCAAAGTGCTTTTACACGTAAGTAGGGCTAGTTGGGCGTTAAGCTATCTTGCCTCTATACAAGAGATTATGAATTTGCCGAAAAACAAAAGACCTGCTCAAAAAATAGGGCGAGGCACTTTTAAAATAACAGAATTTGGTAGAAAAATTTGCGCCGATAAGAACTCTGAGGCTAAATTTATCTCTTGGTATGATGAAGTTTACAATAAGAATAAAAGTAGCAAACATGATAAGCCGTTATCCGCAACCGATCAAAATTCTAAAGATATAACCCCGATAGTGCTGATATCGCGCTCAAAGAGCTTCTAAAGACTCAAATTTTAGATGAGATAAATGCAAAGAGCCCTAAGTTTTTTGAAGACTTGGTGAAAAATCTTTTGGTTAAGATGGGTTACGCAGAAGGCACACTCACAAAGGACGGAGCCGATGGCGGCATAGATGGGATTATAAACGAAGACGAGCTTAGAATTTCTAAAATTTATATTCAAGCAAAGCATTGGCAAGGAAACATCACTCGCCCCGAACTTAACAAATTTGCAGGAGCTATTTTAGATAAGCAGACGAAAAAGGGCGTTTTCATCACTACTTCAAAATTTACTAAAGATGCCGAGCATTACGCGAAAAACTTGCAGGATCATTCTATCGCGCTTATTGACGGTGAGCGACTTGCTGAATTGATGATAAAGTATAAAGTAGGCGTTCAGGTCAGACAAAATATCGAAATTTGCGAAGTTGATAAGGACTTTTTCGATGAGTTTATGGAGTGATTAAATCTTTACGTTTATACTTTTGCCAAGCGTGTAAAACTCTCCGCCTGCCACGTAGTGAAGGCTTCTTAACTCCTCTTCGCACTCGTCAAATTTCCATCTACCTTCTTCAAATACTCTAGTATCAGCCCATGCGCCCACAACTTCTCCCATAAACAGATCAAATTCGCTCTGGTTAGCTTTGTTTGTTAGTACCTTGCATACTAACCAAGCTATGCAGTCGCTAACTAACGGCACATTAAAGCCGTCTTTATAAAAGAGCCTTACATATTGCATTTTAGCGGCATTTTGATGTCTTGAGATTAAGCCCAGCTTCATAATTAAATTTGCTTGTTTCTCGCACGGAATACTAACGGCAAAGTATCCGCTCTTTTCTATGAGCGAGCGCGTAAATGCCGAAGAATCAATAACTACGCTTATCTTATCGTAATCAAGCGCGCAAACCCAAGATGCGCTCATAGCATTTTCTATGTTATCAAATTTCGCGCTTATCAGGCAGGTTGGACCTGTATTTACCAGCCTATAGGCTTTTGAGAGTTCTACTTTTTTTATCATTTTTGCTCCTGTTTTTGGCTAACACGCGGTATTGTTAGTTGGCGTTAGTATGCCAAATTTAAAATTTCCTCTATCGTCTTTTTGGTGTAAATTTTATCCATTCTCCAAGCTACGGCATTTTGTGCGGCGACATCAATAATCTCTTCTAGCGTGCTTTTATCTATGTTGAGTTGTTTAAGGCTTGTCGGCGTGCCTATCTTATCAAACCACGATTTAAGCGCTTGTATGCCTTCGTCTGCCGAATTTACGCCAAAAATTTCTCGCCCAAACCTCTCAAACTGCGCTAAATTTTTATCTTTATACCACTTCATCCATGCAGGCATCACCACGCTAAGCCCCGCACCGTGCGCACAGTCCGTTACCGCGCTCATAGCGTGCTCTATCATGTGATTTGGAAAGCTTATGTCCTTCGTGCCTGCTCTGGTTATGTGGTTTAAAGCCATTGTCGCAGCCCACGCAAACTCGCCTCTTGCGTCGTATTCATCGGGATTTTGAAGTAAAATTTCAGTTGTTTTTATTATCGTTTTGATGTTAGCTTCAACTTGCAAATTTATGATTTCAGGATGAATACTTGCCGTGAAATACCCCTCGATAGAATGCGCTATCACATCGCTTGCGGAGTAGGCTAGATACTCGCTTGTTACGGTTGATTGAAGCTTTGGATTTATCACGGAAACTTTAGGGAATAGAGCTTCGCCGCTTATAGCGTACTTTTCTTTTGTTTCTTCTTTGGTTATGATGGCTCCGTTATTCATCTCGCTTGCTGTTGCGGCTAGAGTTATGATATCAAAAATTTTAAGAGCGGTCTTTGGAGTTTTACCTGTGAAAAAATCCCACACATCGCCTTCATAACAAGCTCCTGCGGCGATAGTTTTGGCGCTGTCAAGTACCGAGCCGCCTCCAACCGCGAGCACACTATCTGCGCCAAATTCTCGTGCGATTTTGATCGCTTCATTTACCTTACTTAGCACGGGATTGCTCTTAACTCCGCCAAGAGCGGTAAATTCTATCTGCTCTTGCTTTAGGCTTTTTGCCACTACGTCAAATAACCCGGTCTGCTTGATTCGCTCGCTTCCATAGAGCAAAAGCGTCTTTTTAGCGCCGAATTTTTTCATATAAGCTCCGATATGCTGCTCTTTGCCTTCGCCAAATTCTATCCTAACAGGGTTATAAAAGCTAAAATGATACATTTTCACTCCTTTTGGGTATTAAGTAGATTGATTATAACAAATTTGCAATTTACCGCATTTATGTTTTTATTTAAATAGTGGCAAAATTCACGATTCGTGGCTTTACTATTCGCTTATAGTCTTTTGTGTTTAAGATGATGGAGCGATCAAGCAAGCCCGCGTTAAAGGCTATCTCGTCAAACCTCTCAAACAGCTTGCTATCAACGATCAGCTCAAGTCTTTCATGAAAACTAAAGGGAGGAACCGAGCCGATAACGCAATCTGTAAGTTCGCTAACTTCCGCAGGACTTGCCAAAGAGGTTTTAGTGCCGTCAAATTCGCAAGTAATAGCCTCTAAATTCGCTTTATAATCCGCAGGAAGAACTGCTAAAACATAATGTTTTGAGTTTTTAAGAGAACTACTTAGACGTGTTTGATCCGCTTCAGAGCTTTCTTTGATTGTGGTTGAAATTTGCGGACTGACTCCTTTTATCACGCACACAATAGCCTTTGCTCCCTGTCCTATGAGCGTGCCGCGTGCTTTAGCTGAGGCCTCTGAGGTAGCTGCAGGCTCGTGATTTACGACTCTAAAATCAGCTTTGTTTTCGTTTAAAAGAGTGATGATTTTATTCAAAATTCGCTCTGACATAAATTTCCTTTTTAAATCTTAAACTTACGCTAAATTTTAAATTTGAGTTTAGAAATTTTAGCTTAATTTGGTTATGATTTTAAGAAAACTAGAGCGGATAAAGCTTAAAACGAGGATTGTATGCAGATAGATATCAATAACGTTCAGATTGAAGCGGGTTGGAAAGAGGCTCTTAAGGAGGAGTTTTTAAGTCCGTACTTCGCTCAGATAAAACAAAATTTGATAAGTGCTTTGAGATTAGGCAGGGTCTATCCGCCAAATTCGCTTATATTTAACGCTTTTAATCTAACGCCTTTTGATAAAGTGAAAGTCGTAATTCTCGGGCAAGATCCATATCATGGTGCAGGTCAGGCTATGGGGCTTAGTTTTAGCGTGCCAAACGGAGTGCGAGTGCCGCCGAGTCTGGTTAATATCTATAAAGAAATTTACGATGATCTTGGGATCAGCGAGCCGAATTCGGGCGATCTTACTTACTGGGCGAAGCAAGGGGTGTTGCTTCTTAATGCGACTTTGACGGTTGGGGCAGGGCAAGCAAATTCGCATGCAAATTTTGGCTGGCAGGAATTTACCGATGCTGCTATAAGAGTCGTTAGCGATAAAAAAGAAAATGTAGTATTTATGCTTTGGGGAAATCCCGCAAAGGCGAAAATGCCGCTTATAGATGCTAACAAACACCTTGTACTAACGGCCGCTCATCCGAGTCCGTTAGCTCGTGGCGCGTTCTTTGGTTCGCGTCATTTTTCAAAGTGTAACGACTATCTTGTTAGCAAAGGCATGAGCGCGATTGATTGGGATTTGAATAATTATAATATTATAAGGAAAAATAATGCTTAAAATAAGTTCGTTTGAAGTAGCAAAAAGCCATTATAAAAAAGAGTTGCAATTTGGTAATAAAATTTTATCTATTTTAGATATTGAATTACAAGCTACAAAGTTAACAAAATCAGAAATCATAGCTCCTTTAAAAGAGATTTTAATCAAATCTTTGGATGGTTTGACAAGAAAAATAGCTGGTGATTTTTGGACCACTTGTGATTTTTTAAATGATTTTTGCGATTTTGAAGATGTTATGGTTTTCATCAAAACTAAAATTTTAGAGATTGATTTTAAAAATATAAAGTCGTTTGAGAGTGCCTTAAATAAATGCTGTAATTTTCAAGATCTATTAATGCTTAGAGATGAGATTTTTATGGGCTGTAATTCTAAAGAAAATAAAGATATAACTTTCTCAGATTATAAAATTTTAATTTTTGATTGTAACTTTTTGAGTAGCGATTTGGCTAAAATTTTGAAAATAGTAAATGATGCTATAGCATATAACAATAGCTTAATACTACAGACGCTTAAAAAAAGAGATATAAATATCTTAAAATATTATAAATTTTTAAATTCATACATATATGACATTAAATCAAATATTGATTCTGCTAATAATGATGAAGTGGATAAAATTTTATGTGATAATTATCAATCTATATTTTATACATTGTTGTCTGATAATATTTTTGATATAGAAAATATGTTTGATTTAGAGATGGCATATTTAAGAGTCATAGCTTTAAAATCTATGTATTATATTGAGTCAGGATGGGATACTCAGTACGACTTTGCTATCGGATGGCATATGTGTTTAGAAGAATTTTGTCAAAAATTACCACAATATAGAGCTAGCCTTAACATATCGTGGGAAAATAACACACTTTGCTTTAAAAATGAAAAATCAAAAGCTATATTAAAAGATATTCTAAGTATATGTTATGACTTTACTGATTATATTTACAGAGTAAGCAATGAAGATAGAGTAAAAATTTTTAAATTAGAAAGAAGAAAAAGTTGCGAATTTTTATTTATATCTAAAAATTTTTTAAACAAAAAAGATATTTGGGATGAAATAGAACTAGTAGAAAATAAAAGAGGGAGTATTAGAAAATCATTAGTAAGGTGTATAGGTGGCTTGATGGTTTTACGAGTGTTTTTGTTTTCATTGTTTGTTATAGTTTTTTTTGGTGCTACTGGATTTTTTATATCTCAAAATAAAATTCTTGCAAATTTTAATAGCAGTATTATTACTTTAGTTAGTGTAATTTCTGGCTGTTTTATAGGGGTATTTTTTTGTATTGTTTATTTTAAGACAAACGATCTTGAGAGCCTTGACAAAGAGTCAATGCTTTTAAAATTAAATTCAATTAACCAACTTTTAATAAAAATATTAAATGTAAATGAAGATAGAAGAATTATTAAGCAAGAAAAGACACTAAAATCTATAATGCAATCTTTGAAAAATATATATGAGACAAGCGGTATAAAGCCAAGGGAAACATGAGAAGAAAAGATAGAATTTATGCGACGAAGAGGCACTTGAGATAATCGATAACAGTGAGTATGCCGTCATAAGCTGCGTAGATGAGAGTGGTGGAGCATTTTCTATACCTATCTCTATAGCAAGAGAAGGCATGAGTGTCTATATACACGGCGCGATTGCAGGCTCAAAGGCTAGGCTTTTTAAAGACGGCAAAGATGTTAAGATGGTGTGCGTGTCTTATAATAAAGTCCCAAAACATACCGAAGCTGAATTTGAGGCGATGAAGGATGATGGAGCAAAGCTTGCAAGCAGGGTTTTTACTACCGAATACAAAAGCGCGATAGCCGAGACTAAGGCTTATCTTGTCGCTGATGATACTAAGAAAATCAAAGCCTTACGGCTACTTTGTGAAAAATATACGCCTGAATATATGAGTGCGTTTGAAACTGCGGCGTATCACGGGCTAAATCATCTTTATATTTACGAACTTAAAATAAAATCTATAAGCGCAAAGGCTAAAATTTTGTAGATTATTGATTTACGAAATTTTAGCTCAAATTTGAAGGCATAAATTTGCCTTCAAATCTTTTTTGCAGCTTCACTTCAAAACCTGCTTTAATCAAAATTCTAATATAATGAGTAAAAATAACTGTCGCTTGATAAAGGAAAGCCATGTTTGCTTTAAAATTTCGCCCAAAAACCCTTGATGAAATTTGCGGACAGGCTGAGATCGTAGAGGTTTTTAAAAAATTTATCCAAAATCAAAAGATACCTCACAGTATATTTTACGGTCCTGCGGGTTGTGGTAAGACGAGCTTTGCTAGGGCTGTGGCTGGGGCGATGAGCTATGATTTTTACGAATTTGACGGCGGAAATTTAAAGATAGATGAGTTTAGAAGGATACTTAAAAACTATGAAAATGCGCTTAATAAGCCGCTTTTTTTTATCGATGAGATTCACCGTCTAAGCAAGACTCAGCAAGAAGCACTTTTGGTTCCGATGGAAAATTATAACGCCATAATCATCGGAGCAAGCACGGAAAACCCATACTTTACATTAAGTTCTGGTATCAGAAGCCGCTCGATGCTATTTGAATTTGCTCCGCTTAAAAGAGCTGATTTTGAGAAGTTGCTTAGCCGCGTTAGAAATGAAGTTGAGTTTGAAATCGATGATGAGGCGTGCGAGTATCTATTTAAAAGTAGCGGTGGTGACGCACGCGGGCTTTTAAATTTACTTGAATTTGCGTTAAATTTAAGCCCTAGCATAACTCTTGAAAATTTAAAAATACTTCGTGCTAACGCAGTTAGTGAAGGAGTTAGTGAAGATGATACGCACTACCACTTGGCAAGTGCTTTTATAAAAAGCATACGAGGAAGCGATGAAAACGCCTCCATATATTATCTTGCAAGGCTTATTGACGCTGGCGAAAGCGCTGACTTTATAGCTAGAAGGATGGTGATATTTGCAAGTGAAGATGTGGGTAACGCTAACCCAAATGCGCTAAATTTGGCTACTAACACGCTATTAGCAGTTAGTAAAATTGGCTACCCTGAAGCCAGAATCATCCTAAGCCAATGCGCTATCTATCTAGCTTGTTCACCGAAGTCAAATTCAAGCTATAAAGCGATAAATTCGGCTTTGAAATATGTAAAGACCGAAGCTACTTTGAAAATCCCTCTATATCTTATAAATACCGCTCCTGAAGCCAGAGACTATCTTTATCCGCATAGTTTTGGCGGTTGGGTCGAGCAAAAATACCTAGAAGAACCGCTTAAATTTTATAAAAGTAACGGCATAGGATTTGAAAAAACTCTTGAAGAATGGCTTGAGAAATTAAAGCATAAAATTAACTCGAAATAAGTATAAATTAATAATAAATGCCACTATATCATTAATATAGAAATAATATTTACTATTATTTATAAAAATTTAATATATTTTTAACTATACTCACTGACTCTAACTTAAACTTTAAACAATGGATTGATAATGGAAATTTTAACAGATATTATAAGTAAACTTAACTCATTTCTTTGGGGTCCTTATTTTTTGATCGCCTTGCTTTGCGGAACTGGATTTTATTTTACGATTAAGCTTAAATTTATTCAAATTTTTAAATTTAAAATGGGCATGAAAAATCTCTTTTGTAATTTTTCTTTGCATGGTGATGCCGCAGGAAAAGATGGTATGAGTTCATTTCAGGCGGTTGCTACTGCCATAGCGGCTCAGGTTGGTACGGGAAATTTAGTCGGCGCTACCACTGCACTTGTTATGGGCGGTCCCGGGGCTATATTTTGGATGTGGTGTGCGGCATTTTTAGGTATGGCGACAAATTTTGCCGAGATCTGTCTGGCTCAAATTTATAAAACCAAAGATGAAAGCGGTCACACCATAGGAGGTCCTGCTTTTTATATATCAAAAGGACTTGGCGGTAAATTAGGTAAGTTTTTAGCTATGTTCTTTTCTTTGGCTATCATTCTGGCACTTGGATTTATGGGAAATATGGTGCAAGCTAATTCTATATCTGACGGTTTTTTCGGAGCTTTTGGGATACCAAAATGGATTAGCGGACTCTTTTTGGCTATTATTTGTGCTCTTATTTTCATAGGTGGCATCAAAGCCATAGCAAGAGTTGCCGAAAAGATCGTTCCTGTAATGGCGATAATGTATGTTATAATAGGACTTGTAATAATATTTTTTAATATTAGCGAGATTCCTGGGGTAATATCTCTTATTTTTAGAGCCGCTTTTGATCCTTCTGCGGCTTGGGGCGGGGCTACTGGAGCTACTATCGCTATGGCTATGAGGTATGGAATAGCTAGAGGATTGTTTAGTAATGAGGCTGGTATGGGCTCAACTCCGCACGCACATGCCGTAGCTAACGTTAAGCACCCGATAGACCAAGCAGTATTAGGCATAATGTCGGTATTTGTGGACACATTTATAGTATTAAATATCACGGTTTTTGTTGTGCTTAGTTCAAATGTTATCGAATTTGAAAATGGTAAAGCTGTAATAACTGGAATCGCACTTGTTCAAGAGGCGTTTTCTTCTCATATTTTGGGTCGCGCCGGTGGATATGGATTTGTCGCTATTTGTCTATTTTTCTTTGCTTTTACAACGATAATTGGGTGGTATTATTTCGCAGAGATAAATGTCAGGTATCTGTTTGGTCCTAAATTTGTAAGAGTTTCTCAAATTTTTGTCGTTGGATTTGTATTTATAGGCAGTGTTCTTAAGATAAATTTAGTTTGGGAGCTTGCGGACTTTTTTAACGGGCTTATGGTTTTACCTAACCTGATTGCATTGTTGGTTCTTAGTCCTATAGTTGTTAAGCTCGTAAAAGATTATGACAATAAAAAAGAATATGTAAAAGAGGATTATATCAAGTAAATTTTGGTGCGAGTTTGCACCAAAATTTTTAAACTAACTCTACACCTTTACCTTTAACAACTTCTCCGATTATGTAGCCATCAGAATCAGCCAGTACGCTATCAACCTTATCTTTGCTAACTACAAGCACCAAGCCAACGCCCATATTAAAAGTTCTCATCATCTCTTCTTCGTTTACTTTTTGAGCGATGATTTTAAAAATTTCAGGCGTTTTGATGGCTGATTTTTCTATCTTTGCACCAAGTCCTTCAGGAAATACACGAGGTAAATTCTCGACCAGTCCGCCACCTGTAATGTGAGCAAGAGCATTTATCTTGTCTTTTAGGCGTAAAAAGTCGCTCACATAAATTCTGGTTGGCTCAAGCAACACATCTATAAGCGCTTTGCCTTCTATCTTGTCGTCAAATTTAAGCCCCAGTTCGCTTACCACTCTTCGCGCCAAAGAAAATCCGTTAGAGTGAAGCCCGCTGCTTGGAAGCGCTATTAGCACGTTGCCTTCTTTTACGAATTTGCTTCTATCTATCTCATCTATCTCCGCCATGCCTACCGCAAAGCCGGCTAGATCAAAGTCTTTGCCTTCATACATGGATGGCATCTCGGCAGTTTCGCCCCCGATAAGTGCGCACTGAGCTAACTTGCAGCCTTCAGCGATGCCTTTAACTACGGTTACTGCGCTATTTATATCAAGTTTTGCCGTTGCGTAGTAGTCTAGGAAAAAAAGCGGAGTAGCGAAGTTGCAGATAAGGTCGTTTACGCACATTGCCACGAGATCTTGACCAACTGTATCAAATTTGTTTGCGTCTATTGCGAGGCGAAGCTTGGTTCCAACTCCATCGGTTGCGCCTAAAATGGCAGGATTTTTATATCCACTTGGTAGTTTTATAGCGCCTGAAAATGACCCGATACCGCCTAAGACTAGCGGAGTAAAGGTTGATTTTACGTATGGTTTGATCTCCTCAACAAAGCTGTTTCCAGCATCTATATCCACTCCAGCGTCTTTGTAGCTTATCATTTTATCCCTTTTTGAAATTTGCCTAATTTTAGCTAAAACTTGCTAAAATCGAATTAAAAACCCAAGGCAAAATTTGATGAAATTTAGCAATGCTTTTGTCATTACCGGCACAATCGGAAGCGGTAAAAGCACGTTTTTAAACCTTCTTAGGATGCACGGCTTTGAGGTGATCGATGCTGATACTATATCTCACGATGAGCTTGAAGCGTGCAAAGATGAGGTTATCGGGAAATTTGGCGAGGAAATTTTATATCAAGGCAAGATAGATCGAAAAAAGCTCGGCGCAATCGTATTTAATGATAAAGAGGCGCTTAAATGGCTTGAAAATTTGCTTCATCCAAGGATAAATGCAAAAATTTATGAGCTTTGCACGAAGCTTGAAGCTAAAAATTTGCCTTATTTTGTTGATATTCCGCTTTATTTTGAAGGGCTTGGTAAGGCTGAATTTAAGCAAATTATAGTTGTCTATGCGCCTACAAAAACACTTATAGAGCGTGTGATGAAGCGAAATAGCTTAAGCTATGAAGAGGCTAAAAAGCGAGTAGAGCTTCAAATGGATATAGAAATAAAGCGCGAAATGGCTGACTTTGTTATAGATAATAGCGGAAATTTAAGAGATTTACAGGCGCAAACTGAGGAGTTTTTAAGAAATTTGAAAGGCAGATATGAGAGTATCAAAGTATAACGCAAGCGGCAATGATTTTGTTATATTTCACACTTTTGTTAGTGAGGATCGAAGCGAGTTAGCTAAAAGACTTTGCGATAGATTTAACGGCATAGGAGCTGATGGGTTTATCGTGCTACTTCCTTTTGAAAACGGCATAAAATGGGAGTTTTATAACAACGATGGAAGTTATGCGGCAATGTGTGGTAACGGCTCTCGTGTGGCGCTTTTATATGCCGTTACTAACAAACTAACTAACGCAAATAATATAACGCTAGCCACAGGCGCAGGAAGCGTTAGAGGTAGCGTAAGCGGCGATATGGTGGAGGTTGAACTAACAAGTCCGGTTAAGTTAGCGGATAAATTTAGTGAGGAAGGGCGAGAGTGGTACTTTTATGATACGGGTGTGCCGCATCTTGTTAGTTTTTGTGAGGATTTGAGTGAATTTGATCTAAATTTAGCTCGTAAAATGCGTCAAAACCGTAATGCAAACGTAAATTTTGCCAAAGTTGAGGGCGGAAATTTACTTGTTAGAACCTATGAGCGCGGAGTTGAGGCTGAGACAAATGCTTGCGGAACCGGTATGGCAGCATGCTTTTATGCCGGAGTTAAAAATTTGGGTTTAAAAGAGCAAATTTCTGTCTTTCCAAAGAGTGGTGAAGAGCTTGGTTTAAGACTTAATGATGAAAAGATATTTTTTAAAGGCAAGGTAAGACACTGCTTTGATGCGAATTTTATGGAGTAAAATTTGGCCTAGTTTGCTTCTTGCCGTTAGCCTGCATGTGATAGCTTGATTTGACAAAGTATGATTATTGATTTTGGTTTCTGTTTTTAGTGTGGTGATAGTACTGGATAAAATAAAAACATGTTTATGCTGTAGTCTTTAAAAGTGTCAGTAGTTAAAAATTAATGTTGTTCATGTAGAGGGTAGAGAGCTATTCAAACCAGCTTTGCACTTTTGAGAAATAGAGAATTTAGCAGTTTTTCCATTTTATTAATATTCATTTTTATTAATATTCATTGCAATGATGTATAAAAGTTGGAGTTAGAAGAATTTCTCGCCCAAGCGAGCGAGAAATTTGAAATTATTTTAAAGCAGCCTTTGCTTGTGAAGCAATTTGTGCAAAAGCTTTTGGGTCATTCATAGCCATATCGGCTAAAATTTTTCTATCTAATTCGATATTTGCTTTCTTAAGACCGTTTATAAAGCGTGAATAGCTGATATCATTTAGTCTGCAAGCAGCGTTGATTCTAACTATCCAAAGACGTCTAAAGTCGCGTTTTTTCGCGCGTCTGTCTCTGTAAGCATATACTAAACTTCTTTCTAACTGCTCTTTAGCTTTTCTAAAGTGTTTGCGTCTACCGCTGTAAAAGCCACGAGCTAGCTTCAATACCTTTTTATGGCGTCTTCTTCTAACTACGCCTGTTTTTACTCTTGCCATATTTATCCTTTTTTAGAAATTGGCGTTCGCTAAGCGAATCTTGCCCCTAAATTTGGGGGAGTTTGAATGACCTTGTGTCAAAAACTTAAACTTACATGCAAAGCATTGATCTAACGCTTGCAACATTCGTGCTATCAACGTATTGAGGGCTTCTTAAATCTCTTTTTCTGTTGCGAGATTTTTTAGTTAAAATGTGGCTTCTAAATGCTGAGCCTCTTTTAATCTTATTTTTACCCACTTTAAAACGTTTAGCAGCACCACGAACTGACTTCATTTTAGGCATACTAATCCTTTTAAAATTTTTCTTACTCTTAAGGTAAGAGATGGATTATACCTAAAATTTCTTTAAAGAATTTAAATTTTATAAAATTGTATTTACAAAATTGATCTTATTTAATTCTTAGATAATCTAAAAATTTAAGGGTAAATTTGCTATCTTTTGCGCTTTGATTTTATTTTTAAAGGCAAAATTTATGGATTATAGTGTTGTTATTATCGTTGTCGTGATATTTATCATAAGGCTCGCGTTTCTTAAAGTTTCAAAGCAAAACGAGCAGGCGATACTTGCAAATGGCGGCAGAGAGTATGGAGTGCAAAACTCAAAAAGACTTACAATCTTGCATATATTATTTTATTTTTCATGCCTTGTTGAAGCTGTTTTAAGGCGAGCTGAGCTTGATATACAAGGGCTTTTAGGATGTGTGCTTGTGGCGTTTGCTTTAGTTATGTTATATGTAGTTACGCAGCTTTTAAAAGGAATTTGGACAGTTAAGCTCATGATAGCAAACGAGCATAAATTTAACGACCACTGGCTTTTTAGAGTTGTTAAACATCCAAATTATTTCTTAAATATCGTGCCTGAGCTTATCGGACTTGCTCTGCTTTGTCATGCACTTTATTCGGCTGTGTTTATCTTGCCGTTTTATGCGTTTGTACTTTATAAGAGGATAGAGGAAGAAAATCGCCTGATAGCCGAAGTTATCATTCCAAATAGTAAAATTTAGTGGATAAATTTACATAGGAATATTGCTTAAAATTTAAGAAGCAAATTTGAATATGACATAAGCCCTAATTAAAGGGCTTATGTCATATTTGATTAACCTTTTTTTGGTGTTACAAGCATATTGACATAGCGGCCCTCTATCATCGGCTCTTTATCTCTATTACCTGCTTCTTTAATCATCTCCCAAACTTTTTCAAGCATGACGACACCGGCTTCTGGAGTTGCCATCTCGCGACCTTTTAGAAACACTCTAAATTTCACGTGCTTGCCCTCTTCAAGGAACTCAAGCGCATGTTTTACTTTGTAGTTTATGTCATTTTGAGCTATTTTTACCGATAGTTTTATCTCCTTAACATCGATAACTTTTTGCTTTTTCTTAGCCTCTTTTTGCTTTTTTTCTTGTTGGTAACGGAATTTTCCGTAGTCCATGATTTTGCAAACAGGTGGCTTTGCATCAGGCGCGATCAAAACTAGATCAAGCCCTTGTTTTTCAGCGATTTTTAAAGCCTCATCTCTTGAGATAACGCCATAGCTTGTGCCGTCATCACCGACACATCTTACTTCACTCGCTCTTATATCTTCGTTGAGCAATACTTCTTCTTTACTCAAAAATGTACCTCACTCAGTTTCTCCTTTAATAAATTGGTAAATTCGTCTAGTTTCATATCTTTTTGCTCTCTACTTCTGCGATCTCTTAGCGCTACCGTGCGGTTTACCACTTCGTTGTCGCCAAGTACTATGATCATAGGTACGCGTTGTTTTTCAGCACTTCTAATGCGTTTGTTTAGGCTTTCGTTTTTGCCTGAAATTTCGCTATCAACGCCTATTCTTCTAAGCTCTTGTGCTATCTCTTTTGCGTAGTCTAAGTGTGCGTCGCTAATTGGCACGACCACAACCTGCGTAGGCGCTACGAAAAACGGCAACTCTCCGCTTGTATGCTCTATCAAAATTCCTATAAATCTCTCAAAGCTTCCAAGTAGTGCGCGGTGAAGCATTACAGGGCGTTGGCGCTCGTTGTTGCTGTCGATGTAGCCAAGTTCAAACCTCTCAGGTAGGTTAAAATCAACCTGAATCGTTCCGCACTGCCATTTGCGTTTAAGCGCGTCTGTTATCTTGATGTCTATCTTTGGTCCATAAAACGCTCCGCCGCCTTCGTCGATACCGTATTTAAATCCGTTTTCATCAAGAGCGTCTTTAAGCGCTTGAGTTGCGACCTCCCAGATGGCGTCATCGCCGATCGCTTTAGCTGGCTTTGTTGAAATTTCCATTTCGTATTCAAAGCCGAAATTTTGCATGATGTTATCTACAAAGCTTAAAATTTCAAGGATATTTTCTTTTATCTGGCTTGGCATACAAAATATATGTGCATCATCTTGCGTAAATTCGCGAACTCTGAAAAGTCCGTGCAAAACGCCGCTTTTTTCATGGCGATGCACTACGCCGTATTCAAAAAACTTAAGTGGCAAGTCGCGGTAAGAGCGAATTTCGTCTTGATATACTTTGATGTGTCCGACGCAGTTCATCGGCTTTATGCCGTATTCTTGCTCGTCGATAACTGTAAAATACATATTTTCTTTGTAGTTTACGTAGTGTCCGCTCTTTTTCCAAGCGTCTGCTTTTAAAATTTCAGGACCTCGCACAGGCTCATATCCGCGCTCTCTGTGAGCTCTGAATAAAATTTGCTCTAGCTTGCTTCTTAATCTTCCGCCGTTTGGTAGCCATAGCGGAAGTCCGCCTCCGATCTCATCATCAAACGTAAAGAGTTTCATCTCGGTTCCAAGCTTGCGGTGATCGCGCTTTTTAGCCTCTTCAATAACTCTTATATGCTCTTTTAAGCTCTCTTTTTCAGCGTATGCCGTGCCGTAAATTCTGTTTAGCATTTCGCGTGTTTCATCGCCGCCAAGATAGGCTCCTGCTACGCGAGTAAGTTTGAAAAATCTTAAAAATTTAGTATTTGGCACGTGTGGTCCGCGGCAGATATCTTCAAAAATTCCTTGCGAATACATGCTTACAGGCCCGTCAGGAATGCGCTTTAAAACCTCTTGTTTGAGATCATCATCCTTAAATCTCTCGCTTATCTCTTTTTTTGAAAAACAGGTTTTAACTATATCTTTTTTTGCCTCAACCAGCTCTTTCATCTTAGCTTCGACAGCCTCCAAATCAGCTTCGCCAAGCTTGGTTCCAGTCTCATCAACTCTAAAATCGTAGTAAAATCCATCCTCTATCGCAGGCCCTACGAAAAATTTTGCTTGAGGGTAAATGCTCTTGATCGCCTCTGCCATAAGGTGTGCGCAGCTGTGGCGAATGACATTTAGAGCATCTTTTGAATTATCAAAATACACAGGCTCGGCTGAATTTACATTATCTCCAATACTTTGTGTATCAACTATCTCTCCGTTTAGTTTGTATGCGATTATATCGCTCATGTCTTTCCTTTTTTACCGAATATTCTTTTAAACAACAAAAGAATGATGTAAGATTTTATCTAAAATGAATTTAAGCTTTACTTAATATTTTGTTTGCCGATGGTTTATCTATGTTGAAATTTTATGCCTAAATTTTGAATTTTTGAGCTTTTGTAACATACTTGCTTAAGCCTCATTGTTATTAATATACTTAATTATACTTTAAGAAATTTGATGTTAGTATTTGGCTTGTAAATGGATCGTGCAATATCTCGTCTTTGCATTGTTTTGATTCATTTTTCTCCCGATTTTTGCGGAAAGGGGTGGTTGCCTTTCCGCAAGCCTAATTTTTAAATTTCAAAAATTTATTATCTATATTAAAAAATAATTTTACTTTAATTTTTAGTATTTGAAATATGAAAAATAGAATTTAAATTTAATGTTTTATAGATTTGAACTAAATGTTATCTTGTGATTTTATTTTGATGAAGATGGTGGCCACGAGAGGACTTGAACCTCCGACCACTACCATGTCAAGGTAGTGCTCTACCAGCTGAGCTACGCGACCATCAAATAGGTGTGTATTGTAGCAAGTTAAAGTTAAATTTATTTTAAATTTATTTATCAGAAGTTAAATTTAAATTTCAAAGGCAGATTTATGTTATTAAAATTTATCTTGCTTAGTAATTTTTTGACTGTGCTTGGCGATTTTTTATTTGATTCAACTACCAAAAAGCATTACTGGCTTTAAAATTTAAATAATGTGCTAGATGATTAAATTTATTTCATCATCTAAACTGAAATTTTCATCTAAAATTTTTACACCGAGTTGCTTTAGAGCTCTTGCCGTAAAGCCATCGCCTGTTTTAAGAGTTTTGCTAAATGTCCCGTCGTATATAAATTCGCTTCCGCAACTTGGGCTTTTAGATTTTAAAACGGCGAATTTGCAGCCATTTTTTAAGGCTAGATCGGCACAAATTTTAGCCCCTTTTGAAAACTGCTCGGTTACGTCTTTGCCGCTTTTTGTAAAGACTTTTTCTCCATTTATCTCAGCTACCTCTCTTGGAGTTGCAAGCCCGCCAAGCTCTTCGGGGCAGACGGATAAAATTTCATAGTTCAAAGCAAGATGTTTAAATTTGCGCTCAAGCTCTTTTGTTTGGTTGCTTGAGCCGTTGTATTTGCAGTTTATGCCAAGCAGGCACGCACTTACTAAAATTTTCTCTTTCACTTTAAATTCCTAAATTTAAAGCCAATTGTATCTGTTTAGAAGTTAAAATTATAAATTCGGAAATATGATATCGCGCTCTTTGAGGCTTTTAAATTTGCAAGTATCGCCGTAAATTCGCTTTAAAAACTCATTGTTTATGATATCTTTTACCTTGCCTCTAGCTACTACTTCGCCCTTGTCAAACGCCACGACCTCATCGCAAAACCATAATATATGGTTTGGCTCATGCGTGCATATCATGATCGTTTTGCCTTCGCTTGCGATCTTTTGCAAAATTTTCCAAAGCAAAATTTGGTTTTTAAAATCAAGCGCGGATGTGGGCTCATCAAGCAGCATCAAAGGTGTCTCTTGCGCCAAAGCACGCGCGATAAATACAAGCTGGCGCTGCCCGCCGCTAAGTTCGCTCATGCGCTTATCGGCAAGCTCTGATATACCGATAAATTCCATCGCCTCGCGCACTATCTGCTTATCCTTTTTGCTTGGACCAAATATGCTTTTTATGTGAGGAGAGCGCCCCATGAGCACGATATCTTTTGCGTAAAATGGGAAATTTAGCTCCAAATTTTGAGCTACGTAAGCGATATTTTTAGCCAGCCAAGATGAGTCCTTGCGGTTTGAGCTTTGCGAATTGATGAGGATCTCCCCCTCTTTAAGCTCTAAGAAATTCATGCAGCAGTTAAAAAATGTGCTCTTGCCGCTTCCGTTTGCTCCAAGCAGTCCGCAGATCGTGCCTCTTTTAACGCTTAAATTTATGTTTTTAAGCGCAAAATTCCCATAACTAAACGATAAATTTTTAGCTTCAAGCATATTTGAAAAACTCATTTTAAAAGCTCCTTTGCCTTGCTTCTTAAAAGCACTATCAAAAACGGCGCGCCCACAAGCGAAGTGATGATACCAACGGGAATTTCAGCCATCGTTATCGTGCGCGCTAAGGTGTCGCATATAAGCAGATAAATCGCGCCCAAAAGCCCCGCTATCGGTAGCACCCAGCGATTATCAGGCCCAATTAAAAGCCTTGCCACATGCGGCATGATAAGCCCTATCCATGCGATTATGCCGACGTTTGCCACGCAGGTTGCAGTCATGAGCGTAGCTATGACGATAAAGATAAATTTGTATTTTTCGGGATTTATACCGAGGCTTTTTGCTTGATTATCCCCTAAAGAGAGCAAATTTAGCTTCCAAGAAAGCGCGCTTAAAACCGCAAAACACATCGCAACGACTGCTAAAATTTCGCCAAGCGCGTCCCATTTGGAGTAGTATAGCCCACCCATCATCCAAAACGTTATCTCTCGAAGTTGCGCATCCTCGCTTACATACTTGATGATAGAAACACCTGCCGAAAATATCGAGCCTACGATCACGCCTGAAAGTATAAGCCCCACCACAGGCACTATGCCGCCGTTTCGCGCTAATGTGTATGATAAAAATACCGCCAAAAGTGAAAACACAAAAGCGCTTGCCGTTATGCTTAGGAAAAATCCAGCAAATATAATCCCAAATGCCGCTCCAAGCGCAGCTCCCGAGCTGGCTCCTAGGATAAACGGCTCGACAAGCGGATTTCTAAAACAGGCTTGATACACGGCGCCTGCATTTGATAAGGCAAAGCCGATAATCGCTGCGGTTAAAATTCGAGGCATCCTGATGTCAAAAACTACGATCTGATCCATCCTGCTGATACCTGAAGCCTCTAAATCAAAAAGCTTAAGTCCAAGCACGCCGATTATCTTGCTGACGGAAATTTTATAATCCCCAAGCATGAGTGCTGCTACCATGCAAACGGCAAGCATCGCGACAAGAAATATTAAAAATACATATTTTGATTTAAATTTTGACTTAGCACGCTCGCTAGAAGTCATCTTCCACGGTCCAGTCTAAAATTTGCTCGCTTCTTAGCGCCTTAGCCGTAGCCTCATCTACGCCATAAACGTCCTTATAAAATTTAAGCACGAACTCATGAACCTTGATGTCGCTAAATAGCTTTGGATACGCAGCTTTTGCGATGATTAGCATGTCGATAGGGTATTCGACGCGTCTAGCGCAGTTCATCGGCGACCAAGGCATCGCATATACGCGCTTGTTTTGCACCGCTTTTAGCTCGCCAAGCTTTTCAAAGTCAGGAGAGTCCAGAAGCTCGCTTGCAGGATGATAGCCGTTTGAGGTAGGAAGCACTATCGCATCAGGATTTATTGCATAAAGTTGCTCAGTGCTTAAGATAATGTTAGTTCCATCGCCCCTAAATGCGTTTTTGGCATTTGCTATACCTTCTATAATAAATGATTCCGGGGTATTGACTCCAAACGCAGTGGCTACGCCGCCATTTTTGCGTACATTTGGGTTAAGTCCCATGTATAGCATTGTTACTTTTTCGCTATCTTTTAAATTTTTAGTTCTCTCTTCTATTAAAATTTGAGTTTTATTTAGGTAGTCAAAGAGCTTTAAAGCCTTTTCTTTTTGTCCGAAAATTTCGCCCAACACTCTCATCTCATCTTTCATTGTTGCAATTTCGGTACCTTTTGGAGCGTAAATTACTACAAGCGGTAATCCAAGAGCCTCTATAGTAGAGATAGTTTTATCAACGGCATCTTTATTTGAGCCTCTTAGGGTGCAGTCTCCAACTCTTAGTATTACAAGCTGCGGATTTGTATTTGCAAGCTCTTCGAAATTTATAACATTCCCTTGAGGAGAGTTTATACAAGGTAGGTCATTAAGCCAAGGATGAAGATATTTCATCGTATTCCAGCCACGAAGAGTATATGTTTCACCTGAAATTTTAGTAAAGCTATACTTATAATCTCTCTTCATAGACCATGAGCCTATTACCTTGACCTTATCTATAACTCCAAGGTGTGTCATTACTCCCTCTACAAAGCCATCGTCTATAGTAGCTATTTTTGTAAGAGAGTCAGAAATTTTGACATCTACTCCACGCATGTCTTTTACTAAAAAATCTTTAGCAAATGCCAGATTGAAAATCATTAAAATATAAATGAAAAACTTCATCAAAAGCGCTCCTTTATTTTGAAATATCAAAATAGTAGCCAAAGTATGATAAAAAAATATTTAATATTATTTAAGAATATTGATTTATTATTTGTGTTATTTATAAAGTGGTCAAACCTGCCAAAAATGGCAGGTTTGGATTTTTAGATTAGTCGTTATTGCTTGCATTTGGGCTAGTTGTGAACCTAAGCATTATATAGCCTATAACACCTGATATAAATGATCCTAATAAGATAGCTAGCTTATCGGTATGTGCGAAAGCGTCTGAGTCGTGATATGCGAGTCCGTTTACAAATAGACTCATTGTAAAGCCGACCCCACAAAGTATCGCTACTCCATATAGTTGTTTGTAGGTTGCTTTATCTGGTAGTCCTGCAAACCCAAATTTTATAGCCAAGAAGCTAAAGCTGAATACTCCGATTTGCTTACCTATAAATAGTCCAAGGATAGTACCAAGAGGCACAGGCGATAGGATATGCGCTATATCTATGCCTTTAAGTGAAACACCTGCGTTTACGAAAGCAAATATAGGCAAGATAGCAAATGCTACCCAGCCGTGAAGATCATGTTCTATATTTTTTAGCATAGATTTGTTTGGCTCGTCTTTAAAACTAAGAGGTATAAAAAATGCAGCCACAACGCCTGCGATAGTTGCGTGAACGCCTGATTTTAGAACACTTACCCAAAGTATTAGACCGACAACCAAAAAGGCTATTTTACTCTTAACCCCCAGTCTATTTAATGCAAAAAGCACTACTAGACAGCTTCCCGAGATAAGTAGTGAAGCCAAGCTTAGTTTGCTTGTGTAAAATAAGGCTATGATAACGATTGCACAGAGGTCGTCTATAATGGCTAGGGTCATCAAAAAGACCTTAAGACTAGTTGGCACTCTTGAGCCAAGCAGACTTAAAATCCCAAGAGCGAATGCTATATCTGTAGCTGTAGGTATAGCCCATCCTCTAAGAGCAAAACTGTCATCTTTTGTAAACATCCAAAATATTATAGCCGGCAATATAACTCCACCAACAGCGCCTATTATAGGAAGTCCTATTTGAGCTGGATCTCTTAACTCTCCCTCTATAACCTCACGCTTAAGCTCAAGTCCTATAAGGAAGAAAAATACTGCCATAAGACCATCATTAACCCAAAGAATTAATGGTTTATTTAGACCGTATTCGCCAAAGCTTACACTAAAAGGAGTACGTAAAAACTCATTATAAAAATGACTTAAAAAAGTATTTTGACAGATTAGTGCAAGTACTGTAGCGATCATCAATATAATGCCGGAACTGGCTTGATGTTGTAGAAATTTCTTTATTCCACCCTTTATTCCACTCATTATTACCTCCTGGTTTTTTTAATCTTTTATATTAACATTAAAAAATTAAAATAAGGCTTTTTTAGATATAATTTTTTTAAAATTTAAGGTAAAAAATGAGTAGAGAAGCGTTAAAAGATATAAAAAGAGTTGTAATAAAAGTAGGCACATCTACTCTTACTAAATCTAGCGGCAAACTAAACGAAGAGAAGATTAAGCGCATAGTAGCAAGCATAGCCAGCCTTGCGGATGAGGGCTTTGAGGTGGCTCTTGTGACCTCCGGGGCCGTTGGTGCAGGAATGGGAGAGCTTAATATAAATGAGCGCCCAAAGACACTAAATGAGAAGCAGGCTTTGGCATCGGTAGGACAGGTTGCCTTAATACATTTGTATCAAATTTTATTTTGGGCGCATGGCAAGACTATAGCTCAGCTGCTTCTAACTCGCGGAGATTTTAGCGATAGAAATAGATATCTAAATGCTAGAAACGTATGCGGCACACTTTTATCTAAAAACATAATTCCTATTATAAATGAAAACGACCCTGTCGTAAGCGATGAATTAAAAGTTGGTGATAATGATACCTTAAGCGCTCTTGTATCTGGACTTATAGATGCTGATTTGTTAATAATTTTAAGCGATATAGACGGACTATACGATAAAAATCCAAATGTTCATAAGGATGCTAAATTTATAAAATTAGTTGAAGATATTAATGAAGATATTAAGAGTATGGCTCAGGGTGAGGGGAGTAAATTTGGTACAGGCGGCATGAAAACGAAGATAATAGCCGCCCAGATGGCAACCAAAATAGGCACAAATTTAATTATCGTAAATGGCGAAAATCCTGAGAATATAATAAGAGCCGTTAAAGGCGAGGAGATAGGAACTCTGTTTTTAAGGCAGGACAAGAAGATTAGTTCGCGTAAGTATTGGCTGGGATATGGCACAAGCAAAAAAGGCACAATAATTATCGATGAGGGTGCAGCTAAAGCGCTAAAAAACGGTAAGAGTCTATTAAGTGTAGGCATAAAAGGAATTAGCGGAGAATTTGAGCGCGGTCAGATAGTCGAAATTTTAAACAGTAAAGACGAGCTTATAGCAAAGGGTATTAGCAACTACTCTTCAAGTGAAATTATGTTAATAAAGGGCAGAAAGAGCGAGGAGATAGAGGAAATTTTAGGGCATAAATATGACGATGATATCGTGCATATTGATAATTTGCTGCTAGTTTAGGAGGGTGGTATGGATGAAATTTTAAAAATTGCTAAAAACTCAAAAGCTGCCAGCAGAGAGCTTTTGAGCCTTAAAAGCGAAGATAAAAATCGGATGTTAAGAGCTGTTGCAAATGAAATTTTATTGAAAAAAGATGAGATAAAAAAGGCTAATTTGCTTGATATCGAAAGCGGAAAAAAGGCCAGCTTAACTCCTGTTTTGCTTGATCGCTTAACATTAAGTGATGCTAGGATAGAGGCTATGGCTCAAGGTGTGATAGAGCTGGCTAATTTTACAGATCCTATCGGCGAGATTTTAGATGGATGGAGGCATAAAAACGGCATGCAAATTTCTAAAATCCGCGTGCCTTTGGGTGTCGTAGGTATCATTTATGAGTCTAGGCCAAATGTAACCATAGACGCAGCTGCCTTAGCTCTTAAAAGCTCAAATTCTGTCATCTTAAGAGGCTCTGCAAATGCGATAAACTCAAATAAATTTTTGGTAAATTTATTTAATGAGGTTGGATCAAAGTTTAAGCTTCCAAAATTCTCTGTACAATTAATTGAATCAACTGATCGTGAAGTGGTAAATCAGATGATAAAGATGCACGAATTTATAGATGTTTTGATACCAAGAGGCGGCAAAAATCTCAAAGAATTTATCATACAAAACTCAACTATCCCTGTTGTTGAAACGGGTGCGGGAGTATGCCATATATATGTGGATGAGAGTGCAAATTTAGATATTGCCGTAAAGATAATCAAAAATGCCAAAACTCAGCGTCCAAGTGTTTGTAATGCCGTAGAGTGCGTATTGCTTCATAATAGTGTGGTGGATAAAATTTTGCCAAATTTAATTAGTGAGCTTGATAATGTTCAAATCCGTTTGCAAGATTTGCTTTTTGAAAATTATGATGGATTTGATAATGTAAAGCTTGCTAGCGATGATGATTTTGGAGCGGAGTTTTTAGATCTTATCTTGACCGTAAAGATGGTAAGCGGAGTAGATGAGGCGATAGAGTATATAAATTCTCATTCAAGCGGACATTCAGATAGTATTTTAAGCGAGAATTACGAAAATATAGAGAAGTTTTTAAACGAGATAGATAGCGCGGTCGTCTATGCAAATGCATCCACTAGATTTAGCGACGGCGGGGAATTTGGCTTTGGTGGAGAGATAGGAATCTCTACTCAAAAGCTACATGCAAGAGGACCGATGGGGGTTAGAGAGCTAACAACTACGAAATATATTGTGCGAGGAAGCGGACAAATTCGTTAGTTTAGTATGCGCAATTTTTAGCATAATTGAAAGGATTGATATGAAATTAGGATTTATCGGCGGAGGAAATATGGCATCAGCGATGATAGCCGCCATTACAAACTCTAAAATTTGCAGTTTAAGTGAAATTTTTGCCTATGATAGAAGTAAAAATGAGAATTTAAAGTTTAAATTTGGCATCACTCCACTTGAAAATGAGCGTAAAATAGTTCAGAATTCAGACATTATCGTGCTTGCCATTAAACCAAACGGCTATGAGAGTGTGCTAAATTTAATAAAAAAAGATGTTAAAAATCAGATTATAGTTACTGTTGCTCCAAATTTTACTATAGAGATGGTTGCTGAGATTTTAGGAGCCGATAAAAAGATAGTGCGAACCATGCCAAATACGCCCGCAGCTATAGGTAAAGGTGTAACTGCGGTTTGTTTTAATGAAAATTTAAATGAAAATGAGCGCATGAGTGTGCTTAAAGTTTTACAAAGCTTTGGAGTTACTCACGAGATAGAGGAGAGGCTTATACCTACATTTACTGCCATTGCAGGAAGTCTGCCGGCTTATGTTTTTATGTTTATAGAGGCGCTTGCCGATGGTGGAGTATTAGAAGGGATGCCTAGGGCTAAGGCTTATGAAATAATAGCTTCTAGTGTCGCGGGAAGTGCGGATATGGTGCTAAAAAGCGGTAAACATCCTGCACAACTAAAAGATGAGGTTTGCTCGCCGTCAGGAACTACTATAGAGGCATTGAGGTTGCTTGAAGAGCGTGGATTTCGCTCTGCTTTGATAGATGCTGTTAGAACTGCGGTCAGGAAGTCTAGGTCGTAATAGGTTAAATTTGACTCGAAAATCGAGTCAAATTTTAAAACGGTTTATATACCATCATCCAAATTATGATTACCATCGCGATAGTTGGAACTTCGTTGTATGCCCTAAAAAACATTCCTGATTTGTTACAGCGTTTTTCCCGAAGTAGCTTCATGTATCTGCCAAGGTCAAGGTGATAAATTCCAAGTAAGACTATAACCAAAAGTTTTACGTGCATATATCCGCTTTTTAAAAGGTCAGGCATTGCAACTAGTATTAAAATACCTGTCAAGTACGTTCCTATTATAGATACCCAGCCTACGTAGTGATACATCTTGTATTCTTGTACCTCTACTACCTTTATGAAGTCTGGTTTATCCATATGCTCCGCATGATATACATAAAGTCTTGGCTGATAAAACAGCACCGCCATCCACGATATAAACGCCAAGTAGTGAAAATACTTGATCAGATTATAATATTCCTCCATCAATTCTCCTTATCTAAATAAAATTTCTTTTCTAGCTTCAAATTCTGCTTTGCTTATCTTGCCTGCTTCGTAAAGTTCATAAAGTCTTTTAAGCTCGCCCTCTAAGCCTTGCTTTTTAAGCTCATCTTTGAGCTTTTCTTTTTGTAAATTCTTATCCACATAAGCTCCAGTCAAATATACGTCAAATAGCCACCAGATGCCCCAAATTGTAAGGATTAAATAACCTATTAATATTATTTGCAAATACGATCCTATGAAAAATAGAGCCATCATAAAAAATCCGCTTACAAATTTCCCAAGATAAAATCTGTGCCCGCCAAACCATCCTGTAAAAAACCAGAGCGCGTAGGCGATGTATATATTATTTCCCAAATTTATCTCCTTTTTGAATATCTGTTTTTAGAGATCTGGCTTCAAATTTCACGAAATTTGTGCACTTTTTTCTTTTTTGGACTTTGCTAAAAAACTCTGCCATAAAATAATACAAACCGCAATATCAATCATAACATCTGCAAGATTAAAAATAGCAAAACTGAACCACTTATGCCAATATACATAATCCACAACGCCGCCGTGAACGAATCTATCAAGCAAATTTGAGCTGCCAGCCCCTAATAAAATTCCTATCGGCAAGGTATGATCTTTTAAAATTTCGTTTTGCCATATCAGGTAGATTAAGACTGCTGATATTAGTAGTAGCTGGATAAATTTAAGCCATTCGCCTAAAAATTCAAGCATCGAAAATGCTACGCCTTTATTGAATGCAAGCACTAGCGAAAAATACTCTCCCTGCCAGGTAAAACCGCTTAAAAGTATCTGTTTAACCAGTTGATCTAAGATAAAAACAGCAGAAAAGGCGATGAAAAATTTTGTTAAAACCCTAGTCATTTAGAGCTTTTTTAAAGAATTTTTCGACCTCTTCAATGCGTTTTTGTAAGATATCGTTATTTTTACCTTCTAGTAAAAGTCTGATCAAATTTTCAGTTCCGGAGTATCTAAATAAAGGGCGAATATTCTCTTTTTTCAAACTATCTTCGAGCTCTTTTAGCCCCTTGATATCCTCTAGTGGTTTTTTATTTGTGATCTTTAAATTTAGTAAAATTTGCGGATATGGTTTTATTTGGGCTAAAATTTCACTTGCCTTTTTGCCTTTTGTAAGCACTATTGCTGCAAATTGTAAAGCGGCTACAAGTCCATCTCCTGTCTTGGAATAATCGGTAAATATAATATGACCGCTCTGCTCGCCGCCAAAATTTATCCCGTTTTCTTTCATCATCTCAAGCACATATTTATCGCCTACGTTTGAGCGAAGAAGCTTGATTTTATGAGTTTTTAAATAATCCTCTAAAGCCGCGTTACTCATAACAGTAGTGACCACTCCACCGCCTTTTAAGGCTTTGTTTTCATTAAGATATACGGCCATCACTCCAAGTAAGCTATCACCATTTGCTACTTCGCCTTTATCATCAACAACTACTAGTCTATCGGCATCTCCATCAAAAGCAAAACCCATATCTGCTCTAAGTCTAACTACTTCGCTAGCCAACTCTTGAGGAAAAAGAGCGCCACAATTTAGGTTTATATTGCTTCCGTTTGGTTCATCATTTATCACAACTACCTCTGCGCCAAGCTCGCTAAATATGGTCGGAACTACTTTATATGCGGCTCCATTTGCCACATCTAATACTATTCTAAGTCCGTGAAGGGTCAAATTTTTAGGAAATGAGTTTTTAATCTTTACTATGTATCTACCTATTACGTCATCTATACGCTTTGCAGTGCCGATTTCAAGCATATTTTTTTGATTTTGTGCTATAAGTTCATCGTTATAAAAGATATTTTCTATCTTTGCTTCAGCCTCTTCATTGAGCTTATTGCCATGATTGTCAAAAAATTTTATTCCATTATCATAATATGGGTTATGTGAGGCGCTTATCATTATGCCGGCATCACAGCGCATATCTTCGGTAAGAAATGCAATCGCAGGTGTTGGCATAGGACCGATCTGGCGCACGTTATAGCCAACTGCGGTAAGTCCAGCCACAATCGCTGTCTCTATCATGTAGCCACTTCTTCTTGTATCTTTACCTAATAAAATTGTATTTGTATGAGATGCAAACTGTCTAAAGTATATTCCTGCAGCCATTGCAAGACGCATTGATGTTTGAGCCGATAGTTTTTCACCCGCTTTTCCTCGCACACCATCTGTACCGAATAGTTTCATATTTATCCTTCATAACTTAAAGGCTGTTTTGCCTTATCTATGATAAAATTTGTTGTATTCTATCAAAATTTCACAAATTTAAATACGCAAATTTTAACTGCTTTAAATTTCACTTAAATTAAGCGCTATTTAAAACTAAATTTTATATAATCACGGACTAAAATTATGAAAAAGGTATATTATGGCAAACCATAAATCTGCTGAAAAAAGAGCTAGACAGACTATAAAAAGAACAGAGAGAAACAGATTTTATCGCACAAGACTTAAAAACATAACAAAAGCTGTGCGTGTAGCTGTTGAAGCTGGCGATAAAGAAGCTGCACTAAATGCATTAAAAGATGCAAATAAAAGCCTACACAGCTTTGTAAGCAAAGGATTTTTGAAAAAACAAACAGCTTCACGCCGCGTTGGACGCTTGGCGAAGCTTGTAAACACTCTAAACACAGCCGCTTAATCACTAAATTTTAAATGTTAGCTGACAAACTGCAACCGTTTTTGGATCGCTACGACGAGCTCTCTCGTCTACTGAGCGATCCATCTATCACCCAAGACATCGCAAATATGACCAAACTCTCTAAGGAGCAATCAAGCATAGAAGATATCAGAAATGCTTCTAAGGAGTATTTGCAAATTTTAGCTGACATTGAGGAAAACAAACTTTTGCTTGACGATGCCGAACTTGGCGAACTTGCTAAAGATGAGCTAAAGAGCCTTGAAATTCGTAAAACTGAGCTTGAAGAAGAGATAAAAATTTTGCTTCTTCCAAAAGATCCAAACGACGATAAAAACATCTTTCTTGAAATTCGCGCAGGAACAGGCGGGGACGAAGCGGCACTATTTGTAGGCGATCTTTTTAACGCCTATGTGCGCTATACCGAGCTTCGCGGATACAAATTTGAAGTAGTAAGCCAAAGTGAAGGCAACACAGGCGGCTTTAAAGAGATCATCTTGCTCGTAAAAGGAAACGGCGCGTATTCAAGACTAAAATATGAAGGCGGAACTCACAGGGTTCAGCGCGTGCCTGAGACTGAAAGTCAAGGCAGAGTGCACACTTCAGCCGTAACTGTTGCGATCATGCCTGAAGTTGAAGATAGCGAGATAGAGATAAATCCAAACGATCTAAGAATCGACGTTATGCGAAGCTCCGGCCACGGCGGTCAAAGCGTAAATACAACCGATAGCGCCGTGCGTATAACTCACATCCCAACAGGGCTTGTCGTAACAAACCAAGACGGAAAAAGCCAGCACAAAAACAAAGAAGCTGCGATGAAAGTGCTTAAAGCTCGCCTTTATGAGATGCAAGAGGCAGAACGTCTTGCAAAAGAGACTAGTGAGCGCAAGAGCCAAGTTGGTACAGGCGATAGAAGCGGGCGAATTCGCACTTACAACTTCCCTCAAAATCGTATAAGTGATCACCGTATAAACTTAACTCTTTATCGCTTGGATGCGATCATGGCGGGCGGGCTGTTTGACGAGATTATTGAGCCACTTATCGCGCATCATCAAGCCGAAGCTATCGCTGCCGCCGGTTTATAATATCAAATTCATACTATTATCCTTTTAAACTTATATATCTTTGCATCATTATGATAAAAAATCATAAATTAAGTTTGTTTCTCATCCCTTTTTGAGGCAATTAGTTAAATTTTTATTAGATTAAAAAGCAAAGAGAAAATTGTGCCTATTAAGTTCAGGCTAGTTACATTTATTTAATATAAGTAAATTTTAATCTCAGGCAAATCAAAAAATCAATAATCATTAAATTTTAAATTCTTAAACGCATAAACTCCGTTTTTTACTCGCTTAAAAATTTTTCTATTTTCAAGCAGTTTTATTGTTTCTATGACAGTCGGTTTGCTTGAATTTGTAGCATTGCAAATTTCTGCAATTGTGAAATTTATAAGTCCGTTTTCATCTAAATTTTGGATAAAAAACTCAATTATCTCAAATTTCTTTTCGCCGATTAAAGTGCCAAAAATTTCTCTTTCAAGCGAGTTCAAAATTTATCCCAAATCGCATATATCCACACTCCCGCACAAAGCGTGTTGCATATCATTACCGCAGCGCTTCCCGCGTCTTTTGCCGCACCTGCTAGAGGATGAATTTCAGGGCTTGCAAGATCTACTATACGCTCAATAGCAGAGTTTATGCACTCGCAAACCAGAACCAAAACCATACTAAAAATCAAAAATAAATTTAAGACCGCGCCGAAATTCCAAAACAAAAGAGAGATAAAAGCGGGCAAAAATATATAAATTTCAAGCCTAAAACTGCTTTCGTTTTTAAAAATTTCCTTTAGTCCTGCGATCGCGTAACTCCAATTTTTAAAGAATTTGTATTTTGGCTGATTTCTCAATTTTAGACCTTAAATTTTTGAATAATTATATCAAAATAGACTCTTAAATTTAGGTTGAGTGCGTATAATTGCAATTAAAAAGGACTGAATTTGAAACTGATTTCATGGAACGTAAACGGACTTCGCGCGGTCGCAAGCAAAGACGGATTTGGTTGGCTTGATGAGGTTAAGCCCGATTTCTTAGGGCTTCAAGAGATAAAAGTAAAAGAAGTTGATGTACCTAGCGAGATTTACAAGCTCGGATTTAGTGATGTGAGCGTAAATTCGGCCGTCAGAGCAGGGTATTCGGGTGTGATGAGCCTTAGTAAGTTTCCGGTAGCTACTCTAAAATCGCAGTTTTTTAACGATGATGAGGGGCGGGTTTTGGAGCATAGATTTGGTAATATCGTACTTTTTAATATCTACTTTCCAAACGGGCAAAAGGATGATGAAAGACTTGCTTATAAGATGGATTTTTATGCGAAATTTCTAGCCTACTGCAACGAGCTTGTGCGTGAAGGTAAGGACGTGATATTTTGTGGAGACGTTAATACCGCTCACCGCGAGATAGATCTTAAAAATCCAAAGGCGAATTCTAAGACTTCAGGCTTCTTGCCGATTGAGCGAGCGTGGATAGATGAGGTTATAAAGCACGGATTTATCGATACTTTTAGGCAAATTCACGGCGATAAAGAGGATGCTTATTCGTGGTGGAGCTATAGATTTAACGCTAGAGCTAAAAATGTCGGCTGGAGGATTGATTATTTTTTCATTTCGGCAAGCCTTAAAGATCGCCTTAAAGAC
Source organism: Campylobacter sp. RM16192 (assembly GCF_004803855.2). NCBI lineage: Bacteria > Pseudomonadati > Campylobacterota > Epsilonproteobacteria > Campylobacterales > Campylobacteraceae > Campylobacter > Campylobacter sp. RM16192. Next base: position 1,741,720 of record NZ_CP012552.1, on the reverse strand, counting down.
GCATTTATACTTAGTGATATAACGGGAAGCGATCATTGTCCCGTGGGAATTGAGATAGAAATTTAATCGTTTTTCGTTTTTATAAATTCGCATTGCCAAACTTTGTTTAATGAAATTTACTTCCTTTTTAGCTATGAGTTTGGTTGGTACAAATTTTGGCGTTAGACCTCATGTTTTTTGCAATAAAGATGAGCTTGAATTTTGTCTAAGATAAAACGCTTGCGTAAAATCTGCATTGCTTTTATGTTATTTGGTAAGGATTAAAACTCCTAGTTTGGCTAACTAGTCGGCTAAATTTAATCGGACGAGTTAAATTTAGCTCTAAACGCAAAGAGCTTGAAAATTCATATCAAATTTTAAATTTGTATCCAAATATATGGCTTTTAAAAAAGACGCTTTGAGATCAACTAGTTGCTTGAGGATCTGATGGTTTTAAAAAGTATCACCCAAATCGCAAGTAGCAGGTATATGGCAATGCCCATTACCATAGCCATAGTTAGTATCTTAAACACCTATATCGTTTCATTGTGAGCGCCTGCCGCGTCAAGGTATGGCACGGCGAAATACCCGCCGACTCCTATTATCAAAAGTAAGAAATAGCACTTCCAAGAGAATATAAAATTAAACATTTCGAGCCTTTTCGCGCTTAAATTTTTACAATTATATTCAAATTTGAGTGAAATTTTATAGATATACGTTAATAAATAGAGTTGTTTAAGTTTGGATTAATAATCTTAATTTTTATTTACCGATTTTAAATAATATATTAACAAGACTGCATTAAAATACCGCAATTTTAAATAAAATAAAGGATAAAAAATGAGAAAAGTTAATAAAATTTACAAATCAAATAGTGCACATTGGGTCGGAGACGGATTTTTAGTTCAGCCACTTTTTAGTCACATGGGCGAAGATCGCGGCACTGATCCGTTTTTGATGCTTGATTACGCTGCGCCTCAGGTTTTTAAACCGAATTTAACGGACTTTCCAAGAGGAGTCGGACATCATCCGCATAAAGGATTTGAGACCGTAACGATAGCTTATAGCGGAGAGGTCGCACATAAGGATTCAAGCGGTGGCGGCGGAGTTATAAAATCGGGCGACGTGCAATGGATGACGGCTGGTGCGGGCATAGTGCACGAGGAGTTTCACTCTTTAGATTTTAGCCGTTCGGGCGGACTTTTTGAGATGGTTCAGCTCTGGGTAAATTTACCTAAAAAGCATAAAAACACTCCCGCAAAATACCAGCACTTATCGCGCCAAGCAATTCCTGTGATCAAATTTGCAGACGGTGCGGGACAAGCAAGGATCATAGCGGGAGAATTTGATGGAGTAAGCGGAGCGGCAAGCACATTTACGCCGATGAATGTTTGGGACGTTATGATAAATTCCGGCAAAGAAGCAGTTATAAACGTACCTGCTTCACATTCGCTTTCTATGGTTGTTTTGCGCGGAGAAGCTGTTTTTAACGGCAATGAAAGAGCGGGCGAGGCTCAGCTGGTAAATTTTGAAAAAGGCGACGGTGAAGTGAGAGTAAAGGCAGTCGGACAAGATGTAAAAATCCTTCTTCTTTCGGGCGAGCCTATAGATGAGCCGATTGTCGGATATGGACCGTTTGTGATGAATACAAAAGATGAAATTCGCCAAGCTATTGATGATTATAATAGCGGAAAATTCGGTAGCATAGGCTAAATTTGACCTGTTAGTGCGGAGTTATAAAATAGTAAGCGTAAAATCAAAACGGCTTTAAATGAGCCAAGAACCCATGGTCTAAAAGATGGGTGATGAGAATTTTTACGCTTATGCCTATGAGTATAACTCCGCCTAAAATAAGAGCCTTTTTTTCTAAAACTATACCTAAAAATTTCCCCGCATAACACGACAAAACGCATAGTATAAAGCAGATAGATCCTATCAAAATACTAGTATAAATGATATCTATATTCTCAAAGCTAAACGTCACTCCGACAGCCAGCGCATCGATGCTTGTGGCTATTGCGCCTATGGTTAGGACTTTTAGTCCTAAGTCATTTAAACAGGCTTCGTCTTTATGCTCTCTTGCTTCAAGTATCATTTTGATACCCAAAAATGAAAGTATGCCAAATGCTACAAAATGATCTATGGAAGCTATGAAGCTTACGAAGGTTAGCCCTAAAAAATATCCCAAAAATGGCATAAGAGCTTGAAAAAAGCCAAATATAAAAGAGACTTTAATGACCCCTGAAACGGTTAATGCGCGGCATTTTGCACCGCTTGCGATACTGAGCGCTACGCTATCCATAGCAAGGGCGAAAGCTAATAATAAAAGCTCCATAAATTCTCCTGAAAAAGGCTAATTTTACATTAAAACTAATTTTTTTAAGATTAAAATTCGGCTTTATTTGACGGAATTAAAATTTGATATTTTATGAGCGCAAATTTAGCGTATAAAGATAAATTTCAAGTGATGAAAAGCCAAAATTTAATATCATTTTATCTGCTTGCCAAGCCGAATTTATGCTTGCAGGGTTAAATTTAAAGGATATTATTATGAAAAAAATCGTGATTTTAGCGCTATTTTTTACTTTAAGCGCTTTTGGTACTGATTGGGGTAAGATGGTTGGAGACGGGCTTAAAGCCGTAAATCAAGCCTCTACAAAGAGCGATTATAAAAGCATGGTAAGCTCGGCTCTTGAGTATGCCGTAAAAGAGCTTTCAAATGACGGATTTATCAAAAATGCCTCGGCTAAAATTCCGCTTCCGCCAAGCTTACAAACGGCTGCAAATTTGGCAAAGAAAGTTGGCGGCGACAAGTGGGCAAACGAGCTAGTTACTTCCATAAACAAAGCCGCAAGTAGCGCAGTTCCCGGGGCTGCCGATGTCTTTTCAAAAACTATAAAAAACATGAGTGAAAGCGATGTCAAAAAGATCATGAACGGCGGAAATGATAGTTTTAGTAAATTTTTGCAACAAAATTCAAGCAAGGAGCTTGAAAAGATATTTAAGCCGATCATCGAAAAGATGATGAGTCAAAACAGCTTCGCGACAGCCTATAACGGGCTAAATTCTTTTGTCAAAAACTCGCTTGGTAACTCCCAAAGTATGAAGTCGGTTAAGTCGGTAGCTTCAAGCCTTGGCATGGGCGAATATGTAACAAACGATGGCGAGGATCTAAACGGATACATCACGAGAAAGACGCTTGATGGGCTATTTAAAGTGATGAGCGAAAATGAAAAGTCGCTTAGAAGCGATCCTGTGGGTTACGGCAAAAAAGCTATTGAAAATATTTTTAAATAATTTTAGTTCAAATTTAAGCTCATAAGATGACGAAAAAGATAAAGGAATTTGGCACTGATCTTGCTCTTGTAGTCGTTGCTGTCGTGTGGGGAGTGACGTTTTTACCGATGGCTGAAGCGCTTAAGAGCAACGGCGTTTTTGTCATTTTGTTTTGGAGATTTTTAATCTCAACTCTGTTAATGGGTTTGATTTCGATTAAATTTGTTAAGAAATTTGACCCAAATTCTCTTAAATTCGGCTCTTTGCTAGGCGTGTTTTTGTTTGCGGGCTTTGCGCTTCAAACCTTTGCCCTTAAATACACTTTTAGTTCGACGGTTGCCTTTATCACGGGATTAAATGTAGTTTTTGTGCCTTTTATAGTATTTTTATTTTTTAGGCAAAAAGTCTATGTTTATTCGTTTATAGGAGCCTTTTTATCGGCTTTTGGGCTGTATTTGCTAAGCGATAGCGAGCTTGGGTTTGGCAGAGGTGAAATTCTCTCCGTGCTTTGTGCCGTTGCTTATTCTGTTCATATCATATTTACGGGCGTTTTTGTGCGCAAATGCGAGCTTTATCAGATGGTTTGCATGCAGTTTTTAGTAGTAACCGCTCTATGTCTTTTTGCGGCTCTTGTTTTTGATACGCATAGCGTTTTGCCTGTGGCTAACTATGCATTTTTTAAAGCCGTTATCATAACTTCGGTGTTTGCGACCGTCTTTGCATTTTTTGTTCAGTCGGCGATGCAGCGATATACAACGCCTATGAAAACTGCGCTTATATTTACTTTTGAGCCTGTAAGCGCAGGACTTTTTGGATACTTTGTAGGCGGAGAAATTTTAAGCTCGTGGCAAATTTTAGGAGCGCTGCTTATACTTATTGGCATCGTTATAAGCGAGGTTGGAAGCTATTACAAGAGCCAAAAAGCTTAAATTTAGCGCCTGTTTATGGCTGCAAATATAAAAAAGCAGATCGAAGCTATAAGTATGATACTAGCTCCGCTGGTTAAATTCGCTTCAAAGCTAAGCCAAAGCCCCGATATGCAAAACGCAGCCGAGATAGCAGTAGCGTTTAGCATCATTGCGCCAAGGCGTTTAGAGAAATTTTGCGCGATATATGGTGGTATGGTAAGAAGCGCGATGACTAGGATAAGCCCCACTGCGCGTATCGTCATAACTACGCTTAGCGCCATCATACAAACCAAAACATAGTATAAAAGCGTGGTTTTTACTCCGCGAAGCTTGGCAAATTCCGCATCAAAACTAAGAGCTTCAAACTGCCTGTAAAGCAGCGTCACGATAAGCAAAATGACACAATCAACCGCCGCCATAAAGGCTAAATCGCTATCAGGCACCGCTAAAATCGAGCCAAAAAGATAGCTCATGAGATCTACGTTGTATCCGGGCGTTAGATCGATTAAGATAATGCCAAACGCCATCCCAAACGCCCAAAGTGCGCCGATGACCGAGTCCATTTTGCTCTTATCGTTTAGCGTGATGGTAGCTATCAGGAGTGCTAGAAATATCGCAAATCCGCTAGCACCCAAAAGCGGCTCAAGCGAGAAGTAAAACGCTAGCCCAAGTCCGCCGTAAGCTCCGTGTGCTATGCCTCCTGCGATGAAAACCATGCGATTTATCACCACAAGCGAGCCGATAACTCCGCACGCGATACTTACTAAAAGCCCTGCCATAAGGGCGTTTTGCATGAATTCCAAATTTAGCGCTTCTAGCATTTTTGCCCTTTGTCTAAGCTCTTGCAACCGCACTCCTTAAGCGCGATCTCGACATCGCAAAAGTGATTATGCTCGTGTGCAAGATGAGCGATGAATTCCTGTTTTGAACGATCGGGCGCGATGTCGTGCATGTGAATTTTGTGATTTACGTAAGCAACTTTCGTAGCGAAGCTAAGTGCGATATTTACGTCATGGCTTATCAAGATGACACCGATTCCTTCTTTGTTTATCTCGCTAAGCAGGCTGTAAATCGCGGCTTGCCCTTTGGTGTCGATGCTTGCTGTCGGCTCATCAAGCATGAGAATTTTAGCCTTTGCGCAAAGCGCTCTTGCGATATAAACTCTTTGCCTTTGACCGCCTGAAAGCTCGCCTATGCGAGAGTTTGCAAACTCGCTCATGCCGACTTTTTCAAGCGCTTTCATCGCTTCTGATTTATCGTCTTTGGTGTAAAAGCCGAAAATTTTCCTATCGATTCGCCCCATAAGCACCACTTCTAAAACCCTCATCGGAAAATTTGCGTTTATGAATATGTTTTGAGGCACGTATCCTATGGTTTTGCTAACCTCGCTAGGGTTTTTATCAAATATCTTTATCTCGCCGCTTTTAGGTCTTAAAAGCCCTAGCATAAGGCGAAGCAGGGTTGATTTGCCCCCGCCGTTTGGACCTATGATAGCTAGAAAATCCTTGATATCATAGTTTAAATTTATATTTTCAAATATCAAATTCTCATCGTATCCAAACGATAAATTCTCTATCTTAACTCCGTTCATAAAACCGATATCCTACCCGCGATAAAAAACATAAAAGCTCCCAAGCCAAACATCACTAAAAGGGCCAAAAATTCGCAGTAAATTTTTAAATTTTTATATTTTGAGAGCGCATTTACCTTTGTGCCAAAGACCGCTGCGATAAATATAACTACGCTCATGCCAAGCGCCATAAAAACACCGCTCATCACGCCTATAAACCAGCTATTTAAGCTAAACGCAAGTATAAAGACGATGATAGTGCCAGGACACGGCACAAGCGAGGCTGCAAGCGCTACAAACCACTCGTTTAGGCTCTTTGGCTTAACTTCCATTGCTTTACAAGCCGCACATCCGCAGTCTGCTTTGTGAGGGCTAAATTTGTAGTTATGAACTTTTGGCTTGAGCGATTTTAGCTTCGTAAATATCATATAAGCAGAGATCGCCATGATGATTAGGGCTGAAATTTTAGTCGTCAAATTTGCAGCGGAATTTGCTACGTTTGCCGCAAAACTTTCAAGCAAACTCATAGTAATCCAAACCAGCATGAGCGCGCCAAGCACGTGCAAAACTCCGATCTTAAGCGAGAAACCAAAAGCTTTTAAGTAGCTGCCTCCGCTTGCGGCAAAATATGAAGTCGTAAGCAGTTTGCCATGCCCAGGACCCGCAGCGTGTAAAAAGCCGTAGACGAAGCTAAAAAGCATGATAAGAGCAAATTTCGAAGCTTCAAATGCGGTTGAGTTTTCTTTGATGAGCTCTTTTAGTCTGTCTAAAAATCCTATCGTGGTTCTGGCAAGAGAGTTAAATTTCGCTTCGTCTATCGCGTCAATCTCTTCTAAAATTTTGTTTTTTACAAGCGAGCTAAGCTCAGGCTTGTCTTTGTTTGAAATTTTAGGTTTTTGCTCGCTCATCTCAAAAAACACGGTGTTTAAATTTGAATTTGGCACTATGAAAATGGATTCGGTTATCCTGTAAGGCTCGTCGTTTGCGATTTTGAAGTTAAAAAATCCTTCGCGATCGATTATCTCAAACACAACCACACGGCGAGGCAAAATTTCTAAATTTAGCTCCAAAACATACTCGAAATTTAGCCTGTTTTCTTCGATATAAACGCGCTGGCTCTTTGTTTTGACGAATAAATTTTCGCTCGCGCCCTCGCCGTCATAAAAGCTAACCGTAGTAAGATACCCGCGCGGCACGATGTAGTCAAGCAAGGACTTTTGGACGTTCCAAGCTTCTTTTTCGTTTAGCTTTTTATCGGCATCCTCATCGTATCCTTGCATGGTTAGCTCGGTGAAATTTTCTGAAAACGTCCATGTTATAGTAGCTGTTTTAAGCGTGTCGCTCCATGCGTCAAATTTGATCTGCGCATGAGCTGTGGGTGTGTAAAGTGCACAAAGCGCACACGAGTAGGCAATGGACGCAAAAAGCGTCAGTGCGGCCAGTATGCGCCCAAATTTCATCATTAAAGACTCTTAGCGAAAATTTCGGCTGTCTTTTTAAGCTCAGCCTCCCAATCAAGCGGGAGCTGATCTATCTCAACTACCTTTGCACCCGTTTCTTTTGCGATTAAATTTGCCGATTTTTTAGAAAACTGAGGCGCTACGAAGATGACTTTTACGCCGTGATCTTTTGCCTCCTTGATGAGGTTTGCAAGCTCTGCGGGCTTTGGCTCTTTGCCCTCGACTTCGATTGAAATTTGCTCTAAATCATAGCGCTTTGCAAAGTATCCCCAAGACGGATGATACACGATAAATTCGCGGTTTTTAAGATTTGCAAGCTTATCTTTGATGAATTTGTCAAGTTCGTCTAGCTTAACGAGAAATTTCTCGTAATTTGCGTTATAAAGCTCTTTATGCTCGGGAAAAACTCTAACAAGTCCGTTTAGGATGTTTTTAGCCTGAGTTTTTACAAGCACCGGATCAAGCCAGATGTGTGGATCAAGCCCGTCGTGGCTATGACAATGCACTTTTCCGTTGTACTCGTGGCAATGCTCTTTTTTATCGTGCGTGTGCCCCTCATGCTCATGCTCTTGCATGGCGACTCTTTCTACTCCTTTTTGAGTAAAAATAAATTTTAGCTTTGGAAACGACTGCTGAAATTTCGGCAACCAAACCTCTTCAAATTCAATGCCTATGGCAAAATAAAGTTTGCTGTTTTCAAGAGATTTCATCTGCTTTGGTTTTGGCTCGTAAGTGTGAGGATCAGCTCCTAAAGATACCATGGTATTTACTTCAACCGTGTCGCCTGCGATTTGTTTTACGAAAAATTCCTGAGGTAATATACTTACGCTAACGACGGGTTTTGCAAAGCATACAAGCGCGCCAAAACATAAAAAAGCTAAAATTTTCTTCATCTTAAACCTTTTTTTAAATTTTTAGGGAAGTATAGCAAAAGCAACTTAGTTGCGAATTAATGCTTTTTTATATAAATTTTAGTATGATAGCTTTTGAGATTAAACGAAAGGATGAGATGTCGCCTCAAGAGCTCTTAAGGATAAACGATATAAAGGCAACTCCGCTTCGGTTGCAAATTTTAGAAATTTTATCTCGCGCCGATACTCCGCTTGGGTATGATGAAATTCTAAGCAAAATTAAGGCCAATAAAACGACATTTTACCGCTCGATGGAGATTTTTGAAGCTAAAGGCATTATCGTAAAAAGCGAAAACAACCACAAAAATTTCTACGAGCTTGCAGGCGAGGCAAAGGCGTATTTTGTGTGTGATGTTTGCAGAAAGATGACAAATATCGATATGCCCAATTTAAGCCAAAGCCACGTTAAAAGCGTAGTCGTAAAGGGAATTTGCGACGATTGCTTTTAAATTTCCTCATTTTCGCCGTAAAGCTCCGCAAGATGACCCGGGATCGCCTTTGGACGCTTTTTGTCAAGGTCAAAATATACGTAAGTGGTTATGGCTTTAGCTATGATCTTGCCGTCTTTTATAAATTCGTAAAATCTGTTTGAACTAACTTTTCTAGCCTGCTTTGTCCATGTTTTTATCTCGATCTCGTCGCCTAAATAAATTTGCTCTAAATAGTCGATTTCGTTGCGTTTTATAACCCAAGTCGAGTTGTTTTTAAGCTGCTCTTCAAACGTATCTCCTACGAAATTTGAGTGCGCAAAAGCCGCTTCTTGCATCCAAACAAGATAGTATGCGTTGTTTGCGTGGTTGTTTATGTCTATGGCCTCTTTGCCTACTTTAAATTTGTAGCTAAAAATTCTCATATTTGTCCTTTTGTTTGATACAATTGTAACTCAAATTTTTAAAAAGGCGGTTTTATGAAGAGCTCTTGGGATAAAAAAGCGGCTAATTACTCAAGATATGAGGGTGAACTTAGCGAATTTCAGCGAGGATTTTTTAATAAACTTGATGAGTTTGGTATAGATTTTAATGATAAAACACTTATAGATGTAGGGTGCGGAACAGGTGTTTATACTCTGTATCTATCAAATTTGTGTAGAAACGTAACAGGACTCGATCTCTCGACTAAGATGCTTGAGTGTATGAGAGAGGATGCTGATAAATTTGGTGTGTCAAATTTAAGAGTAGTTGAGAGCAGTTGGGATGACTTTAATGAGGATAATGTTTACGATATCGCTTTTAGCACGATGAGTCCGGCGATAAACAGCATAGAAGGGCTTGATAAATTTATTCGCACCGGCAAAAAGCGAGTTTTTATGTGGTGGAATAAGCAAAGACATTCAAACGTGCTTGAGAGATTTTATAAAATTTACGGAGAGCGTCAGTGGAGCGAGAGGTTGCCTCATTTTGAATACCATTTGGATATGTTAAAAATTCCGGTTAAATCGCATATTTTTAATGAGGTAAGAACAAGGGATATAAGTGTTGAAAAAATGTATGAAGATATGATCTGGCATTTAGAGATAGGAAATCTAAAATTTGATGAAAAAGAGGTAAAAGACGAGCTTTTAAGCATCTGTAAAGATGGAAAAGTAACGGAAACAGTAACATCTTCAATGAAGCTTTTGGTATTTTAGGCTATAATCTAGTCGAAATTTATTCACTGAGGTCTAATTCAGAATGTTACGGCTTGTTTTGTTGTTTTTTGTTTTGATGGAATTTTGCCTAGCTTCTCAGGTTGCGCCTATTAAACCATTGGATTATGATAGGCAAAAAGCGTTACTAGGCAAAAGCTTATTTCATGATACTAGACTTAGTCCAAGCGGAACAGATTCTTGCGAGAAGTGTCATAATCTATATTGGAGCCCAAGCGGCACTAGCTTAAAAAATATAAAAATATCATTTAAGCAGACATTAAATTCTCCTACTGTTTTAAATTCTGCTTTGAATTATTTATTTTTTAAAGACGGAAGAGTTAAAAATATCAGAGAACAAGTGATTGAAAGCATAGTCGACATAAATCAGCTGGGTAGCAGTGAAAAGCTTGTTGTAGAAAAGGTAAGTTTAAATCCTCATTATAAACATAAATTTAAAACTCTTTATAAGGATGGGGTTACTTTCAATAATATAGTTGATGCTATAGTAAATTTTCAAAAAGCCTTATTAACTCCAAACTCCAAATTTGATAAATTTATAAGTGGTGATAATACTGTTTTGTCTGAAGATGAAAAAAAAGGATTTGAGCTATTTAAGAAAGCAGGTTGTATTAATTGCCATAATGGAGTAAATTTAGGCTCCAATGTATATTACGATATGCAGCTTGATTGTAATTTAGATCAAAATTCAACCGGTATTGCAAAATATAAAGTTCCTGGCTTGAGAAATATATCAAAGACTGGTCCATATCTTTATGATGGTAGCGAACGCGATCTAAAAGATGTTATAGAACACATTGCCAATTTAAGAATGCAAAATGAAATTAATAAAGAGCAAATAGAGTTAATATATAAATTTTTACTCACTTTAGATGGTGATAATCCGGAAATTTTAAAATGAGAAGTAAAATTATTTTATATAAAGCACTATTTTTATTAATGTTTTTAAATATGTTTATTGGAGGAATGATAGTATATAAGGCGAACGAAAACGTAACTTCTAGTTATAGCTTAAAAGACTCAGTTATAAATTTGATAGATATTAATAGAGACATAGACTTTATGCTCGGTAAGACATTCTTATACTCTGATTATGATAGGCTTATGGAACTTCTTGCGAATTTTGACTACGGATTAAGAGATATACTAAAACTTAAAAATTTACATGCGTTTAGAGAAATTTCTTCTGGTATGAAATTTTTTCAAGATATTAAGTACACGTTTAAAAAGAAAGTCGAACTTATAGATAAATTTAATTCAACCGCTATATTTGCAAATTTGATCTATGATGACATACTTTTTAGTTCATTTGAGGAGTTAAAACAGAGCAGGTATTTTAATACTATAATGGCCAATATATTGCTATTTAAATATGACATCAATACCGATTTGACCAAAACAAAAAATCTTCTGAATCAACATTTTACAGAAGAAAATCTAAGCGAAAATGATGTTAAATTTATAACAAATGCCAATAGGCTTATTGAATACTATGAGAGCGCCCAAAGTATATTTAAAAGAATACAAGAGCTTTATATGCAAAAAGAACTTGATATATTGCTGGATGGCAATAAAGTTTATATGAATATAGCTGCTACAAATTTAAAAAATATGACTATTTTATTTTTTGCTCTTATGGTTATATCAATACTTTTAATTTATTTGACATACAGGAAAACAAAAAATATATTAAAGTATCTTAATGATTTACAACAGGCTACGGATAATAGCTTTGGTTCAATAGTTTTTACAGACTTGAATACCAAGATAAAGTATGTAAATAAGATATTTGAACAAACTACGGGTTATAAACTTGAAGAAGTTGTTGGTAAAGACGCTAATATTTTAAAATCTTATCAGCATAGTAATGAATTTTATAGAAGCATTACAAATTCTTTAAAAAATAATCAGGTTTGGGAGTGTGATGAGTTAATAAGTTTAACCAAAGATAAAGAATTTTTAATAGAAAAAGTAATGTTCTTGCCGCTATTTGATTCTGATGGTAATAAGGATGGATACCTATCGGTAAAACTTGATAAGACAAAAGAAGTCATGATAGAAAAAGAGCTTAAGGAAAAAGAAGAAAAGCTAAGGGATATGGCATTCTTTGATAGCCTTACCGGTTTTGGAAGCTATTTTGCCCTTACTCAAAAATTAAATGAGTATCCAAGCGGAATGCTTATTTATATAAATATAAATCACTTCGTGGATTTTAGATTTTTTTATAAAACAAAAACAGTCGATCTTATTATAGAATCCTTTGCCAAAACTATAAAACTTTGCATAGATACTTATAATATGCCTGCTTTTATATATAGAGTTCAATTAGATGAGTTTTGTATTTGGTACGAGGGAGTGTCTGTTGAAAAGGATATAAGACATTTAAGAGATTATTTTAAATCAAATGATCTATCTATTATGGTGGATGGCAGGAAAGAGCTTATACCTAATATTAAGATGACTATAGGCGTTAGTCTTGATAGAGACACCATTCAAACCAACCGCCTTACTCAAGCTATGCTTGCTCATTATGAGGCTACCAATAAGGGCGAGCCTGTAATATACTACAACGAAAATAGCCCGGTAGAGCAGCAATATTATCAAAACCAGATAATGTCAAGGATCATAGAATACGCCATATATAATGATACTGTCATAGTGGAATGCCAGGGTATATATGATATATCTTCTGATTTAGACGATGAGCCAAAGGCAAACTATTATGAAGTTTTAGTTCGTATTGTGGATGAAAACGGCAAAATTCGTTATCCTGGCGAATTTTTGGATATTGCTAAGAAAATTTCTTTATATAATGATATAACCAAAAAAGTAATAGGTCACGTATTTAGACTTGTTGAGAAATTCCCTAAAGTTAAATTTTCGATGAACCTTTCAAATAGCGATATAGAAAATGTCCAAATTAGAGATATGATAGAGCAAAAGCTTAAAATTTGCTCCTATCCAGAAAATGTATATTTTGAAATTTTAGAGTCAGAGGGTGTTGATGACTATGAAGCGGTGAATTTGTTTATAAACAAAATTCATAGCTACAACTCCAAAATTTCAATTGATGATTTTGGAAGCGGATATTCTAATTATTATAGGATTTTAGAGCTTGATATAGACACTATCAAGATAGATGGCTCTATTATCAAAAAGCTTCCATTCGATAAAAACGCAAGATATCTGGTTCAGACCATTGTAGATTTTGCCAATAGGCAAAAGTACAATGTGGTTGCCGAGTTTGTAAGCTCTCCTGAAATTTTAGACGAAGTTAAAAAATTTGGCATTAAATATGCTCAGGGATATCTTCTTGGCAAGCCTGTTTCGCCAAATAATATCAAGCTATAATTTAATACGTTTATCAAATATCTTTCTTATTAATATTACGAAAAATAAAAAAGATATAAAGATTAGAGCGTAGAATATATAGCTCATGATAGGATTTGATCCGGTTTCGCCATTTTTAAGCTCTTTTACTGAAACCGCATTTCTAAATTTATCCAGTATAGTTATTCTCCATCCATAGTATTTTATCTGTACTTTCTTTTGGCTTATCGCAAAACTTTGCGCCATTGCTTGAAGATCAGCCGAATTAAATTTAAAATAAAACGGAAAGCCAAATCCTGTATCTTCGTTTCTATAAGTCATTACTTTTGTGCCATTTATCTCTTGGGTGTATATGAAATAGACATCTCTAGTTGGCCCGTCGGCAGGATTTTCTCCGTTTATTAGACCGTCTTTATCTACTCTTTTTACCTCTCCTCCGGTTATTAAAGCCGTTTCATAATGAGGAAACGAGTAATTTACTACTACCGCCAATGCTATATGGACTATTAAAGCGATAGTTATTAGAAGTTTTTTAGTAGATTTTTGTAAGATTTCTTGAAAAGACATATTTTCCCTTTTTTGATTTTTTAGTATTTTACAATATAAGTATGAATTTGATATTTTTTCAAATTAAATTCAGCCAAAATCTACTAAACAAATTTTAAAATATAAATATTATTTTTATGCAGGTTTAAATTTTATGAGAAGAGTTATTTATATAAGCATAGATGATACCGACGAGATAGGATATCTTAAATCTACCGGAATGCTAACTGAGATGATGGCTGAGTTTATAGATAGCAATTTTGCGCCATGCTCTTTTGTGAGTCGTCATCAGCTTTTTATAGATGAGCGAATAAATTATACCTCACATAATAGCTCCATGTGCTTTACGACACATTTAGATGAAAATGAGTTCGTTAAAGTAATTAAATTTGTAGAAAAACTACTAATAGACGAGAGTGCTCCTAGCTCTGAGCCGGGATTCGCGATAGCTTTTGAAGATGAAATTTTAAACATAAATGAGTTTATAAAATTTGGCAAGAGAGCAAAATGCGAATATATAACAAAAGATGAAGCTTATAGCGAGGCAGCTAAACAAAATATCTACCTAAAAGAGCTTAAAAATGCAGGACATAGTATAATAGGCACGCTTAGCGGTATAGCTTTAAGGCTTGATGGCAACGACGGCAGAGTCAAAGGCAAAACTAAGATGCCAAAAGACGAGATGAGTGTAAAAGAGCTTTTGGATTTAGGCTTTTGTGATGAGGTTTTGGATGAAAATTTTAATCTCGTTGATAAAAAAGAAAAGATAATTACAAAATCGAAATTAAAGTTGATAGTTAAAAATTTCAAAGCAGTTTTGCTTGTAAAATCTGATAAGAATGGAAAATTTATTCCATACGATATAGAAGAACTTAGAGAATTTTAATGGATAAATTTCAAAATTTTAGCTTAGACGGAGTTTTTTTATTTGGTAAATTTTCTTATGAAAATGCTAGGAAAACGGCAGTAAAGTGTGAGTTTTTTACAACTGATAGCGATGAGGATGAGCTTGTAGATAGTTATCTAAAGAGTTGCTATAACTGTCTTTTTAGAAGATGGAGTAAGGAGAGCTTTGAGTGTTTAAAGTTAAAATAGTTTATAAATTTTTACTTATTGTATTTTTGTTTTTAGGAATTTCTATTTTGACATATTCAGGATTTAAATTTGCAAATGGGGACTACACGGAATTTTTTATGAGTTTGCATAAAATTTGTGGTTTTAGTATCCCTGTAATCGCTGTTTTGCATATAATTATAAAAAGAAGAAAGCTAGTAAAGCTTGCAAATGAATTTTTAGATGTGGTTTTGAAACGAAAAAATCCATCTTATTGCAATATGGATAGGCTTATTATGGCTCTTGAAGACCACACTATAAGTAGCGTTGCAAATACTCTAAATTTAGATGCCGATGAGTTGGTTGGCATCTTAAGAGATGGCGGGGTAAAGCTAAATAACAAAGATCAAACCTTAAGACAAATTACCAAGCTAAATGATGAGAAGATTTTTTATGCTCTTGTTTTGATTATAGAGAGAAAATTTGCAGGAAAGAGCCTGGATTTAAAAAGTTGCAACATATAATTTATCTTTAAAATTTATACAAAATATATCTATAAATGAATTCAAATCACATATTTTATCTACTTTTAAATATTTATAAAATAAAATTATTTTTTAATATTTTATATTTTTAAAGCTAGTATTAATCGTATTTTTAAAAATATAAAAAATATATAGTAGGAGTTTAAATGAAAAAAACAGCTTTGATTGCTTGTAGTGTCGCCTTGGCACTTCATGCTGAAGTTTTTGAGCTTGGTCAGGTAGAATTTGTATCTAAGCTTGCTGGCGGTAGCCAAAAAAGTGATGCCAACGTAGTTGTGGTAGATAGTGAGCAGATGCAAAAAAATCAAGTTAAGAGACTATCTGAAGTAGCTTATATGACGCCTGGTGTTTATGTAAACAAAAAGGGACCAAGAGCAGAGCAGAATTTTTATGTTCGCTGCTTTGACGCTCGTAGAGTTCCACTTTTTATAGATGGAATTCCTGTTTATATACCTTATGATGGGACTGCTGACTTTGGACGCTTTACCACTTTTGATTTAAGTCAGATAAATATATCAAAAGGCTCAAGTAGCGTACTTTATGGTGCAAATACTATGGGCGGAGCGATAAATTTAGTATCTAAAAAACCGACCAAAGAGCTTGAGGGTAGCCTGGGATATGGATTTGAGACCGGAAAAAGTAGTAAAACTTACGGAAATAACTTTGACTTTAATATAGGCTCAAGGCAAGAGTTGTTTTATGTCCAGGCAGGCGGAAGCTTCATGGAGGATAATGGTCAACAGCTTTCAAATGATAGAATAATATAATTATTAAGCACCAATGATGATTTGGCTTGCTTTAATAACAGCAACTACTTCATCACCTGCTTTAAGAGCTAGATTCTTAGCAGATTCGTTTGTAATAATAGCGCTTAGCTTATCTCCACCAGCTATCTCGATATCTATTTCTGCATTTACTGCGCCTAGTTTAACCTCTGCAACTTTACCTTTGATTTGGTTTGTTGCACTTAGTTTTAATTTATTATCACCCTTAGCAACTATAATGCTAGAAGCTTTAAATATATAAACTACCTCTTTACCTACTTTAAGATCTAGTTCGTTTTGAGAATCTACTGTAACAGTAGCCTTTACAATCTCTCCACCTTTTAGACTAGCAACTACTAATGAGTTTACTGCACCTGTTTTAAGCTCTGTGATTTTAGCTTGAAGCTGATTTCTTGCACTTAATGACATGTTATTTCCTTTTAAAGTTTATTGGATTTTTTAAATCTCATGCAGAATCTTACATGTATAATTTTAAATGAAACTTAAAAGATGCTTATATAAAAATATAACTTAATATTCACTATATAGAATATTTCTCAAGCCCTAAATTTATGGTATATTTTAATGTAAAATAAAAAGTTAGAATAATAGAAATTATAATTTTAGTGTCTTGAAATTTGTGTAGTGAAGTTAAAAATCAGAGAATAGATTTTGTAAAATTTGAATAAAAGTTATTTTATTTGGTATTTTTTAAAGAAATAGTGTGTGTTTAATGATTGATTTTGTTAGATTTCTAAGAAGTCAAATTTGACCTCTTAGAAAAATATTATTATATAGGTAAGACTCTAATATTTGGACTCAAATTTTGCTGCAAAACAGCTTCTATCGCATATAGCGTTCCGCCTGCTCCGCTTGCGCATCCCGAGCATGCTCCAAGATAGCGGATGTAGATATCGATGATGCCTTTGTCGTTTTTCTTGATGTCAAGGATCTCCATATTGCCCCCATCCATCATAAGCATAGGGCGAATTTCGGCATCTATAACCGCTTCAACCGCTTTAAGCTGACCAACTACCGTAAGCTCTTCAAATGCTAGATCAGAATCATTGCCTGAAATTTTAGCATCCGCGATAGCTTTTAGCTTTTCAGCTTCCATCTGCGCTCTGGTTTCCGCTAGGATATCGACTAGATAATACTCTCTTTTTTCATGTCCGCCCGGCTTAATGCAAGATTTACAAAATGCACCCGCTTTGGTATATTGAGTTATCTCTTCGACCGTTTTTAAGTCATTCATTCTGATTACATCGCGAATCGTGCCAAGGCTTATGCGGGCGCACTCACATACGATGATCTCATCTTCAAAATGATCAGGATCCACGCCTTTGTAACTTGCCGCAGCTGCCTTGATAACGTCGTAAGCCATAACCGAGCAGTGCATCTTTTGAGGCGGAACCGCAGGAGTGTAAGGGTCATCTCTCATCGCTTTTTCTACGTCTATGTTTGTGATCTTAACTGCCTCATCAACTGTTTTTCCTATACAAAGCTCAGCCATAGTGTCCGAGCTTGCTATCGCCGTGCCACAGCCAAAGCTTTTAAATTTCGCATCCATGATGATGTCGGTCTTTTCGTCTACCAGCCAGTATAATCTCACCGCATCGCCGCAGCTCTCAGCGCCAAAATCAGCTACTATCAGCTTACCGGCACGCTCTTTTGCCTCTTCTTCCGTGATTTGTCCCATATTGCGAGGGCTGTTCATCAGGTCTTGAACTTTTTGTGAGTACTCATCCCAAATCGAGCCGCCTATTAAATCGTGTTTTGCCATTTTATTCCTTTTTAGGTCTGTTAGCTACTTAGCTAAACTACCTCTCTCTTTCTTTTAAATTTCTAAATTTTATTAAAGCCCGCTTACGTGACCTTGCGGCGTATAAGCAAATGTGCTTGAAATAGCTCTTAGTCTCTCAACCGCTTTTTTGATATGCACTATCGCGTAGTCGATCTCTTCTTCTGTGGTGAACCTAGAAAGCGATAAGCGCAAAGCGGTGTGTGCTAGCTCCTTATCGGCTCCGATAGCTTCCATGATAGGGTTGCTCTCAAGCGTTTCGCTTGCACATGCCGAGCCTGTTGAAGCTGCAATTCCTGCTTGGTTTAGATCCCAAAGCATAGCTTCGCCTTCTACACCTTTAACTGCTGCTAATATCGTGTTTGGAAGGCGGTGAGCCCTATCTCCAACAACTGAAATTTCAGGTATCTCAAGTAGTGCGTCTTCAAGCTTATCTCTTAGTCTTCTAACGTGTAGGTTTTCAAATTCTATTAGCTTATTACTGTTTTCCAGCGCTTGCGCCATACCGACGATGCCTGCTACATCAAGCGTTCCGCTTCGTCTGCCGCCCATGTGCTCGCCTCCGTGAAGCAGGCTTGTAAGCGGTTGAGAATTTTTGATGTAAAGCCCTCCGATGCCCTTTGGGCCGTGAAATTTATGCGCCGAAAAGCTCATAAAATCAACATTTACATCTTGAACGTCTATCTTTATCTTACCTACCGTTTGAGTGGCATCGGTGTGAAATAGCGCTCCGTTTTCGTGCGCGATAGCGGCAAGCTCTTTTATAGGAAATATTGTTCCGGTTTCGTTATTTGCCCACATTACGCTAACAAGAGCAGTCTTATCATCTATCAAATTTCTTAAATCTTCCGGATTTAAAAGCCCGTTTTCATCTACCGGGATATGGCTTACCCTTATGCCAAATTGCTTTAAAAATTCGCATGCAGCGCCTGTTGCAGGGTGCTCGACTGCACTGATGATGATATGATCTTTTTCTTTATTTAACATATGATCAAAAAACAGACCTTTTATGACCCAGTTGTTGCTCTCAGTCGCGCAACTTGTCACTATAATATCGTCTTTATCGCGAGCATTTAATGCAGTGTAGAGCTGATCCATGGCACGGCGAAGAGCTGGATGCGTCTCGCTTCCAAATCTATGAAGGGAGTTTGGATTGCCGTATTTTTCGCAATAAAACGGTTTCATCAGCTCAAAAGCTTCAGGATCAACCATCGTAGTTGCGTTATTATCTAAATAAACTCTCAAAATTTTGCCCTTTAATTAGGATAGATTTTATCCTTTTTTATTTTTTCAGGATATTATAACAAATTGCATAAAATTTAGTTTAAAATTTGGGCTTAATTTTTTCAATTTTGGTGTGATTTTGATATTGAATTTATATTGAAATTCTTTATCAATTTATGAATTATCCGTATTCCGATCTTGTATGCTATTAAAGTGATAAAAAATAATCAAAAATTAATTAATTTTTTTAAGGATTTGGATACAAGTTTTAGATATTTGATTTTCATAATATACAAACAATGTTTTCGTGTAAATTTGTAGAAATTTTGTTTATGTTATTCTAAGTAAATTTAGTTTATCTCACTAAGCATATGTTTCGTTTGCTCAAAACTAAAGCCAGCATCCTCGTCTTGTTTTAAAAATTTATCTATAAATTCACGTTTTGAGATTGCTGTATCAAGCTCTTTATCGTTGCCTTTTTGATAGGCTCCTATGCGAAGAAGAACCTCGTTTTCTTTTATTAGAGAGTAGAAGCGCTTAAATTTGGCTATATTTGCTTTGTGCTCAGGCGTGATTAGATCGTTCATCACGCGCGAAGCCGAGTTTAGGATATTTATCGGAGGATAAATTCCAAAGTCTGTTAATTCCCTACTTAGCACGATGTGACCGTCTAGTATCGAGCGGCTTTGATCTGCTATCGGATCGCTCATATCATCGCCGTCAACCAAAACCGTAAAAAACGCTGTTATACTGCCTTTTCCTTCCTCTTTGCCCGCCCGCTCCATAAGCTGAGGAAGCAACGTAAGCACAGAAGGTGGATAGCCTTTAGACGTAGGCGGCTCGCCAAGCGCTAGTCCTATCTCGCGCTGAGCCATGGCAAATCTTGTTACGCTATCCATGATAAACAGCACATCTTTGCCTTGGTTTTTGAAGTATTCTGCTACGCTCATAGCGCAAAATGCGCCGTATTTTCGCATAAGAGGGCTATCATCGCTTGTCGCTACGACTAAGACGGTTCCACTTAGATCTCCGTGTAAGTTCTTTTGGATAAATTCCGGAACTTCGCGCCCACGCTCACCTATAAGGGCAACTACTTTAATAGGAGCTTCGGAGTTTTTTACTATCATTCCCATTAGGGTGCTTTTACCAACCCCGCTTCCTGCGAAAATTCCAAGTTTTTGGCCTTTACCGCAAGTTAAAAGTCCATCTATGCTCTTGACTCCTACGCTAAATACCTCATCTATTAGCCCCCTTTTCATCGCGTCAATTGGAGCTTTCATGATAGGCACAAATTTATCTGCATATATTGCGCCTTTGCCGTCTTTTGGATTCATAAACGGATCGACAACGCGTCCAAGAAGAGCATCTCCGACTGGAATTTTCATCCCTTGATCGCTAAGATATACAAGATCTCCTATCTTATAGCCCTCGACAAAGCCAAATGGCGATATAAAGGCTCCATCCTGCTTGATTTCAGTTACCATTCCAAGACCTCTTTTGCTCTTATCGCGAGCCACGATCTGCACTATATCGCCTATGCTTGGTCTAAGTCCTGAAATTTCAATGGTAGTTGATGAAATTTTATTTATCACTCCAAATACGTTTGAAAGGGATAAATTTGAGTTAAGCTTAGATTTTAAGCGCTCTAAACTCACTAGAATCTTACCTCTTTAGGAGAATTTATGAGCGAGAAAAACTCTTTGCGAGTATCGGTATCTTTTATAAAACACCCTCTAAGTGCCGAAGTTGTCGTAGTTGAGTTTATCTTTTCAACGCCTCTCATCTCAACACACATATGCCTTGCTTCAATGACTACTCCTACTCCTTTAGGTTTTATCACATCTTGAATAGCGCTTGCGATCTGCTCGGTCATTTGCTCTTGAATTTGAAGTCTTCTAGCAAAAATATTTACCATGCGCGGAATTTTACTAAGTCCCACAACCCTGCCGTTTGGGATATATGCGACATGAACTCGCCCGATAATAGGCAATAAATGATGCTCGCAAAGGCTATAAAACTCAATATCTCTCATCATGACCATTTCATTGTTTGAGCTTTCAAAAAGCGCATCGTTTAATACAGTTTTTGGATCTTGCTCATATCCTTGAGTTAGAAATTTAAAGGCTTTAAAAACCCTCTCAGGAGTCTTTATAAGCCCTTCACGATTTACATCTTCTCCGATTATTTCAAGCATGTTTTTTACTGAACTTTCAAAGCGAGCTTGATTATTGTTTTCTTGCATTTTTACTTTCCTTGAAATTTAGTAACATTTTACATCAAAGCGCCTTTTGCATTGATAAATTTCAAATTTATACAACTAATAAGGAAAATTTTGATATATTCGTTAGAAAATTTTTACTTTTAAAAGGAAATAGATGGAAATCAAAACCAAAGTTATAGATACTGCTAACGCTTCAGTAACGGCAAAAATTACAAGCGACGAGGTAAAATCAAAGCTTGAAAATCTTGCAAAAAAAGCAGCTAAAAATATGAAAATCGATGGCTTTAGAGCCGGAAAAGTACCTGTTAATGTTGTTTTAAAACGCTATGAAAAAGAGCTAACTCAAGATGCAGAGCAAGACGCTTTAAAAGATGTGTTTGATGTGGCTTTAAAAGAGCTAAAAAGATCTAACGATGAAGTTATCGGCGAGCCTATGTTCGTAAAATTCGAGAGAGAAAATGGCGGTATTGATGCCGAGATTGAAATTTCATTTAAGCCTGTTGTAAATTTAGACGGTTATGAAGAGCTTATACCTGAATTTTCAACTCCTCGCGTAATGAAAAAAGAGATTGATGATAAAAAAGATGAGCTTTTAAAGATGGTAGCTCCACTTGAAAAAGTTGATAAAAAAGAACTAGAAAAAGGTGACTTCGCTAAATTTGACTTTGAGGGCTTTGTGGATGGCGTTGCGTTTGACGGCGGTAAGGCTGAAGGCTATGTGCTTGAGATTGGTTCAGGCCAGTTTATACCTGGATTTGAAGATGGTATGATCGGTCTAAAAATTGGCGAAGAAAAAGATGTGCAAGTAACGTTCCCGGCTGAATATGGTGCGCCAAATTTAGCAGGTAAAGCGGCTGTATTTAAAGTAAAATTACACGAAATTCAAGGCAAAAATGTGCCAAATGAGATTAGTGAAGAGTTGCTAAAACAACTTATGCCAAGTGAAGAGAATGCAAGTGTTGAGTTACTTGAAGAGAGAATCAAAGATCAGATCAGAGCTGATAAACAATTTAAACTTGTAAATGAAGAGCTTAAACCAAAATTTGCTGAAGCTATAGTAGAGAAGTATAAATTTGATATACCTAAAAATATAGTTGAGCAAGAGATTGATATGCAGTTTAGAAATGCATGGGCAAGCTTTAGCGAAGATGATATGAAAAAATTTAGAGAGGATAAGGATGCTCTTACAAATAAACGTGAAGAGTATAGAGAAGATGCTATAAAGAGCGTTAAACTAACGTTTGTTATAGATGAACTTGCACGCAAAAGAGGCGTTACTGTAAGCGATCAGGAACTTATCCAAGCAATTTATTTTGAAGCGTATCGTTCAGGACTTGATCCAAAACAACACCTTGAAAACTATAAAAATCAAGGAATTTTACCAGCTATTAAGATGTCGATGATAGAAGAGAAGCTCTTTAACGAAATGTTTGATAAAAAAGATGAGACAAAAGAGGCTAAAAAACCTGTAAAAGAGAAGAGTGAAAAATCCGATAAAGAGCCTAAGAAAACTACAAAAAAGGCAGATAAATGAGCTATTACGTCCCATACGTAATCGAGCGAACAAGCAAAGGCGAGCGAAGCTATGATATCTACTCTCGCCTATTAAAAGATCGCATCGTAATGCTAAGCGGGGAGATAGAAGACGGTATAGCCTCTTCTATCGTGGCTCAAATGCTGTTTTTAGAAGCTGAAGATCCAGATAAAGATATCTACTTATACATAAATAGTCCTGGTGGAGTTATCACGAGTGGCTTTAGTATATATGATACGATGAATTACATCAAGCCAGATGTGTGCACGATCTGCATAGGTCAAGCAGCATCAATGGGGGCATTTTTGCTAAGTTGCGGAACACATGGCAAGAGATATGCGCTTCCAAATTCTCGCATCATGATACACCAACCGCTTGGCGGCGCTAGAGGACAAGCGACTGATATAGAGATACAAGCAAAAGAAATTTTGCGTATGAAAGAGATTTTAAACTCTATTTTGGCTAAAAATACAGGCCAAAAACTAAGTAAAATCGCCAAAGATACTGATCGTGATTTTTTCATGAGTTCGTTTGAAGCCAGAGAGTATGGACTTATAGATAAGGTTTTGGAGAAGAGCTTTAAATAAGCGAGGTTAGAATTTGATTAAGGTTAATAAAAAAAAGACAGGCAATACCGTAACTATAAAAGATAAAGAGCCTGCAGAGTTTAATATATATGGGTTTTCTGAGGATGTTATAAAAGAGCTTATAGAGGAAAATATCCCGTCTATTCCTAAAAATTACTCTATTTTCTTTGAAAAGATGCTTGATAAAAAGCCTGATGATTTTAAGAAAAAAATTACTGAGATTATAGAGATTGAAGATGAGATAGGCAGAATAGAAGACTATAGGCAAATTTATATAGAGCGCGAGATTAAGCAGAGTTTTGCTCAAATAAAAAGCATGTTGCAAGCGGTTGCGCTTATATATAAAAACCTTGGAATTATGAAAACTATTATAAAAAAACGCTCAGATAGCCTTGAGGCAAATTCGAATTTACTTACAGTTCAAAGCGTGTTTAACGCATTTAATGATGACTTGGATAAGCTTAATGCTTTAATCAATAAGCATATTGATGTTATTAAATTAAACTATGAAGAGATCAGCAGAGTTTTTAAAGTCGTGGAGGAGCAATCAATATACGATCCTAAATTTGATCTTTATAATAAAAAGTTTTTCCTAAAAACTTTGGAATCAGAGCTTCAATATGTAAAAAAATATGGATATAAATCATCTTTTATGCTTGTAAAGCCAAAAGATGAAATGATGAATCTTTTAGGCGTTAGAGATAGGCAGGCGATACTTAAAAACATCTCAAGATTTCTTCTTAGAACATCAAGAAGGAGTGATATTTTAGCCCATTATGGAGATGGAATTTTTGCTATGCTTATGAAGCACACTGATATAGAGGGTGCAAAAAAAGCTTGCGAAAGAATTGCTGATATGTTTTATACAGCGACATTTTTGACATCTGAAACTGATCTTGAAATAGATATGGAAATAGCGGTTTGTGATCTAGATACTACAAAGACTATTGAAGAAGTTTTTTCGCATACTCTAGATATGCTTGCAAAAAGTGGACGGCATAAGTCAAAATACGTGATAGTAGAGGATAAGTAGTTTAATCATGATATTGGCAGTTTTAACCTATCCTGATAAAAGGCTATATCAAAAATCATCACATGTTGATATTTTTGATCAAAATTTGCATACCTTATTGGATAATATGTACGATACAATGATAGCCAAAAATGGCATCGGATTAGCAGCTATCCAGGTTGGAAACCCTATCAGAGCATTGATTATAAATTTAGTAAACGAAGAGAGCGAAATTCAAGAAAGAGCCGATTTGTTTGAGATAATCAACCCAAAAATAGTTTGCAAAGAGGGCGAGCAAATTTTCCAAGAAGGTTGCCTTAGCGTGCCAGGATTTTACGAAGATGTTAAACGTGCCGAAAAGATCACTCTAAACTATCACGATAGATACGGCAAAGAGTGCGAGCTTGAAGCGGACGGGCTTTTAGCTGTTGCGATACAACATGAGATGGATCACCTTGACGGACATCTTTTTATAGAAAAAATCGGCTACAACAAACGCAAAAAATTTGATAAAGAGTATAGGAAGTTAAAGAATAAAACTTTATGAAATCGCTAAAATGCGCTACTTACACAGATGGTTTAAAGATTGTTGATGTAGAAGCAACATTTAATAGAGGGTTGCCAGCAATTAGCATCGTAGGGCTTGCAAGCACAAGTATCAAAGAGAGCGAAGCAAGGGTAAAGTCAGCTCTTCTAGCTCAAAATTTCTCCTTTCCCGCTCAAAAAATCATCATAAATCTCTCTCCTTCAGACATGCCAAAGACGGGCAGTTATTTTGACCTTCCTATCGCGCTTTTGATCGCTTTACAAAAAGAGGTTAGGAGCAACTCTTTTAGCGAATTTTTCGTCTTTGGCGAGCTTGGACTTGACGGAAGCA
The DNA here is from genome assembly GCF_004803855.2 of Campylobacter sp. RM16192. Lineage (NCBI taxonomy): Bacteria > Pseudomonadati > Campylobacterota > Epsilonproteobacteria > Campylobacterales > Campylobacteraceae > Campylobacter > Campylobacter sp. RM16192. The sequence continues at coordinate 1,716,477 of NZ_CP012552.1, read as the reverse complement.
TCAAGAGCACGGCAAGCATGTTTTCTATACTTTTGTTTTTAAGCACAAGCGTTACAAAGGCTAAGGTTTTAGTGCCAAAAGAGATAGCTAAAAATGCTGCGATGATACCGAATTTAGAAATTTATGCTGTAAATAAGCTTGATGAGGCGATAAAATTTTTTCTTGATGATGAGTTTAAGCAGCAATGTTTAGCCAAAGAGACTCATCCTCTATTTTCAAATTTGACTCAAATTTGTGGCAAAAGTTATGTCGCAAACTCAAAATTTGAGCTTGATTTTAAGGATATCAAAGGTCAAGCTAGAGCCAAAAGAGCCTGCCTCATAGCTGCTTGTGGTATGCATAACATCATCTTTGAAGGAAGCCCTGGGTGTGGCAAAAGCATGAGCGCAAAGCGCTTAAGATATATCCTTCCGCCTCAAAATTTAGATGAAATTTTACTAAGCGCGGCATACGCGTCGCTAAATTTGCAAGATCACGAATTTAGCGCACTTAGAGCTTTTAGAAGTCCGCATCATACATCGACAAAAAGCTCGATATTTGGAGGCGGAACGGCAAGCGCAAGGATAGGTGAAGTCGCACTTGCAAACGGCGGGATACTGTTTTTTGACGAGCTTCCGCATTTTGGCAAGCAAATTTTAGAAAGCTTGCGCGAACCGCTTGAGGATAACCAAATCCACATCTCAAGGGTAAATTCTAAGATAACTTACAAGACAAAATTTATGTTTGTTGGAGCGATGAATCCTTGCCCGTGCGGAAATTTGTTCTCAAAGCAGCTAAATTGCAGATGTTTAGAAACCGATATCAAGCGATACAAGGCTAAAATTTCGGAGCCTCTATTAGACAGGATCGACCTGCACGTGCCTATGGATGAGGTTGCAAGTAGCGACAAAAGCGATATAACGAGTACCGATATGCAGCGTGAAGTTTTGCGTGTTTTTGAAGCGCAAATGAAGCGAGGACAAAGCGAGCTAAACGGCAAGCTAAGTGACGAAGAGATAGCTAAATTTTGCATTTGCGATAGTGAAGCTAAAAGCGTGCTAGATATGTCGGTTGGGCGATTTGTACTAACTCAGCGCGGTATAAATAAGACTTTAAAAGTAGCTCGTACGATCGCCGATCTTGACGGCTCGCAAATCATCAAAAAACCTCATATCTTAGAGGCTTTAAGCTTTCGAGTAAGGAGCGAAACATGAAAAAACTGTTTTTAAACACTTCTAAGCTTGATGAGCTTGCCTGCTTAAAATTTGGGCTAAGCAACGAAATTTTGATGGAAAATGCTGCAAATGCACTTGCAAAAGAGGTACATAAAAAAGTTAAAAAGGGCGTAAAAATTTTAGGTGTTTGCGGTAGTGGAAATAACGGTGCGGACGTAGCCGCTACTCTCAGGATGTTAAGCGGCGAGTATGAGTGCGAGCTCTTTTTGGCGTTTGAAAAGCAAAACGATATGCTAAAAATTCAGCTTGATAGAGCCTTTAAACTTGGAGTCAAGCAAGTTAAAAAAATCGGCAAATACAGGTGCGTTATAGATGGAATTTTTGGCTCCGGGCTAAATAGAAATTTAGATAAAAAGACGGTAGATCTCATAAGTTCTATAAATGAAATGAAAGCCTACAAGATAGCTTGCGATATACCAAGCGGGCTTAACGAGCTTGGAAATAGCTGTGGTGCCGTTTTTAAGGCGGACACAACTATAACTATGGGAGCTAGGAAGATCGGGCTTTATTCTGATTTTGCCAAGGATTTTACAGGTAAGATTAGACTTGTTAATTTGGGGCTTACTGATGTTAAATTTGAAGGCGAAACCGATACTTTTAAACTTCAAAAAAACGATATGAATTTGCCTTTTAGAAATAAAGCTAACACTAACAAGAGTGATTTCGGACATGTTTTTATAGTTAGCGGAGAGCTTAGCGGAGCAGTTCAAATAGCTGGGAAAGCGGCTTTAGCGATGGGTGCAGGGCTTGTTAGTATCGTTAGTAAATCTAAAAATTTGATAACAGATCCGATTTTAATGAATGCAAAAGAGATAACCCAAAAGATGGCTTACGGAGCTCTTGGAATGGGGCTTGGAAAGCTTGATGAGGCTAAAAAAACAGAGCTTTTTAAAGCGCTTAATAGCAAAAAAGCGTTAGTGCTTGATGCCGATATGTGTTACGAAAAGCTTACGATAGAGCTTTTAAAATCTAAAAAAGATATCGTTATAACCCCTCATCCAAAGGAGTTTAGTTCGCTTTTAGAGCTTGGTGGATTTGGGGAATTTAGCGTGCAAGAAATTCAAGAAAATCGCTTTGAGCTTGCTATAGCGTGGAGCAAAAAATTTCCAAATGTGCTAGTGCTAAAAGGCGCTAACACGATCATAGCTTACGGCGGAAAAATTTACGTTATGCCCTACGGAAGTGTTGCACTTTCAAAAGCAGGAAGCGGTGACGCACTAAGTGGCATAATCATCTCTTTACTTGCTCAAGGCTACACTGCGCTTGATGCGGCGATAAGCGGCACTTTAGCTCACGCGTTAAGCGTGCGAAAATCAAAGCAAAATAACTACTCAATAACTCCAAAAGATATCATAAAAGGGCTTAAATGGTTACGAAAAAAATAGCGGTTTTATTTAGCGGAAGCGGCTCAAATTTAGAGGCAATCCTTCAAAAAGTTCATAATAAAATTTTTAATAACGTTAAAATCGAAGTAGTGCTAACACTAACAAACAAAGCTAACGCTTACGGCATAGAGCGAGCGCGCAGATACGGGCTTGAAAGCGTGATTATAGAGCATACGAATTTTGCTTCAAGGCAGGAGTTTGATCAAGCGTTAGTTGACGAGATAAAAAAACATAATGTCGATCTAACCGTGTTTGCTGGCTTTATGAGAATTCTAACTCCCGTTTTTACAAATCAGATAAAAGCTATCAACCTTCATCCGTCACTTCTGCCACTTTTTAAGGGTGCTCACGCCATAAAAGAGAGTTTTGAAAGCGAGATGTTAGTAGGCGGCGTTAGTGTGCACTATGTTAGCGAAGAACTTGACGGCGGTAAGCTTATCATGCAGCGAGCCTTTGAAAAAAGTGATGATATGAGCCTAGAAGAGTTTGAAGAGAAAATTCACGCCATAGAGCATGAAATTTTGCCTGAAAGTATCGTAAAAATTCTTTGCAAATAAGAAAGTTTATAGAAGCTAGAATTTTCTAGCTTCCGCTTTAGTGTTATTTTAATTCGCTCTCAAGTTTAAACCCTCCGCCAAATGCCTTATAAACTCCTACAACTGAATTTAATACGTTTAAATTTGCATTTATATTTTGAAGCTCTGTGGCAAGCAGATTTCTTTGTGCGTCAAGTAGTTCAAGGTGGCTGCTGTAGCCCTCGTCAAATCTACTTTTAGCAATGCTGTAAATTTTGTGTTGTGAGTTTAAAAGCTCTTTGATGCTTTGCTCTGAAAGCTTTGCGTTTTGCCTTGAAGTAAGTGCATTTTTAACTTCGCTAAGGGCTGTTTTTACAGTTTTTTCGTAGTTTAGAGCCGCTATTTGCTCGTTGGTTTCGGCTATTTTTACTTGATTTTTGATGCGTCCATGGTCAAATATCTTTTGGGTTAAAGAGCCTCCTAGACTCCAACTGTTAGCATTTACCACAAATAGCCTAGATAAATCTTCGCTAACAAATCCAAAAAGCCCGGTTAAGGAGATGGATGGATAGTAAGCGGCTTTAGATACGCCAACTAGGGCGTTTGTGCTTTTTAGTGTTTCATAAGCACTGGCGACATCGCTTCTTCTAAGTAATATATCTGCACTTATGCCGGCTTTTACTTCTGGTTCTTTTGGTAATTTTTTGGAGCTTTTTACGGCACCTTTTAAAATTTTATTGTTGCTATTGCCGCTCATTATGCTAAGTGAATTTAACGCTAGGCTGATTGAATTTTTTATATCCACAAGGCTTGCTTTGGCGCTATCTACTTGAGCTTTGCTTTGCAAAAAGGTGATGTTATCGACACTTCCAAACTCAAGCTGAGTTTTTCTAAATTTCATTATCTCTTCATAGTTTTTGAGAGTATCGCTTAGCACCTTTTCTCGCATGTTTAAAGCAACCAAAGTGAAGTAGCTTTTGGCGATATTTGATGCTATGGTAAGTCTTGCGCTGTCGTAGTCAAATTTGCTCGCTTTTAAGCTTGACTTGGAAGCTTCTATGCTGTTTTTGACCCTGCCCCAAAGATCTATCTCGTAGTTTAGCCCGAAATTTAGAGAGTGGTTTGTGTATTTTACATTGTCTTGCTTTGTATAGGTTTCGCCGCTTGTTCTAGCTCTTGTGGCACCTGCGTTTAAATTTACGCTAGGAAAAAGATCAGCACTTGCTATTCCAAGGCTTGCTTCTGCCTTTTGCAAATTTAAAAAGGCTATCTTAAGATCAATATTGTTGTTAAGCGCATCTTCAACGATAGTGTTTAAATTTTCATCGCCAAATTCTTCCCACCATTTATCTTTGATATCGGTTGTTAGCTGATATGTCGCCTCAAAATTTGTATCGACATTTGGTAAATCAGGTCTAAACGAGCAGCCTGCAAAAAATATCGCAACAGCGATTATGAGTATATTACGCATGGGCGCTCTCCTTTATTTTTGGCTTTTTATCCCAAAATTTGTTGTTTAAATTTTCAAGCAGATAGTAAAACATCGGCACGAAAAATATCGCTATCGTGGTTGCTGCTATCATGCCACCGATAACTCCGGTACCAAGCGCATGACGAGACGCAGCTCCTGCACCGGTGCTTATAACCATCGGGAAAACTCCTAGCGTAAATGCGATAGAGGTCATTACAATTGGGCGAAACCTTAATTTTGCCGCATTAACAGCCGCTTCAAAGGCACTCTTTCCGCTTTCGCGCTCTTGCATCGCAAATTCCACGATCAAGATCGCATTTTTAGCGGATAGTCCGATAAGAAGCAAAAGCCCTATCTGAAAATATATATCGTTAGTTAGTCCTCTAGCCCAAACTGCCACAAGCGAGCCAAACACCGCAAACGGTACCGCCGTGATAACCGCAAGCGGGATGAGCCATCTTTCGTATTGCGCAGCAAGAATCAAAAACACAAACACCATACCAAATATAAATGCCGTAGTGCCTGTTCCTTGCGAGCTAACCTCTTGATAGGCGCTTCCTGACCAGCTTATGGAGTATTCATCGCTTGAGAGTTGCTCTGCCACCACTTCGCTTATCGCTTTTATCGCGTCTCCTGAAGTGTAGCCAGGTTTTGGATCGCCCATGATTTTAGCGGCAGGAAAGAGGTTAAATCTATCCACGATATCAGGTCCCACTCCTCGCTTTAGTGTGACAAGCGAATTTAGCGGTATCATCTCGCCGCTGTTTGACTTAACGAAGATATTTCTAAAGTCCTCAGGCGAATTTCTATAGGTATCAACAGCTCTTACATAGACGTTATATGACTTGCCAAGCATGTTGAAGTCATTTACGTAGTATGAGCCGATGGTTGCCGCTATGGTGCTAAATATATCAGGCTCGCTTACTCCTAAGAGCTTTGCCTTTTGCTTATCTACTGTTAGATTATACTGCGGATAGGTTGTCTCAAGCGTGGTTCTTACACTTGTAAGCTCCGGGCGAGCATTTGCTGCGGCAACTACTTTTAAAGCGTCTTTTTCGATCTCGTTATATGTTTTGCCGGTTTTATTAAGCAGGTACATATCAAAGCCACCTGTTATGCTAAGCCCTGTTATCGGTGGGACGTTTACGACGAAAGTCATTGACTCTTTTGAGCCCCAAAAGATCTTATTAAAATGACCTACCAAGGCGCTAGCTGAGCTATCTGCGCTCTTTCTTTCACTCCAATCTTTAAGTCTTATAAATGCAACTGCCGAGTTTTCTTTAAGCGCACCGGCAAACATATCATATCCAACAAGGCCTGTTGCAAATTCTACGTTTGGATTTTTAGTAAATGCTTCGCTTATATCTTTCATCTCTTTTTTTGTGCGCTCCATGACAGAAGCAGGCGGAAGCGAGGTTATGGCGATTATTGAGCCTTTATCTTCAGCTGGCACTAGGCTGCCAGGGATTGAGTTAAACAACACAAATATAGCATAGCCCATAATGCCTATGGCGATGAAGCTTGGAATGATATGTCTTAGTACTTTTGCGACACCTGCTGTAAATACGCTCGTGCTCCAGTCAAAAAATTCGTTAAATTTGCGCACGAACCAAAACGGCTGCGACTCTTGCTTTTTGAGCATGACCACACAAAGTGCCGGCGTTAAAGTAAGAGCGACAAATCCTGAAATACAAACCGAAACCACTAAAGTAAGCGCAAATTGACGCTGTATGACGCCCACAAATCCTTCCATAAATGCAACCGGGATAAATACCGCAGAAAGAACAAGCACGATAGAAACTACCGGTGCAGAAACCTCTTGCATCGCTTTTATAGCCGCGTCTCTTACGCTGATGTCTTCTTCATGCAAAATTCTCTCTATATTTTCTATAACGATAATGGCGTCATCAACAACTATGCCGATAGCAAGCACTAGGGCAAAGAGTGTTATCAAATTTATCGTAAAGCCCATCGCATAAAGCCCTGCAAAAGTGCCTATGATAGATACAGGCACCGCAAGCATAGGTATGATGGTCGCGCGAAAACTCTTTAAAAACATATATATAACGACCATTACAAGCACCATCGCTTCTAAAAATGTCTTCATAACCTCATTTATGGATACTTGTATAAAATCGGTAGGGTTATAAGCGACCGTGTGCTTAAATCCTGTCGGAAAATTTTTTGATAGCTCGTCAAGCTTTTTGTTTACGGCATTTGCTGTCGCAAGAGCATTTGCGCCGTTTTGCAAGAAAATGAGCATAGGCACCATCTTTTGCCCGTTTAGCATACCTTCAAACACATAGCTTCTTGCTCCAAGCTCGACTTTTGCTACGTCTTTTAGCTTTAGCATAGTGCCTTCTTTTGAAGTTCTTAAGACTATATTTTCAAATTCTTGCACGCTTTTTAGACGCCCTTCTGGTCTAATAGAAAAAACATAAGGATTATCCGTAGTGTTTGGCTGCTCTCCTATCTTACCTGTGGCGTATTGTTTGTTTTGCTGATTGATTTGAGTTATAACTTCACTTGTTGAGATGTTAAATTTAGCAAGCAGATCAGGCTTAAGCCAAATTCTCATGGCATAGTCTTTGGTGCCGATAACTGCGGTATCTCCGACTCCATCGACTCTTTTGATCTCATCCTCGATGTTTGCCAGCACGTAGTTGTGCATCTTGATGATGTCCATATCTTCAGAAGTAAATGATATAACTTCAAGGATGCTTGAGCTTCTTTCTCTTACCGTTACGCCTCTTTGCTGAACCTCGCTAGGAAGCTTTGCAAGAGCTGCTTGAACGCGGTTATTTACATCGATAGCCGCTTGCTTTGAGTCTGCACCTATCTTAAAATATACGTTTATGCCCATGGTACCGCTTGAGCTTGAGGTGCTTTGCATATAAAGCATATTTTCAACACCGTTTATCTGATCTTCAATCACCGTTGCCACCGAGTCGGCGATAGTCTGCGCATCGGCTCCCGTATATGAGGCGCTTACTGAAATTTGAGGCGGAGTAAGCTGCGGATACTCTTCGACAGGAAGGCCTTTGATCGCCATTGAGCCTGCTATTACGATGATTATAGATACTACCGTCGCGAAGATAGGTCTATCTATAAAAAATTTAGAAAACATCTATTTTATCTCCTTATCAGCTTGCGCGCCGGCTCCAACTCTAATCTTTTTAAAGTTATTTATGATGATGAGATCGCCCTCTTCAAGTCCGCTGCTAACTACGGCGTAGTCCTCTTTCTGATATGAAATTTCTACATTTTTTTGCGTGACTTTTTGATCTTTTAGCACAAGTACAAAGGTATTCATGGCATCTTGCTGGATGGCAACTTGAGGAATTTTAAAGCCGTCTTTTTGATAAAAACCATCCATAACCACACTTGCAAACGCTCCTGGAAGCAGCTTTAGCTCGCTATTTGCAAATTCAGCTTTAGCTAAAACGCTGCCCACATTTACATCCACAACGCTATCTATAAAGGTTACTTTGCCTTTAAAAATTTGATTTCCTACTTTTAGCGTTGCTTGCGCGCCGTTTTGAGCCCAAGAGCCGGCTTCTACATTTTTAATTCTATTTAGATTATCAACGTCTGCGATATAAAATTTCACGCTTATAGGGTCTATCTGAGTAAGCCTTACAAGCTCGGTTGCGCTAGCTGATACAAATGAACCCACATCTACTAAATTTTCGCCCAAAATTCCGTCAAACGGTGCAACTACAGTCGTGTAGCCAAGGTCTATCTTTGCGTTTTTAGAATTTGCTTTTACGCTTAGTAAGGTTGCATTTGCTATATCAAGAGCGCTTTTTGCCGAGTCAAATTCCTTTTGGCTTACGGCTTTTTTCTCGTATAGTTTTTTTACTCTGTTAAATTCGGTTTGAGCGTTTTTAAGTGTTGCGCTTGCGACTCCAACGCTTGCTTCAAGAGCGTCATAGCTTGCTTGATACTTTTCAGGATCGATTAAAAATAGCTTATCTCCGGCTTTTACCTTGTCTCCAGCTTTAAAATACTGCTTTATAAGAGTGCCTGAAACCTTTGGTCTAAGCGTCACATCTTGGTTGCTTACGATTTTGCCTGGGTATTCAAAGGTGATCGGGATATCTTCTTTTTTGGCTTTTATGATGTCAACTTTTGCAGGCGGCATCTGCCTTACAGCTTGAGCTTTTGACTTTGAATTCTCTTCTTTAAAGCATCCCGTAAAAAGAAGAGAAATCATTATTAGAGTGAAAATATTCTTAAAACTATTCATCAAAATAACCTTATTGTTGTAGTTTTAATATTGTAATATATGTTACAATAAAAACGATATTTTACTCTTATTTAAAATTTTTGTCAATCTTTATGTTGAAAAATTATTTTGTAATACCTTTTAGAAAAATTTTAACACATGTTTTAATATGATCTTCTCGCTCTTGCTCACTTAATACTATATCGCTATTTAATAAGATCGCGTGATAATGATAAGGGTTTCTTAATAATGCGCGGAATAAGTATGCTGCTTTTTTAGGATCTACGGACTCATCAAGTTGAGATCTTATCTCCTCTCTTTCCATAAAATCTACTAAAATTTGATTTACTCTGTTTATAATTTGCTCTAAGAACATATTTCCTAACGAGGCGTTATTTTTGTAGCCTTCAATAAGAATAATTCGTGTTATTAAAGTAGTTTTTCTATCACATATAATATCAAAAAATATATTTGCAAATTTAGTTAAGAAGTCCTCTATCTTGTGAGAAATTTTTAAATTTATCTTTTCTTCTATTTCGGCACAGAAATTGTCTAAGCTACGCTCAACAATAGCAGTGAATAAGCCCTCTTTGTTGTTAAAAAATTTATATACACTTGCTAATGACCCGCCGCTTTTTTCTATAATATCACTTAAGCTAGTATTCTCATATCCGTTGTTTAAAAAAGACTCGAGAGCTACTTCCATAATCTTTTCGTACCGCTCTTGGCCGCGTTTAGACATTTTGATTGACATACTAAATCCTTCGTTAAATTTATTCAAAAAAGTGAATCAGATGTTATTGTAGCTCTAATAACATTAAACTTTCTTTATAAATATATAAAATATAAAATTTAATTTTAGAATTTTATATTTTATTTCTCAGGATATACAAATATAGTCTCTCTTTTTATATTAATCCTCTCTTTATCGTCTTTTGCGTAAGCGGCTATGCTTATAGATACAGGTTTATTGCCATTTTTATCGATACTTATTGCCTCAGATGATAATACTACTACAACTTTCTTTTTAGCTCCAGCTTTTAATACTATTTCATCTTTTGGACGTTCTATTTTAATATTTGTATTGTTGACGTCAAAATAGTAAGCATGTTCTTTGTTATCTGTGTTTTGAAATAAAAATGTATATGCATTTTCAACTTTGTTACTTTTTGTAATTTTATATAGTTCGCTCGTGCGATTTATGTTTAGCAGCATGTACTCTTTTTTTGTGCTCATAAACGCTAAAATAACCGCAGCTATAGCGATAACCACCATATAAGCGATAGTTCTAAATCTAAGATAATTAACCTTCTTGCCCGATTTTAGCGAGTTATCACTCGTCCAGTCTATGAGTGTCTTTTTGCCAAGCTTGCCCATCACCTTACTGCACGCATCCACGCACTCAAGGCAGTTTATACAGTCAAGCTGCATGCCTTTTCTTATGTCTATATGAGTTGGACAAATTTTAACACAGGCTTCACATCCGGTGCACTCATTTTCAGGCTCAGGCGGCTTTTTCCAAAGCTTGATGTTCTTATCATAAATTTTACCGCCACGCTTATCGTCATAAATAACTTGAACTGTATCATCATCAAACATTACCGATTGAATTCTCGCATAAGGACAGACATATACGCAAAATTTCTCAGCCAGCCAAACCACATCAAAGATAATAAAAGCAGTTATAAAAAACCAAATTCCCATTAAAAATTTATGCTCGCCGGCGTTTTTAACGTAGCTTATAAAATCCTCAGGCGGTACAAAAAACCACAAGAAATTTGCCGCAGCCAAACAGGCTAAGACAGACCAGATCGCTACGCCTATAAATTTCTTGAAATTTTGACCATCTATAGGCTTTTGTTTGTTATTTATGTTTTTGTGAAGTTTTAAAATTTTAGTCTGGATAAGATCGCGATAAATCACTCGAAATATCGTCTGCGGACAGCTCCAACCGCACCAAACCCTTCCGCCAAGTGTCGTAAGAAAAAATATAGTAAGAAAAAATATGATAAGCACAAACGGCATCAGATAAAGCTCTTGCGTATCAAAGCTGTTAAAGAGCAGGTGAAGCTGCTTTTTGTCAAAACGAAGTAGGAAGAAGTGATTGCCACCGATGCGGATAAACGGCAGTATCAGCGCGATACAGGTCAAAATCGAATAAAAAATATAGCGCTTTTTGGCGTAATTAGACTGGGGATTATCTATTAAATTTGACATCAAAATTCCTGTTTTAAAAATGTAATATTTTAAATTTTAATTATAGAACTTTTGTAGTTAAAGCAATCTTATAATAAGTAGAAAACTAAATAAATTTTGAAATTTAAGAAAATTTAAGTATAATCGCACTCTATTTTAATCGAAAGGTGGTGAGGGTCGTGCCAGGAATTAAGGTACATCCTAATGAGTCTTTTGACGAAGCATATAGGAAATTTAAAAAGCAAGTCGATAGAAACCTTGTTGTAACTGAAGTTAGAGCAAGAAGATTTTTCGAGCCTATGACTGAAATTCGCAAAAAGCAAAAAATTTCAGCTCGTAAAAAAATGCTTAAACGTCTTTATATGCTTAGACGCTACGAGTCAAAACTCTAACCAAATTAAACTAACTAACTTCGCGTTAGTTAGTTTAACTTCTTTATTAGCCTAAATCTGCCATAATATCTGCATTTTTTAAAGAAAAGGAAATTTATGCGTAAGTTATCCGTTAGTGAAGCCGCCGAAGTTCTAGGCATAACAAAAGAGGCGATCTATAACAGGATAAGACGAAAAAGCTTAAAATCAATCGATGAAAAAGGCATTAAATACGTGCTAATCGAAGACGATGAAGCAACTAACGAGCCACAAACAAAAGCTAAAACAACCAAAACAAACACTAAAAAAATCGTTAGTAACAATTCAAGCGAAACTACTGAAGAGCAAAGTGAATTTATCAAATTTTTGCTAACACAGCTTGAAGAGCTAAAAGAGCAAAATAGAAATTTGCAAGATGATAAAGAGCGTTTGCACGCACAAAAAGAGCAAATTTTAATCGCTAACAAGGATGAAATCGCTGAAATTTACAAAGAGCGCGACGAGAAATTTAGATATTTTTTACAGATGCTTGAACGTCCGCTTTTAGCAAGACAAAATGGCGAATATATCCGTCCGATAGATGTCGAATTTGACGAAGGTTATGAGACAACCCAGAGTGAAGAAAAAGCTAAATTTGATAGCGAAGTAAAAGATGAGCCAAAGGTCAAAAAATGGCTTAGCTTAAGCGAGTTTTTAAAAGGCTTAAATTTAAAAAATAAAAAGATAAAAAAGATACAAAAACTGATCATTAAAAATATCGGCAAGTCAAAATTTATCAAATTTAAAGACGGCGTGATATGGGTAAGAAACGAAAAATCAATAAAACAGATAGTAGGTGAAGTATGAAAAGAATCAAAAAAATTGCAACTTATGCCGCTGTAGGCGGATTTGGCGCGGTAGTTATGGCAGGTCTTGCGGGATGTAGCGGAGGTGGAGAGGATCAAAGCGTAGTGCAAGAAGCAGCGCAAGCTCAAGGAGCTTTCGTCATCATAGAAGAGACTGCGCCTGGCTCTTACAAAGTGCTTGAAGAGTATCCAAGCAGCGAAACCAGAGTCGTGCTAAAGCAGCTTGACGGCAAGGAGCGCGTGCTAACAAAAGAGGAGATGGATAAGCTAATCGCCGAAGAAAACGCTAAGATAGATAACGGCACTTCAAATTTGACAAAACCTGATGCACAGCTTAGTAGCGGCGGGCTTAGTCTTGGCGAGACATTGCTAGCTTCGGCTGCGGGCGCTATTTTAGGAAGCTGGATAGGTAGCAAGCTGTTTAATAATCAAGGTTTCCAAAGCCATCGTCAAACAGCTTATAAAAATCCTTCGACTTACTCAAGAAGCGTTGATAGCTTTAATAAAGCTAAAGCTACAAGCTCTGCAGGCAAGCCTGCTGGCGGTAAGAGCGGATTTTTCGGTAGCGGAAGCAAAACTAATCAATCGGTAGGTGGATGATGTTAAATTTAAAAAAAGTCAAGCCTTTAGATAAGGCGTTTTTAGAAAATATCGGCTTTGCTTGGCACACAGATAGTGACGATAGCTCATATATCGCAGATGAGCTTGTGGAGGTTAGCGAGCAAGAGGCCGAAGCATACTACGAGGCGGCAAATGAACTATACGATATGTTTGTAACCGCAGGGCAGCATATAATAGATAATAACCTCTATCACGAGGTTGGCATACCTTTTAATCTTGTTGATATGGTAAAAGAGAGCTGGGAAAACGAAGTTCACTGGCATCTTTATGGGCGATTTGACTTGGCGGGCGGACTTGGTGGCAAGCCGATAAAACTAATCGAATTTAACGCCGATACACCGACTGCGATCTTTGAAACCGCGATCATTCAGTGGGCGATTTTGAAATTTAACGGCATGGATAAGAGCTCGCAGTTTAACGATCTTTATGAAGCTTTAAAGGAAAATTTCAAGCGTCTTATAACGCTTAGCGAGGATACAAGCGAGTTTAACAAGCTTTATGAGGGGTGGAAAATTCTGTTTAGCTCTATTGCTGGCAGCATCGAGGATGAACAGAGTGTAAAACTGCTTGAGTATATCGCTAAAGAGGCGGGATTTCATGCGGATTTTGCCTATGTCGATGAGGTTGAGTTTAACGATGAAGAGGGCATCTTCAAAGGCGGTGAAAATTATGAATACTGGTTTAAGCTTGTTCCTTGGGAGGATATTGCCGTGCAGGAGGGTGAGCTTGCATTAATTCTTAAAAATATAATGGCAAATCAAAGAGCTATTATCTTAAATCCTGCTTATACGCTTATGTTTCAAAGCAAGGGCATTTTAAAAATTCTTTGGGATCTTTACCCAGATCATCCCCTTTTGCTTGAGGCTTCAGACAAACCGTTAGTAAGTAAAAAATGTGTTAAAAAGCCTATATTTGGGCGTGAAGGAGCAAATGTTAGCATTATAGAAGCTGACGGAAGTGTTAGTGTTAGCAGTGATGGCGAATACGAGAAAAACAGAGCCGTGTATCAAGAATTTTACGAATTTAACAAAGACGAAAGAGGTGATAGTTATCAAGCTGGAGTCTTTTTTGCCTATGAGGCTTGCGCGCTCGGGTATAGAAAAGGCGGAGAAATTTTAAACAACGCTTCTAAATTCGTGGGACACTACATAAAGGGTTAAACATGAAAATAGTCTGCCTTGACGCTTCAACTTTAGGAAGTGACGTTAGCCTTGATGTTTTTGCTAAATTTGGCGAGTTTGTAAGTTATGATAAGACTGATAAAAGCGAGACCATAGAGCGTTTAAAGGGTGCTGATGTCGTGATAACTAACAAGGTTATTATTGGCCGCGATGTTATGGATGCGACAAATTTAAAGCTGATTTGTATAAGCGCAACAGGCATGAATAATGTCGATCTAGACTATGCAAAGGCTAAAAATATAGCCGTTAAAAACGTCGCAGGCTACTCGACTAACAGCGTTGCGCAGCACACTTTTGCTTGTTTGTTAGCGTTAGTAAATCGCATTAAATTTTACGATGATTATGTGCAAAGCGGCGAGTGGGTAAAGAGCGAAATTTTTACGAATTTAGATAGATCTATCGGCGAGATAAGCGGTAAGAATTTCGGCATCATCGGACTTGGTGAGATAGGAAGAAGCGTAGCTAGGATAGCTGCGGCCTTTGGCGCAAACGTTAGTTACTACTCAACAAGCGGAGCAAATGATAACGCCGAGTTTAAAAGGCAAAATTTAGACGAGCTTTTAAATAGCTGCGATATCGCAAGTATACACGCTCCCCTTAATGAAAAAACACGAAATTTAATCTCTTCTAAAGAGCTAAATTTGATGAAAGAGGGCGCAGTGCTTATGAATTTCGGGCGCGGCGGGATAGTTGATGAAAGCGCACTTGCTAAGGCAATTGATGAGCGAAATTTGATGGCTTGCGTAGATGTGCTTGAAAGCGAGCCGATGAGAGAAAATCACCCGCTTTTAAATATCAAAAACAAAGAAAATTTGATAATCACGCCACATGTCGCCTGGGCGAGCAAAGAGGCGCGTGAAAAGCTCATAAATTTGATAGTAAAAAATATAGAAAATTTTATAAAGGAGAGTTAAATGGCTACCGAACATAGCTTTGATATAAGTGCGCAAGTTGATCTGATGGAGGTTAAAAACGCTCTTGAAACAGCGAAAAAAGAGGTTGCCGCAAGGTATGACTTTAAAGGTATCGCTGCTGAGATCGAGCTAAATGAAAAGGATAAATTTATCACTCTTCTTAGCACAAGCGATAATAAAATCGACGCGTTAAAAGATATCGTCATCTCAAAGCTTATCAAGCGCAATATACCGCCTGTGGCAGTTAGCGAAACCAAACGAGAAAGCGCAAGCGGAGGAAATATAAAAGCTACGCTTAAATTAAATGATACACTTGATAGCGATAACGCAAAAAAGATCACAAAAGCTATAAAAGACGCCAAACTAAAAGTAAGCGCCGCAATAAGAGGCGAAGAGGTAAGAGTAGCCGGCAAGTCGATTGACGATCTGCAAGAGTGTATAAGGATAGTTAAGGGCTTAAACTTAGAGCTTCCAATTAGTTTTAAAAATTTAAAATAATTATAATACTTTTTTTGGTAAATTTACGACTATTATATATAAAGATTGTTTTATAAAAAGGAATTAATTATGGGTTTTAAGAATGTTATAGAAAAATTTGCAGTTAATTACGCTCATAATTCTATGCAAAAGTCCCTTTATAATGGGCTAAATATAAATATATTAGATAATAAGATTAATAAAATTCCAAAGCCTGACACCGAGTATATGCTGTACGCGCACGTGCCGTTTTGCCACACTTTTTGCCCTTACTGCTCATTTCATAAGTATCATTACGAACAAGAGCTTGCGGTGCATTATTTTGCAAATTTGCGCGAAGAGATGAGGCAGGTTAAGGAGGCCGGATTTAACTTTACATCGATGTATGTAGGTGGCGGAACCACGCTTATAAACGAGCCTGAGCTTGAAAAGACGCTTGTGCTTGCAAAAGAGCTCTTTGATATCAAAGATATATCGTGTGAGAGCGATCCAAACCACATCGATCCAGAAAATTTAAAGAGATTTCAAGGGCTCATCGACCGCTTAAGCGTCGGTGTGCAAAGCTTTAGCGATGACATCTTAAAAAAAGTTGCCAGATATGATCGCTTCGGTTCAAGCGAGCAGCTTCAAGAAAAGCTAAGAAAAGCTATGGGCGTGCTGCCTACGATAAGTCTTGATCTTATTTTTAACCTGCCAAATCAGACTAGAGAGCAGCTTTTACATGATGTAAAAATCGCAAAATCAATCGCTCCTGAGCAGATAACTTTCTATCCGCTTATGAAGTCTCCGCTTACGCGTGACGCGATAGCTCGCTCACTTGGCGTGGATGATAGCGATAACGAGCGCGAGTTTTATGAGCTCATTTGCGAAAATTTCAGCGACTACCACCAAAGTAACGCCTGGGCGTTTGGTCGCGATAACGCAAATTTGCGCGATGAATACGTAGGAAGCCACCACGAGTATCTTGGAATCGGAAGCGGTGCATTTAGCTTCTTAAACGGAGAGCTTCTCATAAATGCATTTAACCTGCTTGACTATGGAAGGATGGTGAAAAACCACGAGAGTCCGGTCATCGCAAAATGCAGTTTTACTAAAAAAGATCGCCTGAAATATATCTTTTTAACCGAGCTTTTTGATGGCGGAGTTGATATAGCCAAATACAACGAATTTAACCGCGCAAACATCCACAAAGAGCTGTTTGTCGAGCTAAATTTGCTTAAACTTGTAAATGCGATCTACGAAGAAAACGGCATGATCAAGCCGACGTTTTTTGGTAAGTATATCTGCCTTGTTTTGATGCGTGATTTTTATGCAGGCATGGATAAGGTAAGAGCGATATTTAAAGATGATGCAAAGATAAAACGAAGCAAAAAACTACGTATAATGGAAGAAAACACTGAGCCAAATTTCGATAACTCTGTTATCTCGCCAAAGGCTGCAGTTTAATAAACTACATAAATTCAAGCAAATTTGCTTGAATTTATCTTCTTATGTGCATTTGGAAATTTAGTTTAAAAGCCTACTTTTTTCTCTTCGTCAAAGGCGCTTGAAATTTCGCGTTTAATCTCGTTTTCAAAGTCTTTGAGAGTAAAAATTCCATCGTCTCTAATGGCAACTTTAAGAGCTGTATTTTTAAGCACAAGCATGATTTGCGCACCGCTTAGATCAAATTTTGCAAGCTCTTTGATGTCAAATCCATCTTCAAAACTTGCATTTTCAGGCATAACTTTACGCCAAATCGCAAGACGTGCTGCAAAATCCGGCTTTTTAAACTCTATTTTATAGTCAAATCTTCTTGAAAACGCACTATCAAGGCTTTGCAAGAAATTTGTCGTGGCTATCAAAACGCCTTCAAATTTCTCAATCTGCTCTAAAAAGATATTTTGCATCTGGTTATGCATCTTATCAGCCCCGCTTGAACTCTCCGTCCTTGTGCTTAGAAACTGATCGGCCTCATTTAGTAGTAATACGGGCTCACTCTTGCTTTTAGCGCAAATTTCTTTATACGTATCAAAAATTTTGCGCACGTTTTGTTCGCTCTCTCCAACATATTTGCTTAAAATTTTAGAGCAGTCAAAGCTTAAAACCATCTTTTTAAGGCTCTTTGCAAGCCCTATAGCGCTCATCGTTTTGCCCGTTCCCGCAGCTCCGTAAAAGATGATCTTAACGTCTATAGCTCGGCGCGACTTGATGCCCCAGCTTGAAAGGCGAGCCAACACTTTCTTGTCAACTTGCTTTAAAATGGCGTCCAAAAGCTCTTTTGTCTTATCGTTTAGCACCACATCATCGATACTTGTCGCAGGCTCGATCAGCTCGAAAATTTCTTGCTCTTTAACTATGCTTGCGAGTTCAAGCTTCTTGCTTTTTTTCTCGTTTTTTGGATGCATTATGCGCTGTAAAACGTCATCGTTTATAAAAAAGCTTCGCGTTATGTTCCCTAGCGTGCTTAGAACCTCGTCGTAATCAATCAGCCCGCTTTCAATAAGCCTTGATCCGTCATCTAAAAGTGAGCGGTTTTTAGCCCTTTGAAACTCATCGCCGCCCAAAATGCTAGTAAGCGCATTTAGATCGCGAGAGCCGTCAAATTCGCCCGCGTACTCCTCTTTTAAAAGAGCTAAAAATATAATTTGCTCCTTTTCATCAAGCGAATTTTCTTTAAAAATTTGCTCAACGACAAGGATGATTTTTGTTAAATTTAGGCGTTTTTTTATCGTTTCGTTAAGAGTTTGGATCTCTTTTTCGAGTCTATTTTTAGCCTCGTTTGAGCTGTTTGGATCAAAAAGAGCAAATCTCGCATAAAGTTCAATGCGCAAAAACTGATCTCTAAGATACTCCAAATGATCCTCATACGCCGTAATCTCAGGCATTTTAATGCTAACATCGCCGTTTTCTAAAATTTTTAAAAACGCCGCAGAGAGTGAAATTTCCGTGTGAAGTAAAGTGAGTAAATTCGATTGATTTGGCTTGCTTTCGGTTGTTTTAAATAGATTAAAATTTTGTGTAAGCCAGCCATTATCTATCAGCGATCTTATATCTTTTAGATGTGATAAAAATTTATAATCCTCTTCTCCAAATATAGCCCTTAGAACTTCATATACGCTATTTTGGGCATTGCCGTCAATATAGCTTTTGCTTAAAAAACGTAAAATTTCAGCTTCATTAGGGCTACAATTTATTAGAGATATCAAATTTAAATTTTCACTCTTTGAGTTTATAAAATCGAGAAGATATTTCACTTAGCTTCACTCCTCAATCTCTCTTTGAGTACTCTTTTTAAGACTTTTCCTGTGGCATTTTTAGGAAGCTCTTTCTCAAAATGTATATGTTTTGGGATTTTAAAGTTCGCAAGGTGTTTTTTAAGGTGCATACGGATATCTTTCTCGTCTATTTGCATATCTTCTTTTAGCTGTATAAAGGCCACTACCTCTTCGTCCGCATGCTGATCTCTTATTCCGACAACTGCGGCTGCCTCTATAGCTTCTATTTTGTAAAGCACCTCTTCGATCTCTCTAGGGTAGATGTTTATGCCTTTTGAGATGATTAGATCTTTTTTACGGTCAACGATAAATACAAATCCATCTTCATCGACCTTGCCAAGATCTCCGGTTTTCAGCCATCCATTCATTATAGTATCATCTGTAGCATCTGGCATATTTAGGTATCCTTGCATTACGCAATCGCCTTTTACTATAAGCTCTCCTACTTCTCCAGTTGCAACTTCCATCATTTCGTCATTTACGATTTTTACCTCATATCCTGGAAGCGGAAGACCCACGCTTGCAACCTTTTGCATGTCTATAGGATTTATCGCAACTGCAGGAGAGCATTCGCTAAGACCGTATCCTTCAAGCAGTTTAGCACGTGGAAATTTGGCTTTAAAGTCTAGTATGGTTTGCTCTGCAAGTGGAGCCGCACCGCTGATAAAGAGCCTTACGCAGTTAAACCATTTAAAATACCATGGAATTTTTGCCTTGCCGATAGCCGTGTATATCGCAGGAACCCCTAAAAATACTGTAACTCTTTTTAAAAGAGCTTGTTTTAAAACATTCGAGAATGGAAAAACAGACTTTATCAGTACAAGCGAACTTGCCGTAAATACAGGTAAAAGAACCATAACGGTGAGAGTAAAACTATGAAACATAGGTAAAAAGACTATAAATCTATCTTTTTTGTTGATATCAAAGCACTTTGTGGCCCCGATTATATTTGAAAATACGTTTTTATAGCTTAGCATTGCACCCTTTGGCTTACCTGTTGTGCCTGAAGTGTAAATTATATGTGCTAAGTCATTTAATACAGGTTGTTTTATCAGGACTAGATCTATTTTACAGCTAAGAGCGGTTAGAAAGCTTATGTTTGACTCATTGTATTTGCCAAATTCGCCTATCCATATGATTTTTTCTAAATTTGTCCTGCTTTCAAGCCCCTTAACCTCTTTTGAGAGATTTGAGGAGGCGAACAATACTTTCGCCCCACAATCATTTAGTATATATTCAAATTCCTCATGCTTTAAAAATGTATTTATAGGTACTGCTATAGCTCCTATTGCAGATATTGCAAAGTAGCTTATTAGAAATTCTTCTGAATTTGAGACTACCATTGCTACTTTATCGCCAAATTTTACTCCGATACTTTGTAGATATGCTGCGACTCTGTCGATGCTAAATTTAAGTTGAATATAGGTAGTTTTGTATCCTTCACCATAAATTACTACACCTTTTGGATTCTTCTTGCAAGATTCATTAAGCATCTCGTAAAAATTTTGATAAATATAACTCATTTTATACCTTAAAATTTATATTTTATACCCAAATTTATAGCTTGAGCGTTTCCTTTTTCAAAGGCTCCATTTGGATAGTTAGGTTTGTCACTATAGTATTTTACGTCACGTTTTTTTCTGTCTTGATAGAAATAACTCATGCCAAGTTCAAGATCTTCGCTAAATTTATAGTTAAATCCAGCTCCGTATGTAGTTGCCTTTGTATCAGGTAGATCAAAGCTTGTTGTGCTACTTAAAGAGGCTGCTTCATCAAATACTACAGAGCCCATAACTCTTAGCTTACTAGTAGCATTATGAGCTATACCAAAACGATAAGCGTTTGTGTTTTTCCAATTTCTAACTTTTGGTTCATCAAAAGCTTTAAAAAACGGGTTAAGCGAGTGTGTTGCAGTAGCATCAGGATAATCGAAATTTAGCTCTTTCCATGCTGACCAGTAAGTTTTTTCGTAAGCAAACATAAGGGTTGTATCTTTTATCTCATATGAAATTGCCAGATTTAAAGATGCTGGAAGCGGAACGTTTAATTTAGCTTTGCCGCTATAAGAGCCATCAGGAAAATCTCCTGAAGGATGAGCCGGTGCTTTTATATCAGTATCTCCTTTTAATTTCATATCTACTTTTGAGCGATATGTGGCTGCTAGGCTTAATTTTTCAATAGGTTTATATGTCAAAGCTACGTTATATCCGAAATTTACTCCATCGCCTTTTATATCTTGATAAGCTTTAAGAGGTGAAGTTACGTCCTGAATAGCCTCTCCTCTAGTATATACGGCTCTTAAGCCAAAGCCTATGGCTAGGTTGTCGGTGATTCTGTAAGCTGCGCTAGGATTTAGCTCCATTACTTTTAGATCAAATTTCTTTGAAGTTGCTTTAGGTAGATCCTCATTCCATCTCATTGACATTCCGGCAGGCACTACTAAAGATATACCAAATCTCCAGTCTGCGATATATTCAGGTGATACAAAATGAAAGGTTGGAATAAGGGCTTTTGATTTTCTTGATTTATATTTTTTACCGTTATAGTGAGTATATTTGACATTGTCTAACTGAAAATATGTAAATGAGCTTTCAAATTGATGTCTAGGATCATCTAAAAATAGCATATTTGCAGGGTTAAGATAGGCCGCATCTGGACCAAAGTTAGTTGCAATATTTGAGTTTAAAAGCGCTACGCTGTCGCTACTTTGTTCAGGAACCTTAAATCCAGCACCATTTAAAAGGCTACAAGCCACCAAAGAAACCAGTAAGTATTTTTTCATATAGCTCTCCTATTTTATAAAATTTCTTAAAATTTTTATCTCATCCGCCCAAATACTCTCATCAATAGTTTCAAGTATAAGCGGGATGTCGTCTGTTCGTTTGTCTTTTATAATGTTTTCAAATGTTTCAAGTCCCAAAAATCCCTTTCCAAGGCTTTCGTGTCTATCTTTTTTAGATGATAGACCAAATTTTGTATCGTTTAAATGCATTGCGCTTAGATATTTTATGCCTATTATTTGATCAAATTCGCTCATGACATTTTCGTAATTATCTTTTATATCATATCCTGCGGAAAAAGTGTGACAGGTATCAATGCAGACCCCGATTCTACTCTTATCTACGCATTTTTTAATCAAATATGCGACGTGCTCGAATTCAAAACCTAGATTACTTCCTTGACCTGCTGTGTTTTCTATGACAAGTTTTACATTTTGGCTATTTTCAAGCAAAAAATTTATAGACTCGGCTATATTATCTAGACATTGTTCAGTTGAAATTTCCTTTAGATGTGAACCAGGATGAAAATTTATCATTTTTAAACCAAGTTCTTCTACTCTTGAAATTTCGTCTAAAAACGCATCTATTGAAATTTGACGTTTTTCATTATCAAAATGACCTAAATTTATCAAATAACTATTATGAGGCAAGACATGATCCGGTGAAATTTTAGATAACTTTAGATTTTCTTTAAATTTTGAGATATTTTCATCCGTCAAAGGCTTCGCGCTCCATTGACGTTGATTCTTAACAAATAACGCAAAGGCGTTTGCGCCTATTTGCATTGCATTTAACGGAGCATTTTCTACTCCGCCACTCGCACTTACATGTGCACCGATATATTTCATTCAAGCTCTTTTATTATTATTTTTATTCTATTTTTTGCATCGTTAAAACTAATATTATTATTGCAAACTTCATATTGTATTGAATATTTACTTAGATTTTGACTAAACCCGCACTCGTTTGTTACTAAATTTTGTCCATCGTATATAGGTTTTCTCTCTAAAATCTCTTTAAAAAACTCATCATAGTGCTCATTTAGTAAAAATATTTTATTAAACTCCTTTTTTTCGTAACAAACCGCACTGACGCAAATTCGATCAGAAATTTTTATATTTGCCAAATTTACTGCAGAGCTGTAGATTTGTAAATTTAGAGAATTTGAGGTTTTATGAAGAAAGCCTACATCATTTATTTTTATAATTGGAGATAGAATTGTTATAGCAAACGTGTTTGAAACTCTTTTTGTTTGCAAGCCCGCACAGCCTGTGAGTATAAATATTATAAAAAATATATTCGTTATTTTTAAAAATTTATTCATTAAATACTTTCTATTAAGCTAATTTTAAATATTTATTAGATAAAATTGCACTTCCGCTTAATTTAGTGGCCCATTCGTCTAGCGGTTAGGACATCGCCCTTTCACGGCGGTAACACGAGTTCGAGTCTCGTATGGGTCACCATTTGTTACTTTTTTAAAGTAACGTTATTAATACTATATATAAATAGTCCCAATTTGTCGGACTTTAGAAAAAATTATATCATAAAGACTTATCTACTTCGGTAGGATAAGTGTAATAATTTATGTAATAATTTTTTCGCTCGTAAAACATTATTACATTTTACGAGTTTGCATTAACATAACAAACCTAAATTTAATTTTTTAAATTAAATACAAAGGTAATGTTATGAAACATAATTCTAACACAAAAAGACCGTTAAACAAAGATCCTGAGGCTTTTTTGAACAATCTGGAATACTACGGTAATGGTAAAGCCGTTAGAGTCGTATTCCTAATAGTACAAATGGACTTTTGGTTGAGGTGCTACCTAGTGGCCGAAAAACTATAAAGTATAGATATACTTCTATAGGTGGCTACAATGTAATTCGTAGCATAGGAGAATGGGGTGTAATTACTCTTGCAGAAGCCGAAGAGAAATGTAGAACCCTAATTAATTCCCATAAGCGTGGCGAATTTGTCTCAAAAGCCCCTGATATATCATTCGCACAAGCTTGTGAAAAAGCATTGACGTGGTACTCATCGGTTAATAATGTCAAGCCTAAAACAGTTGAAACTCATAGAAAAAGACTTCGTGAAAACTCTATATCTCAATTAGGCAATAAAAAGCTATCCGAAATTAACGAAAAAGACATACATAATATATGTAAATCTTGAACATCAAAGAAAGCTAGCCACACTTAAGAGAATTCATCAGCTATTTCGCATGATCTTTGATTATGCCATCAAACACGAACTAATAGAAAATTCTCCTATGGATAAAGTTAGATATGATGACTTTAACACTATGGCAAAAAATATATCAAGCATCATGAAAAATTAGTTGAGGATGTAGAGATATCTGATTTTTTAGAACAACTTGCAAATTATTCCGAAAAATCAATTAATACAACTATAGCTATATATTTTCTGATGGAAACAGGTATGCGTATAGGCTCTCTAGAAAATCTGCAATGGAGTTATTTTTCTTCAAATTTTGAAACAATGACATATCCAAAACAGTATTTAAAAGGTGCGGCATCTACTATGTATCAGCGCGAAGATCTAATTTTACCATTGTCTAAGATGTAGAGTGCCATTCTAAAAATGAATTCGCCAATAATAAAAACCATATAAACTGGATTGAGATTTTTTTTGGAGGTACGCTATAGATTATCTAAATTTAAAAAGATAAAGAAAGGAAATTTCTTGTTCCATATTAAAGAATATGAATTTATATAATAAAAGTAAAAGGCTCTGTTGTAATAAAGCGTTGATTTATTGACAAATAAAAAGTGTCAAAATCGCACTTTAATTTAATAAAATTGCTTTTCATTCGCTATCAAAAATCTTATTATTTACTAGCATTTCCTTTAATATAAAAGGGTAGCCCTTTGCCTTTTTATCCCAACTCTCAATATATGTTTTTAAGATATATCGTGTAGCTTCAATTTCGCTACGACTACTAAAATCACGATTTTGCGACCAATCGCATTGAAATGGTAAATTATTGCCATTTGAAGTTAGCGTTTTTATACGCTTTAACGAAGTCCAAAAACAATCACTCGTGTTATTTTTATTAACTACTAAAAAATAATAATCGTAACCTGTTTTTAGTTCATTAGCTAATATTTGATGAAATTTTTCCCAGTGTATAGGTAAATTTTCAATACCACAAAGTGCATACCCCATACCAAGTTTAGAGCTACAATTATCAGCTGAGTTATTTGATAAATCCGATATCTTCACATTTACAAAAAGTTTGTTCTGCAATGGCATTACAAAATCATACCAACACCTTACTTGTGGTATATTTATATCAAATTTAGTGGATAATTTATCCAAAACAATATTTTCATTTGTAGCAGAATTTATTCTACCGTCATCATTGTCATTTATTAATCTTACTGGATTTTCTCGTAAAAAATCAACCATATCTTGTAAATATATTATCATCTATCATCGCTTCCTTTAATGATTTTTGAGCAAAAATATATCTACCGCCAGTCACAAAGCCCATTTGTTTCCAATCTAGCGAATTTAATTGCTCTACTGTTTTTTTCAAATTTAATGGCACTTTTGGGAATAATGCTAAAACAGAGCCGTCCCATTTTTTACAATCACTTACAAAAAACGGATTTTTATTGCGAGTTTTACAATTTACATAAATTCTAACCTCATTTTCTCTAAAATTTACAGCTCTACCCCAGCCCCACCAATTATTTTCATTGAAATTTTTAATCTTGCGATTTATCAAAATATCTTTAAAATTTTCAAGCTCTTTATCATATCTTTCATAAATCATCTTTTTTAGTTTGCCAGTTTTAGCAGTCTGCGAATAAACAAACTCATCGCCATTTTCGTTGACAAACAGCTCATCTTTACCACTGACAGCACCTACTTTAATATCAAAAAAATCGCCCAAAGAACGCACATTTAAAGTATCACTAAAACAGATTATTCCGTCATTTATAAGTAGAAATTTCTCACCATTAAAAGTCTTTGTTTTGTATGAAAAATTTCCTTTTTCATATCTAAAAATACAAACATTAGGACAAGCTTCGCTAAATAATCTCTCATCACCATAATCATAAAAATGCGTGATAGTTCCATATTTTAAAAGCAGATTATTTGTGTATCTTGCCGAAGTAAGCTTTATAAAATCTCGTGGCACGATAAAAATAAGTTCTCCATTGTCTTTTAAATGATGAAAGCATTTTTCTATAAAATAAAGGTATAAATTTGCTTCAACTTTAATGTCTGTTTTATGAGTAATAGTTAAAAATTTATTATCCACATAGGGTGGATTGCCAATAATCGTGTCAAATTTTTCGCTTTGTGGATAATTAAAAAAATCAATATTTAAAACTCTTTTATCTTTAACTAGACTTTTATCAATCTCAATAAAAACCGCATTTTCATTAAGACATTTTTTAAATGCCAAATCACCACAACTAGGCTCTAAAATTCTGCCATTTTTATTTTTTATCAAAGAAATACACTTATCAACTAAAATTTTAGGGCTAAAAAATTGCCCCAAATTACGATTTAGTCCTAAATTTGTATATTGACTTTTTGCAATGTGTGTATCAAAATTGTAGTTTTCTATGGTATTTGAAGCTTTACTTATCATTTTAACCCTTGTTTCTATGCCACCAACAACGGCACAGCAGGTCTATCTACTATATTCGCACTCTTTACTAAACAATTAGTTTCAAGTATATGCTTGAATAAAATTTGTTCTTTTTCCAAATTTGTTTCCTTTGTAAAATTTACAAAATTATGATAGACAAGATAGTTGTTAAGATACTTTGTAGATACTCCTTTAAAATTATACACTAGCATTGATTTAAGACAGCTGTGATAATTATTTACTACTTGGATATTAAAACTTCCATTAGAGTGTTTATTGCGTGGTATTCTTATGTGATTTAAACTCATTTCGTTTGATAGTTTTAAATAGCTTCTTAAACTATCTGTTACAAATATACTCTCACGTTCAATCCTACCTTGTATTACTCTGGATAAACTAACAATATTTGGTTTGCCTAAATTTGATATTTTTGCTATAGACTTTCCATCTAAATTTACAACACAAGGTATGCAAACTAACTCTTTTGATAAACCACGCTTCGTGTTTGCCGTGCCACGATGTTTTGCCGAACGTGGAAAATTAAAATCCTTGTGATGACCTTTATACGAGATAGGCATAAAAGTTTCATCGGCTTCAATAATGCCGTCAAGTTTTACGTTCTCTTGCATTTCTTGTAGTGCGTCAAGAATTTTATGTCGCCAGTTAAAAGCTGTATGAGTGTTTATGTTGCAAATTTTAGCAGTTTTTCTAATTGAATATTTTTCAACTAAGCAATGAATAAATAATTTCCAAGTTGTCATATCTTTTTTAGTGGCAAATAATATTGTGTTATTGCTAGTTGTAAAAGTTTTACAACAATCCTTACAAATAAATCTTTGAGAATTGCCATTTTTACCATTTTTAGTAAAATGGGCCGATTTACAATGCGGACACTCTTTTATATCTTTTGTAAAGGCAAAATTTGACCCTGATTTTTCTTTTGATTTGATAGATTTTAGAAATGATTTTTTATCATCAGCACTTAGAGTGCTAAAAAGTTGTTTTACAATTTCAAGCTCTGCGTTTGAAGTTGCCATTTTGCCACCTTTATTGATACTTTTAATATGGATATTTTAGCGAGATAAAGCTTAAAATTCAATATTTAATTACAACAGAGCCAAGTAAAAATACAAGAGAGCTATATTATGTTTTATTAAAGGTGTTAAGAGATAATCTGCTTAAGTTTTGTTGGTCTAAAAAATAATAAAATTTATATTAGAAATAAAAGTGAAAAAGAGCAACTTTAAGCTCACTTTTATTCTAATTGTAAATTTACTCTGGTCCGAAAAGCAATTTTTTTACACTTCTCTTATTAATGTTAAAGCTACAATTTTTGATTTTGCATAATATTCGTTTATGTTTGGCACATAGCCTTTTATTTCCAAGTTTATATTATTTTATTTTTTCAATTCTTGTTTTAAGCAATTTTAAATATTTAAATTTTTAGCTAAAATAATAGAAAATAATATGGAGGCAATCTGACTAATGAAAGTTGCTTTATTTGTTAGGCATAATAGTTTTGGAGGAAGTATTAAGGTATCACGTTTTTTATATGATATTTTGAAACAAAATGGATACGAGGTAGAGGTAGTACTGATAAGAAATGATGAAAATAATGGTTTTTTTAATGATATCAAAACTATTAATTTTACAAATCAAAATTTCAAAAAAGATTGGTTTTATGTCAGACGTTTTTTATTTTTTAAAAAGTTAATAAAAAACATTAACCCAGATATTGTAATAAGCACTGTAAATTTAAATATGCCGTATATATCTATTTTTTCAAAATTTCTTGGTAAAAAAGTTATTATTTCAGAGCATGGAAATCATCAAAATATAAAAAAAATTAAGAAAAAAATACTCAGATTTTTATCTTACAAGCTTTCTAATATAGTTGTACTTTTAACAAAATTTGATTTGGGCTATTTTAAAAATTTTAAAAATTGCATACAAATTTACAATCCATTTTACGTTGAGAAAATTCAATCTAAAAAACAAAATATAATCCTATTTCCTAATAGAATTGACAAAAACAAAAGATTACTGTTTTTATTGAAAGCTTTTTTAAAAACAGATAAAAATTTACAAAAAAAATACAAAATTATAGTATGTGGAGATGGGGAAGAACGACAAAAATGCGAAGAATTTGCAAAAAATAATAATATAAACTTGGAAATAAAAGGCTATGTGCCAAACATAAACGAATATTATGCAAAATCAAAAATTGTAGCTTTAACATCAATAAGTGAAGGTTTGCCAAATACTCTCATCGAAAGCATATTTTTTGAGTGTGCCAGAATCAGTGCAGATTGTGTATCAGGACCAAGTGAGCTTATAGATAATAATTTTGATGGTTTTTTAATTCATGTAAATGACATTAATGATTTTAGTCAAAAGCTTGAAATTTTAATGTCAGATAACGAAAAAATACAATATTTTTGCAAAAATGCCAGACTTAGAGAAGATGATTTTAATCCGGACAAAATATCAAAAATTTGGTTAGAAAATTTAAAAAGGGTTGCAAATGAAAACATTGCTTTTTATAAGTGACAAGGATGAAAATTTTAATGAAAGTTTTATAGAAAATGTTATAAATGGTTTTTTAAAACAATATTTTGAAATTTATTGTGTATATTTTGGTGATAAAATTTATAAAAATAACAATAAAATTATTCTGTTAAAAAGCCAAAGAAGTAGAGCGTTAAAAGTAATAAATGATAATTTCTTAAGTTTAAAAAGCGTTGATTTTTTAATAGTTAGAAATTTTTTAGACATATTAAAAAGCGCAGTTAAAATAAAAAAGATTTATAAATTTAAACTGTTTTTTCAACTTAGTTTTCCGCATTTTTACAGAAGTTATAACGAAGCTAAGATTACAAAAAAAATGTTATTTTTAAATTTATAAAATATCAAATTAACTTATTTTTATATAGAAATTTGATAAATCAATGCGACGGATTCCTTCCAATATCATCATTAATGCAAAATGAATTCTTCAAAAATTTAAAAATAAAAGTTTTACCTCTACAAATGGGTATAAATCTAGCAAATATAAGAGAAAACATCTCAGAAAATAAAACAAAAAAATTAATCTATATAGGAGCCATTGATATAAATCGCAATTTGGAGTTTTTTTTGATAAAATTTCCAACTCTAAAGCTGATTTTGTATTAGATGTTTATACAAAAGATATAAAATACGCAAAGAAAATTTTACCAAAAGACAAAAGATTTACGCTACATGAAGCTGTTGAAGAACAAATATTATTTGATATTATGAGCAGATATGATGTAGGCTTATTCTATGTGCCAATTAATAAACTTTATAACCTTTGCTCGCCAACAAAGATCATGGATTACTATTGCTGTGGGTTGGTTGGATTTAGTTCGGCAGTCGATGAATGTAAAAAACTTTTTGATGATGATTCAATGTTCTTTATTGAAGATAATACGATAACATCACAAATAGATCAGATTTGCAATACTACAAATCAAAAACTAAAAGATATGGCAAAAAATGGACTTGAGAGCCTAGTAAAAAATAGGGACTATGAAAAGATGGCAAAAAAACTAAAGGAGTTTATAAATGATTGTTAAAGTAAGCTTTGTTGTTCCTGCTTATAATGTATCAAAATATATAAAAGACTGTGTGCAAAGTATCATAGATCAAAGTTTAAAAGAAATTGAAATCATAGTAGTAAACGACGGGAGCACTGATAACACTCTTGAAATTTTAAATTCTTTTCAAGATGAAAGACTAAAGATAGTCACAAAGCCAAACGGTGGATTAACCTCTGCCAGAAATGCTGGAATAAAATTGGCAAAAGGTGAATATATTATAAATGTAGACGGTGATGATTTTGTACATTTAAATTATGCAAAAATTGCTTATGAAAAGGCAAAAGATACAATGGCCGATATTGTTGTGGTTGATTTTTACAAGCAATACAAAGACAGAAATGAAGAGTTGCATGATTTATCTTTTATCAAAAACGAGATAGTAGATAAGGATCTTTACTTAAATGCCTTGGTAAGCAATTTCGCATTTAATGCGATTTGGAACAAGCTAATCAAAGCTGAGATTTTAAAACAAACTCTATTTTTAGAAAGTATTTTTTATGCCGAAGATTTAAATGCCCTAGCAAAAATTATATTTAATTCAAAAAAAATTGTAAAAATAAATAAATGTTTATATTTTTATAGGTGGGGTGAAAATAATGGATCTGAAATCAATAGATTTAAATATATCATAGACTACGATCTTGCAATAAAAGATTTAATTGATTTTTTTAGAAAAAATATGCCAAACAATGATGATATTATTAAAAAATTACAAAAAATGGCTTTTGATAGAACGTATATGCATACTATTTTTAGTTTTCTTCATGCAGATTATGAAAAAAAAGTATACCAAGATGCAATTATTCTTTTAAGAAATGGTTGCGATAATGCTAGTTTAAATTCTAATATTTTTAAAACTAAATTTAAATATAAATTTTGTTTTTGGCTTATAAAAAATATAAAAAGTGATAAGAATTTATGTTCTGCACTACATATTTTTATGAAAATTAACAACTTCTTTTCAAGAAAAAAAATTAAAGAATTAAAACAATAAAATATAACTTTCTGAACAATTATAAAATCTACCTCTTGTTTATAAAGCTATATTATAAATTCTACTTACAGCTTTGTATAAATATATACTAAGATATAAGTAGATCCCCATTCTATTCTTTTATCTTAAAGTTGCATTATGGTTGAGTATATATTTGTGAATGGCTGATTTTATATCTAAAATCAGCCAAAAATTCTACTAAATCTTTTAAATACACAAGAATAAAAACTATGGTCAAATCTCAGATGCTATCAGATCCTGTATCTTGGAACATAAATCTAATGAGAAATTTAAAGGCGTAGTTGAAATGGATGGAGTCTATGTCGGAAACTATATAAGACCAGCCAATAATATAAATGATAGAATAGATAGACGTAAAGCCTTTAAACCTAACAAAAGAGTAATTATTTATTTAAGAGAAAGAAATTTATTAGGCAAAGGTGCAAATAAAACAAAGACCTTTATATTAAAAAGCGAAAACAATAGTGATATAAACAAGATAGCAAAGGCAAACATTGCCTTAAACTCTCAAATTCATACTGACGAAAACTCAGCTTATGATGATTTATTAGCCTATTACGATCTAAAAAGAGTAAATCATCAAATAGAGTATAGCGGATTAAACGGAGAGAATAATAATCAATCAGAAAGCTTTAACTCAAGATTTAGACGTATGCAGTATGGACAGCTTCATAGAATAGGCGTTCTTTATCTTTCAAACTATGCTAATGAGATAGCATACAGAGAAGATACCAGAAGGCTAGATAATAGATCCATAATGGATGATATTTTATCAAGATGTTTGGCGAACAATAGCGTATCTAATGAATTCTGTGGATATTGGCAGGTGATATTAACCATGACACTATAAGAAACAATAACGATATGATGAACATAGTTATGAATGGATGGAATGGGTAGAAACTAGGCTTGATTTGCATTTAAATATCAATGGATACTATATAGTTTCCATTGATATTGCAAATTTGCGTTTTTATAATAAAATACCGATATTCATTTATTTTGCTTAAATAATCCTAACTTTTCTATCATTAATCTGATTACTCCCAGCCATTGCCTACTGCCAATTTAAAAACATTTACAATCATATTATCCACTGTTTCTAGTCCAATTGATAATTTCAAAGAGCTATATATTTGTTCATGCCTATTATAACCCTAACTTATATGAAATCAAACAATATCCTGAATATCTAATGTGGAGTAGAAGTCCTTTTTGGCTCATGAATAATAAAGGTGTTCTTTTTTGTATATTTTTATAGCTAAAAACATTGTTATTTAAAATCATGGTATAATTTTAGTTTTTCAAGATGAAGTAATTTTTATTTGCTATATTATAGTAAATAAAAAACGAATATATTAATATTTTATGATATAATTTCAGAGCAAGTTTGTTATTTATATGCTATAAATGAAGATTCATGGGTTTATACTTTTTATATCGTATGGGTCACCACTTCTAATCTCTATCTTTAGAAAAACAAAATTGTATCTTTAAACTGCTTAATAGATAATTATTTTTATAAGCTGGATTGATAGTAATATTTATTATACAAATTTTAATTTAATTTTATTGTATAATCTTGTTTTTAAAAAATTATCAAAGAGAGTAAATGACATATTTTCAATGTGATTATGCGAGTGGAGCTCATCCTAAAATTATCGAAAATTTAGTTGCGACAAATAACGATCAATGTCTAGGATATGGCAGTGATAAATATTGTGAAAGCGCAATAAAAAAGATCAAAGACGCTTGTAAAAAACCTGCTGCAGATGTACATTTTTTGGTTGGAGGTACTCAGACAAACTCTATAGTTATAGCCTCTATTTTACGTCCTCATCAGGGCGTAATTTCAGCAGATAGCGGTCATATAGCAGTCCATGAAGCTGGAGCCATAGAGGCTGGTGGACATAAGGTTTTGATTTTACCCTCAATTGATGGGAAAATAACAGCTGATCAGGTAAAAGAGTGTTATGAGCTTCATCAAAAAGATCCTGTAAGGCATCATACAGTCCAGCCTGGAATGGTATATATCTCTTTTCCTACAGAGATTGGTACGCTTTATTCAAGGCAAGAGCTTAAAGATCTTAGCGAGGCTTGCAGAAGCTTGAATTTACCGCTTTTTATAGACGGAGCTAGGCTAGGATATGGGATAATGAGCGAATTTTGTGATCTAAATTTGGCAGATATTGCTGAGTTTTGCGATATTTTTTATATCGGAGGCACTAAATGCGGAACCCTTTTTGGAGAAGCTGTTGTTATCACAAATGAAACTCTTAAAAAAGATTTTAGATATATAATGAAGCAAAGAGGTGCGCTTTTGGCCAAGGGAAGGATGCTTGGAATTCAGTTTGATACGCTATTTACCGATAATCTTTACTTTGAAATTTGTAAAAATGCCGTTTCTTACGCGCTTAAAATCAGAAAAGCCTTTGAGGATAAAGGCGTAGAGGTTATGGCGAATTCTCAAACCAATCAGCAATTTTTTGCACTTAGTGACGAGTGGCTTGAGAAGTTAAGCAAAAAATATGTGTTTCAGTTTATTTATAAGATGGCTGATGGGCGTAATTTTATTAGGGTTTGTACTAGTTGGTCTAGCAAAGAAGAGGATATAAATAGCCTAATAGAGGATATTTCCGCTTTATAAAGCTAGAATTTTATAAATTCTTATATAATCTGTTTTTTAAAATTTTACAAAAAAGGACTTAAAAAGTATGTTTGAATGGATGAGCTCCCCTGAGGCGTGGCTATCGCTTGTTACGCTTACTGGACTTGAGATAGTTTTAGGAATTGACAATATTATATTTATAGCGATTTTAGTCGGTAAGCTTCCGGCTCATCAGCGCGATAAAGCCCGCATTATGGGGCTTGCGTTTGCGATGATCACGCGTATATTGCTACTGCTTTCGTTATTTTGGATTATGAAGCTTACAAAGCCTCTTTTTAGCGTGTTTGATTTCACGATTACTGGGCGTGACTTGGTGCTGATTTTGGGAGGACTTTTTCTTATCGCAAAATCCACTCTTGAGATCCACTCGAACGTAACTGGTGAACATGGCGAAGAGCATAGAGAGACTTCAAAAAAGGCGAATTTCTTAGTCATTATCACTGAAATCGCTATCCTTGATATAGTCTTTTCACTTGATAGCGTTATAACGGCGGTTGGTATGGCAGATCACATCGAGATTATGATTTTAGCGGTTATCATCGCGGTTGGCGTGATGATGTTTGCTTCAAAATCGATATCAAATTTCGTGGACAACAACCCTACGATCAAAATTCTCGCTCTTGCTTTTCTAATTCTTATCGGTTTTGCACTTGTAGGCGAAGGTCTTGGCCTGCATGTTCCTAAGGCTTATATCTACTTTGCTATGGGCTTTTCTCTTGCTGTTGAGATGCTTAATATCTATTCTAGAAAGAAAGCTCGTAAAGGATAAACTCAATCATAAATGCGGCTCTTTTAGCTTTTTGAGGCTAAAAGGGTCAAATTTTCTTATCTGGCTAAATTCTTAGCTTAAATTTATGATAAAATCTAACCCATGAATTTAACCAAAGATCCCATATATCCTCTTATTATCACTTTAGCTACGCCTGCAGGTCTAGCTATGATGTTTAACACGCTTTATAACGTCACGGGCACCTATTTTGCCTCAACCATATCAACCACTGCGGTTGCGGGCATGTCGATGAGTTTTTTACTCTACTTAAGTGTGGTTGGTATTGGGCTTGGCTTTGGTTCCGCACTTACCGCCTTGATTGGAAATTCACTTGGGCAAAGAAGGGAATTTCTAGCCAAAATTTACTCTCAAAAAGGGGTCGCTTTTGTGCTTCTTTTTGCTATAACGATGGGAATTTTAGGATATATTATCACCCCAAAACTACTCGTTTTTTTAGGTGCAAACGATGAGTTTTTAAGCGAAGCGCTTGAGTATATAAGAGTGATTTTTCTGGCTTCGCCGTTTTTCTTGGCTATCAAGGGATTAAACGGCGTTTTGGTCGCGCTTGGAGATACAAAAACGCTTAGAAATTGGCTGTTTGTGGGGCTTTTTATCAACGCTCTTTTTTGCTATGTCTATGTATATATTTTTGATCTTGGAGTGGGCGGGATAGCCTTTGCAACGGCAAGCGTGCAGTTTTTAGGCACTCTTTATCTATCTAAAAAAGTTCGCGAAACGGGCATGATTGATTTTCAAAATCCGGCTATGTTTTTGCCTGATTGGCGAATTTACTCTAAGATTTTAAGGCAAGCCGTTCCTGCATGCTTAAACTATCTTTCCATGTCGCTTGGCGGACTGATACTGCTAAAATTTATAAGCCATTACGGCACAAACGCGGTTGCCGGATACGGTATTGCGCTTAGGATAGAGCAGATCGTCGCCCTGCCTACTATCGGTATAGCCGCCGCCGTTCTTAGCATCATATCTCGAAATTTCGGCGCTAAAGAGTATGAGCGTGTGATAGAGTGCTATAAATGCGCGCTTAAAATTTTACTTTATTTTTGTTTATTCGCCTGCACTTTTTGCGTGTTTTGCGGCACTTATATCATCTTGCTTTTTGATACAAATGCCGAGGTTTTAAGTGCGGGACAAAGCTACCTTCTTATAAATTCTTTCGCATTTTTCGGGTATGGAGTCATAAATATCTCAGGCAGCGCCCTGCAAGCGATAAAAAAACCTACAATGGCGTTTGTGCTAAACGCTATGCGACTGATCGTGCTTCAAATTTGCATATTTTCATTTGTGGTTTACGTGCTAAAAGGAGTGCTTGTAGATATTTGGATCGGCATGTTTTTCAACGTCTATTTTACGGCGGGATGTTTTTTAGTTTATATGTATTTTAAGCTTAAAAAATTACTCAAAAAGGATAGCGGTGGAGTTTAAGGATAGTTTATTTGAAATTTTACAAACTCATAAGGAAGAAAAAATTAGGATTTTTTCGCAAAAATTAATATCTCAGCCTCAAATTTTGGGTGTGAGAACGCCTATGCTTAAAAAGATAGCCAAAGATTTTTCGCTCAAGTTAGACGTAGAAGAAATTCGTCTTTTTAAGCCTGTTTTTCATGAGGAATTTGCGATAAAAGCGTTTTTAATCATCAATCTAAAAGATGACGAGAGTAAATTTGCTCTTGCAAGCGAATTTGTAAAAACTATGCTAAATTGGGCGATCTGCGATCAGTTTGACGCGATAAAATTTAAGGATAGTAGATTTGTAAATTTGCTTCTTTCACAGTGTCTTGACTCAAATTTGGAGTATGAAAAGCGCTTTTTCTATGTTTATTATATGAGAAATTTGGCGGCATTTGAACTTAATAAATTTTTTGAAATTTGTATAAACGAAAAAGACGAGAGATACTATGTCAAAATGGCTATGTCGTGGGCTTTAGCTGAAATTTTTATCAAATTTAAAGAGCCTGTTTTAAATTTGCTTGAGAGTAAAAGGCTTGACAAATTTGTACAAAACAAGACGATTTCAAAAATAAGAGATAGCTTTCGCGTTGAAAAAAGCATAAAAGATGAGCTCGTAAAATTTAGAATTTAGTAATTATGTAATCTTTTTTGGTTAGTAAAAAATATCAAAATTTTTTATTTAAATAAAAATGCAAATTTAATCTAAATTTTATTGACATTAGTTTAATTTTTAGTTAAAATGCGCTTTTTCAATGAAGTAGGTACACATTACTTCGGGGTGTAGCGCAGTCTGGTTAGCGCACTTGGTTTGGGACCAAGGGGCCGAAGGTTCGAATCCTTTCACCCCGACCATCTATGTGGTGAGTGTAGCTCAGTTGGTTAGAGCATCAGATTGTGGTCCTGAGGGTCGTGGGTTCAATTCCCATCACTCACCCCACTTTGGCGCTCGTAGCTCAATTGGATAGAGCGACAGACTTCGGATCTGTAGGTTATGGGTTCGACTCCTATCGGGCGCACCACTTGTTTTCATGCGCTCATAGCTCAGCTGGATAGAGCAACGGCCTTCTAAGCCGTAGGTCAGAGGTTCGAATCCTCTTGGGCGTACCATTTGGTTTATTTAAGATTTTTTAGATAAACTTTCATTCTTTATACACGTGCGGATGTGGTGAAATTGGCAGACACGCCAGACTTAGGATCTGGTGCCTCACGGCGTGAAGGTTCAAGTCCTTTCATCCGCACCATTTAAAATACAAGATCTTGTTTTTAAACTTTTAAAAACAACATTTTAGGTAATATTAAATCATCTGCTATAATCTTAACAATGAAAAGTATTAATTTCACGTTCTTATCTTTTATTTTACATTTTTCGAAAAATAAAAAAGTTAGAATAATAGAAATTATAATTTTAGTGTCTTGAAATTTGTGTAGTGAAGTTAGAAAATAAAGAGGCATATTGACAGATTGTTTTGTACAAACTAGTCTTTAATTTTTAACTTCGTTTTTTTGACTTATATACAAATAGTTTAATCGTATATTATTTTTTAAAAATTTCAGCCACTCTATTCAGCACGCCCTGACAAAGTGAGATGATGATGCCGTAGTTTGTTATGGGCACTATGGCGTGTGAGGCTTTTTGCATGCGGTTTTTCATCATGGTTTTATTTATCAAAAGCCCGCTTTTTCAAAGGCGTTATACATCTTATTTATCGTTAGCTCTCCTGGTTTGCCTCCAAATTCTTCAGCCAAAGAGACACGCACTGCAGGAGAAGGGTGGGCTACGACAAAGGTCTTTTTATCCTCAAGCTTAGCCATAACTTCATCGACAAAGCTCATTTGCTCGATAACCGCAAATGGGCAGTTGATAAGACACTGACCACAGGCTACACATAAATTTTGATCTATTTTGTGAGCAACTCCAAGAGAGCCGTCTATGGCATCTGTAGGACAAAAGGAGCGACAGGTATCGCATCCGACGCAATTGTCTTGGTCTATTTTGATAATACCGCGTAATTCGCCCTTTCTATAAGTACCTTCAAATTCAGCTTCCCCACCTCTTGAATCTGGTGCCGGAGGGAAAGTTTTGATCTTATAGACACTAAGCATACAAACCTCCTGATATTTATTTATTAGTACTATTATTAAATTAGTATTACCATAATAATATTAATTTAACTTTCGTGATATTGTATAGGTAGTTTTATTAAAAAAGCTAAAATATAAGAATTAATGTATGAAATGTATTTTACTACAAAAATACTTTTATGAAATTTAAATATATAGCAAAAATTTCTATATTTAAGTAAAATATTTTAAATTTTTACAATAAATTATATTTTATATATTAATTTAATTTTAAGATGTTATGAAATAGTTTCTGCAAAGGAGTCGATATGAATTTGACTCCTTTGAATTTATTTTACTTAGTTAGGTCAGCAAGCACTTTTGCGGCGTGTTCTTTGGCTTTTACGCTTTTATAAACTTTAGCGATTTTGCCTTTTTTGTCTATCACAAAAGTTGTGCGAACTATGCCAAGATACTCTTTGCCGTAGTTTTTGCGCACTTGCCAAACTCCGTAAAGTTTTGCCACCTCTTTATTCGCATCGCTTAGTAAAATGTGCTTTAAATTTTGCTTTTCTATAAAGCCTGAGTGACTTTTTACACTATCAGGGCTTACGCCGATTATAACAGTGTCTTGAGCGATAAAATCATCATAAATCGCGCTAAATTCGCAAGCCTCGGTAGTGCATCCCGGAGTGTTATCTTTAGGATAAAAATAAAGCACGACATTTTTGCCGATGAAATCTTTTAAATTCACACTTACTCCATCTTGATTTTCAAGGCTGAAATTTGGCGCTTTATCGCCTGTTGCAAGCGTTACTTTGCGCTCTATATCCTCTTTGCTAAATTCACTCTTTACTTCGCAAGCTTCTTTTTTCTTGCAACTCATTTTTTACTCCTTAAATCTTCTAAACTAAGTCCGCTTTTGCCGATACTTTCTGCTTCAAGTGTTTCTATCATCACAAGCACCGCAGCAGGGTCTTTACCTAGCGTTCTTACTAGAGTGTCCGTAACTTCGGCGATAATTTGCTTTTTTTGCTCTTTGGTAGGCTCGGGCGCTGAAACTTTTATGTTTACAAAGGGCATTTTTTCTCCTTTTAAATTTAAATGATTATAGCTAAAATTAATAATGAATTTAGCTTAAATAATAGTGCGTATAGCATAGATAAATTTAATTTCATAAACTTAAGACAATCCAGTAAATCTTTATTTGACAAATAATCTTAAATTTAGTGTAAAATACTTAAAATATGATATTAGTAGTATATAAAATTTAAGTTTATCTATAAATTAGATTATATTTTGCTTTGAATTTATTACAGAAAGGATAGATATGAAAAAAATCTCATTAGTTTCTGCTGCGCTTGCATTAGGCTTATCTTCGTCTATGTTTTTTATTATTCCTACGCCTGCAAATTCGGGAGTTCTAGCCCATCAGATCAAAAAGCAAGGCGAGCTCGGACAAGTCTTCATAAACCCTTATGATGTAGCACCGCTTACTGCTATAGTAGATCGTGCAGGTAAAGATATAACCGATATCCACGTGCGTGTACTTGGCAAGCCAAACGGAGGAGTTGATATCAACTACAACGTCTCGCAAAACGCTCTTTTAAACCACGACGGCGTGCCTATCTGGGGGCTATATCCTGACTACCTAAACCAAGTTGAGGTGAGCTATACATTTAAAGGCGAAAAGAAAAAGGAGATGTATAAAATTTACGCTCAACCAATCGTAACCTTAAGCCGCGATTTTAGATTTGAGCATATGCAAAAGAGAGTTCCAAAGAAAGTTGATCCTGAATTTAAAGACAGACTCTATCTTATCAACAACACAATTACCGGAATTTATAAGCCGTTTGATTGGCGAAGCGGATACGGCGGTGCTGCTAGCTGGAATGACTACACAGAAAACTATATCGTTGATACCACAGGCGAGGTTAGATGGTATCTTGACTACGCTAAATTTTACGATCGCCGAGAGAGAAATGTCGAAAATACAGGCATGATGATGGGCTTTCATCAGCTGCCAAACGGTGATCTAAGTTTTGGTATGTCGCAAAAATATATGCGATATGACCTTATGGGCAAGCAAGTCTATGAGAGAATTTTACCGCGCGGATATATCGATCTAAGCCACGAGGTATTGCCGATTAAGGGCGATCACTTGCTTCTTCGCGTCGGTAAATATAACTATCATCACAAAGACGGTCAAATTTCACACACAGTTCGCGATCATATCATCGAGCTTGACGGCACAGGCAAGGTAGTAAACGAGTGGGATCTAAACGAAATTTTTGGCAACAACATCTATAGAAGCAACCTTATCAAAGCGCTTGATCCTCGTGCTGTTTGTCTAAACATCGACATGAACGCAAAAGAGATCGACGCTAGCTCGGATGCTCCGTTTGGAGATAAGATCGGCACCGGCACAGGACACAACTGGGCTCACGTAAATTCCATCTCGTATGATCCAACCGATGAGGGCATCATCCTTTCACTTCGCCACCAAGGCATCGTAAAAATCGGCAAAGATAAAAAGGTCAAATGGATACTTGCAAGCCCTGAAGGCTGGAGCGATGACTTTAAGGCTAAAGTTTTGGTTCCGGTTGATAAAAACGGCAAAAAGATCAAATGCGAAAATTCTAAATGCGAAGGCGAGTTTGACTGGTCTTGGACGCAGCACACCGCTTGGCTAACCGGCAGATACGAAAACAAGGGCAACATCAAGTATTTAAGCGTATTTGATAACGGTGATGGTCGCGGTATGGAGCAGCCTGCATTTAAAGAGGATAAATACTCCCGCGCAGTTGAATACAAAATAGATGAGAAAAATTTGACCGTTGAGCAAACTTGGGAATTTGGCAAAGAGCGCGGATTTGAGTTTTATAGCGCGGTTACCAGCAACACCGAGTGGCAAAAAGATAAAAAGACTTACTACATCTCAAGCTCAAACGTAAATTTGCTTCGCCCTGATAAGACTATCAAAATGGTTCTAATCGAGATCGATCCAAAGACAAATGAGATCAAATTTGAAATGGACGTTGAGTCTGCGTCAAGGGACGACGTGGCTTATCGCTCGCTTGTAATAAATCCAAATATATTTGAATACTAACATCTTTTAACGCGGCTAAATTTGGCCGCGTTAATCCTCTTTGAGAGCTTAAATTTGATATAATGACTCAAATTTAAAGGTTGCGTTTGAAGACACTACTTGAGCTTGAAAAAGAGCGAAAACTGATACTTTCTAAATTTTTCTCGTATCGCATATTTGTAACTTTCATAATATTTGTATTTATTTTTTACTTTTTGTATGAAATTTTTACCGAGGTTCCATTAAATACTCAATTTGGTTTCATAAAAGGCAAAAATTTAGGTCAAATTTTAGCTCTCATGCTCTCTTTGATCATTGCTTATATCTTTTATCATAATCTTTTCTTTTATTTTGCAAAAAAGGAAAAAAGTGAATTTGCGAAAAAATATAAAAAATTCTATCTTGAAATCTATTTTAACTCGCTTGGGTTTAAATATGAGATGAATAATCATATAAATTTATTTTATATTATGCAAAGTAGATTGTTCTTTAGCATAACCGAACAGTTTGGAAATGATCTTGTAAGCGGAGAGATAGACGGAGTCAAATTTAGCTTTAGCGATTTAAATTTAATCGGTAAAGATAGTTTCTTTAATCCCGTAACTATGGAGCAAGAGAGTGTTGAGATAAGGTTTTTTAAGGGAATATTTTTTATGGCTGATTTTAATAAAAAGATAGAGTCAAAAACCTTTGTGCTAGCAAAAGGCAAGCCGCATGATCCCGTAGCTAAACAATTTATCGTTGATAATGCTGAATTTAACGAACTTTTTAGAGTTTATACCACAGATATCCAAAATGCGATGTATATACTAAGTCCGGCTTTAATGGAGGCTATTATAAAGCTTGCTAAGTATATGAGAGTACCTATCGGATTAAGCTTTGTTGACGGGCGAATTTATATAAAGATTAATAGAGGCATTGATAGCTTTGAGCCTGATATTCATAAGAACATTGTAAGTAAAAAATTAGACAAAAAGATAAAAGCCGATTTAGATGGCATGTTTGACATTATTAGGATATTAAAATTAACTAAAATTTATAGTTGATTTATACGGATTATTTGCGAATTTGGCAGATAATGTTTTAACCTCAAATTTATCATTTCTTTTATAGTATTTCATAAAATATCAGGACTAATAAGGAGTTGTATGAAAATTTTTACTAAATTTATAAAGGTTTTGGCTACACTTGGGCTTTTTAGCTCCTGCGCTTTTGCTCTAACCGACGGGATAGAATATAAGGTGCTCGAAAGACCGCTTTCGGTAGGCGATAATACTCTTACTAAAGTATTTAGCTACGCTTGCTCGCACTGCTATAAATTTGATAAAGGCGTAACTCAAAAAGTAATGTCTAAACTTGATGGAGTTAAATTTATACCTTATCATCTAAAGTCAAAAGGTGAATTTGGCGAGACTGTTAGCGGAATTTTAGCCTCTATGATCTCACTTGATGAGGAGAAAAATATAGGCTATTTTGATGATAAATCTCTGTTTAAAAGAGCAAAATTTGCCATTTATAGATCATATCACGACAAAAACGAACAATTTAGTGACAAAAACGAGTATATAAATAAAATTTTAAAAGATACCAAGGTAAACAGAAGCGACTATGAAAAGGCTTTAAGCACAACAAGAGCGCAAGAAATTTTATCTAGTTGGGACGATAGCTATTCGGTTGCTGTTTTAAGTGGAGTACCCGCCTTTGTCGTAAATGGAAAATATCTAATTAATCTAGATGCGGCTTATTCGATAGATAAATTAATTGAAATTATAAAAGAACTTTTGGGAAAGTAGATTATGGATTATAATAAAGATAATAAAGGTTTTGTCTGCTGGATATATAACTTTCAGCGCACAAGGAAGCCTTGGATGGCTCTGTTTTTAGTATGTATCGGTTTGCTTGTCGGATCATTTTTTTGTGGCGCCTCAGATCCTCTTAGTATGATTATTAGATCTATTTTGGCGATTATTTTACTTGGTGCTATTATTGCCATGATAGAGCCTAAATCTTTCGCGGTAAAATTAATAGCCTATATTTTTATATTTTTAGGTGTTATTTTCGGACTTAGTTATACAAATGAGAGCAAGACACTATCTTTGGAAAATTTCTCATTCCCATTTGGACTACCTCTTAATGAGTGGATGCCAGCTATTTTTTTGCCTAAAAGTGCCGAGATTAGTAGTTCTTTGTCAGTAGTAGGCTTTATCGGTTTTGCTTTTATAGGTGCCATATTTTTAGTTATGATTTTAAGCTGGTTTGTCTATAACGCGAGAAGTTCAGAAATTAATAGCATCTAGTTTTATTTTTTTAGAATAAGTTTTATTGGTTTATTATGTTTTTTCATACACAATATTTTATTGGCTATTTGAAGTAAAAACATAATGTTTTTTAAATATTCATTATTATTAAGATTCTTTTAAACAGTTCAAAAATTTTAAAATAATGAGTTTGAATGACAATGTACTAATTCTATAGAAAGATTTTGATACAATAAACTTATTAGACAATTACTATCATAATTAAAGAATATGAAAAGGTTGGTATAACAAATAAAATTTGTAAAT
Source organism: Campylobacter sp. RM16192 (assembly GCF_004803855.2). Classification (NCBI taxonomy): domain Bacteria; kingdom Pseudomonadati; phylum Campylobacterota; class Epsilonproteobacteria; order Campylobacterales; family Campylobacteraceae; genus Campylobacter; species Campylobacter sp. RM16192. The sequence continues at coordinate 1,673,133 of NZ_CP012552.1, read as the reverse complement.
ATTGTAATTAAAATATATAGTTAGAAGTTAAAAACTTTATGCTTAATATTATATATTTTTACATCATTAATAAAGTAATATAATGTTTCTTTGTAAAAGGTGTATTGATGAAAAATTTTTATAAACAGCTAATATTATCGCCTATATTAAATATATTTATAGCCATTTTTATATTTAATACATTAATACTTATTTGGATTAACTATATAGAGTATGATTTTAAATTAAGACTTGTTGAATATATTTTTATTGAGTTATTCTATATTATTGGTGTTGAAAATTTATTGTTTTTTTTGTTATGGATTTTTTTTAGAAAATTTTTAAAAAAAATTTCTTATTTTTTGTTAGCTATTTTTTCTTTATTTTTTATATTTGAATCTTTTTTACTTTTAAAATTTTATACAGAATTTAATGTATTTATTTTAGATGCAATAGTTCATACAAATTTAAATGAAATATCAGAATTTGGAAATTCTTTTATTGATATAAAATCATTTTTAATTATATTAGCTACTATTTTAATTTTATTTTTCTCTTTTAAAGTAAAACCTTTAGAATTTAATAAAAAAAATTATATAATTTTTTTAATCATATTTTTTGTATCTATATGTTTTTCTATTGGCAAAACATTTTTAAAATACAAAGAAGGAGATGATTATTTTAATAGAATAAATAAAAGTGCAATTTTTAGAATCTTTTATGTGAACATTAGTTATTTTTCTAATAAGAGTAATACAATTAATTTAGATGAAGTTATTAACTTTTATGAAAAGCATTATAGTAAAAATTTGAAATTAAATTTGTATTTGGAAGATAAAAACCTACCAAAAAATATAGTTTTTATTATAGGCGAAAGCTCGCAAAGAAATTATATGTCAATCTATTCTTATCCTATCAATACAACACCAAATTTAAAAAATTTGCAGGCAAGCTCAAATCTAATAGCTTTTAATAATACTGTTTGTCCGTTTACTAGTACAAATCCATCTTTACAAAGAGTATTAAATTTTTCAAGTTACGATCAAGAAAAACTATGGTTTGATAGTTTAAATATGGTTGATATGTTTAAAATTCGCGGGTATAAAACTGCTTGGTTTAGCAACCAAGAAAAATTTGGAGTTTTTTCTGGTGCCGCAACAAGTGTATCTATGAGAGCTGATATTAGTAAATTTTCTAGTTATTTACAGAGAAATATTTCTGTTTATGATGAAATTTTGTTAGATTTGTTTAATAATTTTAATAGTGACAAAAATTTTTATGTTTTTCATTTGATGGGTTCTCATTTAAAATATGAATTTAGATACCCAAATAATTTTGATAAATTTGGAAAAATTGATTTAAATTTGCCACTTAACAATAAAGAAAAAAAGATACTTAGATATTACCTAAATACAATTTACTATAATGATTTTATAGTAAATGAAATTTATGAATTATTTAAAGATGAAGATAGTTTAATAATATATTTAAGCGATCATGGAGAGAGTATTTTTGAGCAAAATGGACTTGTTGGTCATGGCGGTATTTTTAATAGATTTGTTTGTGAAATACCGCTTATTTTTATAGGTTCAAATGAATTTATATCAAAACATTCAGATATTTGGCATGCCTTAGAAAAAGCCAGAGATAAACCTTTTATGAGTGATGACATAATTCATACAATGGCTGATATTATTAAATTTTATCCAGAAGAGTTTATGGCTACAAAAAGTTTATTGAGAGATGAATTCGATACCACAAGAAAAAGAATTGTGGATGGCAAAGATTATGAAGGCGTAAGACATCAAATTCCATATAGAGATTAATTTTTCTAAAATTTTAGAATGGCGAATTAATTTTTAAACATATTTTTGCTAGACTATCTAAATTTAATTAAGTTGTAGAAAGGTTATCGATGAATACTTCTGAATTTATTTGGATGGATGGAAAATTGGTTAAATGGGAAGATGCTAAAGTGCATGTTTTAACCCACTCGCTTCACTATGCAAATGCTGTATTTGAAGGCACAAGGGCTTATAAAACCGATAAAGGTTTGGCGATTTTTAGGCTGCAAGATCACACAAACAGGCTTTTAAAGTCTGCAAAAATGACAATTTTAAACTGTACTTATACTCAAAAAGAGCTTGAGAACGCACAAATAGAGCTTTTAAGAGCAAATAAATTTAACGGCAACGTATATATTCGCCCGATTATATTTTTAGGTTATGGTATTATGGGACTAGCTCACACAAAAGCTCCCGTAAATACCGCAATCGCCGCTTGGGAGTGGGGCGCTTATCTTGGTGATGAGGGGCTTGAAAAGGGCATTAGAGTTAAAATTTCAAGCTTTGCCAAGCTAAATCCGGCCGGTCAAATGAATAGGGCAAAAGCAAGCTCAAACTACTTAAGCTCGCAAATGGCAAATTACGAAGCAAAAGATGCCGGCTACGATGAGGCGCTGCTTTTAGACGGTGAAGGCTTCGTGGCTGAGGGCCCTGGCGAATGTTTTTTCATAGTTGAAAACGGTACTATCGTAACACCTCCAAATGATAATAGCCTAGCAAGCATTACTCAAGACACCGTTATCAAGATCGCAAAAGATTTAGGTTATGAAGTTCGCCGTGAGCGCATCACTAGAGATCAGGCTTATGTGGCTGATGAGGCTTTCTTCACGGGTACGGCGGCTGAAGTAACTCCGATAAGCAGCATCGACGCTAGAGTTATCGGAAGCGGAAAACGCGGCGAAGTAACTAAAAAGCTGCAAGATGCTTATTTTGACGTAGTTTACGGACGAAATCCAAAATATGCTTCAATGCTAACCTATATTTAAAATTCTAAACAAGGATATGAATGCCAGCAGATTTAAATGATTATTTTAATAAAAAGAACAATAGTAGCGGCGGAAGCAATAACGGTCCAAAGCTGAATTTTAAAGCGCCAAATTTACCAAAGAATTTTGGAAAAATGTCAGGACTTGCTTACGCTATCATAGTTATCATAGCTATTTTAGCTATTACTCAGCCTTTTGTGGTTATAAACTCGGGCGAAGTAGGCATTAAGGCTACAGCAGGTAAATATGATCCAAACCCTATGCAGCCGGGTTTTCACTTCTTTATACCAGGAATTCAAAGAGTTATAATCGTAGATACCAGAGTTCGCCTTATAAACTATACTTCAGGTGAGGATATGGGTGAGACACAAAAATTTTCAACCCAATCTCAAGCGGGAATTATTCGCAAAAACTCAATTTCGGTTTTGGACGCTAGAAACCTTCCTGTAAGCATAGATATCACCGTTCAATACCGCTTAAATCCGGAAAATGCACCTCAAACAATCGCTGCTTGGGGTCTTAGCTGGGAAAGCAAAATAGTAGATCCTGTAGTGCGAGATGTGGTAAGAAGTGTAACTGGTAAATATACAGCCGAAGAGCTTCCTACTAAGAGAAATGAGATAGCTGCTCAAATAGATGAGGGAATTCGCAAAGATATCGACTCTCAGCCAAATAGACCAGTGGAGCTACTCACTGTTCAACTTAGAGAGATAATCTTACCTGAAAAGGTAAAAGAGCAAATTGAGCGCGTTCAAATCGCTAAACAAGAGGCGGAGAGAACCAAATACGAAGTAGAGCGTGCAAACCAAGAAGCGCTTAAAAAGGCTGCTCTTGCAGAAGGAACCGCAAAGGCAGCTATCATAGAGGCTAAAGGTAAGGCTGATGCGGTTAAGATAGAAGCCGATGCTCAAGCGTATGCAAATAAAGAGGTTGCCAAGAGTTTGGATCAAAATTTGCTAGAGTTAAAACAAATAGAGATTCAGGGTAAATTTAACGAAGCTTTGCGTGAAAATAGCGATGCTAAAATTTTCTTAACACCTGGAGGATCGGTGCCAAATATTTGGGTTGATACAAAAGACAAGGCAAGACAATCGGCTATTGAGCGTTAGAAATAAATTTTAAGAGAGTGCGATGAAGATAGATTGGGATAAAGTCGGAGGGATGATACCTGTGGTAGTGCAAGAGAGCACTACAAATGATGTTTTAATGCTTGCTTTTATGAACAAAGAGGCTTTAAATTTAAGCGTTCAAACCGGCTTTGCCCACTATTTTTCACGCACAAAAAATAGAATTTGGAAAAAAGGCGAAGAGAGTGGCAATGTCCAAAAAATCGATGAGATATTTTTGGACTGCGATAATGACACTATCTTAATAAAAGTAGAGCAGATTGGTGGCGCGGCTTGTCATACCGGTGAGAAATCTTGCTTTTTTAGGAAATTTGAGCTTAATTCAGGTAACAAGAATTTAAATTTAGATAGTAAATTGCCAGATAAAAAGACAAATTACCAGATAATTGACAAAGTATATCACGAAATTTTAGATAGAAAACTCAACGCAGACCCCCAAAAGTCGTATGTGGCAAGTCTGTTTAAAAAGGGCGAAAACGCAATACTTAAAAAGATCGGCGAAGAAGCGACTGAGTTTGTAATGGCGTGTAAAGATGCTTCCAATACCAAAGATGAAAAAAGTAAAAATGATTTGGTGTATGAGGCGGCCGATTTGTGCTTTCACTCTATGGTAGCACTTGCCGCTCATAATATTCACCCTGATCGAATCAAAGATGAGCTTGCTAGAAGGTTTGGAGCAAGTGGAATCGAGGAGAAAAAATCAAGAGATGTTAGATAAGCTAAAAGATGGACTAAGCTTCTATCTCGAGCATTTAGGCTGGATAGATATAGCGGCCTATATATGGCTTGTCTTGATGTTTTTTATCCTTTTTGTAGCCTGTATTTATTTGATAACAAGATTTCACATTTTGGGTTTTTTACTTATGCTATTAAATTTAGTAGCTTTTGGTTTCGGGCTTTTTTATATAAATCGTTTTTTGGATGAGAATTTGAGAACTAGAAATTTAGAGCTAATATCACAAAAACAGCTTTCATACTCAAATACTCTTTTGGTCGATTTAAAGCTTACAAATTTATCAAAAAATCCATTTAAGTATTGCAGGATTGATCTTAAATTTTATAAGCCTTCCGGAAATAAGCTTAGAAATCAAATAAATATGTTAAGACCAATCATGAAAGATAAGATATTTATTAAAGAGATATTGGATATCAATGAGACAAAGCGCGTGCAAGGCGTAATAAATAATTTTAAATTGAGTGATTATAATATAACGGCTAGTTCGGAGTGTTTTTAATGCTAGAGTATTTTAACATTTTTCATATTCTAATAATTGTTATATTGCTGTTTCTTTCAGGACTATTGGCGTATCTGTCAAAATATGAAGAAAACAAAAAAATATTTACTTCTTTAATAGTTATAAATTTTACAGTTACTCTTATAATAGGAGTTTTTTTAATGTTTGTTGTAGATAAATATACTAAAAAAGCTGTTTTAGAAAGCATTACGAAAAGTAGAGTTTTAATGAATGAGACCGTAGTAATTAAAGGTGTCATAAGAAATGTAGGTTCATTTGATATATCTAATTGCAATATTATAGTAAAGCTGATAAATGACCCTATAAGCAAGGATAGTTTAAAAGGTGATGCGATATTTAAACCAAGCGGATTGTCACTATTTTCATGGCTTAATAATGATAAAGATGCTCGCCCAAATACAATCGAGCAAAAGGTGAGTATTGCTAAAAATTTAAAGATAAGAGAGGCTAGAAATTTTAGTATTTCTATGCCATATCCTCCATATTTTAAAAATACTATGTTTATAACTAAGTTGGATTGCTACTAGTTATTTTATAAAATAATCCCCGTCAAAGCTTACAAGCGAGTATTTTCTCTCATTTCCTATACTGCTTACAAGATCATCTAGATTTAAAAACTCAAGAGTATCGGCTCCTATAAATTTACATACCTCATCTTTATTCATCTTATAGCTGATAAGCTCTTCAAAGCTTGGTGTATCGATACCGTAACGTTCAGGGAATTTAAGCTCTGGGCAAGCTACTCTAAAGTGTATCTCTTTGGCTCCTGCAGAGCGAAGTAGCTCTACTATCTTTTTACTCGTAGTGCCTCTAACTATACTATCATCTACTACCACTATGCTTTTGCCTTTTAGTATGCTTGACATAGGATTTAGCTTTAGCTTAACTTTAAGATTTCTCATTGCTTGAGTAGGCTCAATGAAAGTGCGCCCTACATAGTGGTTTCTTACTATGGCAAGTTCAAAAGGTATCTTGCTCTCATTTGCATATCCAAGAGCAGCAGGCACTCCGCTATCAGGCACAGGCACTACGAAATCAGCCTTTATAGCGCTTTGTTTGGCTAAAGCGGCACCCATCTTTTTACGCACATCATATACGCTCTTGCCCTCTATGACGCTATCCGGGCGCGCGAAATATATGTATTCAAATGCACAAATTCTAGGATCTGGTTTAAATAGTTCTATGCTTTGAAACTCGTCTTTGCAATTTTCAAATATTATCATCTCTCCTGGTTTTACATCTCTTATAAATTTAGCTCCCACGAGATCAAAGGCGCAGGTCTCGCTTGCTATTATGTATCCTCCATCTTTTAGCTTACCTATAGATAGAGGCCTTACTCCGTATTTGTCGCGAACGGCAAAAATTTTATGTCTGGATTGAATTATAAGGCAGTATGCGCCTACGATCTTTTTCAAAGCCTCTGTTATACGATCTTTTAGATGCTTTTTCTTGCTTCTAGCTATTAGATGGATGATGTTTTCGGTATCCATATTTGACTGGAATATAGCTCCTTCATCTATAAGAGCTTGGCGAATTTCATCTTTGTTTATTAAATTTCCATTATGAACCAGTGAGATTGAGCCTAAGTTGTAGTTGGCGGATATCGGTTGTGCATCGTCTATAGAACCACTTCCTGCAGTCGAGTAGCGGTTGTGCCCTATTGCCATATCACCTTTTAAAATTTCAAAGCTTTTCTCGTCAAAAACATCAGTAACAAGTCCTGTGGCTTTTATGGTTCTAATATAGCCGTTATCGCTGGTGCTTATTCCGCTTGCCTCTTGACCCCTATGTTGCATTGCAAACAAGGCATAATAAGCTGTTTTTGCCGCATTTTTTGAATTAACCACTCCTACTACAGCACACATTTTTAGACCTTTTGTTTTATTTTAAAATTTATTTTAGCCAAACTTATCTAAAATTTTTAAAAATTTTAGATATAAAATAATATAAAATTTATAAAAATAGCTCCTTAAAACCCTAGGCAATCATCAATACCGTATAATCCATTTTTTTGAGATGCTAGCCAGATGGCGGCTTTAATCGCCCCTTTGGCGAATGTCGCACGACTAGTTGCGGTATGATTTAACTCTATAAATTCTCCATCGTTATAAAATCCAACAGTATGTCGCCCCACAACGTCTCCTCCACGCACCGCTAAAACTGCGATTTCATCTTTACTTCTTGCTCCTATTAGACCTTCTCTGCCTGTTACCATAACCTCTTTTATATTTAAATCTCTGGCGTTTGCCACATGTTCGGCAAGAGTTAGCGCAGTACCGCTTGGGGAGTCTTTTTTGTGCCTATGGTGCTGCTCGACTATCTCTATATCAAATTCTTTTAGTGTCTTCGAAGCTATTGCTGCAAGGCGGTTTAACACGGCTACACCCAAACTCATATTTGTAGCTTGCAGTATAGGCATTGTATTTGAGGCTTGAGCTATTAGCTGGGCTCCATCCTCTCCAAGTCCTGTTGTGCCTATGACTAGTGGTTTTGGATTGGTTCTTGCATAATTTATTAGATTTAATGCCCCATCTTTTATAGTAAAATCAATTACTACATCGCAATTTTCAAATAGCTCTTCAAGACTATTTGTTACCACTGCATTAAGGGCAAAATCAAGAGGCTCTATCGTATAAGCGGCAGTTAAAACAGCCTCTTTGCTATCTTTTAAACACTCTATTATCATTCTACCCATTTTGCCACTTGCGCCGTGAATTCCGATTTTTATCATGACTAATCCTTTTTAATTTAAGATTTGTAATTTAACATATTTTTGATAAAAATAGCGATAAATGGATGGGGTTAGTATAAAACGAGGATTAATAAATTTTACTAGAAGGTAAATTTAGCCGAAATCTCGGCTAAATTTTGAATTAGTTTAGACTTTCTACGTAGCTTAGCGCAGAAAGAGCTGCTACAGCACCATCGCCTGCTGCTACTACGACCTGCTTTGGAGCATCTTTTCTAATGTCTCCTGCGGCAAATAGTCCAGGTACGTTTGTCTGCATTTTTAGATTTACATCTACTTGACCTTCACTTGTCATTTCGCATAGAAATTCGCCATTTTCTTGTTTTAAAATTTCATTATTTACATTTAGTCCCACGAATGTGAAAATTCCAGGCACTTTTAGATCGCGCTCCCCATCTTTTGTATTTAATATAAGTCCGTTAAGACCCATTTTATCGCCATAAGCCTCTTTTATGGTAGCGCTTGTGATAAATTCTATCTTCTCATTTTTGCGAGCCTTTTCCAAAGTCGTTGGAGCCGCGCGAAAACCCTCTCGTCTATGTATGATATAGACTTTAGAACAGATATTGGCAAGATAAATCGCCTCTTCTATAGCAGTATCGCCGCCACCAAGAACGGCAACTTCTTTATTTTTATAAAAAAATCCGTCGCATGTAGCGCAGGTGCTTACTCCTCTTCCGAAGAACTCATCTTCGCCCTTAAAGCCTGCACGACGAGGAGTTGAGCCGGTGGCTATGATTACAGATTTTGCACTTTCCTCTTTTCCTCCGTCAAATATAATCTTGAAGGTTTTATCTGCATTTTGGCTAACTCTTACGATATTTACCATCTCGTGTTTTAGTCCAAATTTCATACACTGAGGAGCCCAAGTACTCATAAAGTCCATTCCGCTTTCGCCCGGATTTTTTTGTCCAGGATAGTTTTCTATCTCAGAACTTCCTGTGATTTGTCCGCCAGGTTCGCCCTTTTCAAACATAACAACATTTTTAAGTCCGCCACGAGTCGCGTAAAGTCCGGCGCTTAGACCGGCAGGACCACCTCCAATGATAGCTAAATCCAACATATTGTATTCCTTTTAAATTTTATTTATTTTTGAATCTTGTTTGTAAATTTTTTCGTCCTGATGGATCATCTCAACACTACTTGGCAGTGTAGTAATATTCAGAAGATTCATAAGCTTTAAAATCGTATTTATATCGGATGTGATATAAGATATATTATCTTTTGGTTCGAATCGTTTTTGAAACATATCAATCGCTATAATAGGCAAATTTTTATTTGAAATTTCTAAAATTTTGTCTAAATCATTCATGTTTGAGCTAAAGACAACAAGTAGAAATTTGTTATTTTTTGGTACAAAAATTTCATTTTTCTCATAAAAAGTTAAAGAGCCAAAGTCTATAAATTTGTATTTTGAGAATCTATAATTATTGTAAGCAAAAACCGAAGCAATTAAAGCGGCGCCAATAAATGAAGCAAAAACTGAAGTCAGGGGGAGTAAAGTCCCCCGTCTTTTTATGCTCATTAAAGAAGCGAATTTATCTTATCTGCTATTGCTTGTTTTGATTGAGCTCCTACCATTTGCTCAACAACTTCGCCATTTTTAAAGAATAGCAATGTAGGAATTGATCTTATGCCAAACTCAACCGCCAGATCTTGAACCTCATCTGTATTTACCTTGCAAATTTTGGCTTTGCCGTCAAATTCTTCCGCAAGCTCATCAATAACCGGAGCAAGCATTCTGCAAGGTCCGCACCAAGGCGCCCAGAAATCAACAAGTGCAACACCCTCTTTAGCTACGTCGAAGTTAGCCGATGTAAGCTCAATGTATTTTCCCATAATTTTCTCCTAATTGAATTTTGGATTGTATTATACATAAACAAGTTTAAAAAATAATAAATAATAAAAATTATAAACTAATATTTTTTATCCACTTTATATTATCATTTTCTATTGTTATCAAATCCACTTGAAAATCGGAGTTTAATCCATTTTTAAGCAGATAAAAATCAATAGTTTTTAAAATTTTCTTAAATTTAGCAGGAGTTAGTCTATATATCGCTTCATACTCTCCTTTGGTTGCTTTGACTTCTATGAAGTGTAAAATTTCATCTTTTTTTGCGATAATATCTATCTCGCCAAATTTTGAGCTAAAATTTCTATCTAAAATTTCATATCCCTCGTTTTTAACATGCCTAGAGGCTATATCCTCTGAGCTTATTCCAAAGAGATATTCATTTAAGCCCACTTACTGTTCAATCCTTATCATAAATGGCTTTTCTCTTATAAATTCTTGCTCTTCTAGTATTCTTATAACTCGTTTGACATCAGCCTCTCTACTTGTATGAGTTGTAAAAAATAGAGTCGCTTTTTTGTCATTTTCTTTATTTTTAATGTGTGGTTTTTGTAAAAAACTATCGATTGAAAGATTATTTTCGCTCATTAAATTTGTAATTCTAGCCAAAACACCGACTTTATCATCAACCTTTAGTCTGAAATAGTATTTGGTTCTAATCTCATCTTGGGCAAGTAGCTCTAGGGATTTTATCTCAAGAGGTGATTTGTATCCCATCATCGGGAAATTTGTGCCTCTGGCAATATCGATTAGATCGCTTATAACAGCACTTGCGGTAGCGCTTCCACCTGCTCCTGGACCATAAAACATGGTTTCTCCGACAGCATCTCCTGCTACACTTACTGCGTTAATGACTCCATCTACTTTGGCTATCATCTTATCTTTCGCTACAAGTGCAGGATGTACTCTTAGCTCTACTTTATCTCCTACTTTTTTAGCTATCGCAAGAAGTTTGATGACATATTCAAAGTCTTGAGCGAAGAAAATATCGTCTTTTGTAATGCCTTCTATACCCTCTATCAGTATGTCTTCAGGATCTCCGTGAACACCGTATGCGATACTTGCTAGTATTAGCAGCTTATGAGCCGTATCAAATCCGCCTATGTCAAAGGTAGGATCAGCCTCTGCGTATCCAAGTTCTTGAGCTTTTTTAAGAGCGTCTTCAAATTTGACTCCGCTATTCATCATAGAGGTTAGTATATAGTTGCTGGTTCCATTCATTATGCCGTTTATAGAGAGAATCTGATTAGCGCTTAGACCTTCTCTAAGAGCTTTTATAATAGGGATTCCGCCAGCCACGCTAGCTTCAAAACCAAAAGGAGTGTCTCCTGTTAGATTTTGAAGTTTAAATCTATGGTAAGCTAAAAGTGCTTTGTTTGCTGTAACAACAGCTTTTTTTCTATGTAGAATCTCACTTACGACTCTATAAGGTTCATCAACTCCGCCCATCAATTCTACGTAAATATCGATATCGTCTCTATTGATAACGCTATTTATATCATTTGTAAGCGGTAAATTTACATCACGTTTTTTGTCTAAATTTCTTACAACACCAATAACCGGCTTTATATCCTTGCCGGCTCTTGCGCTGATTATCTTTTGATTTTGAATCAAAATTTTAGCCACCTGTTCGCCGACTGTGCCAACTCCTAAAATTGCTACATTCATTAGAACTCTTTTAGATATTTTTTGATATTTCTTGCCGCTTGCCTAATGCGGTTTTCATTCTCTATAAGTGCGATTCTTACATAATCGTTGCCGCCTTCTCCAAAGCCTATTCCGGGACTTACGGCCACACAAGCTTTAGTTAAAAGCTGCTTGGAAAACTCTAAGCTTCCTAAATTGCCCACTTGAGGAGGTATTTTTGCCCATACGAACATACTCGCACTTGGTTTTTCTATTTGCCAGCCTGCGTTATCGAATGCTTCTATTAGGACATCTCTGCGCTTTTCATAAATTTGGCGAATTCCTTCTACACAGTCTTGAGGACCGTCTAATGCCACTGTTGCACCCACTTGAATTGGGGTAAACATTCCGTAGTCAAACCATGATTTTATCTTTTTAAGAGCCGCACAAAGCCTTTTGTTTCCGCATACAAAACCAACTCTCCAGCCAGCCATATTATAGCTTTTTGATAGAGTATAGCACTCTACTGCTACGTCCTTTGCTCCTTCGACTTCAAAAATACTAGGAGTTTTGTATCCGTCAAAAGTAAGGTCAGCATAGGCGATATCTGAAATAATGTAAAATCTCTCTTTTTTTGACATTGCCACAAGTCGCTCGTAAAAGCTCTTTTGAACCGTTACGGTGGTAGGATTGTGGGGGAAATTTACAACTACATATTTTGGCTTTGGTGAACTTGAGTAGATGGTATTTTGCAAATTTTCAAAGAATTTATTCTCGTCAAGCTCATATTTTTCATTATAAACTAGAGGCATTTTTGCGACATTTCCACCCGCAATGATAAACGCTTGAGTGTGAATAGGATATGCAGGATCAGGCACGACCGCAATGTCTCCCGGATTGATAATAGCCTGAGTAAGATGTACAAAGCCCTCTTTTGATCCCATTACCGCTACAGCCTCCGTTTCCGGATCTAAATTTACGTCATATTTGCGTTTATACCAGTTGCAGATAGCAAGGCGGAGTTTATAGATCCCTGCTGACGCGGAGTATCCGTGAGTCTTATCTTTTTGTGCGCTCTCACAGAGTTTATCGACTATATGTTGAGGAGTCCTGCCCTCTGGGTTTCCCATAGAAAAATCTATAATATCTTCTCCCGCACGTCGTGCGGCCATTTTTATAGCATTTACCTCTGCAAATACGTAGTTGGGTAGTCTCTCAATCGTATTAAAGCGAATTTCATCAAACATAGCTATCTCCTAGTTATTGTATATGGATTTTTAAGCCTCTTTTGATATTTTCGAGGCTATTTGCATCATCTATTGTAATATATTTTGCATTTGAAGGGAGTATAAAATTAATTTTATTTGTCTTTTTATTTTTTCTTTGTTCTTCTATTAAATTTAAATTGTTATCTAAAATTCTAACAAGTGCAAACCAACTATCACCGTTTTTTGCCGTTATTTCGACTTTACTCGCATCGTTTACATCTATAAAATATGGCTCAAGTGGTTTTGATAACTCTATCTCTTTGCCTATTTCTAATGGAGTTAAATTTAATATGGATTTTGAAGTGTCTAGTATGTATTTGTAGCTAAAGTCACCTGTTTTTTCAATAGCGCTTATAATTGTATTAGTGTTTTTTAAAGCAGTGTATAGCGAGCCTGGATCAAGCATAAATTTAGTATTTAGCCTAATTCCCCAAATCGTAGCTTTGGTATTTGCAAATTCGGTTGTTAAAATTTCATTAAATCCAAGGCTGTTTAGCGCTTCTTTTACAATCTTTATCAAAAGTAGCGGATTGGCTTGATTTGATATAAATTGGATATCTAAATTGACTTTTTCTTTGTATGAAGTTGGAAATAGCGAATTTGATTTTAATGTATTTGAAATTTTAGCTATATCCGGCCTTCCGCTTCCATCTAGGTAATCTAATCCATCACTAAATAATGCAGTTGTTTTGGCACTGCTTTGCCCAAGTATCCCATCTGCTATCTCTAAAACGTTGGCTCCAAAGGCAAAAGACGCCGTTAAAACAAAAACAATAATGTTTTTTACCAAGATTTGCCTTTATTTAAAGACACAAATTCATCATAGCTTATTAGTGTTATCTTATCTTTCTCTACTAAAAATCTTTTGGGATTAAGGTTGTCAAATTTTATGATATCTCCGTCAATATCTAAATTTATATTTCCATGTCCAGTTACTATAATTTGTTTTTGATTTAAGTTTATACTTAAAGGCTTATCTGTGTCAATATATCTTTTTTTGTTATTCTCAAGATTTATAATCCCTATCCAAACTTTTCTTCTGGGATTAATTTGAACTTCATTTAACCCGGTTGTGATATATTTGCTTCCTAGCACAGTAGATTTATTTTGATTTATTTTTGTAGTAATTTTTTGTGGTATTGTTTCAATTTCTATTTTTTCTACCTCTTCTTTAGGTTGTTCTTTTGATTTATTTTCATCTATTTTTTCTGCTTTTGGTATATCTGCTTGAATTATAGTCGAATTTATTATCTGCTCAGGCTGTTGTTTTACTTTTTCTTTTGTTATAGAATCTTGTAAATTTACAGTTGCATTTGAACTTTTTATTATATTTATATTTCTCTCAGCTTCTTCTACTGCTGCGGTATTTGTATAGCTTACACTTCTATTTTTATCTTCAAAAATAATAGATATATTACTTATACTTTTATGCCCTTCAAAAAACCATATAAAAAATACTACTATTATTAAAATAGTGGCTAGTATTAATAATTTCCATGTGGATATTTTATGACCAGATGTATATGCTATAATTTTGGGAAAAATATTGATACTTTTTTGTGGAATTTCATCCTTATATTTAGACATAAATTGCTCATACTCTTCTAACCATTCTTTAAAATTAATATTATATTCGCGCTCTAAAATTTTAATAAAGCCTTTAGCATTTAATCTTGCAAGCTTTTTGTAATTTCTATCGATAATATAACCTACATATTCAGCCTCTATATGCGTTTTTCTTGCAATTTCATTTAGACCAATTTCTTGTAAGCTACTAATTTCATTCATTTATAATCCTGTCACAAATTATGGCGAAAGCCGCACTTACATTTAGCGAATCCCAGCCGTTTTTCATCTTTATACCGACGCACTCGTCGCATTTTAAGATCGCTTTTTTCGGCATTCCTTCGCCTTCACTTCCCATAACAAGAGCTGTTTTAGGACCAAATTTCATCTCATTTACGTTTTTACCGCCGCTTGCTGTTGCATAGAGCTTAAATCCGCATTGCTTCAACTCATTTAGCGCGCTAAGCCCGTCTTCTATAAGAGCGATATCTATCTCGTATGCCGCACCGCTGCTTGCTCTTATGACGCCTTCCATGGCAAGACTTTTAGCCACTACGACTATGCCCTCACATCCCAAAGCATGAGCGGTTCTGATGATAGCACCTATATTTCCAACATCACTGAGTCCATAAATCACGGTTATAAAATTTCGCTTTTTTAGCTCGTCAAACTGTTTAAAGCCAAACTCTTCAACTTCGGCTAAAAAGCCTTGGTGGTTGCCTCCGCGCGCAAGAGCTTGCGCTTTTTGATTATCCACTCGCTTTATGGGCGCTCCAACGGAAGCGATTTGCGAAAATGTAGCTTTATCGCACTCTTTTGCAAGGTAGATAGTTTTAACGCTTTTTTTATAGTGCTTTATAATGTGTAAAAATAGCTGTTTTCCATATATAATCATCGGCTCATAATAGCTAAAAATCAGTAAAATTTAGCTTATTTTGTTAGATTTTCGTATATTTTCTTTACGTTTTCGCCTGTGATTTTGGCAATCAGTTTGGCTTTGGTTTTTGGAGGTATATCAAGAGAGGCGATGTCGTCTATCGTGATTTTTTCAATGCTTTGATGCAGGCTTTTATCTATCACGATACACCATTCGCCCTTTAAATTTGCATTTTGAAGTTGCTCTTTTAAC
This sequence comes from Campylobacter sp. RM16192, assembly GCF_004803855.2. NCBI lineage: Bacteria > Pseudomonadati > Campylobacterota > Epsilonproteobacteria > Campylobacterales > Campylobacteraceae > Campylobacter > Campylobacter sp. RM16192. The sequence goes on along the minus strand of NZ_CP012552.1, from coordinate 1,657,748 downwards.
TCTTTTGCGGTTGTGCTGAATTTGGTTTCAAATTTTTTAGTCGCCTCTTTTATGGCAAAAATTTTTCTATCAGGCTCCAAATTTGCTATCTGCTCTACCAGCCCAAGCACTCTTTTTGTACTTTCATATATGACTACAGGATATGGCGAATTTAGTGCGTTTTGCATGGCTATCATTCGCTCTTTGCCAGTGTTTGGTAAAAAACCTAAAAAAGTAAATTCTTTATCGCAAAGTCCGCTTGCAACGACTGCTAAAAGTATTGCGCTTGAGCCGCTTAAGACTTCATAATCGATTTCATTTTTGATAGCAAATCTTACTAGCTCAACTCCAGGATCGCTAATCGCGGGCATTCCTGCATCACTTACATAAGCAACTGTTTTTTTGAAAATTTCCGTGTCTAAATTTGAAAGAATTTGAGCTTCGTTATGAGAGTGAAGCGAGATAAATTTTTCTATCTTTATATCTGAGTCAAAGCGAGAATTTAAGAGATTTATTAGAGATTTGGTAACTCTTGTATCTTCACAAAAGATCACTTCACATTCACGCAAAATATTTAATGCGTGAAGTGAAATGTCCTCTAAATTTCCTATCGGAGTAGGAACGAAATAGAGCAAAGTATTATTTCAAGTTATATTTTTTCTTAAATTTATCAACTCTACCGGCAGAGTCAACGATCTTTTCGCTTCCTGTGAAGAACGGGTGGCACTCGCTGCAGATATCCACTTTAATCTCATTTTTGTTTGATTTAGTTGTAAAAGTGTTACCGCAAGCACAAGTTACTTGGCACTCAACAAATTCCGGATGAATCTCTTTTTTCATTTTTTATCCTTTTATAGCCTGTTTTTATTATTTATTTCGTTCATAGAGTAAGGCGTGATTATACAAAAAAACTTTTTAAAAATCAAATTTAAACCAAAACTTTAGAAGCAACGATTAAAATCGCAGTTTGCGAGCGAAGTATGTTTTTTGAATTTAGGCTGTATTTTTTGCTTACTTTTTCGCGTTCAGTTTGACTAAAGCCGCCTTCTGGGCCTATGATTAAGACTTCGTTTTGTGCATAATTTTCAAAATTTACTCCGCCAAAATCAATTAACGCTACATCTTTATAAGCTTTGATAACATCATCTAAATTTTTATAAATTTCAATTTGCATAATAGAATTTCGGCCGCACTGCTCGCATGAGCTGATTAAAATTCTCTCAAGTCTATCTTTATCAATTTTAAAGTTTTTTTGAGAAAAATCGGAGTAGAAAAATATAAGCTTGCCAACTCCAATCTCATTTAAGCTAGGCAGAGTTTTTTCTATCACTTTGGTATCTATGATAGCCCAACCAAGGTTGAAATTTAGCTCTTCGCTCTCTACACTATGTTTAAAAACAAGAGATAGATTAGCGCCTTTTTTATCTAAATTTGTAATTTCATAAATATAATTTTGCCCATCTTTTAAATTTCTAACATCAATTCGCTCGCCAAGCTTGGCTCGCCTTACTTTAAGGTGCAAAAACTGCTCGTTTTGCAGGCAAATTTGCTCATCTCCTGCCTGTTTTGAATAAAGAAATTTCATCGCACACCGCTTGCGATAAGAACCAGTGCAAGATCAAGTAAAATTTTAAATCTCATTTTTTTTCTAAAATCTATAAAATTTTTACTCTTTATAGCTACTTTTAGCTTCTTAAACTCCATCGCCCCAAGTCCGATGAGAAACACCCAAACTACTATCATTACAACCGCTCTAAAACTCAGATGAAAGTAAAAAACACTCATTAGCAAAAGCCCAGTCATTAGCATAGCTGCTAAAAAGCTGTAGTAGGTAGGCAAGAAAAATCTAATTCGTTTTGCGTAAGATGGCGAACTCACGCCAAATTCTATGAGGCAAAAGTGAATGATGATAAGCGCTATTAAGATAATTGCAAGCCCTAAATGCAGGCTAAGCGCCATCTCGTAAAGCTCTTTTAAACTCTCGTTAAATTCCATTATTTCCCTTCAACTACCGGCTCAGGCGGTAAATTTTCATCTATAGTTACGTTCGCATCAGGTGCGGCTATGGGCACATCGCTCGGCGGAATTTCGTTTAGATCAAGCAAAACCTGCTTCTTTTCGTCCTCACAGCCTGCAAAAAACAGTGCCAAAATCAAAGCCAAAATCCCAAAAATTTGCCTCATTAGACCTCCTTTGGGTTTATGATTTTTTGTCCCAGTTTTATCTTTTCAAAGAGCTCTTTATCATCCCATTCGCTTATGATTTCAGGCGAAAATATAATATCTTTTAAATTTATCTCGCCCATTTTAGCGTTATATGAATCATCCCTAAAGCACTGCGCATAGCCTGTGTCGGTCTCATGCACGATAACGCTATGAATTTTTACTTCGCGCTCGCCGTTTTGCATGACAGTTGATTTTAAAAGCCTGTCAATTAGCACGAAAAATATCCTGCAAAACTGCTCGGCGGATGGATTTACTGGTATTTCTATCCAGCGTTTTGAGTGTTTTTTCATGTCATCTAAGTACTCTTCGTCATCGCCACTAAAAAGCGTAGTCGTGTGATCAAAGCTGTCGATTAGACACTTGATGTTTTGCTTCATTAAACCAAAATCATAAACCATGCCCGCGTTATCTAAGAAATTTGACTCAAGCAGGATTTCAGCTCTATAAGAGTGTCCGTGGATGCTCGTTTTGCATCTTTTTGAGCTGCAAAATCTCACGATGTGAGCGTTTTCAAATTTAAAAAGTTTTCTAATAATCATTTAAACTCCGTCCTTATCGCCCCAAAGCCTTATGTGCACGCGATCGGTGTAGTTAAAGCCAAAATTTATGCAAAATTCAGCCACGCTCCTTGCGTTTTTTTCAAGACTTATTTTATCATAACCTTGAGGCATGCAAAAAACATCATTTTCGCAAATTTCAAGGATTTCAAAAATCTCATCCGCTGCTTGTCGGCTTTGGATCAACTCATCATTTATCACAAATTTATAAAAGCTCTGTTTCGCGCTGTTTTTTATAGCCTTTAGAGCCGCTTTATTTATGCGTTTAGCCTTCGTTTCACCGCTTGCGCTTAACTTAACGCTAATAGCAAAAGTGCAATTTTTATAAAGTTCAAATTTACTAAAATTAACTTCGATCGTGCCGTTTGTCTCAAAATGCACTTCGTAATTTTCATTAAGCAAATTTTGAACCAAATTTATAAAATCTTCGTTTTTATAGTGCAAAAGCGGCTCGCCACCGGTTATTACAACGATGGGTTTTTGATGTAAATTTTTATCGTATTTTTTGATGATAGATAAAATTTCTTGAGAGGTTAAATTTTGGTATTTAAAGTGGCTTGTGTAAACGGCTCTTATGGTATCGCAACCTGTTAGCGCCTCGCCTGTTTTTGGCGAAATTTTACTTACGCCAAAGCCTTTGCAAGTTAGGTTACACCCAGCAAAGCGTAAAAATATGGCGAGTTTGCCACTGCTTGCGCCCTCGCCTTGTATACTTAAAAAGCTCTCGACCAAATTTAAACCCAAATTTTACCTTTCAAATTTGGCGAGATTATATCAAAATTTAGCCGCCTGTTTGGTAAAAGGCTCTGCTTGAAGTTTCGTTTCTAGCCCCAACTTCCCACTTGTTTTTCTCAGGTTTGTTTTGAAGCACTTTACGTAAAACTTCGCTCGCGCCCTTGACGTCACCCGCTTTTACCGCGTCTTTTATGCTCATCGCATCTTCAAAATATAAGCATGGTATCAAAAATCCTTCGGCTGTCAGGCGAATTCTGTTGCAACTCTCGCAGAAATCATGCTTATGCGGATCTATAATGCCAAATTTGTATCCGTCTTCAAGCATGTAGATACTAGCAGGGCTTGTAGGTAGTTTGCCGTCACTTGTGACTTTGTATTTTTGCCCGATCACGTCTAAAATTTCAGCCGTTTTCATGCCTTTAAGCTCGTCGTCTGCGTGCATGTTTTCCATATATTCGATAAAGCGAATTTGACAATCTCTACTCTTTGCAAACTCAAGCAAGCTTACCAGCTCATCATCGTTTACGCCTTTTAGTGCGACCGTATTTATCTTTACTTTAAGTCCTGCATCAAGTGCAGCCTCAAAGCCCGTTAAAACCTCGTGCAAGACGCTTTTTTGCGCGATAAATTTGGCTTTTTCTATCTTTAGGCTATCAAGTGACATGTTTAGTCTTTTAAGTCCTGCGTCTTTAAGTGCTCTTGCATAGTGCTTTAGCATATAGCCGTTGGTTGTAAGGGCTAAGTCTATATCGCTTTTGTAGTCGTGTATCATTCTTATAAAGCTGTCAAGATCTTTTCTTAAAAGCGGCTCGCCGCCTGTTATACGGATCTTTTTTACACCCTCGTCAATTGCAACTTTAACAAATAAAAATAGCTCTTCAAAGCTTAGTAAATTCTCTTTTGGTGTCCATTCAAAAGGGGTTTTTGGCATACAGTACTTGCATCTAAAATTACAGCGTTGCGTTACTGAAATGCGCAGATAATCAACAACTCGTCCATGCCCGTCTATCAACATCTTTCTACCCTTAGTTAATTTAGATTTTTATCTAAACAAATTTATAAGCATTATATGGAGCTTAGCTTTAAAATTTTTTAAATTTTGGATATTTTGGTGATGTTTATTTTTTATATTTTATAAGTTTAATTAGTTTTATTTATCTAAATGAGTTTATTAAACTTGAGGACAAATTCGACTTTGCCTATTCCCAGTCTAAGATCTTTGGCTATTGTTTCTATGTTTTTACCATCTTTATACATATCTATAATTCGTTTTTCGTCAGTTTCTTCGCTATTTGATGTTATTTTTCCTATGGTTTTGGTTCGTTCTTCAAGTGTGTAGATTCTGTTTTGTTGCTCTTCTTGAAAGCTGTCTATGGAGGTTTCTATCCCTTTAAGAGTATTTACTATGGGGATGATTTTTGAGTTTATTTGTTCGTTTAATCTTTGTTCTAATCGTGATTCTATCGCTTCTGCGTCGATATTTGCACTTCCTGCTATCTCTATATTGTTAAGCTGTTTTTTTAAGAGATGATTTTCTTGGATAATACCTTCTAATACTTTTTCATATCTTGCAAATTTTTTGCCAGCCTCCATATCTTTTAGCACCACTAACAAAAAAAGTATTACTAAAATAAGTCCAAATCCTATAAAAATTATAAAATCACTGTCCATTTGTACTCCTTAGCTCTCTTATCATCACTCTTTCTCTTGCTGTAACGTAGCCATTATAATCGCTTTCGTCACTCTCGTTCATTCTGGTTATCTTGGCCCTTTTTTCATCAACTGCCTCAAAAAATATAGCGACATCACGTTTGGGAAATATAGGCATCGAAATTCTAGCATAATAGCTTGCGCCGGTGCTCAATTTTGCCTCTTTAATGCTAAAATTTTCAAATCCTATGCCGTCTATTATACAGCTTTGACTTAGTTCTAATTTAATTGTTTTTTCATTTTTTATAAAGGCGTTTAGTTCGTCAAATTTACGGTGAAGCTCTATAAGTAATGTTAAAAGTACTTGATCACTATCTCTTGTTTCGCCTTTAGCCTTGGCGCGTTTTATCCATTGACCTAGAGGATCTTCTTCGCTTCCACTTAATTTGTCAAATTCGAGTAAAAATTCTCTTTGTCTGCCATCAATCTTTTCAAAAAATATCTCTAAATTCGCGGGAACAAGCCTCATAGATCTATCCATATAAATATAAAAAATAAAATTCCAAGATAGCCGTTTAATGTGAAAAATGCTCTGTCTATCTTGCTAAAATCTTTTCTTACTATTTTATGCTCAAAAAATAAAATAACTCCGCTTGTTATTATTCCCAAAAACGCCCATACTCCAAGCTTTGCCGCCCAAGCAAAAAGTAGCCATAGTAATACTGCGTTGGCATGAAAAATAGCGGAGATAAACATTGTCGCCTTTTCGCCATATATCGAAGGTATGCTAAAAAGCCCCTTTTCTCTATCAAATTCCATATCCTGAAGCGAATAAAGCAGGTCAAATCCCGCCACCCAAAACATCACCCCAAGGCACAGTAGCGCGCTCCAAAGCGGTATGCTGGCACTTATCGCCACCGCTCCTGCGATCGGAGCTAAACCAAGCGATAAACCAAGCACCAAGTGTGCAAGCTCGCTAAAACGCTTAAACAGCGAATAGCCGCCAAGGATAGCTAAAATCGGAAATGACAGCCAAAACGCAAGATCGTTGATAAACCAAGCCACTATTACAAAAATCGCGGCGTTTGCGATGATGAAGATAAGCAAATTCGAGCGCCCTATGCGCCCATCCACGCTTGGGCGATTTGCAGTTCTTGGATTTAATTTGTCTATATCTTCATCACTGTATCTATTAAAAGCCATTGCAAAATTTCTTGCACTTACTGCGCAGATAACGCCTAAAATAAGCAGTTTCCAGCCAAACCAAGCCGAGTTATTTACGTGCTTGCTCGCAACTATCATCGCCGTAAATATAAATGGTAAAGCAAAAACTGAGTGCTTAAAAACTATTAAATCACCTATATCTTTAAGTGTCTTTATAAATTTTTGCATTAAATTTTCCGTAAATTTTAAGTTTTGGGTATATTTTATCTTAAATTACGAAAATTTGCTAAAATTAGAACATCCGCAAAGCAAAAGGAAAATAATTATGAGAGATATGATAATCGTAGGCGAGGGGCTTAGTGGGCTTTTTAGCGCATATTGGTGCGTTAAAAATTCTCTAAGTGTTGCCGTTGTGTCAAAAAATGAGAGATTAAACGCAAGCAGCAGTGAAGCTTTAAATATTTTTAGCGAGATAAATCATGGCATTTTGCAATCTTTTTTAAATTTTGCAACCGGAAAAACAAGATTTTCTCTTACAAATTTATTTGAAAAATCTGCATTAAGTAAACTTGTAAAATTTGGGTTAAATAGTGAAAATTTTAGTAAAAAACTTCAAATTTTAACCAAAAAATATGGCCTTAGAAGCTATGAGATTTATGAAAATTTAAAGTTAGATATCGGAGATTTTGACTTCAAAAGAGAAGATTCGACTGTTTTATTTTTTGAAAATCAAGGCTATAAAAAGGCGCTTGAGAGGATAAAATTTGGCGATAAAGATTATGAGATTTTAAACGTAGATGAGTCTAGAAAAGATTTTGGATTTGTTAATCAAAATTTAAAAGGTGCTATAAATTTAAATCAAAACGCCAAAATTAATACGCAAAAGCTCTATGAAAATTTGAAAAATTACCTAAAGCAAAATAGAGTAGAGTTCATAGAAGATGAGATAATGGATTATGAAGTAGGTGGAGGCTCAATAATCGCTGCAAAGGGATTAAAGGCTAGATATGAGGCTAAAAATTTTATCCAAGCTATTGGATCAAATGTCGAGTTGGCTAAAAAATTTGGTATAAATTTTGAAATTTTGCCTGCTAAAATTTACGATATTACATTTGACGCTAGTAATGATTTAAAGCCTCAAAACGCTCTTTTGATAGATGATCTATCTATGAGAGTTTTGGCTAATGGTTCAAAAGTGAACATATCTACAAAACCTAAGCTAGGAGCTGTAGATAGCGAGATTAATATGGAGGATATCAACGCTTCTCTTTCCAAACTTAAGCCTTTTTGCTCTTTTTTTGAGCTTAAAAATCCTATTTTTAGAGCTTACAACGTAGCCATGACTCCAAATTCTCTCCCTATTTTTGGACGAGATGAAAGCTATGAAAATTTAGCTTATATCGCTGGCTTTGGATTAAATGAAGCTCTTTTCGCTCCTTGTGTATCTAAAATCTTAATAAATTTGATAAAAAACGATACTTCAAACCAAAATAGTGATGATGTATTGCTTTTTTCAGGACTTTACCATTGAAAGAGCTTGCTATAATCGGTGCTACGGCAAGCGGCAAGACCGATCTTGTACTTAAGCTTGCAAGCGAATTTAACGGCGTTATCTTAAGTCTTGATTCGCTTTGCGTCTATAAAGAGATCAATATCGCAAGTGCCAAGCCAAGCGAAGTGGAGCTTGCCAGCGTGAGACATTTTGGGATAAATTTAATATATCCAAATGAGCATTTTGACGTGGGAATGTTTTTTAAAATTTATAAACAAGCTCGCGAATTTGCTTTAGAAAGCGGCAAAAATTTATTTATAACAGGTGGAAGCGGATTTTATCTAAAATCCTTAATCTCAGGGCTTTCTCCAAAATTTGAGCGACTTGAAAGCGGACTTAGTAACGCTGAAATCCATGAATTTGCAAGCAAAATAGATCCCGTTTTTGCTTCTAAATTTAGCCAAAATGACACATATAGGCTAAATAAATGGCTTGAAATTTACGTTCATATTTTAAAGACCGAAAATCCCGTCCAAGAGCTTGGGCTTGAAAATTTGATTAAAATCGTGCAGTGTAAGGCGGTGCAAAACTTGCAAATTTCAACCGCTCCAAGTGTTTATTTGCAAGAAAATACTTATGAGCCTATCATCTCAAATTTAAAGATTTTCGAGATAGTTTGGGATAGGGAAATTTTGCGTGAGCGCATAAAAATTCGCACCGAAAATATGCTTGAAAAAGGGCTTTTGGCTGAGGCTAAATTTTTGTTTGAGAAGTATCCCGATGAGCCAAAACCGCTTAAGTCAATAGGTCTTAAAGAGTGCGGCGAGTTTTTAAGAGGCAAGATCGATGAAAGCGAGCTTTTTGAGCTGATTTCAACACATACGGCTCAGCTTGCTAAGCGTCAGCGCACTTTTAACTGCTCGCAATTTGAGGAGAAATTTAGCGGCTCTATCAGTGAATGCGAAGTTAAGATCAGAGAGTTTTTGAGCTGATTTAAAATTTGCAGCTAAAATTGCTATAAAACAACAATAAAAAAGGAGAAATTTGCTAGTTCATATCTGCTGTTCGGTTGATAGTCACTACTTTTTACGTCGTTTGCGCGAGGATTTTCCGGACGAGGAGCTGATCGGCTATTTTTACGATCCAAACATCCATCCGTATAGCGAATTTTTGATGCGCTACGAGGACGTTAAGCGTTCGTGCGACGCGATGGGTATTAAGCTTCTATGCGGCGAATACGACTATGAAAGCTGGCTTGCGGGAACTAAAGGGCTTGAAGATGAGCCTGAAAAGGGCAAGCGCTGCAAATACTGCTTTGATTTTCGCGTTGGAAACTCGGCTGCTAAGGCGATTGAGCTTGGACAAAAGTCGGTTACAACGACACTTTTAATGAGTCCAAAGAAGGATTTTAGCCAGCTTGAAGCTTCGCTTAAAGAGGCAGTAGAGGGCTATAATCTTGAAGCTGTGGCGGTTGATTACCGAAAAAATGGCGGCACAAACGAGCAGTTTGAACTGGCTAAAAAAGACAAACTCTATCATCAAAATTACTGCGGGTGCATCTTTGGGCTTAGCAAGCAGCGAGAAGCGCAAAATTTGCCGTTAAGCGAGCTTGCAAGCGAGATAAATGGGCGTGTTTTGCCGGGCAGTATCGAAGAGCGGCTTGAGCTTTATAAAAAAGTGCGAGAGTGCGAAGAAAAGGGCGTGAAATTTCATCTTTCGCGCAAGTATTTTTTAAACTACCGCCTACTTAGAGCAAATGTGAAATTTGATAAATTAGTTGTGCCTAGCTACTTTTTGCTCTACTCAAATTTTAAGCGTGCGAGCGTGAAATTTAGCGTAAATGAGGCAAAAAATTTGCTTGATGAGCTTAGAGACGGTGTAACGATGATGAGTTTAGCTAAATTTAACGAACTTACGGGGTGTAAATTCGCAAGCGTTAGCGAGCTTTGCAAAAATCCGCTAAGCGTGGAAGCTGAGCTAAATTTAAGACGAGAAATTTGTGGGGATTTTAGCCAGAATCCTATAATCGTGCTTGATCAAATTTTAGCAGGCAGATATGAAATTTATGGCAAAAGCGTAACCTATAACGACAGCAGGGAGGTTTTGGTTTTTCAAAAGTAACTATATAGTCTTAAAAATTATAATATAAAATGTAAAGTTAAAATATATTTTGGATTTTTAATATATTTATTTGATTACTCGATCAATTTTTCTTTATACATATATAGTATTTATAAAAAATATAAAAATAAGATTGATAAAAACATCAGCTAGAATTCTTGATAATAGTATAGAGTTCATTTAATTTATTAATTTTATTTTAGATTGTGTTTTTGTAGAGTTTAATGATTAAAATGTATATTTTTTATTATTAGATTTGAATTTTTCAAAGTAATATTTTTGGTGTTTATTTATTTGTAAACAGACAAATAAGTTCTATGTAAATTTCTTGTTTCTAAAAATTGAATATAAATTTCCAATAATTGGAGTGCTGTAAATTATTAGTTTTTTCTTTATTCTAAAGAGATACTCATTCTCGTTTTTAAAACTTGAGATATCTATTCGACGTATTTTAAATTTATCATCTCCAGTACAGTATCCTCCATCAAGTACGCTAAAAGCAAATTCATATTTAGACTCTTTGATTAGCTTCATAGATATATTATTAAAATGCCCTTTTGGCCAGCAAAAACCAAACTCTTTTTTATCTGGAAATATTTTTTTGATCTTCTCATACGATTTGTTAAGTTCATTTTTTAATCTCTCTTCATTATTGCTTTTGCAGGAAAAATGAGTAGCTGTATGACTGTCAAATTCAAAAATTCCGCTCTCTTTCATCTCATAAATTTCATCTAAATTTAAAAAATGTTCTATATCTTTTTCATAATCTATATCCTTATGCGGTTTTAATCTAAAGTTATAATCTTCACGTTTAAAATCACTTATATTATCAGTTACTAGAAAACAAACCGCAGGTATTTTAAGTTTTTTTAACACTGGAAATGCATATTTATAATTATCAAAATATCCATCATCAAAGGTTAGTAAAATACTTTTTTGCTTTGATTGGTTTCTATTGAATAAGATATCTTTGAAATTTTGGTAATTTATAAATATAAAACCCATATTCAAAATTTGCTTTAATGTTTTCTCTAAAGTGTCTGGCGAAATAGTTAGCTCATCTTTTATAGGTGAGCAATGATGCATGGTTAGTATGCAAAGAGGTCTTGTCATAGTCGCTCCAGGAAAATCTTTGTGTTGTTTTTTGCTATTTGTGTGTCATAATTTTGTGATACAAATTCTGCTGCGTTCTTTCCATCTGTATCTCTTTTATGTTTATCTTTTATATATAAAATTATTGCTTCTGCAAGTTTTTGTATATCTAAAAAATCTACACAAATTCCCCTTTCTCTTAGTAATAAATTCATAGGTTTTATATCAAATGCTACTACGGGTCTAGATAGTGCCATAGCTTCAAGAAGCGCAGTAGGTAAACCTTCTGTGTGTGATGGGAAAACAAAAATATCAATACCTTTAATAACATTTGCAATATCTTTTCTAAAACCAGTAAAAATAATTCTATTTTTTAAACTGTTATCAAAAATAGAATAAATTTCTTCTTTAATATCACTTCTGATATCTCCACCAAAAATTCCCCAAACATTTTTGTTTTCATTTATTACTTTTTTAAGTGAATTAGCAAATTCGTAAACCCCTTTTTTTCTATAAAGTGCAGAAAACATCCCAACAGTTATCGCTTCTTTTGGTATATTAAATTCTTGTTTAAAAGTAGAATTTGAATTATTTAAATTTTTAAAATCAACAGTTGTAGGCATATAAAAAATCTTATCTTCTGCTACGCCTATATCTTTTAGGTATTCACTTACAGATGGACTTACTGATATTATTTTATCAAATAATTTTTTATGCATAAATTTACTAGCTACTCCTCTAATTGGGAATTGATTATGCCTTTCTCTAGCAAATTTAACTCCTTTATTGCGATAAAACACTCCTGCCATAGCTCCTACCCAGCTGTCTGTTGAGCCATTTGTTATAACTAAATTTATGTTTTTTTCTTTTATTATCTTACACAATCTTGGTACACTTTTATGATAATTTGTTTTGCTCATCTTAAATTCTAAAACTTCAAATCCTTTTTCTTTGGCAACTTCTGAAATTTGTGAATTTGGATTGCAAAATAGCATTACATTATGTCCAAGTTCGCGAGCAAAAATCATCTCGTTTATCACTTTATTTTGTTGCCCACCCCAATTATAAAGTGTTTCTGTGTATAGTATATTCATCTATCTTTTCTCTTATCTTATCTTTTATTTCTAATATTTCTTCTTTGCTAAATTCAATTAAACATCTACTTATCCTTGAGTCCTGACAGCCTGCTTTTTGGCATGATATACATTCCCAATCTTTTTGAAATACAAAATGTTTACCTATACCTTGATTTCCTCTGTGGTTTAAATAGTTTTGGCAAATATCGTTATCCCAAGGTCCCCAAATTTGTGCGTTGCTTGGACCAAAAAGAGCTATGCAAGGTGTATTGTTTGCAGCTGCCATATGCATAATAGCAGTGTCTACACCAATATAAAGAGCAGAAATTTTGCTGAGTGCTGCAACTTGCTTAAGGTTAATTTGACCACCTAAATTTATAGGTTTGGTTTTACAGAGGTTAACTACTTCATCAAGCTTTTTTAATTCTATTTCATTTTTATCGCTTGTTATTACTACTTTTACTTTAAGCTCATCTTGACAAAAATCTATAATTTCTGCCATAAGCTCATCTTTAGCACATTTAAACATCCATCTGCTGGTTAGATGCATATGTGCAAAGGTCTTTGGTAGTTGAAGATGGGATATTGGATCTTTATTTGAGTATAGCATAACTTTTTTACATATTGGTTCTATTCCAATAGTCCTCAATGAGTCTAAATTCGTTTCGACCATATGTTTCGGATTTTTTGACATGGGAACTATATCTGTTATTAGCCTGTTTAATATCTTATTTTTTCCTTCATATCCAACTATTCTTTTTATTTTGGCATATTTGGCTATTATTATACCGCGGTCACCTTCGGTTGTTTGAATTGCAATGTCGTAATTTTCTTTTTTTATAGTATTTGCATATCTTAGTTCAGTTATTATTTTTTTTAGAAAGCTTGAATTTTGAACTTTCTGTCTGTCATAAATATGTATTTTTCTAATATTGGGATTGCCTTCTATCATAGCTTCACAACCTTTGTTCAGCGCAAAATCTATAATGGCATCTGGAAAATAATGTCTTAAATTTGTTAAAATAGGAGTAGTTAATAAAACATCACCTATGTGTCTAAATTTCATAATTAAAATTTTAAGTTGCTTTTTATTATCCATTGATTATTTCCGATGATCAAATAAAATTTTACTATAACTTTAAAAACTCATATCTTGGAAATATAATGTATATATTTTCTTAGATGTTATGAATTTTAGCATTTTAAATCAAGTAACATATTTTATTAAGTGTAAACTCACAATAAATTTTTAAATATCAAGTTATTTTTTTGACAATTTTTTGATATTTTAGAGTTTGATTATTATACTATAATACAAATGAATTATTAATATCTGATATTATTTTGTAATAATATTTAAATTATTTATTGACCCATTTACTGCTTTGTTTTAATTTTTATTTTAATTTTACAAGTTTTTTGCTAAAAAAATTTAAATATAGTATAAAAAATTATTCTTTGAAAAAATGCTATAAGTTGCAATAAGGTTTTGTAGTTAAAATAGCTTAGTAAAATTAATTCTTCTTATTATATTTTTATAGTCAAAAAAATGATTTTTATCAAAGTCTTAATTAAATTTTAAATAATAATCTTTCTCTTAGCAAAAATTAGCTAAAATCGGGTCTATATTTTAATAATTAAGGCTTAGCAGTGATAGATATAATGCAAATTCAAAAAATCCTCCCGCACAGATATCCTTTTTTGCTCATCGATAGAGTCGTAGAGATCGAGCCGGCAAAGCACATCGTAGCTTACAAAAACGTAACCATCGGCGAACCGGTCTTTCAAGGACATTTTCCAGATCATCCGATATATCCGGGCGTTATGATTATCGAGGGTATGGCTCAAGCCGGCGGAGTGCTCGCATTTAAGAGCATGAGTGATGAACATCAGGCGGGCATTGAAAATAAAGTTGTCTATTTTATGAGCATAGATAGGGCTAAATTTCGCCATCCGATCCGCCCTGGCGACAGGCTAGAGTACCGCCTTGAAGTGCTAAAACACAAAGGAAATATCTGGGTTCTTGACGGCAAGGCTTATGTGGATGGAGTGCTTGCTTGCGAAGCCGAGCTAAAAGCGATGATAGTTGATAAGTAAGAAAAGTTGATAAATAGGCAAAATTTGATGAAAAATATCCATAAAACAGCAGTCGTAGAAGACGGCGCTAAGATCGGCAAAGACGCGATAATCGAAGCCTATGCCTATGTCGGAAAAGACGTGGTGCTTGGTAACGGCGTGCTTGTTAAGCAAGGAGCTAGGATCGTTGGTGATACGCATATAGGCGATTTTAGTAAAATTTATAGCTACGCGATCGTGGGCGATATACCTCAAGATATCAGCTATAAGCCTGAAAGCGATACCGGTGTGCGAATAGGTAAAAACGCTACAATCCGCGAATTTTGCACCATAAATTCAGGCACGCATAAGGGCGATGGGCTAACTAGAATCGGCGACAGTGCCTTTATCATGGCGTATTGTCACATAGCGCATGACTGTATAATCGGCAATAACGTAATTTTAGCAAACAACGCAACATTGGCAGGACACGTTGAGATGGGAGATTTCGCCGTGGTTGGCGGACTAACTCCGGTGCATCAGTTCGTGCGAATCGGCGAAAGTTGCATGATAGCAGGTGCAAGCGCGCTTAGCCAAGATGTGGTGCCGTTTTGCTTGGCCGAGGGCAACAGAGCCTATATAAGAGGGCTAAATTTGGTTGGAATTCGCAGAAGATTTGATAAAGAAAATGTTGAAGAGATAAACAGAGCGTATAAATTTTTATTTAGACACGAAGGCGGGTTAAAAGAGGCTGCGGGCGAGCTTTTGAAAACTCAAAATAACGAAAATGTAAAAAAAATGTGCGAATTTATACTAAGCACGACGCGGGGAATTCCGCTTGCAAAAGGAAGAGAATAATGGCAAAAAAGTGTAATTTTTGCGGCGAAGTCGAGTCAAGCGACAGAAGGCTGCTATCTGATATAGACGGGCATGCTTTCATATGCGAATACTGCATAAATGCCGCTTACAATATGATTTACGGTGATACCAGCCTTGAAAAAAACGAAGAAATTTTAAAGCATGATTATAAAAATTTGACTCCAAAAGAGCTAAAAGAGGTACTTGATAACTACGTTGTTGGTCAAGATACCGCAAAAAAGGTATTTAGCGTAGGAGTTTATAACCACTACAAGAGAATTTTTAAGCAAAGCGAGATCGAAGATGATACCGAAATTTCAAAGTCAAATATCTTGCTTGTAGGACCTACTGGAAGCGGTAAAACGCTAATGGCTCAAACTTTGTCTAGGTTTCTTGATGTGCCTATAGCCATTTGTGACGCGACAAGTCTAACTGAGGCTGGATACGTAGGCGAAGACGTGGAAAACATCCTAACTCGCTTGCTTCAGGCGGCTGATGGCGATGTGAAAAGAGCCGAACAGGGCATTGTATTTGTAGATGAGATCGATAAGATAGCAAGGATGAGTGAAAACCGCTCGATAACGCGCGATGTTTCAGGCGAGGGCGTACAGCAAGCGCTTCTTAAGATAATCGAAGGAAGTGTCGTAAATATCCCTCCAAAAGGCGGAAGAAAGCATCCAAACCAAGACTTTATCCAGATAGATACTTCAAACATTTTGTTTGTTTGTGGCGGGGCGTTTGACGGACTTAGCGATATCGTGGAAAGACGCATCGGTAAAAACGTGCTTGGATTTAACCAAGACAAGCGCAGTAAAGATGAGAGGTCAAATTTACTTCAGCTACTTGAGCCTGATGATCTGGTGCATTTTGGACTTATACCTGAGCTTATCGGAAGGCTTCACGTCGTAGCTACGCTAAATGAGATTACCGAAGATGATATGGTGAGAATTCTTACCGAGCCGAAAAACGCGATCTTAAAGCAGTATCAAAAGCTATTTGCGATAGATAAAGCGACGCTTAAATTTGACGATGAGGCGCTAAGAGAGGTTGCTAGACTTGCGATCGAGCGAAAGACGGGCGCAAGAGGGCTTAGAAGCATAATGGAAGAGGTAATGATAGATATTATGTATGAGCTACCGGAGCTTGGCGGATATGAGGTAGTGATCACAAAAGATGTTGTAAGCGGCGGCGCTAAGCCAATTTTAGTAAAGCAAAACAAACTAAGCGCATAATATAAAAGGTAAAAGATGATTTTAGATCAAATTATTGGATTTTTCTCAAGTGATATGGGTATAGATTTGGGCACGGCAAACACTCTTGTGTTAGTAAAAGATAAAGGCATTATAATAAATGAGCCTTCAGTAGTTGCCGTGCAACGTGAAAAATACGGTAAGCAAAAAATTCTAGCAGTAGGACATGAAGCCAAGGAGATGGTAGGTAAGACTCCCGGCGATATAGAGGCTATAAGACCGATGAGAGACGGCGTTATAGCTGACTTTGATATGACTGAAAAGATGATTAGATACTTCATAGAAAAGACACATAAACGTAAAAGCTTCATTCGTCCGCGTATTATTATTTCGGTGCCTTATGGATTAACTCAGGTTGAGAGAAAAGCCGTTCGAGAAAGTGCACTTAGTGCGGGCGCTAGAGAGGTGTTTTTGATAGAAGAGCCTATGGCTGCGGCAATTGGAGCAAATTTGCCGGTTCGTGAGCCGCAAGGAAATTTGGTTGTAGATATCGGCGGAGGAACTACTGAGATAGGAGTTGTCTCCTTAGGAGGTCTGGTTATCAGTAAATCAATTCGAACTGCTGGCGATAAGATTGATATGAGCATAGTAAACTACATAAAAGAAAAATACAACCTTTTAATAGGCGAAAGAGCTGGAGAGGATATAAAGATCCAAGTAGGCTCTGCTATACAGCTTCCTCAAGAGCTTACTATCGTAGTCAAAGGGCGCGATCAAGTAAGCGGACTTTTAAGCAGGATAGAACTAACTAGTGAAGATGTGCGAGAGGCGATGAGAGAGCCTCTTAAAGAGATAGCTGACGCCTTAAAAACAGTGCTTGAAATGATGCCGCCAGATCTTGCCGGAGATATTGTAGAAAATGGAGTGGTTTTAACAGGTGGTGGAGCTCTGATAAGAGGACTTGATAAATATCTATCTGATATAGTGAAGCTTCCTGTGTTCGTGGCCGATGAGCCGCTAATGGCTGTTGCAAGAGGAACTGGTAAGGCCTTAGAAGAGATAGGACTTTTGCAACAACTAACAAATGAAGAGTAAAATTTTATTTGTTATTTTAATCGGAGCCTTGGTGCTTGGCTCTCTTTACAAGGGTGAGATATTTAGCAAAGAGGTTGTAAATTTAAATAGTTCTATTGTCAAAATGTATGATGATGGCATTAAATTTATAGTCAACAAGGTAAATGAGCATTTTAGACAAAAAGAGGAGATAATATCTCTTAGAGCTCAAAATGTTGAGCTTGAAAAGTCTGCCGTTCTTTTAGCCTCATTTGCTAAAGAGCTAAATGAAATTTTGATAGATAAAAATTCAAGCATATATGAGCCCAAAATTCAGCTCGTTAGAGCATTAAGCTATGTAAATATAAGCGATTATAATAAAATTTGGCTTGATAAATTTGATGATTTTAATAGCTCTAAAATTTATGGGCTTATCTATCAGGGTAAGAGTGCCGGTATAGTAGTATCTAAAGACGATCGCCCAATGGCCATCTTGCAAAATGATCCTAAAAATATATTTGCGGTTTTTGTGGGAAATGAAAAGATCCCAGGTGTAGCACATGGCAATAAGAACGGACTTTTGATAAAATTTATTCCTCAATGGCTTCATCCAAAAGAGGGCGATGAGGTCTATACAAGTGGGCTTGACGGGATATTTTTTAGCGGAGTTCCTGTAGGAAAAGTTACAAAAGTTATTGAAGAGAGTTTATATAAGAGCGTATTGGTAGAACCATACGTAAAAGTTGATATTCCATCATATCTATATGCAGTTACAAAGGAAAAATAATGCCAAAAAGAGAAGATATAAAAACAGTTTTATTGATAGGCTCAGGACCTATTGTTATCGGTCAAGCTTGCGAATTTGATTATAGTGGCACGCAGGCGGCTAAGACTCTAAAGAGTTTAGGCTATAAGGTCGTGCTTATTAACTCAAACCCAGCTACCATCATGACCGATCCTGATTTTGCCGATGCTACTTATGTAGAGCCTATTACAAAAGAGAGTATAAAACGTATAATCGATAAAGAAAATGTAGATGCCATTTTGCCTACTATGGGTGGACAAGTGGCTTTAAACGTGGCTATGCAGCTACATGAATCAGGAATGCTTGAAGGCGTGAAATTCTTAGGCGCTAGACCTGAGGCGATCAAAAAGGGTGAGGATAGACAGGAATTTAAAGCTGCTATGCAAAGAATAGGTATGGATCTGCCAAAGAGTAGATACGCTTATAACCTCGAAGAAGCTATGTCAGCTGCTAATGAGATAGGATTTCCTCTTATTATTAGAGCGTCTTTTACTCTAGGTGGCGCAGGAAGCGGAGTTGCATATAATATTGATGAGTTTAGAGAGCTTGCGCAAGCTGGCATAGATGCAAGCCCGATACATGAAATTTTAATAGAGGAGAGTTTGCTTGGCTGGAAAGAGTATGAGATGGAGGTTATTAGAGATAGCAAAGACAGTTGCATTATAGTATGTTCTATCGAAAACCTCGATCCAATGGGTGTGCATACGGGAGATTCTATCACTATAGCCCCAGCGCTTACTCTAACAGATAAAGAGTATCAAAAGATGCGCGAAGCAAGCTTTGCGATTATCAGGGAGATAGGTGTAGATACCGGTGGAAGCAATATGCAGTTTGCTATAAATCCGAAAAATGGTAGAATGGTAGTTATAGAAATGAACCCGCGTGTTAGCCGTAGTTCTGCGCTTGCCAGTAAGGCTACAGGTTATCCTATAGCAAAGGTTGCTACTCTTCTTGCCGTTGGCTTTAGCCTAGACGAGATAAAAAACGATATAGCCGATACTCCTGCATCAAGAGAGCCCGCAATTGATTATATAGTGACTAAAATTCCTCGCTTTACTTTTGAAAAATTTCCAGGTGCGAATCCGTATTTAGGCACGGCGATGAAGTCTGTGGGTGAAGTAATGGCTATAGGAAGGACGTTTAAAGAGAGTATTCAAAAGGCACTTTGCTCGATGGAAAAGGATTTTTATGGATTTAACTTTTTAAATTTAGATAAAAACGCTTTGATTTACGGACTTAGAAACGCTAATGAAAATCGTCTTTTGATGATCGCTCAAGCATTTAGAGACGGACTTAGTATAGATGAAATTAGCGAATATAGCAAGATAGATCCTTGGTTTTTGGATCAAATTCGCCAAATAGTTGAATTTGAAGATAGAATTGATATGGATATATTAAATGATGAAAATTTGCTTCGCGAAGCCAAATCAATGGGCTTTAGCGATAAGATGATAGCTCATCTTATAAATTTAAAAGACAATCTTGAACTTAGTCAAAATGATATCTATTTTGCTAGAAATAAGCTTGGTATTAATCTTGAATACAATGAGGTAGATACTTGCGCAGGAGAGTTAAAAGCGCTTACTTCGTATCTGTATTCTACGACAAATATCACTAAAATTCCACAAAATTTATTAGCCGATGATTCTAAAAAAGTGATGATAATAGGCGGTGGACCAAACCGAATAGGTCAAGGCATAGAATTTGATTATTGCTGCGTACATGCAAGCTACGCTCTTCGCGATCTTGGCGTAAAGACTATAATGTATAACTGTAATCCAGAGACTGTATCAACAGATTACGACACGAGCGATGTGCTTTATTTTGAGCCGATTGATTTTGAGCATGTACGCTCAGTCATCGAACGCGAAAAGCCAGATGGAGTGATAGTGCATTTCGGAGGACAAACTCCTCTTAAATTTGCTAAGCGCTTAACTATAGCCGGTGCTAAGATTATCGGAACTACTGCTCGCGTTATTGATATCGCAGAAGATAGAAAGAAATTTAGCGAATTTATAAATAAAATCGGAGTAAAGCAACCCGTTAACGATACCGCTACAAGCGAAAGCGAGGCTATTAGAAAGGCTAATACCATAGGTTATCCGGTGCTTGTGCGTCCTAGCTATGTACTTGGCGGACGTGCTATGAGAAGAGTTCATAGTGAGGCTGAACTAAAAGAGTATATGAGCGAAGCTGTGAATGTAAGCAACAATTCTCCTGTATTGCTTGATAAATTCTTGCAAGATGCTATTGAGCTTGATGTCGATGCAATAAGCGACGGCAAGGATGTATATATCGGTGCTATTATGCAGCATATCGAGGAGGCGGGTATCCACTCAGGCGATAGCGCGTGCATACTGCCACCAATGAGTTTAAGTAGCGAGATGATAAAAAAAGTCGAGAGCCAAACTCGCGATATAGCACTAAATTTGGGCGTTGTGGGACTTATGAATATCCAGTTTGCTATCTATCAAAACGAGCTATATATGATAGAAGTAAACCCTCGCGCAAGTCGCACCGTGCCTTTTGTAAGTAAGGCTACGGGCGTTCCTATGGCAAAGGTTGCAACCCGCGTTATGTGGCAAGGAAATTTGCGTGAAGCGCTTAAATTTTACGACGCTTACGGAGTCGTCTTTGAAGAGGAGGGCATCCTAAAACCGCGCGTTAAAAATCACGTTTGCGTTAAAGAAGCGGTATTTCCGTTTAATAAACTAAGCGGCGCAGACTTAATCCTTGGCCCTGAGATGAAATCAACGGGCGAAGTTATGGGTATCAGCAGTGATTTTGCAAGAAGCTTTGCCAAGTCGCAAATTGCAGCCAACAACTCGCTTCCGACAGTGGGACTTGTCTTCTTAACTCTTGCGGATAATGACAAGACATATGCTGTTAATCTTGCAAAAGAGTTTATAAAATTAGGGTTTAAGATAATAGCAACAGGTGGAACGCATAAAATTTTAAAATATAGCAATGTAGATGCGGAATTTGTGTATAAGATCAGCGAAGGTCGTCCAAACGTGGAAGATATGCTCAAAAACGGCGATATCTCGCTTGTTATAAACACAAGCGACAGCAAATCAAACGCCGAGGATGGCAAGAAAATTCGCCAAAATATATTGCGATTTAAAATTCCTTATTTTACGACTATCGCTGCTGCGCTTGCCGCTGCAAAGTCGATTAGAAGCGTTCAAGATGGTTCAGCTTTGGAAGTAAAAAGTTTACAGGATTATTTAACGAAATAGTTTAAATGAAGCAAAAAGATTTTGTCATAAAAGCTATGGTTGAAAACGGAAATTTGGCTACGTTTTCACAGCTTTATAGACTAACCGATGTTAGTTCGTGGCAGACTAAAACTCCGTTTGCCACGATACGCAGGATAGTTCAGACAAATAAAGAATTTTTTAAAATTCAGCCCGGACTTTGGGGTCTTAGCGAATTTAAAAGCGAAATTTTATCAAAGCTTAATATAAAAGAGATTACACGAGAGAATGAGTTTACCCACTCTTATTTTCAAGGAATTATCGCACAAATCGGGAATTTAAGAAATTTTTATACTTATATACCTCCACAAGATAAAAATAGATTTTTCATCGATAAAAAACTACATGAAGTAGCTACGACTAGTGAAATTTATGAATTTTCTTATCCAAAAATCATAAAAATTGCTAAAACTATCGATGCGATATGGTTTAACGAACGCAAGCTGCCTCATTCGTTTTTTGAAGTAGAGCACTCAACTGATTTTAAAAATTCTCTTAATAAATTTTATGAACTTCAAGACTTTAACGCTACGATGTTTATAGTTGCAGATAAAAATAGACGCGCTCAATTTGATAGCGTAATTAACGCATCCATATATGAAAGTATTGCTAATAGCGTGCGTTTTGTTGATTATGATAGCATAGTAAAACTATATGAAAAAGAAAATTTAAAGGTTCAAGTTGGAATTTGAAGTTCAAATAACCGAGACACTTGTAAAAAAGCTTGTTATTAAAGCAAAAAATAAAGAAGAAGCGTGTAAGATCGCAAAATCAGCTTATAATAAATGTGAAGTGATTTTAAGCGCAGATGATTTTTGCTGTGTGGAATTTGAAGCCAAAGAACAAATTAAGTCTGAAATTTAAAATTTAGGTTTTTAATGGAGCAAAATTTAACAAATTTTTATGATTTTTTAGGGATGCTTAGGAAAACTAATGCAAATTTAGGTTATTTTACCGATTTTAAAAAGTGTGATGAAAATTTGCAAATTGTTTCGATAAAGCTTCATGCGCTTAATTTTTTGCTTGGTAAAGATGATTTGAAAACAAATATTTTCACTATTAAAATATTCTGAAATAATTCGCGCAAAATTGCTTCCACCGCGATTTTTACGAGCATTTGTATCAAGCCCCACTTCTACTCCAAATACATAATCATAAATTTTTAATTTTCCCACTTATAAAAACTTTATCAAGTCCTGTTTCACAAAAAAATTCATAGATTTTTTCTGGGTCGTTAAAATATGTCTTAATCTTAGTTAAAACCCTGTTATTATCAATTACATCTGTATTTTTATCACGAACCGCAATAAGCAAATTTAAGACATCAAAGCACTCTTTATCATACTTAAAAAGTCTGTTAATATTTGTTTTCAAACTGAAGTTAGCAACCTAAGCCTTGGCTTAGATTTAGGAAGCGATCAAAAGAGATTTGATTTTGTTATCAAAGCTGGTGAGCTAACATATTTGATAGAGACAAATTTTTATAATACGGGCGGTTCAAAACTAAATGAAGTAGCCAGATCCTATATAGAAATTTCGCACAAAGTTTCACTTTATGACAGATTTAAATTCGTTTGGATAACAGACGGACAAGGCTGGTTAAGTGCTAAAAATAAGCTTGAAGAAGCTTATAAAAGTGTGAAGATTTACAACTTATCTACGCTTCATCTTTTTACTAGTGAGCTAAAACATGGCTGATAAAGTAGAAAGCAACTTCACTCTTCTTCAAGGCGATTGCTTTGAAATTTTGCCGAAATTTACAAAAGAATTTGATCTAATCTTTGCCGATCCGCCATATTTTTTATCAAATAACGGCTTAAGTATCCAAAGCGGACGCATAGTAAGCGTCAATAAAGGCGAGTGGGATAAGAGCTATGGCATAGATGAGATAGATAAATTTAACCTCTCTTGGCTTAGCCTAGCCAAAAATGCGCTAACCGACAACGGAAGTGTAATGATAAGCGGAACCTATCATAATATCTTTTCTATCGGGCGAGCTTTGCAAAAGCTGGATTATAAAATTTTAAATATCATAACATGGCAAAAGACAAATCCGCCTCCAAATTTTAGCTGTAGATACCTAACTCACAGCACAGAGCAGATTATCTGGGCAAGAAAGAGTGAAAAGCATAAGCATATATTTAACTACGAACTTATGAAAAAACTAAACGGCGATAAACAGATGAAAGATGTTTGGAGTTTTCCGGCTATTGCTCCTTGGGAGAAAAGCTGCGGCAAGCATCCGACGCAAAAGCCGCTTTCTCTTTTAGTGCGTATAATTTTGATGGCAAGCAGTGCAAATAGCCTTATCTGCGATCCTTTTAGCGGTTCAAGCACGACGGGAATAGCTGCAAATTTATTAGGACGAAAATTTGTAGGTATAGAAAAAGAGGATGAATTTATTAAAATTTCTCAAAAAAGAAAACAGGAGTTAGATGCAAATTTTGTCAATTTTAAACGTAAATTTTCAGACATTCGACTACTTGAACAATATAGCTTAGATTTTTAAGAAATAGTATTTAAAATAAAGTAATATTTTATTTGTGATTAAGATTAAATTTATATACTTATTTTTTAATCTTAAGGTTGATCTATGCAAAAAAATATAAGCGAATTCTTGGGCATACTCTCTACACTTTTTGGCGGTATTTTATGGGGTTTTAGTGGGGTTTGCGGACAATATCTATTCGAACAAAAAAATATAAGCCCAGATTGGCTTGTTCCTTACAGGCTATTTTTGGCTGGAACGGTTTTGGTAATATATTTTATGATTTCAAATCCAAAGCTAGCTTTTAAACCGATAAGAGATACTAAGTTGCTTTTAGAGCTTATGATATATGCTTTTTTCGGTCTTTTGATGACGCAATATACATATTTTTGTGCTATAGAGCTATCAAATGCCGCAGTTGCAACGGTCATACAATACTCTGCGCCTGCAATGATACTAGCTGTTGTATGTTTAATGGAGAGAAGATTTCCAAAGCAAAATGAACTAATCGCTTTAATACTTGCTATTTTAGGTGTCTTTTTATTGGCAACTCATGGAAATTTCAATACTCTTGCCATCGGAGGAAAAGCTTTAGTTTATGCTCTAATAAGCGCAACAGGCATCGTCATTTATAGCCTTGTACCGACAAGACTTAATAAAAAATATCCTGTCGCCTTAAACCTGGGCTGGGGTATGGTGATAGCTGGAGCTGCTTTGGCACTTATAACAAGACCTTGGAGTTTAGATGGTGTAAGTGATACTGATGGCTTTTTAGCGTTTTTGTCTGTCGTCACCTTAGGCACTATTTTTGCCTTTAGTTTTTATATGGTAGGCGTTAAGACAATAGGTGCAAGCAAGGCTAGCATGATAGCTTGCATAGAGCCTGTTAGTGCCGCTATTTTTGGATATTTTTGGCTTAAGACCGAGTTTGTTTTATTAGATTTTATCGGGTTTGTATTTATAATATCTTGTATTTTAATACTTTCTAAAAAGGAGAAGGCGAGATGATATATCTTGCCCAAACCGATACTACAGCTGGATTTTTAAGCAAAGATTATCGTGAACTAAACCGAATTAAAGGGCGAGACGAAGATAAGCCATGTCTTATCACAACATCAAAATTTAGCGAGCTAAAAACACTCGTGCGAGTTCCAGATAAATTTAAAAATTTAGTTCGCCGAGCAAGAAAAACTACATTTTTATATCCAAATTTAAAGGCCGTGCGAATTGTTAAAGAGTGCGAGCATGCTCAATTTCTTGATATTCACGGCTGGCTTTACTCAACTAGTGCAAATTTAAGCGGAGAGAAATTTGATGAAATTTGGGCAAAAAGCGTAGCGGATAATATAGTGGATAGCGAGTTTAAAGAGAGTGCAAGCTCAAGGATATATAAAATTTCAAACAAAAGAATAAAAAAGCTTAGATAGGTCTTTTTGTAACAATACTTTCTTGAAATTTCAATCTTATCTTTTAAATTTTACATTTAAAACATTATAGAATATACATTAATATTAAACCAGAATAAATTTAGTTTCAATCTGTAACATCAAATGCCTAAAATAAAAATATAAAAATAACTTTAAACAAAATTTTTTTACTACAGTGTTAATATTTCACCATAAAAATCTATCAAAAAGGATCCAAAATGAGCGAATATATTAACCAGACTTTGGAGTGGATAAAGAGGACAAACCCAGGTCAGGCAGTATTCGTCCAAGCCGCTACAGAGGTGCTTTATAATTTAGAGCCTTTAATAAAAAAAGAGAGCAAATACCAAAAACACGCCATATTAGAGCGCATAGTAATCCCTGAAAGAACGGTTATTTTTAGAGTGACATATACCGATGATAATGGAAGACCCCAGGTTCATAATGGCTATAGAATCCAATTCAATTCAGCAGTTGGTCCATATAAGGGCGGGCTTAGATTTCATCCTAGTGTTGATCTTGGTGTGCTGAAATTTTTAGCATTTGAGCAGATTTTTAAAAACTCTCTTACAGGCGTTAGAATGGGTGGTGCAAAAGGCGGAAGCAGTTTTGATCCAAAGGGTAAAAGCGATAATGAGATAATGCGTTTTTGCCAAGCTTTTATAAACGAACTATACCGCCATATAGGTAACACCGTAGATGTGCCAGCAGGCGATATAGGTGTGGGCGCTAGAGAGATTGGATATATGTTTGGACAGTATAAAAAACTAACCGGTAGATTTGATGGGATTTTAACAGGCAAAGGCTTAAATTGGGGCGGAAGCCTTGCTAGAACAGAGGCTACAGGATATGGAGTTGTGTATTTTACTCAAAATATGCTTCAAAAAGCCGGTCTTGATCTTGATGGCAAAAGATGCTCCGTAAGCGGAAGCGGAAATGTCGCCATATATACCATAGAAAAGCTTTATCAGGTGGGGGCATTGCCTATTACGGCTTCTGATTCAAGTGGTTACGTATATGATAGCGAAGGTATAGATGTATCTTTACTAAAGGAGATAAAAGAGGTTAGGCGTGAAAGACTTAGCGAATATGTGAAATTTAGACCAAATGCAAAATATGTAAGCGTGAGCGAATATAAAGAGGGCAGAAATGGAGTCTGGGATGTGCCTTGTGACGGAGCTTTTCCTTGTGCTACTCAAAACGAGATCCATTTAACAGATATAAAAGTGCTTTACGCAAACGGTTGTCGCTTTGTCGCAGAGGGTGCAAACATGCCAAGCACATTAGATGCGATAAATTTTATGCTAGCTCAAAAAGATTTTTATTTCGCTCCTGCAAAAGCTGCAAATGCGGGAGGAGTCGGCACTAGCGGAATAGAGATGATGCAAAATGCCGGTATGACATCTTGGAGTTTTGAAAAAGTAGATAGAATGCTTCACGGTATCATGAATCATATTTTTGAACTCTCTTACGAGACGAGCAAGGAATTTGGAGACGAAGGCAACTTGGTTTTAGGCTCAAACATCGCAGGTTTTAGAAAAGTTGCTGATGCGATGATAGATCAGGGGTATGTCTGATAAATTAATAAGCATATATTTTAAGCCCAAACTTTACATTAAGAGTGTAAATTTACATAAATACTATTAAAAGGAGCCGATATGAAGTTTATAAACGCTTTTTTTATAGGAATTTTATTCGTTTTAGCAGTTATTTTTACTCTTTTTGTCGGGCTTAAAACAAGCTATTTTGACTATTATAAAGTATCTGAATATTTTAATATAATTTTTGTAGATAGTGTGCCTTGGCTTTGGATTTTACCGACCTCTTTTGTATTCGGATATCTTATTTTCTATACACCTTTTAGAAAATTTATACGAATTTTTTACGCCATTATTTTATTAGTCTGCGCTCTATCGTGGCAAGATGAGTTAGGCAGAAAGATCGGTGAATTTATTTTTAAAGGTGAATTAACCACCATTAAGCCTTCGCCTGATTTAAATATAACAATCAAAGGAAATGTTATATACACCGGGCGCAAACAAATTTACTTTCTTAGAAGTGATACCGGCAAGGTTGTAGAGATCAAAAGATTTTAGGCTAAAATTTTCTTTACTGTAAGACTTGCTAAATTTAGTCCAAAGACAGCCGTCACTCCCATAAAGCTTCCAAGCTCTTTACACTGTGGTAACTCCGTAGAAAATACCACTTCAAAGTCGCCTTGAAATCCTGATCTTTTAAGCTCGCTTCTATATTTTCTGGCAAGAGGATCATTGTAGGTTTGCCATACAGAGGCTACTTTTACCTGTGAGGCGTCTATGCGTTTTGCTCCCCCCATCGAGGCTATTATTTTTTTAGGCGCAGCATTAGCAAGAGCGATTTTTGCCGCCATATCATCTATGGCATCTACTACGACATCAAATTTGCTAAAGTCAAAATTTTCTATAAATTTAGGCGTGATAAGCTCTTTTAAAGCCTTGATATTTGGATAAATTTTAGCAAATTCGTCTACTTTCACAGCCCCTACCGCTTCGCTGTAAATTTGGCGATTTTGGTTTGTAATGTCGAAAGTGTCTTTGTCTATTATTACGATTTCACCGATTCCGCTTCGAGCTAGAGCGTCTACGCATACTCCTCCGACTCCTCCAACTCCGCATACTAGCACTTTGGCCTTTTGAAGTTTTTCAAAGCCGTCACCCCCCACAAGCCATCTTATGCGAGTAAATCTATCTATTATCTCGCTCATTTTATGCTCTTTTTTAAAATTTCTAGGCTTGAGTGAGCCGTCATATCAAGCATAATAGGAGTAAGGCTCGCGTAGCCTTCGTTTACAACGCTTATATCGCTTGGTTCGCCTTGTTCATAATCAAGCGCAGCTACTCCTAACCAATAATACTCTATCCCTCTTGGATTACGGTTAAGTGTAGCGTGAGTAGCATAGCTTCGCCTGCCTACCGGCACAACTTGATAACCTTTAAACTCTTTTGGAGTAACCGCTGGGATGTTTACGTTTAAAAATTGTCTATCAGGCAAATTTATCTGATTGTCAAGTACTTTTGGCACTATAAATTTTACTATCTCTCTTGCTAGAGAAAAGCCAAGCATCTCTATGCTGTCATTTTTATAAAATTGCGAAAATGCGATTGATTTAATTCCTTGCAATACTCCTTCCATCGCTGCTCCACACGTTCCAGAATAGGTTATATCCTCGCCCAAATTTGCACCGTGATTTATGCCAGATATTACTAAATCAGGTTTTTTTTGATATAAGGCGTGAAGCGCTAAGTATACGCAATCGCTTGGGGTAGCGTCGTCAAGCTTGAAAAAATTATCATCTATTTTTATAAATCTAAGCGGTTTTGTAAGTGTCAAAGAGTGTGCACAAGCTGATTTTTCAGAGCTTGGAGCTACTATGGTTACATTTGTGTTTGGTATCTCCATTAAGGCTCTAGCTAGTTCGTGAAGTCCTTTTGCCTCAAATCCGTCATCATTTGTGATTAGAATCTCTCTCAAAATTTTCCTTTGAAATTTTATTGAGCTAATTATATCCTTTTTTATAAATTTGGTTTTAAGGCTTGTATCTTTTAATAAT
The DNA here is from genome assembly GCF_004803855.2 of Campylobacter sp. RM16192. NCBI lineage: Bacteria > Pseudomonadati > Campylobacterota > Epsilonproteobacteria > Campylobacterales > Campylobacteraceae > Campylobacter > Campylobacter sp. RM16192. The sequence continues at coordinate 1,628,935 of NZ_CP012552.1, read as the reverse complement.
CTTAACTTTCAGCCTAAATCGGCTATAATGAAGCTAAAAAATTTGGATAAAAATGAGTAAAAAACTATTAGTTTCATGCCTTGAGCCTTCTGCAAATTTGCATTTGGGTGAGGTTTTAGAATTTTTGCCTAAATATGAAATTTTAGGGATTTTTGACGAGAAATTCGGTAAGCCTTATATGAGGAGTTCTGAATTTTCGGCAATGGGATTTGTAGAAGTATTGCCGCTTTATTTTAAAGCTAAGCGCGCTATAAAAGAGATGGTAAAGCTAGCAAAAGAGTCTGATCATATCTTGCTAATAGATTCTCCTGCATTTAATCTTCCTCTTGCAAAAGCGATAAAAGAGGCAGGCGTTAAGGCTCCTATTACTTATTATATATTGCCGCAGGTTTGGGCTTGGAAGCCAAAAAGAGTAGCAAAGGTAGAAAAGTATTGCGATAACTTGGCTTCTATTTTGCCGTTTGATGCCAAATTTTATAATCGCTGCATTTATGTCGGACACCCATTGCTTGATGAGCTTAAAGTGCGTAAAAATACTCTTATAGATAGTAAGAAATTTGCTTTTATGCCGGGCTCTAGAAAGGCCGAGATAGCTCGTCTGATGCCGATTTTTAGAGAAGTTGCAAAAAAGATAGATGGAGTAAAGCAGCTGGTGGTTCCTCCTCATTTGATGAATGAGCTGGAAATTTACGGAGATATAGGTGAATTTGAAGTTGTAAATAACGCTCCAAGAGCCCTTTTGCAAAGTGAATTTGCGTTTATCTGCTCGGGAACCGCCACTCTTCAGGCGGCATTGATTGCGACTCCGTTTGTTTTAGCCTATAAGGCTAAAGCCATTGATATATTTATAGCTAGGATTTTTGTTAAGCTAAAATTTATAGGTCTTGCTAATATAATGCTTGATTTTATGGGAGAGAACAAGCTTCATATTGAGCTCTTGCAAGATGAGGTAACGGCTGAAAATTTACTAAAAGCATATGAAAATTGTGATAAAAATAAATTTATAGAAGGTTGTATAAAGCTACGCAACTATTTAAAGCACGGCTCTGCCGAAAATGTAGCTAATATAATAAAAAAGGATTAAAATGACTGAATTAATGACGGTTTTTGGGTATGAAAAGATAACGAACGAACTTAAAAATTTAAAGAGCGTAGAGCGTCCTAAGATAGTCGAGGAGATCGATATAGCAAGGAGTCACGGCGATCTTAAGGAGAATGCCGAGTATCATGCGGCACGTGAGAAGCAGGCCTTTATCGAGAGTAGAATAGCTGAGCTTAGCGATATAGTAAGCCGTGCAAAAGTTATCGATCCGACCGAATATGAGCACGAAAAGGTTAAATTCGGCTCTACGGTTGTAATTATGGACGTTGAAACCGAGATGGAAAGAACATATACCCTAGTCGGCACTCCTGAAAGTAATTTAGAACGCGGTCTAATATCGATAAATTCGCCTCTTGCCAAGCAGCTAATAGGTAAATTTGAAGGCGATGAAGTGACTTTAAATTTACCAAACGGTAGAAGCGACGTGGAGATAGTTTCGGTAGATTATAGGCCTATTAAATTTGGAGACTAATTATGAATGTAGGAATAATAGGGGTTAGCGGATATACTGGATTTGAGCTAATAAAACTGCTTTTAAATCATCCTAAATTTAAGATTAACTACCTAGCTGCAAGCTCTGAGAGTAGAATAGAAGAGATTTTCCCATCTTTAAAGAGTGTTTTCGAGTTTGACGTAAAAGTAGCGGACGCTAAAGAAGCTGCTAAAAAGTGTGAACTTGTATTTTTGGCTCTTCCCCATCAAGAGGCGATGAAGTATGCCAAAGAGCTTTTAAGCTTAGGTGTAAAGGTTGTGGATTTTTCTGCTGATTATAGGCTAAGTCAAGCCCTTTATGAGAAAAATTACTGCGAACATCTGGATCCAAAAAATTTGGCAAATGCCGTTTATGGACTGGTAGAGCTAAATAGAGATAGGATAAAATCGGCAAATTTAATAGCAAATCCTGGTTGTTATCCTACTGCCTCTATTTTAGATATAGCTGCGTTTTTGCCATATATCGATAGAGATTTTGGTGTTATAATCGATGCAAAAAGCGGTGTCAGCGGTGCTGGCAAAAAAGCAAGTACAACAACTCATTTTGTAAGCGTAAATGAAAATGCAAACGCTTATAATCCTATAAAACACCGCCATAGTGACGAGATAAAAGAGCAAATTTCTCTTCTTGCCGGCACTCAAATCCCAACTCTCTTTGTGCCTCACCTGCTTCCTATAACCCGTGGAATGCTAGTAAGCGTATATGCTAAACTAAATAGCCAGATAGAGCCCTTGGAAATTTTGCGTAAATTTTATAAAAATGAGAAATTTATTCGTATCATTGATAAGCCTTCAAATATAAAAGACGTTGCGGGAACGCACTTTTGCGATATCACAGCCTATATAAGCGAAGATAAAATTTTTATAAATTCAGCCATTGATAATCTTTTAAGAGGAGCTAGCTCGCAAGCCTTAGCTAATGCGAATTTGATGAGTGGATTTGAAGAGAGCTTGGCTTTACCAACTTTAACCGTAATGCCTTAAAATGAGTCAAACTATTATAAAAAACGGAGCGATTTTTATTGCCGATGCTCACGAAAATGAAAATCGTCGCCATTTTTTAAAATTTTTAAAATCCCTAAAAGAGGGCGAGATAAAGACCTCGCAACTTTTTATAATGGGCGATATGTTTGATTTCTTATCCGATTTTTGCGACTATTCGCTTGAATTTGCGAGTGAATATATAAAACTTCTTGACGAGCTTGGAGAAAGGATGGAGATTCATTATTTTGAAGGAAATCACGACTTTAATCTTAGTAAAATTTTCAAAAATATCAATGTCTATCCTATTGAAAAACAGCCTGCAAATTTCTTAACTCAAAATCAAGAGAGCGTTCAGATAGCGCATGGAGATATATTTTTGCCTTTTGTTGATAAATATGCTTTGAGATTTTTAAGGCTAAAGCTATTTTTAAAATCTATTAACTTCATTGATAATATTTTAAATTTTAAAATTTCAAAAGCGATTTTTACAAAACTTAGAGATAAAAATTTAAGCTATAAAATTTTAAATTTTAGAGAGATTATAGCTAGACACTTAGTAAATTTTGACGCTAAATTCGTCATTGAGGGACACTTTCATCAAGGAGAGATTATAAAATTTGAAAATTATGAGTATATAAATATTCCTTGTTTTGCATACGATCAAAGTTATTTTGTAGTAGAATATGACAAAAATATTAAGTTTGCCAATACAAGGGGCCAAAATGTTTGATGATAAAGTTTTAAAAACCGGTTCAAACGAAATGGAACTTGTTGATTTTCGCATCTTTAAGCAGACGGGAGACAAAGTATATGAGGGTATATACGGAGTAAATGTTGCTAAAGTGCGTGAAATCATTAAGATGCCTAATTTGACCGAATTACCCGGTGTTCCTGAATATATAGAGGGAATTTTTGATCTGCGCGGAGTTGTTATACCTGTTATAAATTTGGCCAAATGGATGCAGATAAAAGAGCCTACCGGAGTAGCTATAAAGCCTCGAGTGATAATATCAGAATTTAGTGAAATTTTAATAGGTTTTATAGTTCATGAGGCTAAAAGAATCAGACGTATAAGCTGGTCTGATATAGAGGCTACGAGTTTTTCCGCAAATTCAGGCGCTCTGGATAAAGGTAAAATCACAGGCGTTACTCGTATAGAAAACGATGAAGTATTACTGATACTTGATCTTGAAAGCATAGTTGAAGAGCTTGGAATTTATAGCCCTAAGATAGAGGTTGAGATAGATAAGACCAAAGCTTTAACCGGACTGGCTTTAGTGCTTGACGATAGCTCTACCGCAAGAAAACTTGTAAAAGATACTCTTGAAAAGATGGGTTTAAAAGTGGTTGAGGCAAAAGACGGAGTGGAAGGACTTGCTAAGATGCAAGATCTATATGATATGTATGGGGATAAGTTGCATGATTATTTAAGAGTAATTTTAAGCGATATTGAGATGCCTCAGATGGACGGATACCGCTTTGCAGCTACTTTAAAAGATGATAGTAGATACTCTAGTATTCCGATAATATTCAACTCTTCATTAAATAATATGTATAGTGAGGCTCAAAGTAAAGAGGCCGGCGGTGCAGCATACCTAACTAAATTTGATGCCACTTTGCTTTATAATGAGGTGCTTCGCGTAGTCGAAGTACACAAATCTGCTAAATAGGGGTATAAGATGGATGATATGAAAGAGATACTTGAAGACTTTTTAGTAGAGGCCTTCGAACTTGTTGAGCAGATTGACCATGATCTTATTGAGCTTGAGTCAAATCCTGAGGATTTGGAGCTTTTAAATAGAATTTTCCGTGTAGCGCATACTGTTAAGGGTTCATCATCGTTTCTAAATTTTGATATCTTGACTAAACTTACTCATCATATGGAAGATGTTTTAAATAAAGCTAGAAAAGATGAGTTAAAAATAACCCCAGATATCATGGACGTAGTTTTAGAATCTATAGACATGATGAAGGAGCTTTTACATGGCATAAGGGACAATGGTAACGATACTGATGTAGGTATAGAAATTTCTGATATTTGTGCAAGACTTACAGCTATTTCAGAGGGAGAAGCGGCTCCTGCGGCTGAGCAAAAGCCTGCACAAAAAGTTCCTGAGACAAAACCAGAGCCAGAGCCAGAAGTTGAACCTGAACCTGAAATAAGCGATGAAAATTTATCAAATTTAACAGATGATGAGGTTGAGGCTGAAATAGAGAGATTGTTAAAGGTAAGAAAGGCTGAAGATCATGCTAGACGTAGTCAAAAGGCAGCATCCGCAGCAGCATCTACTCCTGCCAACAAGCAGCCAGCTCCTGAGCCAGCATCGCCTAAACCAGCACCCGCTTCTAAGGCAAATGAAGCCGACAAGGATAAGAAGGTTCCGGCAGCATCTAGCGGATCTGATGCCGAGCAGACAATCCGCGTAGAGGTAAAAAGACTAGATCACCTTATGAATCTAATAGGTGAACTCGTCCTTGGTAAGAATAGGCTTATAAAAATTTATGACGATGTCGAAGAGAGGTACGAGGGTGAAAAATTCCTTGAAGAGCTAAATCAAGTAGTATCCGGTTTAAGCTTAGTTACTACCGATATCCAGCTTGCAGTTATGAAAACCAGAATGCTTCCTGTGGCTAAGGTATTTAATAAATTTCCTAGAATGATTAGAGATTTAAGTAGAGAGCTTAATAAACAGATAGATCTTGAAATAACAGGAGAAGAGACAGAGCTTGATAAGTCTATAGTAGAACAGATCGGCGATCCTCTTGTGCATATGATTAGAAATTCTTGCGATCACGGCATAGAAAATGCGGCAACTAGAATTGCTGCAGGCAAAAGTGAAAAAGGAACCATCGAGCTAAAAGCCTATAATGAAGGAAATCATATCGTAATAGAGATAGCTGATGACGGTAAGGGTCTTGACGCTGATATGCTAAAAGCTCGCTCTGTAGAAAAAGGAATCATTACCGAGCGAGAAGCGGATACAATGAGTAATAAAGAGGCGTTCGGACTTATATTTAAGCCTGGATTCTCGACAGCAGCAAAAGTTACCAACGTAAGTGGACGTGGCGTGGGAATGGATGTCGTTAAGACAAATATAGAAAAATTAAACGGAATTATAGATATAGAGAGTGAGCTCGGCAAAGGCACGGTAATGAAGCTTAAGATACCTCTTACTCTAGCTATTATGCAATCGCTTTTAGTAGGAGTTCAGGAGGAATTTTACGCTATTCCGCTTGCAAGCGTTCTTGAGACTGTGCGAGTGCCTGTAGATGATATATATACAATAGATGGAAAAAATGTGCTTAGACTTAGAGACGAAGTTCTATCTCTTGTAAAACTTTCAGATATTTTCGGTGTAAAGCAGGTATTTGACAACGGAGATCAGACTTATGTTGTCATAATAGGCGTAGCCGAAACAAAACTTGGAATTATAGTAGATAGTCTTGTAGGGCAAGAAGAAGTTGTTATAAAATCTATGGGAGAATATTTGCAAAATATCCCTGGAATAGCTGGTGCTACGATAAGAGGAGACGGAAGAGTAACTCTAATAGTAGATGTGGGAACCATGATGGAGATGGCAAAAGATATCAAAGTAGATATAAAAGCCAGTATGGAATCATCAAAGGCGGTTAAAGAAAAGCCAAGCGATTATAAGGTCTTGATTGTAGATGACTCTAAAATGGATAGAACTATCATGCAAAAATCCCTTGAGCCACTTGGAGTAACTGTTCTGGAGGCTACTAATGGAGTAGAGGCTCTTGCTATTGTAAAATCAGGCGAGCATGCACTTGATGCAATTTTAATAGATATTGAGATGCCTAGAATGGATGGATATACACTAGCCGGAGAAATTCGTAAGTATTCAAAATATAGAAATTTACCGCTAATTGCCGTTACTTCTAGAACTTCAAAGACTGATAGACTAAGAGGTGTTGAGGTAGGAATGACTGAATACATAACCAAGCCGTATTCGTCAGAATATCTTGAAAACGTAGTTAGAAAAAATATTAAATTGATAGGATAGAACATGAATGACAAACTAAATCAGGTTCTAAAAAGACAAAAAAAACAGATGGCTGATCCTGCCGAAAAGGATAGAGACGAGGTAATCCAGCTTGTCGGATTTATCGTAGGTGAAGAAGAGTATGCTATACCTATTTTAAATATAAAAGAGATTATTAAGCCTATTGAGTATACTCGCGTGCCAAGTGTTCCGGATTATGTCCTGGGTGTATTTAATCTAAGAGGAAGCGTTATCCCTCTTATAGATTTAAGAAAGAAATTCGCTCTTGGCTCGGTTAAGCCCGGTCCAAGCACTAGGTATATAGTAATGAAAGATGAGGAAAATGTGGCAGGCTTTGTCATAGACAGGCTAACGGAAGCCATTAGGATAAAAAGAAATAGGATAGATCCGCCGCCTGAGACTTTGATTAAAGACAAGGGTATGATATACGGCATAGGCAAAAGAGATCAAAATATACTTACGATTTTAAAAGTCGAAGCTCTTTTAAAGCGTGATTTTTAAAAGGTTACAAATTGATAAAGCTTTGTGTATTTGATTTTGACTCCACGCTTATGGATGGAGAGACTATAGATTTTTTGGCTCAGGCTTGTAAAGTAGGAGATGAGGTAAGCAAGATAACTAGGATGGCCATGGCTGGAGAGCTTGATTTTTTTGAGAGTCTTACTAGAAGAGTTGCTTATTTAAAGGGTCTTGAGCTTTCTATTGTTGATGAAATTTGTGAAAAATTACCGCTTATGAACGGTGCTTTTGATCTTATAGATCATTTAAAAAGTAAAGGCGTCAAAGTTGTAGTTTTTAGTGGCGGATTTCATTCTGGCACGGATAGGGCGCAAAAGAAGCTTAAATTTGACGCATCTTTTGCCAATATTTTACACCATAAAGACGGTAGGCTTACCGGGCTTGTTGGTGGCGAGATGATGTTTGGCTTTTCCAAAGGAATTATGATGCAAAGCCTGCAAAGCCTGCTTGGTATTAGCAAAGAAGAAACTATGAGCGTAGGAGATGGAGCTAACGATCTATCGATGTTTGAGCATTCGAATATAAAAATAGCCTTTTGCGCAAAAGAGATTTTAAGAGCCAAAGCCACTCATTGTGTGGATACAAAAGATCTAAGAGAGATTATAAAAATAGTATAGGGAGAGAATATGTTTAATAACGATGTTAAATTTTCACTTTGGTGTGATTTTATAGAGCGAGATTTTTTAGATAATGAATTTATAAAGCTTATAAATTCTAATACTATCAATGGAGCAACCTCAAATCCCGCTATATTTAAATCAGCCTTCTTGACTTCTCCTGCATATAAGAGTACGATTAAAGAGAATGAAAGAAGGCATGAAAAGCAAATTTATGAAATTTTAGCCGTGCAAGATATTAAAATTGCTGCAGATAGGCTTATCAAAAACTATGCCGATGACGATGATGGATTTGTTAGTATCGAAGTAGATCCAAACTTATGCAACGATACGCAAGGCACTATTGAAGAGGGGGTTAGGCTGTTTAATACAGTTATGATGCCAAATGTTATGATCAAAATTCCGGCTACGAATGCAGGGTTTGACGCTATGAGCGCTTTGATGGCTAGAGGAATTCCTGTAAATGCTACTTTGATATTTTCTCCAGATCAGGCTATTAAATGTCTTGATGCTTTTGAAAGTGGCGCTAAAGAGTATCAGAAAAAATTCCCGAATACAAAAACACCAAAGGGCGTAATCAGTATATTTGTAAGCAGATTTGATAGGCTTCTTGATGGAGTGATGCGAGAAAAATCTCTTCCTACTGGGCAGATAGGCATAATGAATGCTACTAAAATTTATACAATCATACAAAATAGAAAGTTAGATAATGTTAGAGCGCTTTTTGCAAGTACAGGAGTAAAAGGAGATGATTTAAGAAAAGATTACTACATAAGAGAGCTTATGTATGAAAACTCTATAAATACAGCTCCGCTTGATACCATTAAAGCATTTCTCGAGCAAAAGAGTGAGCCTAAAAAGGCGGTTAGCGAGGATAGTATAGAGAAGTTTTTTGAGGTTGTCTCTAGAGCCGGTATAGATATGAATAGAGTCTATAAAGAGCTTTTAAGTGATGGTCTTAAACAGTTTTTACAGGCTTATGACGACATAATGAAGGCGTTAAAGCAAGAATAAAATTTGGAACTTGAAATGGAAAATTTACAACAACAATCAGAATTAGATTTTGGATATTTGCAAAGAAAAAAGTTAGATGCTTATCTTTCAGAACTTGTTTCAAAGGGTGGAAGCGATTTACACATAAGGGCAAATGGGGTTATTAGAGGTAGGTACAACGGTGAAATTCAAAAAATGAGCGATGATATTTTGAGTTATGAAGATGCTATGGCTCTTACTAAAGAGATTTTAAGAACAAATTTTGATAATTTAGTTGTCAAAAAAAGTGTAGATTTTACATACAAACTAAATGAAGATTATCGTTTTCGTGCTAATGCTTTTTTCCAAATAGATGGTGTTTCTATGGTATTTAGAACGATACCAACTAAAATTCCAAATATGCAAGATCTGTTTTTACCACCTGTTCTTGAGAAGCTTTGTAATAATGTAAACCGTGGATTTATACTTGTAACAGGACCTACGGGAAGTGGCAAGACAACTACTTTATCAAGTATGATTAATTATATCAATAAAAATAAAAATAGACATATTATTACAATTGAGGATCCTATAGAATTTATCTTTTCAGAAGAAAAGAGCATTATAAATCAAAGAGGTATAGGTCAAGATGTACATAACTTTTCTGATGCATTGCGAGCAGCCCTTCGTGAGGACCCTGATGTGATACTTGTTGGAGAGATGAGAGACTTAGAGACTATTAGAACAGCCATGGCTGCTGCTGAAACAGGACACTTGGTTTTAGCTACTCTGCACACCCTTGATGCAAAAGAGACTGTGGGTCGTGTTATAAATATGTTTCCAAAAGAGGAGCAAAATCGTATTAAGATGACATTTTCTTCGGTTGTAGAAGCTATCATATGCCAAAGATTTGTTAGGACGGTAGATGACAAAAGGCGCGTAGCCGTTGAAGTACTTGTAAAAAATACCAGAATCAAAGATATGATACTAGATGGTAGAGAGGATGAAATTTATGATGCCATAGAGCAGAGTAGGAATACTTATGGTATGCAAACTTTCGAGCAACATCTTCTTGAGCTTTATAATGAAGGCATAATAGACAAACATGAAGCTTTAGAAAAATCAAGCAGAAGAAGCGATCTTGAATTAAGAATTAAAAATGCAGATCTCGCTAAGCGTAAGATGTTATTAGAAAATTCTGATAATGAAACCAGGGACAACGAGGGCATAATAGCTCTTAAAGAGATATAAACTATATACTTTTACTATGAGCAACTATTAAAGTATAAATTTATAAATATTTTGGTATCATCAGCACTTATTTTTCATGAAAGGAATACGATGTTAGAAGGTATCGTTAGAGAGAGTATCGGTAAAAAAGCTGCTAAAGCTTTAAGAAGAGATGGTTATCTAATCGCGAACATTTACGGCAAGGGATTAGAGAATATCGAAGCGGCATTTAAGGTAAATGAATTTATCAAAGAGGCTCGCAAAAAAGAGAACCTTGCGTTTGATGTAAAAGTTGGCGACAAGACCTTAAAAGTCGTTATAGTTGAGTATCAAAAAGATCCTATTACAAATGCGCTTAAGCATGTTGATCTAAAAGTAGCCCTTCCAGGAGTTATCTCAAAATACATGATCCCTGTTAAGCCTTTTGGAACTCCAATTGGTCTTAAAAATAAAGGTGTTTTAGTTCAATCTAAAAAAAGGCTCGCAGTAAAATGTGCAGCTGAAAATTTACCAAACGCATTTGATCTTGACGTAAGCAAACTTGATGTCGAAGATACTATCTTAGTAAGAGATATTTCAGTTCCAGCAGGCGTTACAATGGTTGATGCAGGCCATGTCGCCGTAGTTGGAGTTGTCAAAGCTAAATAATTAAGGCAAGGCTTTGAACCTTATAGTTGGGCTGGGAAATCCCGGTCCACAATATGAAAAAACAAGACACAATATCGGGTTTATGCTTATAGACCTGCTTAAAAATGAAAAATTTACAGATGTAACATCTTCAAAATTTCAAGGTGAACTTTTTAAATTTTCAAATTTACTCCTGCTAAAACCTCAAACTTTTATGAACTTATCCGGAAATAGTGTAAAAGCAGTAAATGACTTTTATAAGCCTGAACGCATAATTGTCATTCATGATGATTTGGATCTAAAACTTGGAGTAGTTAAATTTAAGATAGGTGGCAGCAGTGGAGGTCATAACGGTATAAAGTCCATCGATTCCTTAATAGGAAGCGATTATGAGCGAGTTAGAGTAGGCATAGGAAGGTCTCAAAATTCAAGTGTTACCGGGCATGTTTTAGGAGATTTTAGCCAAGATGAGAGTGAGTGTCTTAAAAAAGTTTTAAATTATACAAAAGAGGCTGTAACGGAGCTTATTAAAAGCGATATTAATACTATTTCACAAAAATATTCTAGTAAAAAAGGCATATGCGCGTGAATTTGTATGCAAAATATGTTGGCTGGAACTATTTTAAATCATTTCTGATTATATTTTTTTCATTAGTTTTGTTTTATACCGGCATTGATATTTTGACAAATTTAAAAGATATGCCTTCAAGTGCGAATCTAAAATTGCTATATTTTACGCTTACTTCAATGGCTGCGATCGGCTATGTTTTGCCACTTTCTTTGATTTTTGCTTTGATTATTACCAAATTTAACATGATTAGGAGCAATGAGCTTGTTAGCTTTTACGCCCTTGGAGTAAGTAAAAACGCTCTTATCAAACCACCTTTTTTTATATCAATTTTTATAACTTTAATTTATATAGGGCTTAATTTTACACCATTTGCATACTCTTATGAATTTCAAAGAAATTTGATAAAAACATCACAAATTTCAGGCATTAGCTCTGATATTTTTTTAAAATTCGGAGGCAAATTTGTATATATAGACGAGCTAAATCCTGTAAGTGCAAATATACGCGATGTGAGAATTTTTGATGTGATGGACGGCAAGTTGTTAAGTGCTACTTTTAGTAGCGAGGCAAAATTTAATGAGAATAAATGGACTTTAAAAGATGCGAATGTCACGACCATGCCTAAAGTTATAGAACTTGGCAAAGATGGTCTTGATATCAAACACCATGAAAATCTTATTGCGCTTGATGGGTTTAAGCCAAAGACGATAGAGAGTGCATATCAGTCAAATTCATCGCTATCAATTCCTGATGCTTTTGATTTTATTACTGCTTTTGAAAAAGAGGGAGTTGGACTAAATTCTGCTAAAACAACTCTTTATAGCCTCTTATTTTCGCCATTTTTTGCTCCCATTACGGTTCTTATCATATACTACTTTTTGCCCGTTACAGGACGTTTTTTTAATTTAGCACTCACGAGTTTTGTGTTTATTATAGTTACGCTTTGTAGCTGGGGAACTTTTTTTGTACTGATGAAATTTGCACATAACTCTATAATTTTGCCAGAAATTGGAGTTATATTGCCACTATTTTGTCTATCGGGCTTTGCCCTATATCTTTACTTTCGTAACCGTTAAGAGAGTTTTAGGCAAAATTCAAGTAAAATCTACCTATTTTTATTAAGGTTAGATCGATGAATTTTGAAAATTTGGCTCAAGTTTATGGGACTCCTCTTTATGTATATGACTTTAATCATATAGCTTCACGCTATGAAACTCTAAAAAAAGCATTTCATGCACGAAAATCTTTGGTTTGTTATGCTGTAAAAGCAAATTCAAATTTAAGCATTTTGAAACTTTTAGCCTCTCTTGGAGCTGGGTTTGACTGTGTAAGTATAGGAGAGGTAAGACGCGCCTTAACTGCCGGAGCAAAAAGATATCAGATCATTTTAAGTGGAGTTGGCAAAAGGGATGACGAGCTAAAATTTGTACTCGAGAATGAAATTTTGATGATAAATTTAGAGAGTGAAGCCGAGATGTATAGGCTAGAAAAAATTGCTCAAGATCTTGGCAAAATCGCTCGTATAAGCATTAGAGTAAATCCTGATATAGATGCCAAAACTCATCCTTATATCTCAACCGGACTAAATGAGAATAAATTCGGTGTAGATATAACAACTGCAAAAAAAATGTATCTGCATGCTAAAAATTCGCCTTTTCTCGAACCTATTGGCATACATTCACATATAGGCTCTCAACTTACTGACATAACCCCGATAATAGAGGCTTCAAGAGTGGTTTCAAACCTGCTTAGAGAGCTAAAGGCTATAGAGATAGATATTAAATTTTTTGATGTCGGAGGCGGAGTTGGCATAGTATATGATGGCGAGGAAGAGCCTAATTTATACGATTATGCTCAAGGGATTTTAAGTACTCTTAGCGGACTTGATGTCACTATAGTCTGCGAGCCAGGACGATTTATAGTGGGCAATTGCGGATATTTTTTAACTAGAGTTTTATATGAGAAATTTAATAAACAAAAGCGTTTTGTAGTGGTTGACGGGGCTATGAATGATCTAATTCGCCCAAGCCTTTACGGAGCGTATCATAAAATTTCAATAGTTGGTAAAGAGGGTAGCGAGAGCGAGTGTGACGTAGTCGGACCAATATGCGAGAGTGGGGATTTCTTGGCTAAAAATATAAATTTACCACCTTGTGATAGTGATGATTTGCTCGTGATAAGATCTGCTGGTGCATACGGTTTTACGATGAGTAGCAATTATAACTCTCGTCCAAGAGCCGCTGAAGTCGGCATAAAAGACGGGAAAGATTTTTTAATTAGAAAGCGTGAGAGTTTTGAAGATCTAATAGCGCTTGAAAAGGATCTGATTTGATCTTTATCGATGTTCAAGGAACCCTGATAAGCGATAGCGATAAAAGCCTTATAAATGGGGCAAAAGAGCTTATAGATTTTTTAAATTTTAAAAAAATTCCATACGTAGTGATTACGAATAATACAAAATTTAGTAGTTTGGATTTTTTAAAAGAGTTGCGAGACAAGGGGCTTGATATCAAAGATAAGGCGTACATAGATCCTTTTTATGTTTTAAAAGATATTTTGCCCACTTGCCAGGTAGTCGCCTTTGGTTCTGATAAATTCAAAAAAGTATTGCAAAATTTAGGATATGAGTTAGAGTTTTCAAATTTAGCTAAGGCTGTTTTGGTAGCGAGCGGGGATGATTTTAAATTTGATGAATTTAGCAATATGATAGAGATTTTACAAAGCGGCGCAAAACTAATTGCTATGAGTGAAACCAGCATATATAAAAAAAATTCTAAAAGTTACCCTGGTGTGGGAGCCATAGCTAAGATGCTAAACTACGCCACAGGACAAGAATACAAAGTAGTAGGTAAGCCAAGCAAGGAGTTTTATAGAGCCGCTTTAAGGTTATTAAATTCGCAAGGCTTTAATGCAAATTTTAAAGATGTTTTGATAATAAGCGACGATGCAAAGGGTGATTTGGTAGGTGCTAAAGAGCTTGGAATGAGGACTGCTCTGGTTTTAAGCGGTAAGGTTGATAGTGCCTTAAAGGCTGGAGTGGAGCCAAAATTTATAGATAAAATTTACAAAGATGTAAGCTTATTTTTAAAGGAACTAGATGCAGAATATAAATGATTTGCGAGAAGAAATCGACAAGATAGACGACGATATCTTAAAAAAACTAAATGAGAGAATGAGCTTTGTCAAAAAAATAGGCGAGTTAAAGCAAACTAGCGGTACTTCGATATATCGTCCTGAACGTGAGAGAGCGATATTAAACCGTCTTGAGAGCTTAAGCTCAAATATTTTAAATAAATCTGCAATCGAGGCTATTTATCTTGAAATTTTTGCCGTAAGTAGAAATCTTGAAATGCCAGAAAAAGTCGCTTATCTAGGGCCTGAGGGCACATATACTCATCAAGCTGCCGAGAGTAGATTTGGTGCGATGAGTGCGTATTTACCGCTTGCCAGCATTGAGGCTGTTTTTACAAAGCTAAAACACAAAGAGGCTAAATACGGAGTAGTGCCTATAGAAAACAATACCGAAGGTGCTGTAGGAGCGACGCTAGATTGTCTTGGAAGATTTGAAAATATCAAGGTTGTGGCTGAGCTTTATATGGATATTCATCACTCTTTTGCAAGTGTTTGCGAGAATTTAAAGGATATCAAAAAGATATATTCGCATCCTCAAGGATACAATCAGTGCCGTAAATTTTTAGACGATCACTTGCTTTTAAATGCTGAGTTTATACCTACGAAATCCACTGCAGAGGCGGCTAAATTTGCAAGTGAGGATCAAAATTCTGCGGCAATTTGCTCCAAGATAGCGGCTAAACTTTATAATGTTCCTATTTTGTTTGAGACAATTGAGGATAATATGGCGAATAGAACGAGATTTTTTATTTTAAGTGATTTTAAAAACGAACGCTCGACAAAGAACAAAACCTCTATTTTGGCAAAGACTGACCACAGGCCAGGAGGGCTTGCGGATCTGCTTACGGCATTTAGAGATGAGGGGATAAATCTAACTAGGTTGGAGAGTCGTCCTATAAAAGAGCGTGAATTTAAGACCGTCTTTTATATCGATTTTGAGGGGCATATCGATGATGAAAATGTCCAAAGAGCTATAGATAAAGCCAATAGTTTTGGAGACGAGATAGTTTGGTTGGGAAGCTACATACCAGGAGATCAAAGATGAAATTTAACGATAAATTAGCAAATTTAATAAATTATGAGGCTGGCAAGCCAATAGAGCTTGTGGTGCGTGAATTTGGTATAGCGCCAAAGGATGTAATTAAGCTAGCGAGTAACGAAAATCCTTTCGGAACAAGTCCAAGAGTTATTGAGGCGATAAAAAATTGTGCGCAAAATATGTATCTTTATCCTGATGATAGCTATTATGAGCTAAAAGAAGCCTTGTCGGCTAAATTTAACGTGAATACGAAAAATATAATAATAGGCTCCGGAAGCGATCAGGTGATAGAATTTGCGGTTCATGCCAAAGCAAATTCGAAAAATGCCGTATTGATGGCAGGAGTAACCTTTGCTATGTATGAAATTTACGCCAAGCATACCGGAGCAAAAATTTATAGAACTCAGGCTAAAGGGCATAATCTGGAGGATTTTTTAAAAGTTTATAATGATAAAAAAGATGAAATTTCTATGATCTTTTTATGCTTGCCAAATAATCCTTTAGGAGAGTGTCTAAATAGAGATGATGTGTATAAATTTTTAGAGCAGATTGATAAAGATGTGATGATTGTAATAGATGGCGCTTATAATGAATTTGCGAGATTTAAAGACAAAAATAAAGAAATTTGTCCTAAAGATTTGATAACTAAATTTAAAAATACTATTTTTCTTGGTACTTTTTCTAAAGCTTACGGACTTGGAGGAATGCGCGTAGGATACGGAATAGCCGATGAATTTATAATAAATGAACTTGGCAAACTAAGAGCCCCTTTTAATATAACTACCCTTAGTCTAAAAGCGGCCATAGAAGCTCTTAAGGATCAGGAATTTGTAGATAAGACCGTAGAGGCTAACTTTCAAGAGATGAAAAAATATGAAAAATTTGCAAAAGAGCATAATATAGAGTTTATTGATAGTTATACTAACTTTATAACTTATAACTTTGAGCGTGAAAATGCAACCGAGATTGCCAAAAATCTGCTAAAAAAAGGTATAATTTTACGTGATTTGAAAAGTTACGGTATGAATTCAATTAGAATTACCATAGGTTTGCCAGAGCAAAATGATAGAGTTTTAGATGAATTAAGGAAAGCTATAAAATAAAATATGGATTTTAAAACCGCATTTCAACAAATCGGACACATTTATCAGAGCCTCTCTATAAGACAGCGCATAGTTGCGGCAAGTTCTGTCGTGCTTGTGGTTGGATTTTTAGTCTTTTTAAGCATTTATAAAAGCTCTCAGACAAACTATGACGGATATAGCGTTCTTTTTGAGAGTGTTAATCCTAGCGACTCGGCACTTATTATTCAGCAGCTTGAAAAAGACGGGGTTAAATATAAAATTTACAATGAAGGCACTATTTTAGTCCCAAATCAAGATGTTTACAAAGAGAGAATTTCGATAGCATCCTTGGGTATTTTAAAGGATAATAAAGTAGGCTTTGAAATCTTTGACAAACAAGAATTCGGAGCTACCGACTCTGAACAAAAGGTAAAATTTCAAAGAGCTTTAGAGGGTGAGCTTGCTAGGACAATAGAGAGCCTAGCACCTATAGAAAAGGCTATGGTGCGCATAGCCATACCAAAAGAGACTCTATTTACAGAAAGAACTACTCCGCCTTCGGCTTCAATAGTATTAAATTTAAAAACCGGAAATAGCTTAAATTTAAAGCAGATTTCAGGTATTAAAAATTTAGTTTCGGCTGCGGTTGCAAATTTAAGCACTCAAAATGTAAAGATAGTAAATCAAGATGGAATTCCTCTTGGCGAAGAGGATGGCGAATACGATAGCGATCAGATAAATCAGCAGATAAAATATAAAAGAGAGTCGGAAAACGCACTTGAGCAAAAGATTATAAATGTCCTTTCGCCTATAGTTGGAGGCACTCATAAAGTAGTAGCCAAGGTAACTATAGACTTTGATTTTGCCAGAAAAGATAGTGAGAGCGAGACCTTTGATCCAAATTCTGTAGCAAGAAGCGAACAGAGCGTAGAAGAGAAGCGACAAGGCTCTAAAGAGCGCGAAGTCCAAGGTGTTCCTGGTGCTGTTAGCAATATAGGTCCGGTTGAAGGGATAGATGATAAAAAGCTTGAGGAGCAGTATTCTAAGAGCTCATCTACTACAAACTATGAAATTTCAAAAAAAGTTATGCGTATCAAAGATCAATTCGCCACTATTAAGCGCTTAAGCGCCGCTGTAGTGGTTGACGGCAGGTATGAGAATAAAAAAGATGAAAATGGAAATTTAACTAAAGAGATCGTATATACACCTCTTACAAATGAGCAACTAGACAAGATTAGTGCGCTTATAAAGCAATCGGTGGGATTTGATACAAATAGAGGCGATGAGGTAACTGTAAGTAACTTTGAATTTCAAAGACCTGGCACAGATACTCCTGTAAATAAGGTAAATTCGTTTTTTGATGCTTACATAAATCCTTTTATGCCTATATTTAAATATATATTTGTCGGAATTTTATTATTTATATTTTACAAAAAAGTTATCGTTCCGTTTATGGAAAAAATGCTTCAAAATATCAAAGAAGAGGAGCCCGATATACAAGATGACATAGTAGATCTTGAGGATAGCGAGGATGCCTTGGAGAAATTTAAAGCAGCTAAGAAAAAGGTCGAAGAGCAGCTTGGAATCGGAAGTGATTTTAATGAGGATGAGCTTAGGTATGATGTGCTACTTGAAAAAATGAAGCTCATCGTGCAAGAGCGAAGCGAAGAGGTTTCGGTATTGCTTCAAGATATGGTTAAAAACGACTCTGACTTTAGTAATCGCAAGGACTTTTAATGGCTACTAATCTAAATGAACAACAAAAGATGATGTATGACGATCTTTCTATGCCTGAAAAAGTTGCGATACTGCTTATACAGCTTGGCGAGGACGCCACTACGCTTTTGTTTTCTCATATGGAAGTTGATGTTATCACTGAAATTTCAAGGTATATAGCGACTGCAAAGAGTGTTGATAAGCAGGTAGCGGCGGCTGTTTTAGAGGAATTTTATGCTCTAATGCAGTCAAATCAATATATGAGAAGCGGTGGCTTAGAATACGCCAAAGAGATTCTTTACCGAACTTTTGGACCTGAGACCGCACAAAAAATCCTTGATAAGCTTGCAAAAAGCATGGAGAGTTCAAAGAGTTTTGGATATTTAACTAAAATCAAACCTCAACAGCTTGCCGATTTTATTATGAAAGAGCACCCTCAAACTATCGCTTTAATTTTAGCTCATATGGATCCAACCAGTGCTGCAGAGACGCTTTCGTTTTTATCAGATGAACTTAGAAGCGAGGTTGTGATTAGAATGGCGAATTTGGGTGATATTAGCCCATCTGTTATTAAACGTGTATCAACAGTGCTTGAAGGAAAGCTTGAAAGCCTTACTTCGTATAAGGTTGAAGTTGGCGGTCCAAGAGCCGTTGCAGAAGTGCTTAACCGCCTTGGTCAAAAGGCCTCAAAATCCACTATCGAATATATTGAAGATGTCGATGATAGGCTTGCTACTACAATTAAAGAGCTTATGTTTACGTTTGAAGATATCAACACGCTTAATCAAATAGCTATTAGAGAAATTCTCAAAAATGTCGACAAAAAGGATCTAATGATAGCTCTTAAAGGTTCTGGCGATGCGCTTAAAGAGAAATTTATGGGTAGTATGTCTCAGCGTGCAAGCGAAGCGTTTAAAGAAGAGATGCAATACCTTGGAGCTGTTCGCGTAAAAGACGTGGAAGAGGCTCAGCGCCGCATAGTAGAGCAAGTGCAAGCCCTAGCTGATCAAGGAGTCTTCCAAGTCGGTGAAGCAGAAGAGATGATAGAATGAGAAGCAGCGTAATAACTAACGAAGATACTAAAAGCCATTTTGTAGAGAGCTATAGATTTAAGGTTTTAGGTCAAGAAAAAAAGGCGAATGATAGCCACGAAAATGAGCATGCGGGTAAAAATAGTATCAATAGCGAAAATTCAAATATAGCTAATTTTGCTACAAATTTTGATCACTCCATAAAAAATAATCAGCAAATACCAATATCTCAAGATCCAAAAATAGAGTCAAATTTCGTAGAAGAACTTTTAAAGCGCACAGATGAGCTTTCTGGAAATATCATAAAGCTTCAAATGAAGATAGAAAATCAAGAGAGTGAATTTGCAAAACGCCTAGAAAATGAAACTATAAGAGCTAAAGAAGAGGGTCTTAGGCAAGGTTTTGAAGATGCCAAGGCTAAATTTGAGAGTGAATTAAAATCACTTGAGTCAAGATATCTAAATTCGGTAGCGAAGCTAGATAGTGAAGTTGCTAAATTTGAGAATTTTCTAAGCTCAAGCGAAAACGAGCTCTCAAGCACAGCAATCGATATTGCAAAAGAGATTGTCAAAAAAGAAATTTCATCAAATTCTTCAAGTGTTGCTTATGCACTTGCAAAATCTTTAATAAAAGAGCTGAATGAGGCTAAAAAGCTACAAATTAGAGTTAATATTAAAGATTTTGAGTTCTTAAAAGAGCATTTTGGCACCAGTGAAAATATACAAATTTTAGCCGATGAAGCTATAAACGTAGGTGGTGTTATATTGATGAGCGATGCTGGAAATCTTGATGGAACTATTGAGGCTAGGTTTGAAAAGATAAAAAGGATAGTTGGCGAATAGTATATGAATGATATAAATTTAAAATCTATGAATACAGAAGAGCTTGGAGAGCTTTGTAATAAGATAAGAGGCAAAATTTTAGAGACAGTTAGTAAAAATGGAGGGCATCTTAGCTCAAATATTGGTGCGGTTGAGCTTATAGTGGCTATGCACTATGTATTTGACAAAGAAAAAGACCCGTTTATCTTTGATGTTAGTCATCAAAGCTATGCTCATAAGCTTCTAACAAATCGCTGGGATAACTTTGATAGTTTGCGTAAATTTAGCGGTATAAGCGGATATACTAAACCAAATGAGAGTAAATATGACTATTTTATAGCAGGTCATAGCTCCACTTCAATATCTTTGGCCGTAGGTGCCGCAAAGGCTATAAGGCTTAAAAATGAAGATCGTTTGCCAGTAGTTTTAATAGGCGATGGCTCTATGAGTGCCGGAATGGCTTATGAGGCTTTAAATGAGCTTGGCGATAGAAAATATCCCTGTGTGATAATCTTAAACGATAACGAGATGAGTATAAGTAAGCCTATAGGCGCGCTTAGTAAGTATTTAAGCCAGATGATGGCAGGTCAACCATATCAGAAATTTAAAAGCAGAGTTGAGAAATTTCTAAGCTATATGCCAGATGGTGCTGCGTACATGGCGCGCAGGATGGAAGAGGGCATACGACTTATAACTCCAGGGATGTTTTTTGAGGAGCTTGGGCTTGAGTATATAGGTCCCGTAGATGGTCATGATATAAAGGCTGTAATAGATGCTTTTGAAGTGGCAAAGATGATGAAAAAGCCTGTTATCGTCCATGCACAAACCTTAAAAGGCAAGGGATACGAGAAGGCTGAGGGTCACTATGCCAACTGGCATGGGGTTGGACCATTTGATCTAAAAAGTGGGGAGAGTATTAAAAAAAGTGCTCCAAAATCTGCTACTGCACTCTTTGCGGAAAATTTGCTAAAACTTGCCCAAAAATATGAAAATGTTGTTGGAGTAACTGCGGCAATGCCTACCGGAACGGGCATGGATCTGCTTATTGAGAAATTTCCTGAGCGTTTTTGGGATGTAGCGATAGCGGAGCAACATGCAGTAACTTCGATGGCCGCTATGGCAAAAGAGGGATTTAAGCCTTTTATCGCCATATATTCGACATTTCTTCAGCGCGCCTTTGATCAGGTGATACACGATGCTTGCATTATGAATCTAAACGTTGTTTTTGCTATGGATAGAGCCGGAGTCGTGGGAGAAGATGGAGAGACTCATCAGGGCGCCTTTGATGTTGGCTATCTTCATGTTATACCAAATATGACTATTTTTGCTCCGAGGTCTGCGGAAAATTTTAAACTTATAATGGAATATGCTTATAGGCATGTCGGACCTTGTGCATTCAGATATCCTAGAGGTAGCTTCTTATTGGACGATGGAGAATTTGAGTCAAAAGAGATTAAATTTGGAAAAAGTGAAATTTTATCTAAAACAGATTCAAAAGTGGCATTTATAGGGTATGGAAATGGAGTAGGGCGTGCAAATTTGGTCAAAAAGGCCTTAAGGGATAAATTTGAACCGACTCTTGTGGATTTACTATTCGTAAAACCGCTTGATAGAGAGCTTTTGTTGGATTTAGCCAAGGATAAAAAAGTTTGGTATATTTTCTCAGATAGCGCCAAAAAAGGCGGGGTAGCTGAAATTTTAAGCGCATTTTTACAAGATGAAGCCATATATGATGTAAGAGTTATTAGTCTTGAGTATAATGATAAATTTATAGAACATGGCAGTACGAGTGAGGTTGAGAAGGGATTGGGGCTTGATCCGCAGAGTATTTCTGAAAAAATACTAAAAGATAATTTATATTAATAAGTATAAAGAACTTTTAAATAATTTTTTTGTATAGTTTAGAAAAAATTAAAAAGGGAGTTATATGAATTATATAAATTTACTAAAAGAACGAGGTTTGAAAGCCACTCCGCAAAGAATCAGCGTATTAAAAATCTTAGATCGCCATATGCATCCTACTATAGACGAGCTTTATGAGGAAATTTTGGCTGAAAATCCGTCTGTATCGTTAGCCACTGTGTATAAAAACCTAAATACACTAAAAGATGAGGGGCTAGTCGTAGAGGTTAATATGCCAAATCAAAAGGCTAAATATGATATCTTTGAGCATCCTCATATCCACGTTGTATGTGAAGGGTGTGGCGAAGTAAGCGATATGAGCTACAATGATGCATTGCTTGACGAATATAAGGAAAATTTAGAGAAAAAGCTCGGAAATTTCGTTGAAAAACTAAAT
Source organism: Campylobacter sp. RM16192 (assembly GCF_004803855.2). Classification (NCBI taxonomy): domain Bacteria; kingdom Pseudomonadati; phylum Campylobacterota; class Epsilonproteobacteria; order Campylobacterales; family Campylobacteraceae; genus Campylobacter; species Campylobacter sp. RM16192. The sequence goes on along the minus strand of NZ_CP012552.1, from coordinate 1,606,694 downwards.
GTGCTAGTAACCGTAAAAAGTTGCAAACACTGTAATAAATAATTCTACTTCCTCTTAATCGGGTGAGTATCTCTCGCCCAACTACTTTATTTCTTTCTTATTTTTATTATTGTTTTTTGTCAGGATTATAAAATTTTTGCTTTTTTAGTTGTTGTAACCGAGCTTAAAACAACTTCATCATCTGTTTTTAACTTGTTTAAATTGGCTATTTTGCCATCTTTTAAAACTCTTACAAATGATGAAATTTGATCAAAAAACCTCTCTTGTTGCATAAAGCTTTTATTTAGAATCGATATTTGATTCTCAAATTTTAGTATTTTTAGATTTAGAGCATTTTTTAGTTTTAAATTTAAATTATTTAAAATTTGATATTTGTGATCTATTTTTTGTTCTAAAATTTGCTTTGATAGACGGTTTTTAAGCATATTTAAACTGCTTTCTTTGCACTCAAACACTCTCTTAATCGCTATATCAATTGCATCTAAGTATCTATCTATCATCTGCATAAATTCATTCATATCCGGAAGTAGTGAAGTCATGGCGGCACTTGGAGTGGGCGCTCTAAAATCAGCCACAAAATCTGTGATAACATAGTCTATCTCGTGTCCTATCGCGCTTATTATAGGTGTTTTAGATATATAAATTTCACGCGCCAAACATTCATCGTTAAAGCACCATAGATCCTCTCTGCTTCCGCCTCCTCTAGCCAATACTATTACGTCAAGTCCGTAGCTATCAGCCTTTTTAAGAGCTTTTATAAGAGCCTTTGGGGCGTTTTCACCTTGAGTTAATGAATCAAATATGAAAATTTCACTAAGTATCCATCTTTGATTGATAATTTTTAGCATATCTTGTAGAGCTGCTGAGGTTTTAGAGGTTATGATGCCTATTTTTTTAGGAAATTTAGGCAGACTTTTTTTATTTGAAATTTTAAAAAGCCCTTCTTTTTCAAGACTCTCTTTAAGCTGCTTAAATGCGAGCTCAAGCTCTCCATCTCCGCTCGGTCTAATAGAAGTGGCTATAAGCTGATAGCTACCACTCGGGGAGTAGAGGGAAATTTTGCCGTAAATTATAACTTTCATTCCATCTTTTATGTCAAATTTCAGCTTTTCATTGTTAAATTTATAAATTACTGCAGAAATTGAGGCTTTGGCATCTTTTAGCGTAAAATACCAATGTCCTGAGGCATGTTTGGTAAGCCTGGAGATTTCGCCTTCTGCTTCAACATATGAAAATGTCGTTTCAAGTAAGGTTTTAGCCTGCTCGTTTAATTCGCTTACGCTTAGCAATTTTTAAATTTCCTAGCTACAAAAAGTGTAGAAATATCCATCGAAAAACTTTTACAAACTTCGATTTCAAATCCCGCTTTTCGCAACTCATCCACAAAGCTTTCTGTATCTAAGAAATTTTCTATAGAGCTTGGTAGATATTCATATGCCTCTTGGTTTTTAGATATAAATCCACCTATTTTAGGCAGAATTTTACTTAGATAGAAGTCTCTTATTTTTGTTAAAAAGCCAGATTTTTTTCTTTTTGTGAACTCTAGAACGACGATATATCCACCATCTTTTAATATTCTATTAAATTCTTTTAGTGCGGCCTCTCTTTCGACCACATTTCTAATTCCGTAACTTATGCTTAATACATTTGTGCTTGCATCATCTAATGATGTATTAGTCGCTAAAGCCTCTATAAATTTAAACTCTGGAAATTTTTGCTTAGCAACTTCAAGCATGCCACTTGATGGGTCTATGCCTGTTAAAGAGTTGATTTTCACATTAAATTTGCTTGCCATATTCTTCCAAAAGCCCATCATATCGCCAGTACCGCATGCGACATCTACTATGTTTATACTTTGGTTTTTGAATTTTTCAAGCACTATCTTGCAGGCTATTTTGCGCCACCTAATATCAACTCCCATACTCAAAACCCTATTGGCAAGGTCGTAAGTCGGGGCAATCTCATTAAACATCTGAACTATTTTTTCTTGTTTTTGCATTCTCTTTCTTTAGTTGTAATAAATTTTTAAATTTTTGGAAACTTTGCTTAAAATTTTAATAAATTTTGTCTTTTTATCTAAAATCTCATCTCTTATCTGAAAAATTTGTTTGTAAATTTTACTTTTTAATTTTGCTATTGCCTGATCATCGCCATCTTGCTTAGTTTCAATGTCATCTAAGATAAGTAGCCATATATCCCTATCTTGCAGCTCTCCAAATAGCTCTTGAATATCTTTGACCCTATTTTTGCATTTTTCAAGAGATCTTATAGCAAATAGATCAATGAAGTTTTCAAATAGATATCTAAGTCTCTTGAACTCTATTCTTGTTTCGTGGAAAATAGCGTTTTCTCTCTCACTATTAAGTAATAAAAGACCTTTTTTTAGCCTTAAAATTTGAGCTCTGATTGCCTTTGCTACGATTTTTTTAATAGGCTTATCATAGTCTTCGCCTTTGTAAAAATCACTATCCTCTCTTAAAAATATCTCCCAATCTCTAAAAATCTCACTACGTTGCGGGCTGCTTAACATAGCTTTTATTTCATCATTTTGGCTATTTTTTATTATTTCTAAAATTTGGATTATTGATTTAGCCTTTTTTTGTTTATTTAAAAATTCCAAAAATACGTCTATGTCGCGCTTTATATTTGTTGAATTTGCTAGGATTTTAAAATTTTTACTAAAATGAACCGTTAGTTTCTCATCAAAAATTTTATTTAGCAGTCTAAGCAGAGAGCGTGTTTTGCGTAGATTTACCCTAATTTGATGAAGCGCCTCTTCATCGCTTGTTTTTATGTACTCATCTTTATAAAACTCTATAAATTTATAAATTTGAAAAAACAGCACTCTTGCAGCATCTATCGAGCGCATTGAGCTTGGAAACGAGAGCTTTATATCTTTATTTGTGTCTAAAATTTCCAATGCCTTTTTAACGTCAAATTTCATATCAGGTATCCCAAATAGGGCTAAATTTTTATTTTTATATCGTTCGTCTTCGGTGATTTCAGATATGATGTGATTGGCTAAAAAATCAGGCATTATAAAATTATTTGCGTCTTCAACTTTTAAAAATTCTATTTCAAGTGTAACGAGTCCTTCTAATACGCCTTTATAAATATCAATATTTGCAGGGAGATTATTTATCTTAAACTCAAATCTATCTTTTTCTATTGGCATTGCTATAGAGTTTTTAAAAGCTTTTTTGTATGATTTTTCATCGCAAATCTCTTCAAATTCTTGCCTTACCATTCCTTTTCCGATTTTTTTGGTCATGGTAAGATTATTTTCTGATTTACGAAATCTAATCTCTTCAAGGGGTGTGATTTTGGTATAAAATTGCATTACACTTTTGCTAGCTAGTAAAATACCATCTCTTTTAAGAGCATCAATAGCTAAAATACCGTCTAATACAAATTTACGTTCTATTTCTAAGACCAAATACAGCTCCTTAAACTATTTTTAATTGTATCAAAAGCTAGCTTAAATTGTAAATTTGCGATTTTAGTCTTATGAAATTAATTTTTAACTCAAATTGTGATAAATTATAGAAAATTTTAAAGGAGTTTTCGTGAATAGAAAGATAAATTTTAGCGCAGGACCAAGCGGACTACCTCTAAGTGTATTGGAACATGCTCAAAAAGAGCTTATAAGCTACCAAAACAAGGGCTTTTCTATAATGGAGATAAGCCATAGGAGTAAAACATTTGAAGAGGTTCATTTTGGGGCGATGGACAAGATAAGGAAGCTTTATGGCTTTGGCTATGAGTATGAAATTTTATTTTTGCAAGGCGGAGCGCATTTGCAGTTTGCGATGGTGCCTTTAAATTTATCTATGGGCGGAACAGCAGAGTATGTAAATACCGGAGTATGGACCAATAAAGCCATAAAAGAAGCCAAACTTCTTGGTATAAATCATAAAGTTGTTGCAAGCTCTGAAGATACGAAATTTGACCGCATCCCAGAGAATATAAAATTTAGCGATGATGCAGATTATGCTTATATTTGCACAAACAATACAATTTACGGCACTCAGTATAAAAGCCTTCCAAAGAGCAAAGTACCACTTGTCATAGATGCTAGTAGTGACTTTTTTTCAGAACCTCTTGATTTTACAGATATTGGCTTATTGTATGGAGGGGCACAAAAAAATGCCGGCCCAAGCGGTGTGACGGTAGTGATAATTCGCAAAGATCTTGCAGAGCGTCTTAATAACGATAGAGTGCCTACCATGCTTAGATATAAAACTCATACAGACGCAAAGTCGCTATATAATACTCCTCCGACATTTGGCATTTATCTTCTTGATCTTACTATGGGATGGCTGCTTGAGCAGGGAGGTCTTGTCGCTGCAAAAGAGAGAAATGCGGCAAAGGCGGCTTTACTATACGATGCTATTGATAATTCTAAAGGATTTTATAAAGTGCATGCAAGGAAGGCTGATCGCTCGGTTATGAACGTAAGCTATAATATTGCCGCAAATGCCGAGCTTGAGCCTATTTTTGTTGCCGAGGCGGAAAAGGCGGGAATGCTAGGGCTTAAAGGACATCGTCATTTGGGCGGAATTCGTGCTTCAATTTATAACGTAGTGAGCCTAAATGATGTGAAAACTTTGGTTGAGTTTATGAACGAATTTACTAGAAAGAATGGATAATTTTAAGTCTATTTGTGATTATTTTTATAAATTTGTCATTTTTATATAATTTAACAATTAAATATTGAAAATTAATTTTAGATTTTATAAAATGCCAAATAAAGGGGTTGGTTATGCTAAAAGATATTGAGATTTTTAAGACGCTGACAGATGAACAGCTTGATAGGCTTGAGAGTATAAGCATAATAAGACGCTATAATAAGGATGAATTCTTATTTATGGAAGGAGAGATTCCTAAGTGGTTTTATGTGCTTCTTAAGGGTAGAATTAAGATATATAAGACCTCTCCAAAAGGTAAAGAGGTGTTTGTCCACGAATTTTTGCCTGTCTCTCCTGTAGCAAAATTTGCAAATTTTGGAGATACACCTTTTAACGGATCTGCGGTTTTTGTTGAAGATTCTGAAGTTTTAATGATAGATTTTGATAAATTTAAGAAAAATTTTATGAGCGATGCAAATTTATGCATGGAGATTATTAAATCCTTATCTGAAAATTTTAGACTCGTACAAGGCATGCTTCATCGTGAAATTGCTCTTGGAGTAGAGGGTAAGATAGCGCTTTTTATAAGTGAATATCAAGATGGTCTTCCTTCTAAAAAATATGCTCAAATAGCTCAAATGTTAAATACCACTCCTGAGACCTTTTCAAGGGTAATTACAAAATTTAAGAAAAATGGATATATATCTATCGATGCAAATAAGAATATCAAGATACTAAATCATGATAAGCTTAAAGAGTTGTATGAGACTTAAAAATTTTTAAAGAAGCGAAAAATTTTAGTAGATTCTATCTGCCGCCAAATTTTAGCAGTGCACTTCCCCATGTAAATCCACCTCCAAAAGCATCAAGAAGTATAAGATCTCCATTTTTAAGCCTTCCTTCTTCGTAAGCATCATTTATAGCCATTGGTATTGATGCTGCGCTTGTATTTCCGTATTTTCCTACAGTGACTACACATTGACTATCTGTAAAATTTAGTCTTTGTTTGACAGCTTCTATGATACGTAAATTTGCCTGATGAGGTATAAAAAGGTCTACTTTATCACTTGTAATGCCATTTTTATTAAGTATATCTATAACACTTTTTGTAAGTGTTTGTACTGCGATTTTAAAGACCTCATTTCCAGCCATATGGATAAAATTTAGTTTATTTTCGAGCATTGCTTGCGAGGCTGGATTGGCGCTACCTCCGCCTGGAGTTATAAGTAGATCAGCAAAATTTCCATCGCTCGCTGTATGAACATCCAAGATCTCATTATTGTCTCTAGCGCTTATTATAGCCGCTCCGCCACCATCTCCAAAAAGTATGCAGGTGCTGCGGTCGCTGTAATCAACTATTGAACTCAGTTTTTCCGCTCCTATAATTAGGACATTTTTTTTAGCACCGCTTTCTACAAGAGATTTTGCAAGCTCAAGAAGGTAGATAAAGCCTGTGCAAGCAGCACTTATATCAAATGCTGTTATTTCTTCTAATCCTAAATTTTTAGCTATTTTACAAGCTGTTGACGGCATGCAAAAGTGATCCGGGCTAATCGTGGCGCATATGATAGCATCTATCTCTTTAATATCAATATCCGCTCTTTGAATTGCTACTAAAGCAGCCTTTGTGGCTATTTCACTCGTAATTTCACCTGTTGCAATGTGTCTAGTATGAATTCCTGTGCGTTTCACAATCCACTCATCGCTTGTTTCGACCATTTTTTCAAGGTCAAAATTTGTAAGAGTGTCCTTTGGAACATAAGCGCCGATTGAGATAAGAGAGGATTTTTTCATCAGTTACCTTACAAAGCTTAAAAGCTCGTCTTTGATAACTTTATTTATATCTGAATCTGCAAAGTTTAGAGCCTGAAATATAGCATTTTTTATAGCTTTTGCATTGCTTTTGCCATGGCTTATGATTACGCAACCATCTACACCAAGTAGCGGAGCTCCTCCGTATTCATCATAATCGACTTGTTGTTTTAAAGTTTTAAAAACCTTTTTCATTAGAAGTGAGCCGGCTATTGCTATAGGGGATTTTTTAACATGTTTTTTTATTATTTTTGTTATAGCGTCAGCTACACCCTCGCTTGTTTTAAGCAAAATATTTCCTACAAAGCCATCGCATATTACTACATCTACGCTTCCGTCAAAAATTTGATTGCCTTCGACATTGCCTACAAAGCAATCTAATTTAGACATTAGGCTAAAGGCTTCTTTTGTAACCTCATTACCCTTACTTTCTTCCTCGCCGTTTGAAAGAAGTCCTATTTTTGGGTTTTTTATTTTAAGAATTTCTTTTACGTAAGCTTCGCCCATGATTGCAAACTGAAAAAGATGTTCCGCTTTACAATCTACGTTGGCTCCGACATCCATTACAAGAGTTTTTTTGCCCAAAACATTTGGCATAAGCGTAGCAATCGCAGGGCGCAATACGTTTTGAATTCTGCCTACTCTAAGAGTAGCTAGACTCATTGTGGCACCGCTATGACCTGCCGAAACTACGGCTTTAACTTCTTTGTTTTTTAGGAGTTCTATAGCCTTATATATTGTGCTATCTTTTTTCTTTAGTGCATTTGTGGCACCATCAGACATTGATATTGTTTCGGTTGCTTCTATGTAGCTTATGTATTTTTGTAGATGAGATGGTACTAGAGGTTTTAAAACTTCTTCTTTTCCTGCCAAAACAGCACTAAATTTAACAGTTTCTAAAGCCTCTACAACACCCTCTATTATTGGTTTAGGACCAAAGTCTCCACCCATTGCATCAATGCAAATGCTTGTCATATTTTTTAGTACTCACCAGTGGTTTTGTTTGCACGATGAGGCATTTTCCATGAACCGTCTTTATCTTTAACAGGTATAGGAAGTGTTACTTTATAGTGTGTTCTACGTTTTGCTGCACGTGTATGACTCACTCTTCTCTTAGGTACTGCCATGTTATTCTCCTTTATAAATTTTCACAATCTTTACAGTAAAAATAGTCACTCTTAAAAGCTTCTATTTCACTTGATAATATCTCTTCTAGATCTATATATCCATCGAAAAATTCGATAACATCTTCAAGTTTTTCTTCGCTATCTTTATAAATCCCATCACTTATAAGTAGATTTAAATTCTCTTTTGGACTTAGTATTATATCTTCGCCACATCTATCGCAGTTGTGGCTCATATTGCCACTTATTAGAGCTTTACACTCTACTAGATCGGAATTTACTCTTTTTAAATTTCCGCTAAAGCTAAGATTTTCTCTTTTTATATCAAACGGAATTTGATTGTTTGCAATTTTTGCAAATGCTATTTTCAAAATTTTCCTTAGCAGATATCTCTGGATGCAAAGAAAAATTCAATTTCTATTTTTGCATTTTCTAGACTGTCGCTTCCATGGACCGCATTTGCATCAATATTTTCTGCAAAATCGGCTCTAATAGTTCCAGGAGCGGCTTCTTTAGGATTTGTTGCGCCCATTAGCTCTCTATTTTTAGCTACCGCATTTTCTCCCTCAAGAACCATAACAACAACTGGTCCGCTAGTCATAAATTCAACCAAATCATTGAAAAATGGTCTCTCTGAATGAACTGCATAAAATTTCTTAGCATCGCATTTGCTCAGTCTAATTTTTTTCATAGCAGCTATTCTAAGTCCGTTGCTTTCAAATCTATCTACTATTTTACCGATTACGCCTTTTTTTACAGCATCAGGCTTTATGATAGAAAGTGTTCTTTGCATAAAATTTCCTTGTATTGTTTATTTTGTTTTAAGAGAGGGGATTATATCAAAAAAATTATTAAAAACAAAATAAGCCCTTTTTTGGGCTTATTTTTTAAAATTTTAAGCTATAACAGCAGTTTCGCCCTTTCTCATGTCTGCACTAATCTCACTGCGTGACGGCTGGCCTTCGTAAGGCATATCCCATACGATACAGCCGTCGGTTGGACAGGCTGATGCACAGGCCGGCTCATCATTATGTCCTACGCACTCTACGCATTTATCTGCATATACATAGTATATATCTTCTCCTGTTGGATTATCGCTATCATCTACTATGGCTTCTACTGGACATTCGTCTATGCACGATCCGCAACTGATACAAATATCTGTAATTTTTACTGACATTTTTTCTCCTTAAATTAAAATTTTCGTAACAATATCAAAATATTTTTAAATTTGATATAAAAAAATAAATTTTATTTTTTGGATTTAAATTTGTATTTTTACAAATTTATCTATTATTAAACTTTAGACGATATAATTTCGCTAATAATAAAAATTATTTATTAAGGAGACATTAATGATAGTAACAAAAAAAGCACCTGATTTTACAGCTGCGGCAGTTTTAGGTAATAATCAAATCGTAAACGATTTCAACCTATATAAAAATATTGGCGAAAAAGGCGCTGTAGTATTTTTCTATCCAATGGATTTTACCTTTGTTTGCCCAAGTGAGATAATAGCATTTGATAAGAGATATGATGAGTTTAAGTCTCGTGGTATAGAGGTTATAGCTGTATCTTGCGATAATCAATTCTCCCATTTTGCATGGAAAGAGACTCCAGTAAGCAAAGGCGGAATAGGTCAAGTTCGCTTCCCTATAGTAGCTGATATGACAAAAGAGATTGCACGCGGATTTGACGTGTTAATTGATGAGGCCGGTGTTGCACTGCGCGGATCTTTCTTATTGGATAAAGACGGCACGGTTCGCCATGCAGTAGTAAATGACCTGCCTCTTGGAAGAAATATAGACGAGATGATAAGAATGGTTGATACTATGATATTTACAAACGAGCATGGCGAGGTTTGCCCAGCAGGATGGAATAGGGGTGATAAGGGTATGAAAGCTGATACGGCTGGAGTAGCTGACTATCTAGCACATAACGCAGATAAACTATAATTTCATAAATATTTTTATATCTTAAAAATCAAGAGACGGTGCATCCGTCTCTTTTATAATCTTACATCGAATACATCAAACTTTAAATTTTATATATTTTTTAAAACTCAAATTATTTTTTAACGATTAATAAAAAAAATAAGAAATTTTTACTATAATTAGTAATTTTTTACTTTATTGTAAAATTATGTAGGAGGTAGTATATGAATAAAGACCTGCATTTTAGTTTTAATGGCGGAAAAGCAACAATACTTGAAGGCGCTATTGATGTTTTTAAAAAAATTATAGAAAAAGTGCATTCTGTACATTTTCTAAATTTATATAATGGTGTAAAAGTAGAGTGTTTTGGTAAAGTTTTGTCTGTTGAAAATGAGTATGTTGTATGCGAAGTTAATCTTATGCAGATTTTGGCTATGAAAGAGGAGAGAAATGCTTATATAGTACAAGATGAATATTTTGCAAAAAACATAGTGGCGGATATAGTATCTGTAGATATAGCAAGCTCAACTGTAACTTTGAAAAATTTCACATATGCAAATAATCTCCATGCAAATTTAAGAAAATTCCAAAGAGTGTATCCTAATCGTTACACTAAAGTTATATTAAGTGATGAAAATGGAGAAATTCAAGGAAATTTATACGATATTTCAGAGGGTGGAATAGGTGTAGTTAGTACAAACTGTGGCACATTTAGAAGTGGTGGTACTATAAAAGCCAAATTTTCTTTAGAAATTCCTACAACCAAAGAGATAAAAGATATAGAAGTTAATTTAAAATTGATAGTAGAGCTAGTTTATAGAGGAGCTGTGAGGTACTGTTGCCAAATTATAGATGGGCAAGATGTACAAGAGGTTATAAATCAATTCACAAAAGAGCGTGTAATAGAGACTATCAAAGAATTAAAAGAGCAGCTCAATTTATATCAATAATTTATGAAAACTATACAAGAAAATTTAAAGTTATTTTACGTAGGACTTAAAGATAAAGAGCCGTTTTTATATAAAAACAAGGATCTAACCACTCACGCGGCTATCATAGGCATGACGGGAAGTGGTAAAACCGGTCTTGGTATAACGATTTTAGAAGAGGCTTGTATAGATAATATCCCATCTATCATCATCGATCCAAAGGGCGATATGATGAATTTAGCGCTTGCTTTTGAGGATATGAAGGCCGAGGATTTCTTGCCTTATATCGAAGAAAGTGAGGCTCAAAACAAGGGCTTAAGTGTAGAAGAGCTTGCCAAAAACGAGAGCGAAACATGGAAAAAGGGGATAGAAAATTCGTTCCAAAACTTAGAGCGTGTAAAAACCTTTAAAGAGAGTGTAGAGCTTAAAATTTACACTCCAAAGAGCTCTTCTGGCGTTGGAGTGGCTTTGCTTGGCGATTTTGCTTGCCCGCATATAGAAAATGAAGAGGAATTTAGCGAGTATGTAAGCTCGATTGCAAGCTCGATTTTATCGCTTATCGGTGTTGATAATGACGTAAATTCCAAAGAGCATTTGCTTATCTCAAACATATTCACGCATAAATTTAAAGAAGGCGCAGATGTAACGCTTGAAGAGCTCATAGGCTTTATCGCGACTCCACCATTTGCGAAAATAGGCGTGTTTGATGTAGAGAAATTTTATCCTTCAAGCGACCGCATGAAACTTGCCATCAAGATAAATACACTTCTTGCAAGTCCTGATTTTAAGGCTTGGCTAAGCGGCGAGCGGCTAAATATAGGTAAAATGCTCTTTGATAAAAACGGCAAAGCGCGTTGTAATATCTTTACGATCTCGCACCTCAAAGACAGCGAGCGGATGTTTTTCGTGACACTTTTGCTTAATGAGATCATCGCTTGGATGAGAAAGACTGAGGGAACTAGCTCTCTTAGAGCGATTTTATATATGGATGAAATTTTTGGATTTTTCCCGCCAAACAGCAATCCGCCTTCAAAAACTCCTATGTTAACGCTTTTAAAGCAAGCTCGCGCGCATGGACTCGGTGTCATCCTAAGCACGCAAAACCCGGTTGATCTTGACTATAAAGGACTTAGCAACATTGGAACTTGGTTTATCGGTAGGCTTCAAACCGCGCAAGATAAAGCGCGCGTTATAGATGGTATGACCGGAATTTCAGGCTCGGACATGGATAAATCCGAGATAGAAAATCTCATCTCAAATTTAGCTAAGCGAAATTTCTTGCTTAAAAATATCCACGAAGACGGCCTTAGCGTCATCTCTACTCGATGGGCGTTAAGCTATCTAAAAGGACCTTTAAGCCGCGAACAAATTTCAAATTTAATGAAAGATAAAAAGCAAGAAAATGCTGAAATAAGCGAGAAAAAACAGAGCGTAAAAAGTAGCGCAAAGCCTATCATCTCGCCACAAATCGAGCAAATTTATGCTTCAAGCAGCGATGAACTTGAGGGTTATCTTTACGCAAAGGCGAAAGTTAGATTTTATGACGCTAAAAAAGGGCTTGATCACACTAAAGACGTGAGTTTTCTTTATAGGCTTGATGAGGAACAAAACGAAATTGACTGGAACGAGGCTAGCGAGGATGTGCGTATAAGTGCTTCTGGCGAGCCAAACGGCAAGGTCTCTTTCGGCGCGCTTCCTTCGATGATAACAAACGCAAAAGATTTTAAAGCTGTGGCTAAAAATTTTAAAGATTACGTTTATAGAAATGTAAAACTTAGCCTTTTTAGTGTACTTGGATTAAATTCCTACCCAAGTGAGAGCAAGGAAGAATTTTATCTAAGATTAAGCGATAAATGTAATGAAATTTTAGAGGCTGAGACCGCCAAGCTGACTGAAAAATTTGAAAAAGAAAAAGCAAAACTTGAAGACAAATTAAATAAAGCTTTGATAAAGCTGGAAAAAGAGCAAAAAGAGGTCAAATCAAAAGGACTTGAAGCAGCTATCAGTGTTGGCACAAGCATACTTGGCGCGATTTTTGGTAGAAATTTGCTAACTCGTTCAAATTTAGGCAAGGTAGCAAGCTCGGCAAAGAGTGCAAATAAGATCCTAAAAGAGCGTGATGATGTAAAGCTTAGCGAACAAGTAGTAGCTGATATAGAGGCACAAATTGAAGAGCTTATGAGTAATTTTGAAAATGAAGCAAGTGAGCTAAGATCAAAAAATGATATACAAAATATTACTATAAAAGAAATTGAAATATCTCCTAAAAATAGTGATATATACGGTGAAAAGGTCTATCTTCTCTGGAGATAATTAGTCTAATTGTACCAAAGTACAATATACAAACCAAATATTTTCTAATACAATTACACAAAAATATAAAAAGAGGAGAATCATGAGTAATTCGGGTTTCGTAAAAGAGATAATAGGAAAAGCTATTGTCGTAGATGTCCGAAGTCAAGAAAGAGAGCTTAATGAAGGTGATATTTTAAACGTAAGTGACACTGTATTTACAAGCTCAGAAAATGATAGTATTGTATTGTCTTTTGGAACAGAAGATATAGCCCTGATAGGGATAGATAGTCTAAAAATAGATCAAAGTATAATTAGCTCAGAGAGTTTTGGAGATGAATCAAATTTACGAGAAGTATCGCTAGAGAAAGCAATTCTAGAAATTCAAAGTTTTGAAGCCATAGATCATATGACTACTGAAAGTTTTTTGGCTGACTTAAATAATGGTTTAGATTCTAAATCTATTGATAATGCTAATAATATAGAGCATGTAAGCATCTCAAGCGGACATACTCTTGACTTAAGTAATATTTCTAATATTGGTAATTCTATCAAGCAAGAAGATCAGAGTAAATTTGTGCAAAATAACGATATGGAAAAAATATCAGCTAAAGATATGCTTGATATGAGCAATAAAGATTACGCCTTAGAAAATAGCTTGAACTCTAATAAAGACACATTGGCTTCTTGCGAAATTGAATACAAAGATAGTGATGTTTCATCACAATCAGCAAATACTACTATATCTATTAAAATAGAAAGTGAAATTCAAATAGATATTTAATAATTTTGGCAGAGGATATGCTCTGCCAAAATTTCATTTCTCATAAATTTATAAGAAAATCAGACAAATTTAACTACTATAATATTTTTAAACAAAATTAGGAAAAAAGATGAACGAAAATATTATAGCTTACATCCTTGCTTATGCACTTGGCGGAATCCCATTCGGGCTTATTCTTGCTAAAATTTTTGGCAATGTAAATATACAAAATGAAGGCAGCAAGAGTATTGGAGCTACCAATGTGCTTCGCGTTTTAAAACAAAAAGATCCAAAGCTTGCTAAGAAGATCGCTATTTTAACAGTTGTGCTAGATATCTTAAAAGGTGTTGTGCCTATACTTATAGCTAAATTTATAGGGCTTAGTCCTGCTACGTTTTGGGCGATGGCTGTTTTTTCAGTTATCGGTCACTGCTATTCTCCATTTTTGAAATTTGAAGGTGGTAAAGGAGTTGCCACAGGAGCGGGTGTTTTGATGGTGTTTTTACCTATCGAAATTCTTATAGCTCTTGTTGTTTGGTTTTTAATTGGAAGAGTATTGAAAATTAGCTCTTTAGCCTCTTTGGCGGCACTTCTTGCATTTATTATTTCATCTCTTATAATTCATCCACAAATCCCTGATATCAACTCTCATGCACCAATTTTTATAATAGCCTTTGTTGTGTTTTATAAGCATATTCCGAATATCAAAAGACTATTTAGCGGACAAGAAAGCAAGGTTATATGATAACTACGCTCATTAAAGATTATGAGTTTGAAACTATTATAGGTCTACTTGAATTTGAACGTACAAACTCGCAGAAGGTGCGCATCAGTGTAGAATTTCAAAGTAGTGATTTTATAGACTATGTCGAAGTTATAAATTATATAGAGTTTATATATAATGAGTATAAATTTAAAACAGTTGAAAATTCACTTGAAGTATGCGCCAAAAGTCTCAAAGATAAATTTAGTTCACTCACTTCACTGAAAATGGAAATTTTAAAAACAGAAATTCTTAATAATGCCTTGGTTGGAGCCAGGTTTGAGGACAAATATTAAATTTTTTTTAAAGTATCTTGAAATTATCCTTAATTTATGATACAATCCGCCTATAATTTACACCCTCAAGGATTAATAAAATGAGAATTTTAATAGTTGAAGACGAAGTAACGTTAAATAAAACGATTGCTGAAGGCTTACAAGAATTTGGATATCAGACTGACAGTTCTGAAAATTTTAAAGATGCAGAATACTATATAGGCATCAGAAATTACGATCTTGTACTGACAGACTGGATGTTGCCTGATGGAGATGGCGTAGATCTAATTAGTGTTATAAAGAATAAATCTCCAAGAACAGCTGTTGTAGTTTTATCTGCAAAAGATGATAAGGATAGCGAAGTTAAGGCATTTAGAGTAGGTGCGGACGATTATATTAAAAAACCTTTTGATTTTGATGTATTGGTAGCAAGAATAGAAGCAAGATTAAGATTTGGCGGAACAAATGTTATTAAAATCGATGATCTGATAATAGATCCGGACGAGGAGAAAATAACATATCTTGGTCAAGATATTGAGCTAAAAGGAAAACCTTTTGAGGTATTAACTCACCTTGCTCGCCATTCTGATCAAATCGTATCTAAAGAGCAGCTGTTAGATGCTATTTGGGAGGAGCCTGAGCTTGTCACTCCAAATGTAATAGAGGTGGCAATCAATCAAATTCGCCAAAAAATGGATAAACCACTAAATATATCTACAATCGAAACCGTTAGAAGACGCGGATATAGATTTTGCTTTCCAAAAAAAGCTTAAGGGCCAGATTTATAATTCAATTAGCATCCGCTTCGGCGATGCTAATTGTCATCATTTCAGTAATGTTGTATTACTACATCAAAGCAACTATCTATGAGGGTATCTCTCAGTCTTTGATGTATGAGGCCAAAATTCTATCTACAAGTTCAAATTTAAGCCAAAAAAGAGGTAGTTTAGAATACGGAACTCTTGACGGAAGTATAACTACAGTAAATATAATAACAAAAGATTCAAAAACTAAAAATCCGTATTTCGTAAATGAAAAAGTTGGAAATAAAACTTATCTAAAACTCTATTTTCCGTATCTAGAAAATTCATACATAACTCTTACTAAAGAGACATCTATGCAAAACAAACTTATAGATCAAATTTTAGTAGATATTATGATAGTAAATGCAACGGCTATATTTTTAGTGCTTTTTTATGCTCTCTTTTTATCAAGAATGTTGCTTGTTCCTATTAAAATTTTAAGTTCAAAGCTTAGTAAATTGAATGAAAGATTTTTAAAAGAGGTAAGTATAGATGAGTTGCCTGATGAATTTACTCCGCTTGGCAAGAGCATTAATCGTCTAATAGGTAGAATACAGACTTTTGTATTGTATCAAAAGGAGCTTTTTGTCGGTGTTGCGCATGAGCTAAAAACCCCTCTTGCCGTGATGAAAACTAAAAATGAAGTGACTTTGTTAAAACCTAGAGATAGCGAAAAGTATATAGAGGCTCTTAAAAACAATAATGAAGAGATAAATAGTATGAATAAGATGATAGGATCTATCCTTGAAATCGGGCGTCAGGAGGGAGCTCAGTTTGAGGAGGCGGTTCAGATAGATATCATAGAATTTTTGGATAAAATGGCTAATAATTTTAAAATTTTAGCCCGTGGCGATGACAAGGATGTTATGATAAATTTATCCCCGAAAACTCTTAAAATGACTCTGCAGCCTACATTACTAACTCATATTATTCAAAATTTTTTTCAAAATGCAATCAAATTTTCCCCTCAAAAATCTACAATCACGATAGTTTCAAGATTAAAAGATGAAGAATTTGTTGTAGAAGTAATTGATGAAGGTATAGGTATAGATGAGAGCAAAGATCTTTTTGCTCCGTTTAAACGATTCGGAAATAAAAGCGGTGCGGGTCTCGGGCTATTTTTAGCCAAAGGTGCGGCTCAAGCTCTAGGCGGAAGCGTTAGTATAAAAAATAGAGCTGACGGAGCAAAAGGAGCGGTTTCTTCGCTTGTTTTACCAATATTAAGAAATATAAAAAAATAAATCAAAGAGCGGTATATGGCAAAACGAACAGCTGTTATAGATCTTGGGTCAAATTCTATGAGAATGGCCATATTTGAGAGAACCTCAAGATATGCGTTTTATATACTGGGCGAATTTAAGATGAAGGTTAGGCTCGGTGAAAGTGCCTATGAAAATGGCGGTGCAATAAGTGAAAAATCGATGCAAAAAGCTTATGAGGCATTTTGTGAATTTAAAAGCATAGCTAAAGCGTATAAGTGTAATAAAATATTTTGTATGGGTACTTCAGCCCTTAGAGACGCTCCCAATTCAAATGAACTAATAAGCCTGATTAGACGAAATTTGGGACTTAATTTAAAAGTTGTAAAAGGGATTGATGAGGCTAGCTTGGGCGGGATTGCGGCTTTAAATTTGCTTGAGCCTATGAGCGAGTTTATTACGATTGATATAGGTGGAGGCTCGACTGAACTTGCTATGATTAAAGACGCAAAAATAGTAGATGCCGTTTCTCTTGATGTAGGCACGGTAAGACTAAAAGAGCTATTTTTCGATAAGAAAAATTTAAAAGGTCTTAATGATTTTATGAAAGAAATTTTAAAAGATCTGCCAAAAAACTTTAAAAGCAAAAATATAGTGACAATAGGTGGAAGCTTAAGAGCTATATCAAGCGCTATTATGCAAGCGCAAAACTATCCTTTAAGATCGGTTCATAACTTTAGCTATAAATTTGAATCGCAAAAGGAATTTATACAAAATTTAACCAAAGCAAGCGTGCTTGATCTCGATAAATTTTATATTAAAAAAGATCGTTTTGATACCATTAGGGAGGGTGCTTATATATTTTTAAGTGTGGTAAATAGCTTAAAATGTGAGCATGTGTATACAAGTGGTGTAGGATTTAGAGAGGGTGTCTACCTAAGCGATATATTGCGCCCTAGTAAGAAATTTCCGCCAAATTTCAATACTAGCGTAAGAAGTTTGCAAGATAGATTTTTGCTAAATAACAACAAAATGGTCGTAAAATATGCAAAAGATGCTTTTGTAACGCTTAAACCGCTTCACGGAATCGATGATAAGTTTATATATGAACTTGAGACCGCCGCTAGACTTCATAATCTAGGACAATGTTTAGGATTTTACGGAGAGCATATAAATTCTGCAAATTTTGTTATAAACGCTTTAAATTATGGCTTTTCACATAGACAAAAAGCACTTATAGCAACCATTATAGGATTAAATGGTAAAAAAACTCTAGGAGAATTTGAGAAATTCAGAGATCTTTTGCCCGAAGAAGATATTGTAAAATGGCTGAGTTTTATTCTAAATTTTGCTAAGATATTGGATATAAACTGCACGCATAAGAAGCTAAAATTTGAGCTTAAAAGCCAAATGCTTGAAATTAGCGGGGCAAAAGAGCAATTTATGACAAAAGAGAATATTAAAAAGATCGCTAAGCCTGCGACATTTGCAATAAGCTTCGTTAGTTGAGGCTAGCTTTGTCCTTGTATGCGCTCAAGGCATTTTGCCTATCTTCAAGATACTGTCCTATTCTCTTACGATTTTCTTCAAAAAATGCCTCAAAGTCATTTTCGCTATTAATAGTGTCTTCACCAAATTTATCTAGTAGCACATTTGAACTGCCCACCAAGACAAGGTATTTTTTGTTTTGATGGTTTAATAGCATAACCTTGTTTGTTCTATCAAGCGGTTTTTCATATAAAATTTTTACATCCTGACTTTTATCGCTATTTAGCCATCCGGCAAGATTTAGTTTTCTGCTGCCTCCTGTTTTTTTGACTATAAAGTTTTTAAGCAGCCAAAGAGCTATGGCAAAGGCTATAAGAACACCTATTACCATATAATATCTTGCGTCAAAGATATTTTGTATATCAGGCTGAGTATTTATAGTTGTAGACGTTTTGGGCTGGATTATCTGTTCGCTTTGTGAAATAGGTTGCTCGTTTTTAGTTGAGGCGGCAGCTGTGCTTACGACTCTGATTCTGAGTCCAAATCCGTCAGAGGTTTTAGAAGCCATTACTCCTATTGAAGAACTGCTTTTTATGCTTAAAACTACGCTATTTTGCTTGGGTTCTATGTATAGTTCTTGAAGTATTTTTGAGTTTAAGTTTTTTTCAACAGCCTGATCGAAATTTAGCCCGTTAAATATAAGCATTGTCATATCGTTTTCACGCTTTTGGAATATATTTCCCTCGTAAGGTGCGTCAAATGAAAGCATTACATCGACCCTATCGCTTCTTTCATATATATTATATGTGAGTAGGTTTGAGGCAAATAATGAGACGGTAAAAGCAAAAATAGCAAGCAAATTTCTCATAATTGCTCTCTTTTGAAGTATTGAATTACTGATTTTGAGTCTAAAATTTCATTTATGCGGATAGCTAAATTTTTCTCATACACCATTACTTCGCCCTTGCCAAAAATTCGGTTGTTGATGAAGAGTTCCACACTTTCGCCGGCAGGCTTTTCAAGATCTATAACTGAGCCGTTTTCAAGCTTTAAAAGCTCTCTTACGCTAATTGTTGTCGTGCCAAGTTCGGAGATAAAATCTACGCTTATATCCATTAACTCGTCATAGCTTTTAAAAAGTCCGTTTTTTTCTAAAATTTGTTCTAGCTCCTGATTCATGCCTTTTTGTACCCTATTTGAAATGTTCTATTTTTTATTTTGTAAATTCTCTTTTCTTCAAGCTTTACAGGAAATCCTTGCATGCGTCCAAGATATTCTGGAGTACCCATTTTATAGGCGTTATTTTCACGTTCATTAAGTAGATTTTTAGCATATCCTATTGCTAAATTTGCACTTTCTTTGCAGATGTCGCTTAGCTCATCTTCTGCCAATTCGTCTATTCCTAATAAAATTTTAGCAAACTGATTTAAAGTCTCTTTTTTAAAATATAGATAGAATTGATATTCGTCTTTGCCTTTATAAATAGGTAAGCTAGAGCCATAAAATTCACCATTTAACGTTTTTGCATCACTTATTTTATATCCCAAGGTATCTTCGCAAAGGTGCTTTACACCAAGCTCAATTATATCCATCATTTTAATTTCCTTGACTTCAAATAGCTCTAATTATACTTTAAATTTATATAAATTAGCCTAAATCAAAAAAGCTTTTCTATCTCGCGCATAAGCTCTTCGCCCTTAAATTTAGCCGTTAGCTTGACGATTTCGGTGCCGATTATCGCTCCGTCTGCAAAGCTTTTGACTTCGCTAACGTCAGAACTGTTTTTCACGCCAAAGCCTACGGCTACGGGCAAATCGCTCTTTTGCTTTAAATCCGAGACTAAATTTTTAAGCCTATCTATGCTGGCCCGCTGCGATCCGCTTACTCCTACCGCGCCAAGAGCGTAGATAAATCCTGAGCCAATGCTTAAAATTTTATCCGTTCTGTGAGCCGAGGTAACACTTATTAATGGCACCAGATCAAGCCCGAATTTAGAGCATAGCCCGCTTACCTCTTCGCACTCTTCATACGGCAGATCAGGGATGATAAACCCGCTTATACCGACCTCACTTGAGCGCGCGATGAATTTTTCCACTCCGTAAGCGAAGATGATATTGTAATAAACCAAAAAGACAAGCGGCTTATTTACGCTTTGCTTGCACTCTTCAAGAAGGCTAAAAATTCTCTCTGTATTTACGCCGTTTGTTACCGCTTCAAAGCTTGCTTCGGCTATAAGCTTGCCGTCTGCCAGCGGGTCTGAGTAAGGAATTCCAAGCTCAAGCAGATCAAGCGAGCTAGTGTCTAAATTTAGTAAAAATTCGCGCGTGTGCTCAATGCTCGGATAGCCCGCTACTATGTAGCCGATGTTTGCTTTTTTGCCCTCAAAGGCTTTGGATATCTTAGCCATAAATTTTTCCTTTCTCATAGCTCATTACCGTGTTCATATCTTTATCGCCTCTGCCCGATACGTTTACTACGATAACGCTTTTTTTATCTAAATTCGGACATAGTTTTTCTAAATACGCAAGCGCATGCGAGCTCTCTATCGCAGGGATTATGCCTTCAAGGCGGCTTGTAAGACGAAGCGCGTTTATGCACTCATCATCGCTTACGGCTTGATATTTTACGCGCTTTATATCGTGCAGGTGCGCATGCTCAGGTCCCACTCCCGGGTAGTCAAGACCCGCCGAGATACTATGTACGGGCGCTATCATGCCGAAGTCATCTTGTAACACGATAGTCTTCATGCCGTGTATGATGCCTTCGCGCCCTTTGGTAAGCGTGGCTGCGTGATATGGAGTATCCGCTCCAAGTCCGGCTGCTTCTATGCCCACTAAATTTACGCTAATATCTTCTAAAAATCCGCTAAAAATTCCTATCGCATTGCTTCCGCCGCCTACGCAAGCTATGATGTAGTCGGCCTTTACTCCGTATTCTTTTAGCTGCTCTTTTGTCTCGCTACCGATGACGCTTTGAAGTTCTCGCACGATTTTTGGGTATGGATGAGGACCCACGGCAGAGCCTATGACGTAAAAGCTGCTTTCTATCTCATTTACCCATGCTTGAATCGCTGCTGTTGTAGCCTCTTTAAGCGTTTTTAAGCCGTCGTGAATGCTTACAACTTTTGCGCCGAGCAGATCCATTCTAAAGGCATTTAGTTGCTGGCGCGCCACATCGGTTGCGCCCATATACACATCGCACTCTAGCCCAAGAAGTGCCGCAGCAGTCGCAGTCGCCACTCCGTGCTGTCCCGCTCCCGTTTCGGCTAAGAGCTTTTTTTTGCCCATTTTTTTAGCTAATAGGGCTTGACCGAGGGCGTTATTTATCTTGTGAGCGCCGGTGTGGTTTAGATCTTCGCGTTTTAGATAAATTTCATGCCCATAATGCTCGCTTAGTCGCTTTGCGTGATAAAGCGGGCTAGGGCGACCCACATAGTGCTTTAGCAGATCGTTAAGCTCGTCTTTAAACTCCTGCGTGCCGGCTATCTTTTCGTAAGCTTCTTCAAGCTCTTCAAGCGCGAACATAACCGTTTCAGGCACGAACTGCCCGCCAAATTTACCAAAATATGCTTTAGTGTTCATTGCCTTTTTCCTTATTTACGATGTCTAAAATTTCTTTTATCTTGCTTGGAATTTTTATCATATTTTCATCTTCGACTCGTGAGTTTATATCCAAAATTTTAGGCTTAAATTTAAGCGCTTCAAACGCGTTTGTTTCGTCTATACCGCCTGCTAATGCGAAACTAAAAGGCTTTAAATCTTTTAAAATTTGCCAGTTAAAACTTACTCCGTTTCCGCCTAAATTTTCGCCTTTGTAGTCATAAAGAACTAGATCGTGCGGTTCGTTTGTGCTGACAAGCTCATCTTTTACGCTTAAAACTTTCCAGACGCTAACTCCAAGATCTTTTAAATTTGCGTACAAATTTTGGCTTATCTCTCCGTAAATTTGAGCTATGTCAAGCCCTGCAAACTCGCAAATTTCCATTATCTCGCAGCTGCTCTGCTCGCCTCGTGATGACAAAGCGCACTCACTTGCACCCACAAAGACGCCTACGCATTTCGCACCGAATTTATGGACTAAATTCGCTATCTGCCGAGTGGTTTTGATATCTACTTGCCTTGGGCTTTTTGCAAGGATTACGCCGATAAATTTTACTCCGAGTTCAAGCACGCTTTTAGCCTCGGACTCGCTTTTGATACCGCAAATTTTAAGCTCTGTTTTCATGATTTTGCCCCGATATAATCTTTAAAGTATTTATAAACTTGCCCGCTATCAATCGCCTTGACTATAACGTCCTTTGCGTCCATCGGGTTTGCGACAAAATTTGCCGTATAAAGCGCAAACATCGCGTTTAGCACGACTATATCAAATTTCGCTCCTCTTTCCTTGCCTTTTAAAATTTTAACCAAAGTTTGTGCGTTTTCTTCGGGAGTTCCGCCCTCTATCTCGCTGTGAAATGCTCGTTTAAAGCCAAACTGCTCCGGAGTTACGGAGTATTCGTAAATTTCGCCGTTTTTAAGCTCGATTATCTTTGTCTCATCGCATAAACTTATCTCATCAAGACCGTCCTCACCGCGTACCACCAGCGCATGCTCGCGCCCAAGTAGCTTTAAAGTCTGCGCATAAAGCTTCAAAACAGGCTTGTGATATACGCCTACAAGTTGGTTCTTAAGGCTTAAATTTGGATTTAGCATAGGCCCAAGCACGTTAAACACCGTCCTTATGCCAAGGCGTGCTCGCACTTCTTTGACCTCGGCAACTAGCGGATGAAAAAACGGCGCATGGAAAAAGGCTAAATTTTTCTCATCAAGCAGCTCTCTTAGAGTGCTTAGTGAATTTGACATGGTTAAATTTATGCCTTCAAGCACATCCGAGCTGCCCGATCTGCTTGAAATCGCCTTGTTGCCGTGCTTTGCGACTTTAACGCCAAGGCTTGCAAGGATAAACGAAACCGCAGTTGAGATATTTATCGTCTTAAGCCCATCGCCACCCGTTCCGCACAGATCTATCATCGGCGAAGCGTCGCGGTAGGTTTGGGAGTATTTTAAGATGTTTTTAACGAGGCTTGCAAGACTCTTTGGATAAAGACTCTTTTCGCTAATTAGCACCAAAAGCGCTGCAAGCTGCGTTATCTCGTAATCCTTTGAAGCTATCAGCGCGCAAATTTGCTCAAAATCCCTATCGTCAAGCCCGACGTTATCTTGAAGCTTGATTAAAAACCTCTTGAAATTCGCAGGTTCGCTCTCTTGTATTTTGGCTTCGCTTTTAAAGTTTAGGAAATTTTCGATTATCTTTTTACCGTATTGCGTGAAGTAGCTTTCAGGGTGAAACTGTATGCCAAAAATAGGTCGGTTCACATCGCAAAGCGCCATTATGACGCCATCTTCGCTTACCGCAAGGGCTTTTAAATTCGCAGGCAGCTCATCCACATAAAGCGAGTGATATCGCATAACCTCAAATTTGCTAGGTAGCCCCTCAAAAAGCGGGCTTTCCTCAAGCGCATCGATGAATGAAGTCTTGCCGTGAAATGGCTTTTCAAGGCGCTTTATGACCGCGCCGCCAACTAGCCCGATCGCCTGATGTCCAAGGCAAATTCCTAAAATCGGCACATTTAAATCGCTTTTTAAAATTTCAAGGCAAACTCCGCTATCTTTTGGATGTTTTGGCCCGGGACTTAGCACGATCTTGCTTGGATTTAGCCTGCGAATCTCTTCAAGCGTGATCTTGTCATTTCGTACGCTTATGACCTCTTCGTCGGTTAGCTCTTTGATGTATTGCTCGACGTTAAATACGAAGCTGTCGTAGTTATCTATCAGAAGTATCATTTATGAATTTCCCTTGCGTTGTTTTTAAAGACGTTTAGCACTGAAGCACGTTTTTTGCAAATTTCTTTGTATTCGTTTTGAGCAACGCTATCTATGACGATACCTGCACCAGCTTGGATAAATACTTCGCTAGAGCCGTTTTTGGGCACAAAAACCGCGCTTCTTATGAGGATAGCTTGCTGCACGTTGCTGTTAAAATGGAAAAATCCTATTCCGCCTCCGTATGCGTTTCGCTTGTAGGTTTCAAGCTCCGAGATGATCTCCATAGCGCGAATTTTTGGTGTTCCGCTAAGTGTACCGGCAGGAAAAACGCTGGAAACAACCTCAAAAGAGCTTGCATCATCGCGCTTAATGCCGTAAACGTCGCTAGCCATGTGCATTACACTCTCATAAAAGACTACGTGCATCGGGTTTTTCACGCTTACGCTTGAGCTTTTCGCCACGCGTCCGATGTCGTTTCTGGCTAAGTCGATTAGCATTTTATGCTCGGCGAGCTCTTTTTCATCGTTTATAAGCTCGTTTTTTAGCCTCTCATCTTCTATGGCGTCTTTGCCGCGACCCCTTGTGCCTGCAATGGGAGCTACGAAAATTTGAGAGTTTCTTATCTCGCAGACTAGCTCCGGGCTTGAGCCCACGATATCGCCGTGCAGAGTGGGGAAATGAAACATATAAGGGCTTGGATTTGCCTTGCTTAAGAGCTTATAAAACTCAAGGCTGTCCATGTCGCTAACTAGCTTTAGCTGCTCGCTTAGCACGACTTGAAATATATCTCCGCTGTATAGATACTCCTTGGCTTTTTGAGTCATATCTAAAAAGTGCTTGCGCTCTTTGTCTAAGTCAGTGCAAATTTGATAAAAGCTCTCTTTGGTGGTTAAATTTGGCTCTTTAATCTCTTTTAAAAAGTCGTAGTATTTGGCTTTATCACCGTAAAACGTATAAATTTTGCTTGTTTTATCAAAGTGCAGATAGGCTCTTGCATTTGCGTAGAAAAAATTTGGAAATTCATACTGCGAGCTTTGAAATTCTGGAATTTTCTCAAAATATCTAACGCTTTCATATCCTAAAACACCAAAAAGTCCCGCAAAAGGTGCGCTGTGTTTTTGAGCTAAAAAATAGCTCTGAAGCCCTGTAAAATCAACCTCATCGCTGCTTATGTATTCGCAGTCTATGCCGATGATAGCTTGAGTGGAGTCTTCTGCTAAAAAGCTGTTTGCAAATTTATTTTTGATGGCTTCGTAATAAACCAAAGGCTCTAATAAAAGCATGTCAAATCCTAAAAAATAAGTGAAATATTATATTTAAAAAGAGCTTTTATACGCATAAAGGGCTCAAGTAGGCTTGTCGGGCTATGTTAAATTTCAAAACTATGTGCTAGAATTCGGCTTAAAGGGTTAAAATGTTTATCGGATATATGCTTTTAGGGATTTTTGTAGGTTTTGTTTCGGGATTTTTCGGTATTGGAGGCGGCGCGGTAGTCGTGCCTGCGATGATACTTTTGGGATACGATATCAAATACGCAATCGGTGTTAGCATAATGCAGATGGTATTTAGCTCCATCTTTGGTTCATTTGTAAATTTACGCTCCAAGATGCTTGATTTAAAGCCTGCTTTGGTGCTTGGGCTCGGGGGATTTTGCGGTGCGCTTAGCAGCGGATTTATAGTCTCTCACTTTTCGTCTAAATTTCTACTTGGCGCGCTTATTACCGCTCAGATGATAAATTTAACCAAGCTTTTAACTAGCCCGCTTGAGCCAAAAGGAGAGCAAAACAGCTCGCAAATTTTACTGTTTGCCATAGGGCTTATCACGGGAGCTGTCGCTATTAGCGTGGGTATCGGTGGATCGGTTTTTGTTATGCCCGCACTTATCGGCTTTTTAAACTATGATATCAAAAAAGCAGTCAGCACCGGGCTCTTTTTCGTCGTATTTAGCTCAACTGCGGGCTTTATCAGCCTTGCTTCACATGGGCTGGTTCATTACGATATAGGCGTTGCTATCGGAATTGGCTCTTTGTTTGGGGTGTATTTTGGCGTAAAGACATCACACGCCATAGATAAAAAGAAACAAAAATACTGGATGATCGCTCTTATAACGACCATCCTTGTAATTACGATTAGAAAATTTTTAATGGCTTAAAATATTTCAAACATGTGAGCTTGAGTTAACTTTCTTTCAAGATCTTTAACGTAATCACTCACAGCTTTATCAAACTCTTTTTTAGTTTGTGTTTTTACAACTGAATTATCGCTTGTAAGAGTAAAATTTAGCCCTCGCTCTTGCGCAAATTTGGCGGTTTGCTTGATGATATCTTCGGTGCTATTTTTGCCGTTAAATTTAAGAGCTATAAAAGCATCAAAATTTGATAAATTAAGAGCTCCGTTAAATGCATCTGCAGGCATTATAACAGGCTCGTTTGTCATGCTAAAGTATTCAAAATAGCCTACAACCCTTTCTTTTAGCCTGCTTTTACCTGCTTTATAAACTACCTTTTGCTTTTCATAAGTACTAAGTAGCGCGCAACTAGCCGCTAAAATTTCCATAAAGCCCATATAGGCAGACTTTATAGCATTTTCATCATCACCAAGCAAGGCTGCGACCTGAGCGAAATTAATGCTTGCAGGGTAAACATCGCTAAACACCTGATATAGCCAGTTGTAGTTTGGTTTCATCTGCTGATTTTTTGAATTTACATAGTGCCCATCTTTATCCTTGCTAAAGCCCGCAGCCAGATATATCCTACTTAGCTCTTCTACGCCGATATCTACGTGAAAATCCTCATCTATCAGCTCTTTATGCGTTATAAGGCTTTGTCTAAAAACCCGGTTTGTGAAAAAATCAATAGCCTGCTCTTTATCTATCCTGTTTGTAAAATTTGCATTAATATACTCATCAAAGCCTTCCAACCCAAGATCAGCCTTAAACACATCATCAAGATTGACATCACTTAGATACGCAAGCCCTTCGTCATCAAGCCTCTTTGCAAAGTCCTTGAAGTAGATCGGGTCGTTAAAAATTTCCAAATATTCATGCACGATATAAGAGTCTGATTTTATTTTTTCAATACCTTCGATGTGTTCAAGTAGCAACTTAGCGTTCATGAAATCAGCCTTTATGCCGTCTTTTGTGCAAAATTTCATATACTCTTTAAAGACGCTAAGAAGCTCTTTTGCTTTGTTTGCTCTTATTATTTCGCCTTCGTTTTCAAGCTCTTTGGTGCCAAACATCAAAAAATCCCTGATGATATCTTTTATCTTCCAGCCGGGATATACGTTGTAGCTTATGTATGCTATGCCGTTTGGACTAAGCAATTTTTTGATAGTTTTTAGTATCGCCTCTTTTACAAAATCAGGAACCCAACTATACACTCCGTGACAGATTATGTAGTCAAATTTGCCAAATTCTTTCACATCCTCATCATTTAGCTCGCAGATATCCTTTTGGATAAATTTTATATTATCCACGCGCATCTGTTTTGCAAGCTCTTTTGCTTTATTTATCTGAACTTCGCTTAGATCTATGCCGACAACTTTAGCGTCCGGATTTGCTATCGCAAAAGGAAATAAATTTCCGCCGTAACTGCATCCTATCTCCAAGACTTTAGCCTCTTTGCTACTTGGAGGATTAAAGGATAAAAAAGATGCGATAGCCTCGATTCGAGTCGGTGAGCATTCCGGAAAAGCCATAGAAAAATAGGGGAGATTGTCGTATGAATCTTGAATTTCTTTCATTAAAACCACCTTAAAATATTTTTATTGATTATATCTTAAATTTTCAAAATTAATTAGATATTTATACCGCTTTGATTAAAATAAATAACTTAAAATTTAGGCGATAATCATGAACGATACAATAAAAATCACAGGTGCGCGCGAGCACAACTTAAAAAATATAAATTTAGAAATTCCAAAGAACAAATTAGTAGTTTTTACGGGGCTTTCAGGCTCGGGCAAGAGCACTCTAGCCTTTGATACGCTTTATGCCGAGGGGCAAAGGCGTTATATCGAGAGTCTTTCTGCTTATGCAAGGCAGTTTTTGGATAAGGTCGGAAAGCCTGATGTGGATAAGATCGAAGGGCTAACGCCGGCAATCGCAATCGATCAAAAGACCACAAGTAAAAACCCTCGCTCTACAGTCGGCACAATAACCGAAATTTACGACTATCTGAGGTTGCTTTATG
This sequence comes from Campylobacter sp. RM16192, assembly GCF_004803855.2. Taxonomy (NCBI): domain Bacteria; kingdom Pseudomonadati; phylum Campylobacterota; class Epsilonproteobacteria; order Campylobacterales; family Campylobacteraceae; genus Campylobacter; species Campylobacter sp. RM16192. Next base: position 1,578,684 of record NZ_CP012552.1, on the reverse strand, counting down.
CGCGCGTTGGCATTCAGCATTGTCATCAGTGCGGTAAGCCGATCTCAAAGATGAGTGCAAGCGATATCATAAACGAAATTTCAAAGCTTCCTAAGGGCGCTAAAGTAGTGATTTACGCTCCGCTTGTGCGAGAAAAAAAGGGAACTTGGGCGGACTTAATCGAAAATTTGCGCGCAAAAGGCTTCGTAAGAGCCCAAATAGACGGTGTGATGGTAAGGCTTGATGAAGAAATCGAGCTAGCTAAAACTAAAAAGCACACCATAAAAGTCATAGTCGATCGCTTGGTTATCGATGATGAAAACCTTCAGCGTCTGGCTCAAGACGTAGAGAAGGCTTTGAGTGAGAGTTACGGCGAAGTCGAGATTGAGATAACTAATGCCGACGAGTTAAATTTAAAAGAGAAATTTATACATTACAGCGAGCATATGGCGTGCTTTGATTGCAAGATTTCATTTACTCCGCTTGAGCCGCTTAGCTTTAGTTTCAACTCTCCAAAAGGAGCTTGCGAGCATTGCGACGGACTTGGAATTCGCTACAGCCTTGATATGAATAAGATAATAGACGAGGAAAAAAGCGTAGAAACCGGCGCTATCAAGCTACTTTACGGCTACAATATGAGCTATTATTATAAATTTCTGCTTGCATTTTGCGAACAAAACGGCATCGACGTGAAAAAGCCATATTTTGAGCTAAGTGAAGATGAAAAGCGACTTGTGCTTTACGGCAACGCAAAAGAGGTTGAGTTTTTTTGGAAAAGACACAAGATAGCGCGTAAATTTGAAGGTGCGGTAAAGATCAGCTACGATTTGCTTAAAGACTCCAAGGATTTTGGCGAGTATATGAGCGAAAGAGGCTGCTCAAACTGCGGCGGACACAGGCTTAGACCGCAATCTTTAGCCGTGCGCGTAGCAGGGCTTGGGATCGGTGAAATTTTGGATATGAGTATAGAAAATTGCGTTGCGTTTTTCTCAGACTCTAGCAAATTTGACTATCTAAGCGAGCAAGATGGCATGATAGCTTCGCCTATATTAAAAGAGATAAACGAGCGACTTTATTTTCTTTATGACGTGGGGCTTGGCTATCTCTCGCTCGGGCGGGACGCGCGCACTATAAGCGGCGGAGAAGCGCAAAGAATTCGCATCGCAAGCCAGATAGGAAGTGGGCTAAGCGGCGTTATGTACGTGCTTGATGAGCCAAGCATCGGACTTCATGAAAGAGATACATTAAAGCTTATTAAAACTCTTAGAAATTTGCAGTCAAAAGGCAACTCCGTAATTGTAGTGGAGCATGATAAAAAGACGATAGAGGAGGCTGATTTTGTAGTTGATATCGGTCCAGCAGCGGGTAAATTTGGAGGCGAGATTATATTTAGCGGCGATGTAAAAAGCCTTATGCAGACCAACACCTCAACCGCTTTATATCTAAGCGGTGAGAAAAACATCAACTATCAAAAAAACAGAAAGCAAGAGAAGTGGATAGAAATTTCAAACGTAAATATCAACAATATCTCAAATTTAAGCGCTAAATTTCCGCTTAGAAATTTAGTCGGTATTACGGGTGTTTCGGGTTCGGGTAAAAGCTCGCTCATACTTCAAACCCTGCTTCCTGAAGCGCAAGAGCAGCTAAATAGAGCTAGAAAAGTTAAAAAGATAGCGGGCGTGAATTTAAGCGGACTTGAAAATTTAGATAAAGTTATCTACCTTGACCAAAGCCCGATAGGCCGCACGCCACGCTCAAATCCTGCGACATATACGGGCGTGATGGACGAGATAAGAAATCTCTTTGCGCAGACCAAGGAAGCAAAGCTTAGAGGCTACAAGATCGGGCGCTTTAGCTTTAATGTCAAGGGCGGCAGATGCGAGAAGTGCCAAGGTGAGGGCGAGATAAAGATAGAGATGCACTTTTTGCCCGATGTGATGGTGGTTTGTGATGCTTGTAATGGCTCCAGATATAATGCTCAGACGCTAGAAATTTTATACAAAGGCAAGAGTATTGCAGATGTGCTAAATATGAGTATCGATGAGGCGATAGAGTTTTTTAAAGCGGTTCCTAAAATTTACGCTAAGCTTAAAACCCTGCAAGACGTCGGGCTTGGCTACATCACGCTTGGGCAAAACGCAACCACGCTAAGCGGCGGCGAAGCTCAGCGCGTGAAGCTCTCAAAGGAGCTTGGTAGAAGCGATACTGGAAATACGCTTTATATACTCGATGAGCCTACTACGGGACTTCACTTTGCCGATGTCGATCGCCTTACGCAAGTGCTTCATCATCTAGTCGAGCTTGGAAATTCGGTATTTGTGATCGAGCATAATATGGACGTGATTAAAAATTGCGATTATATCGTTGATATGGGACCTGAAGGCGGCTCAAAAGGCGGCAAGATAATAGCCGTAGGAAGCGTTAAAGAGGTGGCTAAAAATCACAAAAAAACAGGCTCTTACACGGGTAAATTTTTAGCCGAGGAGCTTGAAGAGATGAAGGCTAAAAATGTCAAAAAAGATGCAAAGAGCGCTTGTCAAGTATCTTGAAATTTGCAAGCGCATACTAAGTGTAGCAAGCAGGCATACTAATAAAGAGGATTTTATCGCCGAAATCATAAATCAGATCTCGTTTAGGCATACAAAAGAGCTTTATGAAATTTGGTTTAAAGAGTGCCTTGAAAAGCGCGACTGGCAAGGCGTAAACAGCCTGATATTTCAGCAAAACCGCTTGGAGCTCATACCGGGTAGTGCAAGCGGATATGATCACTGCATTAGGTTTTCTAAGTTGCTAAATAGCGTTGCGTGCGGTGATTTTGAAGCTGTTAATAAAATTATCCCGCCCGATATCGTAGCTAGCAAAAACGGCTACACGCTGCTGGTTGTTGGCATAAATTTGTTCTTTGCGATGTGGTATAAAGATGAGGTTAAGCTTGAGGTGGCATTAAAGGTGGCTAGGAAATTTATAAGCTCAAAAAAGCCTGCCAATGAGCGAGCTCAAATTGCCTCTATAGTAGGAATTTGTGATAAGGACGCGGAATCGATAAGCGAAAATTTGCAAGCCTTTTGCGCGGGATATAATAAAACAGACGTTTTGCCTTACAAAAAGCTGCTTTGCATGCCTGCGCACGGCATTTACTGCCTTGCGAAAATTTTGCTTGACGAGGAAATTTTTAGTCAAATAAAAATGCCAAAACATCAAAATTTCTCCCGCGAATTTGCCGCTTGGCGAAATGAAAATCAAAAGCCTGAGCTAAATTTATACTTTACTTATCCAAAAGAGCTTGAAATTTTTAACCAAATTTTTATGCATCCGCCCGTAAAAAGCATGCTTCATCAGCCATATAAAGATCACGAGCGAGTGCCGTACTGGTATATTGATGAAAAAGCGATGGTAAGGGCTTTTGCAAAGCAGATCGCAGATAAATTAAGGAGTGAAATAAAATGAGACTTTGGACGATCAGTCCTGTTTATCTGGACGCAAAAGGTTTGGTAGCGCTATGGAGGGAGGCGCTTTTAGCAAAGCATGTTTTAAAGGGACTTACAAAGGGATATAAAAATCATCCGCAGCTTGATAGATTTTACGCGCACAAACGCCCAATAGATCTTATAAATGCATATTTGCAAGAGGTTTATGAGGAAGCCTCAAAAAGAGGATATAAATTTGATAAAAGCAAGATAGACGCCTTTAATAGCCAAAATTTATCGCCGGTGCAAGTTACCAGCGGTCAGATAGAGTATGAATTTGCGTTTTTGCAAGATAAGTTAAGGGTGCGAGACGCCCTGATGTATGAGCGAAATTTACGCGTGAGCGAAGTTGGGATAATGAGTATTTTTAAAGCTGTAAATGGAGATGTTGAGCCGTGGGAAAAGATAAAGAGCTAAAAGAAATTCCGCGCAAAGGTGCAAGATCGATAAGCGAAATTCCAAGCGAGATATTAGAAAAGCTAAATTCAGGTGAGATCCAAACGGCAAATTTGAACGAATGGCTCGCGGTTAATCAAGAAATTTTGCTTGCAAACGTGCTTGTGCAAATAAACAAAAGCGAATTTTTAGAGCAAACTTTAGCTCATATTAAAAGCCTTGAAAACAAAAGCGCAAATTCCGTTAGCAAAACGATCGGCGCCGAGCTTTTTAAGCTTGCAAGCGTGGATAAAAGCGGACAAATTTTAAAAGCTCTTAGCACTCACGGATCAGACACCGTGCGATGCTGGGCGGCTTATATGACGGCTTGCGATGAGAGTCTTGATATAAGAGCTACTCTTAACGCCGTAAGAGCATTTGCCGCAGACTCTCACTTTGGCGTTAGAGAGATCGCTTGGCTTTGCGTGCGAGGTAAAGTCATCTCAAATTTGGACGAAAGCATAGAAATTCTCTCAAAATTCGCACTTGATGAAGACGCTAATATCAGGCGATTTGCAAGCGAGGCTACATGACCGCGCGGAGTTTGGTGCGAGCATATATCGGCACTAAAAGCCGAGCCTTGGCGCGCACTAGCCATACTTGAGCCGCTTAAAAGCGATAGCTCAAAATATGTGCAAGATAGCGTGGCAAACTGGCTAAATGACGCGAGCAAAACACAAGCTGAATTTGTGTGTGAAATTTGCTCTCGGTGGAGCGAGCAAAGCAAAAGTAAGCAGACTGCCTATATCATAAAAAGAGCGCTTAGAACGCTAAATAAAAACTTTTTCAAAAACAAGGACGAGCAAAGACACTCATCCTTGCTAGGATATTATCAATATAGCTTAGTCCTAAATTCTTATATCCATCGCATGCGGACGTTTGTTAAGCCCTGGCATCAGCATAACTCCGCCGCTTATAACCACGATAAATCCCGCTCCCGCGCGAAGCTCAAGGCGATCAACTTCAAAGCTAAAGTCTCTAGCCCTGCCTAGAAGTTTTGGATCCGAGCTAAAGCTGTATTGCGTTTTTGCGATACAAACTGGCAAATTTGCTTTGCCTAAAGCCCTTATATCCTCCATATCTTCAAGCGCTTTTTGGCTAAATTTCACATCTTTTGCGCCGTAAATTTTAAGAGCTATCTTTTCTATTTTAGTTTGCACGTCATCATCTTTTTCGTAGGTGAAATTTATCTTTGGTGCGCTTTTAAACTCTACTATTTTTTGCGCTAGATCAAGAGCTCCCTCGCCACCCTTGGCAAAGCACTCGCAAATACTAAATTTCACCCTTTGCGCCTTGCAAATTTTGCTTATCAAGGCTACTTCGTCTTTGGTATCAAATGCAAAAAGATTAAGTGCAACTACGATATTTTGGTTAAAATTTTTTAAATTTTCGATGTGTCCTTTTAGATTTTCAGCTCCCTTTTCTAAGGCTTTTAAATTTTCGCTTGTGATGCTTTCTTTGCTTGCGCCGCCGTTATATTTAAGCGAGCGGATAGTAGTTACTAGTACCACAGCGGTGGGCGCTATGCCGGTTAGTGCGCATTTGATGTCAAGAAATTTTTGCGCTCCAAGCTCCGCGCCAAATCCCGCTTCAGTCACAACAAAATCAGCCAAATTTAAAGCGGTCTTAGTAGCTATCACACTGTTGCAGCCGTGAGCTATGTTTGCAAACGGGCCTGCGTGCATGAGCACCGGCGTGCCTTCAAGGGTTTGGACTAAATTTGGCTTCATCGCGTCTTTAAGCAGCAAGCAAACCGCGTCCACACACTCAAGATCCGCGCAAGTTACAGGGTTGCCATCTTCGTCGTAAGCTACTATCATGCGCCCAACACGCTCTTTTAAGTCGCTTATATCACTTGCAAGGCAGACTATCGCCATGATCTCGCTTGCGGCAGTTATGATAAATCCATCTTCCCTGCTTGCTTTGCTCGTTTTATCAATCCCTACGGTTATGCGCCTTAAGGCTCGGTCGTTCATGTCAAGGCAGCGTTTGTGCGTGATCTTGCTTGGATTTATGCGAAGCGGATTTTCGTGCTGAAGGCTGTTATCTATCATGGCTGAGATGAGGTTGTTTGCCGAAGTTATCGCATGAAAGTCGCCCGTAAAGTGCAAATTTATATCACCGCTTGGCGCAACTTGAGCGTATCCTCCGCCTGTCGCTCCACCTTTGATGCCAAACACAGGACCAAGGCTTGGCTCTCTAAGTGCGGCGCAGACTCTTTTATCAAGCCTACTTAAAGCGTCGCTAAGTCCTATGGTTACAGTTGTCTTGCCCTCTCCAAAGGGAGTTGGGTTTGTAGCCGTTACAAGGATCAAATTTGAGTCGCTAGCAGCCAAATTCGCAGCCACTTTAGCCTTAAATTTGCCAAAAAGCTCTAAATTTTCTTCATTTAAATTTAGCTTTTTAGCCACCTCTTTGATGTTTTTTAAATTTGCATTTTTCTATCTCGTGATCGCTTAGCACAAATTTCCTTAAAATTTTAGATTAGTTCAAAGATTAAAATTTATCAAAAAGATATGAAAAATTTGATTAAATTTGTCTGCAAATTTAAATTTCACAAGGAAAAGCCATGCAGCAGATAAATGTCTTGCTTTTTGATGACTACACCAGCCTTGATGCGCTTGGACCGCTTGAAGTGCTTTCAAGGCTTAAGCAGCACTATATGATAGATTATTTTTCGCTTGATGGAGAGGCGGTTAAAAGCTCCATAAACACGCAAATTTTAACTCGCAAAATAAGCGAGATAAAAAGCCACGATATCCTGCTGGTACCTGGTGGATTTGCGACAAGAGCACTTATAAATGATGAGCGGGTTTTAAGCGAATTAAGCAATTTGGCTAACGCCAGCAAGATAGTTTTAAGCGTCTGCACGGGCTCGGTTTTGCTCGCTTGCACAGGATGTTTAAAAGGCAAAAGAGCCACCAGTAACAAGTCATCTTGGGAATTTGTAACTGCATCAAGCAAGGACGTGGAGTGGATAAAGCCCGCTAGATGGCTAAAGGACGGCAAATTTTACACCTCAAGCGGAGTTGCGTCCGGCATTGATATGGCGCTTGGTTTTGTGGCTGAAATTCACGGAATAAAAACTGCGCGAGATATCGCAAAATCCATGGAATACATCTGGAATGAAGATATAAATTTCGATCCGTTTGCGTGAAAAATTTTAGGACATTAAAAGTAAAATTTGTAAAATAAAGATAGAATATATAAAAAATCAAGGAAAAATAATGAACGGCAAAAAAACTCTCACTATCATCGATACTTTCGGCTTTTTTTTCAGGCTTTATTATGCGATGCCAAACCTTAAAAACAAAGAGGGCAAGCCAAGCGGGATGGTGAGCGGATTTGCAAATTTCATTATGAATTTAAGGGATGAATTTCCAAGCGATTATATCATCTTTGCGCTAGATAGCAAGGGCAAGACACTTCGTCACGAGATGGCCGGCGAATACAAAGCCAACCGCGACGAGCCACCGGCACCGCTTAAAGAGCAGCTTCCAGTGTGTATAGAGATGATACGCCAGATGGGGCTTTGCGCTATGTCAAAAGAGGGTTATGAGGCTGATGACATCATCGCAACAGCTGTAAAAACGGCAAAAGAGCAAGACATCTTCGTGCGAATTGTAACGCACGATAAAGACCTTTATCAGCTTATCGAAGACGGCAAAGTAAGCATATATAGCCCGCAAAGCAAGATCGATCACGATAGTGCAAGCTGTGTGGAAAAGTATGGCGTGCTGCCTTCTCAAATTCGCGATTTTCTAGCCCTTACAGGAGATAGCTCAGATAATATCCCTGGCGTAAAAGGTATCGGTGCAAAGGGTGCCAAAAAACTGCTTGATGAGTTTGGAAACTTAGAAAATATCTATGAAAATTTAAGCTTTATAAGAAACGATCGCACAAGGCAGATGCTCGTTGATGATAGGGAAAATGCCTTTTTAAGCAAGCGGCTAACTTCGCTTTTTTACGATGCAGTTGAGATAACAAGCTTTGAAAATGCGCTATTTCCTACGCAAAATCCACTTTTAAAGGTTGCTGATCTCCTTCGCGAATACGACTTAAATCGCATACTAAAATCGCTTCAAAATAGCGAAGAAAACGCCGAATTTAAGCTTGGATTTAACGCGCATTTGCTAACTGAGGAAAGCGAGATAGAACGCTTGCTAGAAGACATCACGGATGAGACGATCGTGGCTTTTGATACCGAAACTACGGGCATTGACGCAAATAACGCTAAGATCGTGGGCTTTAGCTTTTGCTTTAACGACACCGATAGTTACTACGTGCCTATCGCTCATAACTATCTTGGAGTAGGCAAGCAAGTAAGTCCGAAATTTGCGGCTTGGGCTGTAGCGCAAATTTACAAAGGCTGCGTCATAGGGCAAAATTTAAAGTATGATTTTAAGGTCATAAAGCAAAATTTAAACCTAAATCCACCTAAAAATTTTAAAGATACGATGATCATGGCGTGGCTTATGGAGCCTTCGCAGGCTGTGGGTATGGACGCACTTGCAAAGAGGCTTTATGGCTATGATACAATCAAATTTGAGGATGTGGTTAAGCGTGGCGAAACGTTTGCCAGTGTTAGCCTTGAAAATGCCGCAAAATACGCGAGCGAAGACGCTTGGATAACGCTTAAATTTTATAATAGCTTTTTAAATCTGCTTGAGCCAAATTTGTTTAAGCTGGCAAATGAGCATGAATTCCCTTTTCTCATCACGCTTTTTGATATGGAAAATCGCGGCATCAAGCTAAACATACAAAAAATGCAAAATTTGATAATCCAAAATGACGCCACCATCAAGCGTCTCACTGCTGAAATTTATGAGCTAAGCGGCGAGAGCTTTAATATCAACTCCGTTAAACAACTTGGCGAAGTTCTCTTTGAGAGGCTAAATTTGCCTGCTAAGAAAAAGACTAAAACAGGCTACAGCACCGATGAAGCCGTGCTTACCGAGCTGCTTGAGGCTCATCCGGTTATAGCTAAACTGCTTGAGTACCGCGAAATTTACAAGCTTCAAAGCACATACTGCGAACCGCTTTTAAATTTGGCTAAAAACGATGAAAACAGCCGAATTTATACAAATTTTATGCAAACTGGCACCAGTACAGGTAGGCTTTCAAGCAAAAATCCAAATCTACAAAACATCCCTGCGCGTGGAAGCCTAGCTTATGAGGTGCGTGAAACATTTGAGGCAAAGGATGGATATAGCCTTGTGGGGCTTGATTACTCGCAAATCGAGCTTAGGTTGCTTGCGCATTTTAGCAAGGATAACGCGCTTCTTAAGGCATTTGCAAATGATGAGGATATACACGCAAGAACGGCGATTAGCATATTTGGAGAGAGTAATACGCAAAATAGAGCCGTAGCAAAGAGCATAAATTTCGGACTTATTTATGGAATGGGCTCAAGCAAGCTTGCAGCTCAAGTGGGCATCTCGCGCGCTGAGGCAAAAGAGTATATCGAGCGTTATTTTAAGGCTTTTCCGAGCATTAAGGGCTTTTTAGAAAGCATTAAAACTGAAGCTAAAAACAACGGATTTGTAACTACTTTGCTTGGTCGCAAAAGATTTTTTGACTTTAGCACGGCAACTCCTATGCAGCTTGCTATGTATGAACGTGAGGCGGTAAATACGATATTTCAAGGCTCGGCCGCAGATATTATCAAGCTTGCGATGGTAAAAATTAGCAAAATTTTAAACGAGCGCGCAAATATGCTGCTTCAAATTCACGATGAGCTTATATTTGAAGTTGAAGATAGCTTTGCGCAGGAATTCGGAGAGCAGGCAAAGGCTATAATGCAAGATATTTACAAGCTTAATGTGCCACTTAAAACATCGCTAAATATCGCGAAAAATTGGGGCGATTTGAAGTAATATTATATGACAATACTTATCTTAAATTTATATCAGCTTTAAGATAAGTATTATTAATTTTTTATTCTAGTGTCTTTATAGTGATATTTTTATCAAAAAAATAATCTGAAATTATTCTATTAAAGTATAATTTTAATTTAAAAAAGTAAATTTTAAGCTAATTTACTCTTAATAATTGGTAAAATTGCAACATAACTCTTAAATAGAACATTCCAAAGGAGGATTGATGGAGTTTTTGACTAGTTTAAGCGAAGGCACGCAGTTTGCCATTCAGCTTTTAGTTGTTCTTATCTGCTTATTTTACGGAGCTAAAAAGGGCGGTATAGCGCTTGGTTTGCTAGGCGGTATAGGACTTATTGTTTTGGTATTCGGCTTTCACATTCAGCCTGGCAAGCCCGCAATAGCAGTTATGCTTACTATCCTTGCGGTAGTTGTTGCGAGTGCGACATTACAGGCAAGCGGCGGACTTGATGTTATGCTTCAAATTGCGGAGAGAATTTTAAGGAAAAATCCAAAATACGTAAGTATTCTAGCACCTTTTGTAACGTGCTTTTTAACTATACTTTGCGGAACTGGACACGTTGTATATACGATTTTGCCTATTGTTTATGATATAGCTATTAAAAACGGAATTCGTCCTGAGCGTCCAATGGCTGCAAGTTCTATTTGCGCACAAATGGGTATCATAGCAAGCCCGGTTTCAGTTGCAGTTGTAACCTTAACCGCATTTTTGGTAAGCTCAAAAACTCAACTTGCCGGTTTTGATGGATATTTAGATCTTCTTAAAATCACTATACCTTCGACATTTTGTGGTGTATTAGCTGTTGGAATTTTCAGCTGGTTTAGAGGTAAAGATCTTGATAAAGACGAAGAATTTCAAGAGAAGATCAAAGATCCTGAGTTTAAAAGATATGTTTATGGAGAGAATGCGTCTTTACTTGGACAAAAACTTCCTCAATCAAGTTGGAATGCAATGTGGATATTTTTAGGCGCTATTGCCGTTGTTGCATTACTTGGATACTTCAAAGAGTACCGCCCGGCATGGCCAAAATCAAACCCTGCAAAGATAGTTGAAGTAGTTGCTGATAGTAAAACTGTTAAGAGCTTTAATGTAAAAGACGGCAAGATAGTTGCTGTATTAAAAGATGGCAAGATAGAAGAGACTGTCGCATCCAGCAAAGCAAAAAGCTCTATGAGTTATGATAGCATTGAAATTTATAGTAAAGATGGCAAGCTAACTCAAAGCTTAAAATCTGAAAATGGTGGAGTAGTATTAACAGTAGGTGATAAGAGCGAGACTCTGGCTTCAGCTAAAATAGTCGTTAAAGATAGTTTGAAAAAACCTGCTCCTATGGGCATGGTAGATGTTATTCAAATTTTTATGTTACTTGCTGGAGCTTTAATAGTAATATTTACTAAAACCGATGCAAACAAAATTAGTAAAAATGAAATTTTCCGCTCAGGTATGATAGCTCTTGTTGCGGTATTTGGAATTTCATGGATGGCTGAAACTATGTTTGCTGTTCATACTCCGATGATGAAAGAAGCTCTTGGGGATATTGTTAAAGAGCATCCTTGGACATATGCAGTTATGCTACTTTTAGTGTCAAAATTTGTTAACTCTCAAGCTGCTGCATTGGTTGCCTTTGTGCCTCTAGCTCTTGGTATAGGTGTTAGTCCTGCGGTAATACTTGCCTTTGCGCCTGCTTGCTATGGATACTATATACTTCCAACCTATCCAAGTGACCTTGCTGCTATTCAGTTCGATCGCTCTGGAACAACAAAAATTGGCAAGTATGTTATAAATCATAGTTTCATTATTCCTGGACTTATTGGTGTATTCTCGTCATGCTTATTTGGCTGGATATTCGCAAGTCTGTATGGATATATGGGCTAAATTTAGAGTTTTAATTTGCTTAAGTCTCTTAAAGAGACTTAAGCAATATTTATTATGGTTGTAAGTGTTACCAAATAATATATTGTTAAGCTATATTGTGAACTAAAACAGATAATCTTGCGATATTTTTACAATATTTTATAGTTTTGGTGGTATACTTGAACAACCATAAATATTTTTTAAATATATTAAAGAATGGATAAATATTGAAAAGACCGAATAGCTATTGGAATCATCAGATAGAATCCCAAGAGGGAAGTATTGAACGAATGATGAAAGATGAGCTTATGAGAAAGAAAGCAAATGAAAAAAACCAAAAAAATATTACTAGAACATTTGAAGAAAGGATGGATTTTTATATAACATCTAGCATTGCTATAATGAGTTTTATTTTAGTTGGTTTTGTATTAAAATATATGATTTGATTTAATACAATTACTTATTTTTTAATCTATCTCCAAATTTTTCTCTATCGCTCATATAAACAAAGCTCAGCACCTCCGCAACAGCTCTAAATAATTCGGTAGGAATCATTTCATTTACATCGCACATTTTATAAAGCTCTCTTGCAAGCGGTGGATTTTCGACTATCTTAACTCCATTATTTATACCGATTTCCTTTATGCGAAGTGCTAGAAAATCAACTCCTTTTGCCAAAATTACTGGAGCTTTTTCTTTGGTTTTATCGTATCTTAGTGCGATTGCATAATGTGTAGGGTTAGTTATTATTACATCGGCATCAGGAATATTTTGCATCATTCTTTTGCGACTTGCTTCCATTTGAAGGCGACGAATTCGGCTTTTAACTTGTGGATCTCCCTCCATTTGCTTGTATTCGTCTTTGACTTCTTGCTTTGTCATTCTTAAGTCTTTAAAGTATTGAAATCTGACTATCATTAAATCGGCTATGCCTATTACAAACAATACTATCAGCATAACAAAAGCTAGGATAATCATCTTTTCTTTAAGCCATTCAAGCTGTGCTATCATAGGTAAAAATATAGTGTGTGGAAGCTCTTTGATAAAGCTTAAAAACATATAAAATCCAACTCCAAAAACTATAGTAACCTTTGTAATCATTTTTATAGCTTCTATAATTTTTTTCATTGAAAATAGATTTTTAAGACCTTTTATGGGATTTATTTTATTTAAATTTGGCTCAAGCGGTTTTGTTGTGAATATGAAACCAAATTGCATAGTATTGGCTAAAATTCCTGCTATTATGACACAAAATGTTATAGGCAATACCATTAAAAGCACCCTTAGCATTGAAACTAAAACTATGTCATACAATAGCTTGGCATCAATTTCTTGCCCTATTAGCCCTTGATAATAGATATATAAAGCAAAGAATTGATCTCCCAAAAAACCAAGGAGTAAAATTACTGCAAAAATCGCCACAAAAAGTATAATAAAACCTGCAAAATCTTGACTTTTAGGGACGTTACCGTCCTTTTTGGCATCTTCTATCTTTTTGGAGGTGGCTTCTTCGGTTTTCTCTTGATCGCTATCGGCCATTACTTGTTCTTAATTATTGATTTTTAAATTTTAGTTTTGATGATATTTTTGGGATAAATTTTAAGATATTTTACTCCTATATTAAATTTAGCAATTATAACAATTAAAAATTTTTTTAAATTTAAAAAAATTAAAATATTATTTTAAATAAGAGATATTTTATCCTAAATACTTATAATTATTGAAAAATAAATTTTTATAACTAATAAAATTTATTAGAAATTAATTTAAAACATTTTATAATTGCCACACTTTTTTAAATTTAATTCAAGGAGAAAAGTTATGAAAAATAAAATTTTCTTGTTAGGTTCAGTTGTTTTAGCAAATTCTCTTTTTGCAAATGACTTGATTAAAGAAGCACTTGATGCAGGTCTTGTGGCAATTCCAAGTAATCCAAAAGCACTTACAAAGATGATAAATGATGCTTCACCTGATTCAAAAGAGTTTCCTACAACAATGGCTGCTTATGAGCTTGGTAAAAGGCTTTATTTTGATCCGCGCCTTTCAAAATCAGGCATCATCAGCTGTAACACCTGTCACAATTTAGGACTTGGCGGAGTTGATGGAATTCCTGCTTCAACAGGTCACAAATGGATGCCAAACCCACATCACGTAAACGCACCTACAGTTTATAATTCGGTATTTAACTCAGTTCAGTTTTGGGATGGACGCGCAGCTCACCTTGCAGCTCAAGCGGCTGGTCCTATGACGGCTCTTCCTGAAATGGCTTCAACTCCTGAACTTGTAGTGGATAGACTTAAGTCGATTCCTGCTTATGTAGCTGAGTTTAAAAAAGCATTTAATAGCGAAATAAATTTTGACCTTGTAACAACTGCGATTGGAATTTTTGAAAGAACGCTTGTAACTCCTTCAAGATTTGACAAATTCCTAGAAGGTGACAAGAGTGCACTAAATGAAGCTGAGAAAAAAGGCTTAAAAGTGTTTTTGGATAAGGGTTGCGCATCTTGCCATAATGGCATAAATTTAGGCGGAACTCTTCAGCCATTTGAGGTTGCAGGCAAGTATGAATTCGCAAACGTTGGCGATTTTAAAGGTGATGCAAATGGAATGGTTAAAGCTCCTACACTTCGCAACGTAAAGCTAACTGCGCCATACTATCACAACGGAGCTATATGGTCGCTAAATGACGCTGTTAAAGCGATGGGAAGCATACAGCTTGGAATAAATATTAATGATGTTGAAGCTGCTAGCATAGTGACATTTTTAAATTCGCTTACAGGAACCATGCCAAAGGTTGAATACCCAATGTTCCCTGCTTCAACAGATAAAACTTCAAAACCTGAGCTAGACTACTAAAATTTATGATCGGGAGGTTCTCCTCCTGATTAAATTCAACTTAAATTTATAAAAAAAGTATATAATTCACTCCTTATAACCAACAAAGCTCCACAAATCTTTTAAATCAAAAGTGCTTTTTGGTAACTTACCAAAGAAGGGATAGCAATGTCAAAATATGCTATTATAAAACACAGCGGCAAGCAGTACAGAGTGAGCGAGGGCGAGTACCTTAAACTCGATCGCTTTGAAGCCGAAGCAAAATCTAGCGTCGAAATTACAGATGTTCTAGCTGTAAATGACGGCGAGATAAAGGTAGGTGCGCCGTTTGTTAAGGGTGCAAAAGTTGTCTTAGAGGTCGTAAATTTAGGTAAAGACAAAAAAGTCGTAATCTACAAAAAACGCAGAAGAAAAGACTCAAAACTTAAACGCGGTTTTAGAAGACAGTATACACGCGTTAAAGTAGTAAGTATCACAGCCTAAGGAGATTAAGATATGGCACACAAAAAAGGTCAAGGTTCTACCCAGAATAACCGAGATTCCATCGGTCGCCGCTTAGGCGTTAAGAAATTTGGCGGCGAATTCGTTCGCGCTGGAAATATCATCATCCGCCAAAGAGGCACAGCGACT
Source organism: Campylobacter sp. RM16192 (assembly GCF_004803855.2). NCBI lineage: Bacteria > Pseudomonadati > Campylobacterota > Epsilonproteobacteria > Campylobacterales > Campylobacteraceae > Campylobacter > Campylobacter sp. RM16192. Next base: position 1,563,586 of record NZ_CP012552.1, on the reverse strand, counting down.
CACGCTGGCGAAAACGTTGGTCTTGGTAAAGATCATACGATATTCGCACTTATTGACGGATATGTAAAATTCGAGAGAAAAGATAAAACAAGAAAAAAAGTTTCTGTTTATCCAGCTGCTTAAATTTTTAGGAGGGCCTAGCTCTCCTTTTCTTCATTAAATTTTTACAAAAATATTTTACTCTTGCTGCTAAATCAAATTAAATACCGTTATGTTATAAATTTATGTTAGGCAGATTTATAATTGTGAGAATTTTAAAATCAAATTTTAATCAACAAAAAGGTATAATGAAAAGAAAATTTTAAGGTAAATTTATGTTTATAGATAGTGTAAGTTTGACATTAAGCTCAGGTCACGGCGGAGCTGGTGCGGTTAGCTTTAGACGTGAAAAGCACGTTATACTAGGCGGACCTGATGGTGGAGATGGTGGAGATGGTGGAGATGTGTATTTTATCGTTGATAACAACACCCACACACTAGCTGCATATAAAGGAAAACGTGCACTAAAGGCTCAAGACGGAGAGCCTGGCATGGGTCGCAGAATGACCGGTAAAAAAGGCGAAAATTTAGAGCTTATAGTCCCTCCAGGAACTGCCGTATATGATGCTGATAGCGGAGAGCTTTTGCTTGATTTAACGCAGCAAGGCGAGCGCAAGATGTTTTTAAAAGGCGGCAAAGGCGGACTTGGCAACGTACATTTTAAAAGCTCTACTAACCAAGCTCCTGAATACGCTCAAAAGGGCACTCCTGAAGAAATTTGCAATGTGCGTCTTGAGTTAAAACTGATCGCTGATGTGGGACTTGTAGGCTTTCCAAATGTAGGTAAATCAACGCTTATATCAACCGTTTCAAACGCAAAACCACAGATAGCAAACTATGAATTTACAACACTTACACCAAAGCTAGGCCTTGTGGAAGTTGATGAGTTTAACGGCTTTGTTATGGCTGATATTCCCGGTATTATCGAGGGGGCAAGCGACGGACGCGGGCTTGGAATTCAGTTTTTAAAGCACATCGAGCGAACTAAAATTTTACTTTATATGCTTGATCTTGCAAACTACCGCACTCTTGAAGAGCAGTTTAACACGCTTAAAGCCGAGGTTAGCAAATTTTCAAGCGAGCTTGCAAGCAGAAAATACGCCGTTGCACTAACCAGAATGGATGCCTGCAAAGAGATAGATAAAATTTCAGCTTTCATCGAAAATTTGGGACTTGGCAACGAGCTTTTAAGCTATAAACAAGATATTTATGAGTTTGATGCAAACAAGCCGTTTTTCATCATGCCTATATCTTCTGCAAGCGGTGAAAATATAAATGAGCTTAAATTTGCACTTTTAGAGCTTTTAAAAGCCGAAAAATAATCTGTTTAAGCTAGTAGGCGAAATGATGCAAAAACAAACAAATATCGTTTTTATGGGAACACCGGAGTATGCTACTAAAATTTTAAGAGCACTTGTTGAGGCTAAATTTAGCGTCTTAGCGGTTTTTACTCAGCCTGATAAACCTGTCGGAAGGAAGCAAATTTTAACTCCAAGTAGTGTTAAGGTTTATAGTGAGGCAAATTTGCCTAATGTGCCTATCTGTCAGCCAAAAACTCTGCGCGATGAAGCATTGGTTGCGCAAATTTCAAGCTTGAAACCTGATTTTATAGTGGTTGCGGCTTACGGCAAAATTTTGCCAAAAGCCATTCTTGATATCGCTCCTTGTATAAATTTGCACGCTTCGATTTTGCCGAAATACCGCGGCGCAAGTCCGATTCAAAGCGCGATTTTAGAAGGCGAAAAACAAACTGGAGTAACGGCTATGCTTATGAACGAAGGGCTTGATACAGGCGATATGCTTGATTTTGTCTATACGAACTGCGAAAACAAAATGGCGCAAGAACTTTTTAGCGAACTTGGCGATATGGCAGGCGAACTAATAGTAAAAACGCTCTTAAATTTTCAAAATTTAACCCCTATCAAGCAAGATGACAACCTCGCAACCGAATGTAAAAAGATACAAAAAACGGACGGGCTTTTTAGCTTTAACGAAGATGCACATGAAATTTATAATAAATTTAGAGCGCTTACTCCTTGGCCGGGAATTTATCTTGAGAGCGGACTTAAAATTTTATCTTTGGAGCTATTTGAAGGCTCAAGCGGTGAAGCAGGAGAGATTTTAAGCATTTATAAAGATAGTTTTGTGGTGGGTTGCAATAGCGGAGCCGTTAAAATTTACTCCCTGCAAGAGCCCGCTAAAAAGGCCGTCGATGCAAATTCTTATATAAACGGCAAACGCCTTAGAGCGGGCGATAAAATTTTATGATAAGAGATGATTTTGGTAATTGAATTTGTTGATTCAATCCCGTCAACACAGGAATTTGTCTGCGAAGGCGTGCGTGCAGAAGCGATAAAGCCGCCTTTTATGATCGTTGCAAACGAGCAAACCAAAGGCATAGGCAGCAGAAATAACGAGTGGCAAGGATTTAGAGGGAATTTGTTTTTTTCTTTTTGTGTGGATAAGAGCTTTTTGCCAAATGATTTGCATGAGGCCTCCATATCTATTTATTTTTCGATGATTATGCGTGAATTCTTAGCTTCGCAAGGTTCTGAAATTTGGATTAAGTGGCCCAATGATTTTTATATAGAAGATAAAAAAATCGGCGGAACAATTACTTCAAAGATAAGCGAAAATTATATTTGCGGCATGGGCTTAAATCTCGTCGGTGCACCAAAAAATGCGGGTATTTTGGATATACAAATTAGTCAAAATGAAGCAGTTTGGGGATTTTGTGAATTATTAGAAAAAAAGATTTTATGGAAGCAGATTTTTAGCAAATTTAGGTTAGACTTTCAGAAATCAAAAAAATTCATCACGCATATAGACGGGCAAGAGATATCGCTGCAAGATGCAGAAATTTGCGATGATGGAGCTATTTTAGTAAATGAAAAAAAGGTGTATTCTTTAAGATGAGCGAGATAATAACCATAGCAAACCAAAAAGGCGGTGTGGGCAAAACGACAACAGCGGTAAATTTGGCGGCTTCTTTGGCGGTTGCGGAAAAGAGAGTTTTACTCATAGATATCGATCCTCAGGCAAATGCGACTACGGGAATGGGCTTTAGCAGAAATGACTATGAATACAATATCTATCACGTTTTAACAGGGCGCAAGAAGCTTTCTCAGATAGTTCTAAAAACTGAAATTCCTACACTTTTTCTAGCTCCTTCAAACATCGGTTTAGTGGGTATCGAGCAGGAATTTAACGATCAGAGTAAGGATTATAAGCTAATCCTTAAAAATAAAATCGCCGAAGTTTCGCACGAGTATGATTTTATCATTATTGATAGCCCACCGGCTCTTGGAAGCATAACCGTAAACGCACTAAGTGCGAGCGATAGCGTGATCATACCTATACAATGCGAATTTTACGCACTTGAAGGCTTGGCGCAAATTTTAAATACGGTTAAGATAATCAAAAAAACGATAAATCCAAAGCTTAATATAAAGGGCTTTTTGCCTACGATGTATAGCTCGCAAAATAATCTTGCAAAAGAGACTGTAGCTAATCTAAGACAGCATTTTGAAAATAAGCTTTTTAGAAGTAAGGATGGAAGCGGAGAGTTTGTAATAGTCCCTAGAAATGTAAAGCTTGCGGAGTCTCCAAGCTTTGGCAAGCCTGTAATACTCTATGATATAAAATCTCCTGGCTCTCAAGCCTATCAAAATTTAGCCTATGCAATCTTAGGATAAAAGATGGCTAAAAAGAGTAGTTTAGGACGCGGCTTAGGTGCTATTTTAGAAGATGTAGAGCTTGCTTATACAGCTGAACTTACTGGAGGTAATCGCGATATAATTAAAGAGATTGATGTTGATTTAATTGTAGAAAATCCATATCAGCCTCGTAAGCATTTTGATGAAACTGCTTTAAAAGAGCTTAGTGAATCTATTAAAAGGCATGGCCTTATTCAGCCTGTAATCGTCATACAAAAAGATGATGGATACATGCTAATAGCTGGTGAGCGAAGATTTCGTGCCACTAAGATGCTTGGTGAAAGCAAAATCAAAGCCATCATCGCAGATATTGAGAGCAAAAATTTAAGAGAGCTTGCACTTATTGAGAATATTCAAAGGGAGGATTTAAATCCTATCGAGCTTGCAAATTCTTATAAAGAACTAATTGATGAGTATAAGATCACTCAAGAAGGGCTTGCTGGAATAATCCACAAAAGTAGAGCTCAGATAACAAACACAATGAGGCTTTTAAGTCTTAGTAAAGAGACGCAAGAACTTATAAAAGATGGCAAAATCACTCAGGGGCATGCAAAGGTAATAGTTGGACTTGATAGCAGTGATGAAAAAATGGCTGTGAATACTATCATAGGACAGAAGTTAAGCGTAAGAGATACTGAGAATTTGGTTAAAAATTTAAAAGAAAAGAGTAAAAATCCAGATAAAATAACTTCAAAAATAGATGAAAATTATCTAAAAAAACTTGAAGATTTACAAAGCCTTCTTCAAAATTATCATATAAAATCAAAAATAAAAAATCAAAATTTAGTGCTTGAATTCAAAGATATTTCCGATATTGAGCAATTTATATATAAAATAAGATAGAATTTTACTAGTAAATTTAGCTTATTTTTTCTTTTAATATTGTAGAATAAACCGATTTTTTGTTTTAACGCAAAATATACAGAGTCATAAGGAGATTTAATGTTACAAGTCGATTTGCCATTGGTAATTCTAACGGCAGCAGTTTTTATAGGACTTATCATTATTTTAAATTCAATCCTCTATCAACCTCTTATTAATTTTATTGATTCGAGAAATGAGGCCATTAAAAATGATGAAGAGAGTGCCGTTAGAAATACAAGCGATCTTAGTGTTCATGAGGCTGAGATTGAACAGATAATTATGTCTGCTAGAAACGAAGCCGGAAAAATCAAACAAGAGGCTTTAAATGCGGCAAAAGAGAGTGCAGCCAAAATAATAGAGCAAAAGCGCGCTACTTTAGAAGCTGATTATGAGGCATTTATTCAAAATTTGCAGACTCAAAAAAGTGAGTTTAAGTCTGATTTGATTACTAGATTGCCTAATCTTAAGAATGTTCTTAAAACAAAATTGGCAAAAATTTAAGGAGAGTGTATGAAGAAATTTTATCTTATTTTACTTGTTCCGTTTTTTGCTTTAGCTAGTGAATCTAGCGGACACAGCTATGATATAGTGGCAAGAATTCTAAACTTTTTAATGTTTTTTGGAATCTTGTATTACTTTATAGCCACTCCTGTTAAAAATGCTTATAAAGCTAGAATTGAAAGTATAGCGATTAGACTTGATAATATTCAAAAGAAGTTAAGAGAGTCAAAGGCTAAAAAGAACGATGCGCTTAGAAGAGTTGAAGAGGCTAAAAGTAATGCCGTAAGCCTTATAGAGACTTCTAGAAAAGAGGCTTTGTTGTTATGTGAAAAGATAAAAGCAGAGACTAATCAAGAACTTTTAAGCCTTGAAAAGAGCTTCCAAGAACAAAAGGAATTTGAAAGAAGACGTGCCGTAAAAAGCGTTGTAGTTGAAATTTTAAATGAAGTTTTTGAAAGCGATAGCGTTAAAATCGATAAAAACGAACTTGTTAATATTGTTCTTAAAAAGGTTGGCTAATGAAAGAGTTGATAGCAAAAAAATATGTAAAAGCTTTAATGGCTGATCTTAACAGAGATGATCTTGAGAAATTTATAAGCGATCTAGATGTTGTTGTAAGTGCATTTAATATTAATAAATTTAGAAACATTATAACTTCTCCTAGTGTAAAAAATGATAAGAAAATCGATCTTGTATTATCTTTTTTAAGTAGTAATAATTCTAAAATTATAAATTTTATCAAGCTTTTAGGCGAGAATAAAAGGCTTGATATCTTGCCTGATATACTTAATGAGCTTGCAGTGCAAAAAGCTCAAATGGATAATATTTTCCGTGGCACAATCTATGGAAATTTTGAGATTGATCAATCTCAAATTACTGAGCTTGAAAAAAGCTTTTCTAAAAGATTTAATGCAAAAATCATGTTAGAAGCTGTAAAAAGCGATTATAACGGTATAAAAATAGAGTTGGACGATTTGGGTGTGGAGGCTAGTCTTTCGATAGATAGACTTAAATCTCAAATGACTGAATATATATTAAAAGCAATTTAAAAGGAGAAAAAGCGTGGTTGCAACTAAAATAAAAGCAGATGAAATTAGCGCTATCATCAAGGAAAGAATCGAAAATTTCGATCTTAGTGTTGATGTTGAAGAGACAGGTAAAGTTATCTCGGTAGCAGATGGAGTTGCGAATGTTTATGGCCTAAAAAATGTTATGGCCGGCGAGATGGTTGAGTTCGAAACAGGTGAAAAAGGTATGGCTCTTAACTTGGAAGAGAGCAGTGTTGGTATAGTTATCCTTGGTAAAACTGATAACATTAAAGAGGGGAGTTCAGTAAAACGTTTAGCTAGACTTCTTCGTGTCCCTGTGGGAGATGCTCTTATTGGACGCGTTGTAAACTCTCTTGGCGAGCCAATAGATGCAAAAGGTTCAATCGATGCGACTGAAACAAGATTCGTCGAAGAAAAAGCAAAAGGTATCATGGCTAGAAAATCAGTGCATGAGCCACTTCAAACAGGTATTAAAGCTATTGACGCACTTGTTCCGATCGGACGTGGACAACGCGAGCTTATCATTGGTGACCGCCAAACAGGTAAAACCACCGTAGCAATCGATACTATCATCAATCAAAAAGGTCAAGATGTAATTTGTATATACGTTGCTATTGGACAAAAACAATCAACCGTTGCTCAAGTTGTTAAAAAACTCGAAGAGTATGGCGCTATGGACTATACTATAGTTGTAAATGCAGGCGCATCAGATGCTGCGGCACTTCAATACCTCGCTCCGTATGCAGGAGTAACTATGGGCGAGTATTTTAGAGATAATTCACGCCATGCATTGATAATTTATGATGATCTTTCAAAACACGCTGTTGCATACCGTGAAATGTCTCTTATCCTTCGCAGACCTCCAGGTCGTGAAGCATATCCTGGTGACGTTTTTTACCTTCACTCAAGACTTCTTGAGCGCGCAAGTAAGCTAAATGATAAATTAGGTGGCGGTTCACTTACTGCGCTTCCTATAATCGAGACTCAAGCGGGTGACGTTTCTGCTTATATTCCAACAAACGTTATTTCTATTACGGACGGTCAAATTTTCCTTGAGTCAGATCTATTTAACTCAGGTATTCGCCCTGCGATTAACGTTGGTCTATCTGTTTCTCGTGTTGGTGGTGCCGCTCAGATTAAAGCTATTAAGCAAGTTTCTGGTAACTTGAGACTTGACCTTGCGCAATACCGTGAACTTCAAGCGTTTGCTCAGTTTGCGAGCGATCTTGACGAGAGTTCAAGAAGACAGCTTGAGCGTGGACAAAGAATGGTTGAGATCTTAAAACAACCTCCATACAGTCCTCTTCCTGTAGAAAATCAAGTAGTTCTTATTTTTGCCGGTGCTAAGGGTTATTTAGATGATATTTCTGTAGGCGCAATCAATAAGTTTGAATCAGAACTATATCCTTATATAGAGGCGAAATATCCTGAAATTTTTGATCAGATTAGAACAAAAAAAGTACTTGATAAAGAGATTGAAGAGCTTTTACATAAGGCACTAAAAGACTTTAAAGCGACATTTGCTGCTAACTAAGGTTAAGATATGTCAAATTTAAAAGATATAAAACGAAAGATCAAAAGCGTTCAGAATACTCAAAAGACGACGCGTGCGATGAAGCTTGTATCTACTGCTAAACTTAGAAAAGCAGAAGATGTGGCTCGTCACTCTAGAGTATATGCGCTTAAGATAAATGAGGTTTTATCAGAGATTGCATATAAGATTAATCAATACGGCTCTGTTGATTCAGAGAGTAAATTCTTTAACACTAAAAATAGTGTAGAGAAGGTTGATATTATCTTTGTAACAGCTGATAAAGGGCTTTGCGGAGGCTTTAATATCCAGACTATTAAAACCGTTAGAAATATGATAAATGAATTTAAGGCCAAAAAAGTTAAGATCAGGCTAAGAGCTATTGGTAAAAAAGGAATAGAATTCTTTAACTTCCAAGGCATAGAACTTCTTAAAACTTATGTCGGATATAGCTCATCTCCTACTTACGAGAAGGCTCAAGAAGTCATAAAAGAGGCTATTGATGATTTTATAAACGGAGTTACCGATAAGGTTATTTTAGTTCATAACGGTTATAATAATATGATATCTCAGCAAATTCGCATAAATGATATTGTACCTGTTGAGCCGCCTAAAATAGTTGAGGTTGAGACCAACTCTTTAATGGAATTTGAGCCTAGCGATGATGATGGTAAAATTTTAGACGAACTACTTAAAAAATATTTTGAGTATAGTATGTATTATGCGCTTGTTGATAGCCTTGCTGCAGAGCATAGTGCTAGAATGCAGGCGATGGATAACGCAACAAATAACGCAAAAGAGCGTGTTAGAGAGCTGAATCTGGCTTATAATAAAGCTAGACAACAGTCTATTACCACTGAGCTTATCGAGATCATCAGTGGCGTTGAATCAATGAAATAAAAAGGAGTATTAATGAAAGGTATTATTTCTCAAGTAATGGGACCTGTCGTTGATGTCGATTTTAGCGAGTATTTGCCAAAAATCAACGAGGCCATTGAGGTAAATTTTGAAGTGGAAGGTAAAAAGAACAAGCTTGTTCTTGAAGTTGCCGCTCACCTTGGAGATAACCGCGTAAGAACCATTGCTATGGATATGAGTGAAGGTCTTACTAGAGGTTTGGAAGCTACTGCTCTTGGAGCGCCTATTACTGTTCCTGTTGGTGAGAAAGTTTTGGGAAGAATTTTTAACGTTATCGGCGACTTGATTGACGAAGGTGAAGAATTAAATTTTGATAAGAGATGGTCTATTCACCGTGATCCTCCTCCATTTGAAGAGCAAAGCACAAAGAGTGAAATTTTTGAAACAGGTATCAAAGTAGTTGACCTTCTTGCTCCTTATGCAAAAGGTGGTAAAGTTGGACTATTTGGTGGTGCAGGTGTTGGTAAGACAGTTATTATTATGGAGCTTATCCACAACGTTGCGTTTAAACACAGCGGTTATTCTGTATTTGCTGGTGTTGGCGAAAGAACTCGTGAAGGAAACGACCTTTATCACGAAATGAAAGAATCCAACGTTTTGGATAAAGTTGCCTTATGTTATGGCCAGATGAACGAGCCACCAGGGGCAAGAAACAGAATCGCGTTAACAGGTCTTACTATGGCTGAGTATTTTAGAGATGAGATGGGTCTTGACGTTCTTATGTTTATTGATAACATCTTTAGATTCTCTCAATCAGGTTCAGAGATGTCAGCGCTTCTTGGACGTATTCCTTCAGCGGTTGGTTATCAGCCTACACTTGCAAGTGAAATGGGTAAATTCCAAGAGAGAATTACATCAACTAAAAAGGGCTCAATTACATCCGTTCAGGCTGTTTATGTTCCGGCAGACGACCTTACAGACCCTGCTCCTGCGACAGTTTTTGCCCACCTTGATGCTACAACGGTTCTTAACCGTGCTATTGCAGAGAAGGGAATTTATCCTGCGGTTGACCCGCTTGATTCAACATCACGTATGCTTGATCCGCAAATTTTAGGTGGAGAACACTATAAAGTTGCACGCGGTGTTCAGGCTGTTTTGCAAAAATATAAAGATTTGCAAGATATTATTGCGATTCTTGGTATGGATGAGCTTAGCGAAGAGGATAAGGTTACAGTTGATAGAGCAAGAAAGATAGAGAGATTCTTGTCTCAGCCATTCTTCGTAGCTGAAGTCTTTACAGGAAGTCCTGGAAAATATGTAAGCCTAGAAGAGAGCATTGCTGGCTTTAAGGGAATCTTAGATGGAAAATATGACGATCTTCCTGAAGCGGCGTTTTATATGGTTGGAAATATAGACGAGGTAATGCAAAAAGCTGAAAAACTTAAAGGCTAAAATTTAATAAGGAAGCGTAATGAATAAATTACATTTAGAGATTGTGACGCCTGAAGGACTTGTATTTTCAAATGATGTTAAAAGTGTGGTTTTGCCTGGAAGTGAAGGAGAATTTGGTGTTTTACCAGGGCACGCATCTTTGATATCTTTGCTAAAAGCCGGTCTTATAGATATAGAAAACGAAGATAAAAATCACGATATTGTAGCTATAAATTGGGGATATGTGAAAATTGATGAAGGCAAGGCGGTTGTCCTTGCCGATGGCGCAGTGTATGTATCAGGAAGCTCTGAGAGTGAGTTAGCTCACTCCCTTGAAAAGGCAAAAGATCTTATTCAAAGCATGAGTAGTGAGACAAATGCATTTGCGGCAACAGTTGCAAAACTTGATAGTATGGTGAGAGCTAAATAGTGGCAGGTCTTGATATATTTTTAAATTATTATTCAAGAAGTAGCTTTATAACTATTTTTGTTCTTGCTTGGCTATCTCTATATTTTATTATAAGTTCTACCATACTTTTTTCTCGTATGGTAGAACTTGCCTTATGGAAAAAAAGAGAGCAAAATGCTTTAGAATCACTGTTTATGGGTTCTAAAGTAATTGCAAACGATTCTTGTTTAAAAAGATGTGCCTCCGGTAAAATTTGTAAAGAAAAACTTGGTATTTGTATAAGTATGGCAGAAAAAAATGCCACAAGCGGTGTTACTTGGCTTGGGATTATTGCATCTACATCGCCTTTTATTGGACTTTTTGGCACAGTTGTGGCAATACTTGAGACATTTTCAAAACTTGGCCAAGGAGGAAATTCGTCCCTTGGAGTAATAGCGCCCGCTATATCCGAAGCTCTTGTGGCTACAGGAGCAGGTATTTTTGTCGCAATTCCTGCATATACCTTTAGTTTGCTTCTTAAAAGAAAGGCGTATGAGCTTATGAGTATTATTAGAAGAGAAGCTGATATGCTAATCGCAAATAAAGAAGAGAGCTAAATTTATGATAAATCTTGAAGAGACCCCAGAGCTTAATATAACTCCTTTGGTTGATATTATGCTTGTTTTGCTCGCTATACTTATGGTGACTACCCCGACTCTTGTGTATGAAGAGCAGATAGTATTGCCTGACGGATCTAAGACGAAAACACTCTCGGCTGAGCAAAAGGATTTGACTGTTATAGTGGATGCTCAAAGAAAAGTTAGAATAGATCAAAGCACTATGAGTCTTCAAGAGTTGCCTGATAATATAGCTCTTTTAAGTGCGAAATATAATAAAAATTCAGCTGTTTATATAAAGGCTGATAAAAATTTACTATATGACGATGTTATGTTTGTATTAAAAAGTATCAAAAATGCCGGATTCTCAAAGGTAGCACTCCAAACGAATGGATAAAATTTTAGAGCAAAAATTTAATACTTTTAGCTACTTTATACTCTCTTTTATTCTGTATATTTCTATTGTGAGCGGTATTTTTATAAAACTTACATATTTTAGAAGTGAAGAACCTAAAAAATATACTGATACAAAAGATGCCTTTATGGATATTATGATAGTTGAGCGTGAGCAAGATATAGTACCAAAGGCCCCTGAAAAAAAAGAAGAAGTAGTAAAAGTAGAAGAGCCTGAAAAAAAGATTGAAGAAGTTAAAGAGGAGCCAAAGCCAGATACTACAAACAAACCTTTGGAGCCAGAAGTAAAACCAGAGCCTGAAATTGTCCAAAAAACAGAAGAGCCGAGCCTAAAGGATCTTTTTAAAGATATAAACATATCTAAGCTTAAAGAGGATAAGGTTGTAAAAAAGACTGAGCCTTTAAAAGAGCAGAGCAGAAAAAAGCCTGAAAAAAATCAATCTCAAAGCTCTCAAAAAAAGGCAAGCGATGTTATAAATGCATTAAAGCTTGATAAAGTCGCTAAAACTCCTGAGTTGCAAATGACTGGAGAAGACCATCCTTATATAGGGCAGATTAAAAGAATTTTAGCTACAAAATGGAATGCTTATAAAGCTGATTCAAACGATAATGCTGAGGTTGAAATTAGTATAGATTTAAGTGGAAATTTTAGTTATAACATTAAAAAATTATCATATAATAGTGAATTTAATGACAAGGTCAGGGAATTTTTACAAAGTATGACCTTTGAAAAATTTCCACCTTCCGAGCTAGGAAGGACAGTGACTCTTAAAACCACTTTAGTAGATAAAATAGAATAATGGAGGAAAAATGAAAAAAATTATTTTAATACTGAGTTTTGCTTTAGGCTTATTTGCCGCAGATGCTACAATATCTATTATAAATAAAGGTATGGTTTTGCCTAAAATAGTGCTTCAAGATGCTACGACTATGGTTTCTGATCAGGCATTTAAAAACAGATTCCATAAGATTATGTTAGGCGATTTAAAGGTAAGCTCTGATTTTGAAGTAGTAGATGAGTATATAACTAGTAGCTATGAGGGAGATTCTGATACGAATGTTATGAGTCACAAAAACGCTCAGTTGATTTTTAGGTATGCTCTTGAGGGGCTGCCAAACACATCTCTTGTCTTAAGAGTTAAACTAATAAATGCTAAAACCGCGACCACTCAATATGAGAGAATTTACACTATGAATGACGGTGCTAAATTTCCATTTTTAGCACATAAAGCAATAGTCGAGCTTGTAAATGAGCTTAATATGCCTCCTGTAAATTGGATGGAAAAATTTATAGTTTTTTCCAAATCTACAGGATCTAAACAGAGTGAAATCGTAGTAGCTGACTATACTTTAACCTATCAAAAGGTGCTTGTTAGGGGAGGACTTAATATATTCCCTAAATGGGCGGGAGCCGATCAGAAAGCATTTTATTATTCAGACTACAGCGGCTCTAAAATAATTTTATATAAATTTGATATAGCAACAGGTCAAAAAACTAAAATTTTAGATACTAAAGGCGGTATGCTTGTGGCTTCTGACGTTAGCCAAAGTGGCGATAAGATGCTTCTTACTATGGCGCCTCAAGATCAGCCAGATATATATCTATATGATTTAAATTCTAAAAGACTTTCTCAGGTTACAAACTATATCGGCATAGATGTAAATGGAAATTTTGTGGATAATGATACTAGAGTAGTTTTTGTATCAGACAGATTAGGTTATCCTAATATTTTTTCACAAAATATAGCAGGAGGTGCTGTTGAACAGATGGTATATCACGGTAAAAACAACAACTCTGTAAGTACATATCAAAACTATATAGTTTATTCAAGTAGAGAGAATGAAAAGAGTGATTTTGGAACTAGAGATTTTAATATCTATATGATTTCAACCAAAACAGACTATATAAGACAGCTTACCGCAAGCGGAAAGAATTTATATCCTAGATTTTCTAGCGACGGACAAAGTGTAGTGTTTATTAAGGAGCTTGGAGGTCAGAGCTCACTAGGAATAATACGCATAAATGAAAATAGGAGCTTTCAATTTCCTCTAAAGATAGGTAGAATACAGTCTATTGATTGGTAATCTTATTAAAAAAATATGATATAATCACTAAAATTTTTGCAAAGGATTAAAATGAAAAAAGTAGCTTTAGCTTCTGCTGTTGTCGCAGCTTTACTAATGAGTGGTTGTAGCTCAAAAGCCCCTGAGGTTGATATGAGTGCTGATTCTAAACAAGGTAGCGCATCTACTATGGGTTCTAGCGATAGCATGATGAGTGCTAGCGATAAATTACAACAACTAATATCTATGGTTGAAGGACATGTTAAAAACGTATATTTTGATTTTGATAAATTTAATATCAAAAGCGATATGCAATCAGTTGTAAACATGAATGCTAGCGTATTTAACCATGCAGATGCGAAAAATTTAACTATTAAAGTTGAAGGAAACTGCGACGAGTGGGGAAGTGATGAGTATAACTATGCTCTTGGTCTAAAAAGAGCGAAGGCTACAAAAGACGCTCTTGTAAAACAAGGTATTGCTGCTGATAGAATTACTGTTGTTAGTTATGGAGAGAGCAATCCTGTTTGTACAGATAAAACAAAAGCTTGCGATGCACAAAATAGACGTGCCGAATTCAAAGTTCTTCCATAATAACATATGATAAATTTAAAAAAATTAGCGACTCTATCTTTTGGAGTCGCTTTTTTATACTCTGCTGAAATTTCAGTATTTGATGCCGGTAATTTAGATAGTAAAAACCCTTACGGTTTAACTGATAGTGAAAAAGTTCTGCTTAAAAATAAGCAGAATGTAGAAAATTTAAGCAGAAACATGGGCGATGTAGAATCTAGTTTAAGTGGGGCACAAGAGAGAATTGAAGGTCTGCAAAGTATTATGGATGGCATTAATGAGCGAATATCTAGGCTAGAAAAACGTATAAACGATCTTGAAGCACAAGCATTAAATAAAGAAGATAGTCTAAAAAACAAGCTTGAAACTCTAAAAAAATACTCTGAAGAGACTAGGGCGATTCAAGAAATAAATAATAAAAAAATTACAAAAACTCTTAAAGACCTCGGCACACTTATAGATAAATCAAATGCAGCTAAAGAGGAGTTAAAATCTACTAAAAACAAGTCTGAAGAGTCAAATAAACAAGTTTCAGCAGATTTTACTAGGCAAAAAATTCAAGATGTCGCAGCTGACGCTAAGAAGCTTTTTGATGAAGGAAAGCTGGATAAGGCTAAAGATAGATATGAATTTTTGATAACAAAAGGTCACAAGCCAGCCGCAGCAAATTTTTATCTTGGTGAAATTTCATATAAGCAAAAAGCATACAATAACGCTATAAAATATTATCAACAAAGCATAACTCTTTACGATAAAGCCGATTATATACCAAAATTACTATATCATACTGCGATTAGTTTTGATAAGATTAATGATACTCAAAGCGCAAATCGATTTTATAAAGCATTGAAATTAGGCTATCCTGAAAGTAAAGAAGCCAAAGCATCTCCTGATAGATAAGTCAATTTACATTAATAAATTTACGATATAATCATACTTATTTTAATTTTTAGGAGAAAGTGTGAATCAAGTTATATCTATGTTTTATGAGCTAAAAGACGCTAAGACAGGCGAAATTTTAGAATCTAACATGCAAGAAGGCGGTCAAATTTCATTTTTGACAGGTAGAGGACACATAATACAAAAGCTAGAAGATGAGGTTATCTCACTAAAAGCCGGAGATACAAAGAGAGTTGTTATTGAGGCAGCTGATGCTTGCGGACTTTATGATGAGACAGCTCTTCAAAAACTACCAAAAGAGCAATTTGCAGGAATTGAACTCAAAGAAGGAATGGAGCTGTTTGGCCAGGGAGAGGATGGTTCAAACGTTCGTGTTACTGTAGCAAAAATAGACGAAAATGAAGTAACTGTTGACTTTAATCACCCTTATGCTGGTAAAGACCTAGAGTTTAACGTTCAAATAACAGAAGTTAGAGAGGCTACCGAAGATGAGATAGCGACTGGTGTTGTAGCTCATGCACATGCTTGCGGATGCGGTAGTGGACACGGACACAAAGAGGGTGGCTGCTGCGGAGGTCATGGTCATGATCATGAAGAAGGCGGATGCTGCGGTGGCGGACACCATCACCACGATGATGAAGATGGATGTTGTGGCGGAGAACACCACCATAATGATGGTGGCGGATGCTGCGGAAAACATCATCACTAAGAAACTATAATGAAATTTTCTTTTATATTCCCTGGTCAGGGGTCTCAAGCCATTGGAATGGGCAAAGAAATTTATGAAAATTTCAATGAGGCTAAAGAGCTTTTGCATAATGCAAGTGATGCTCTTAGCGTAGATTTCAAGAAGCTTCTTTTTGAAGAGAACGAGCTGATTAATCAGAGTGAGTTTACTCAGCCTGCAATAGTTTTAAATTCTTTAATGTGCTATTTGGCTCTAAAATCAAAATTAAATTTAGAGCCAAATTTCAGCCTCGGACACTCTCTTGGAGAGTTTAGTGCCTTGGCTGTAAATAGCGGATTTGACTTTGTAGATGCACTTAAGGTGGTAAATATCAGAGGCAAGCTTATGCAAGAGGCTTGCAATGGTAAAGATGTGTCTATGATGGTTGTTTTAGGACTAAATGATCAAATTGTCGAAGAAATTTGCGTAGGCACTCAAAAAGATGGTTTGCAAATTTACGCAGCAAATTACAACTGTGATGGACAGATAGTCGTAGCCGGAGTTAGAGAGCATTTGGCTAAATTTGAATCAGTATTTAAAGAGGCTGGGGCAAAGAGGGCTATGCTTTTAAATATGTCTGTTGCCAGCCATTGCCCTATTCTTAGTAGTGCAAGCATAGGTCTTGTTAGCCATCTTGAGGCGACATTAAAAGATAAATTTAAAAGTGTTATATCTAACGCAACTGCTAAACCATATAGTAGCAAGAATGAGGCTTTAAATTTATTAAAAGATCAGCTTGTAAAACCTGTTTTATATAAACAAAGTATTCAAAATTCACAAAGTGAAATTGATATTTTTGTAGAATTTGGTTCAAGCGTGCTAAAAGGGATCAATAAAAAGATCACTGATAAACCGACCTATTCTATAACGGATATTAAGAGCTTGGATGAATTTTTAGTATTTTTGGAGGGTAAATGATAGCGATTTTAGGTGCGATGCCTGAAGAGATCACTCCGCTTTTGGACGCTTTAAAAGATTATGAAGAGATACGTTATGCGAATAATGTCTTTTATTTGGCGAAATTTAAAGATAAAGAGCTTGTAATAGCATATTCAAAAATAGGTAAAGTAAATGCCGCCCTGACGGCTACAATAATGATTGAAAAATTTAAGGCTCAAAAACTACTTTTTACAGGTGTTGCCGGCGCTTTAAATGAAAATTTAAAAATTAAAGACATGTTGTATGCCGAATCATTGGTGCAGCATGATCTTGACATTACAGCGTTTGGTCATCCGCATGGATTTGTGCCAGGTACAAGTATATTTATGAAAAGCGATGGAAATTTAAATGTCCTGGCTACTAAAATTGCTAAACAAAAGGGAATAAATTTAAAAAGCGGAATTATAGCTACCGGAGATCAGTTTATTTGTGAACAAAGTAAAAAAGATTGGATAAAAAATACATTCAAAGCCGATGCTACAGAGATGGAAGGTGCCAGTGTAGCCCTAGTATGTGAGAGCTTAAATGTGCCATTTTTTATTTTAAGAGCCATAAGTGATGAGGCTGGAGGTGGAGCGGAGTTTGATTTTGACGAATTTTTACAAAGCTCTGCTAATATAAGTGCTGATTTCATCCTCTCTATGATTGAGGAGTTATGATAGAGCTTAGCAAAAAGCTCCTTCGCATAGTCGGTCAGACGAATGCGAAATACAAGATGTTTGAAGAGGGCGATAAAATTTTACTCGCCCTAAGCGGTGGCAAGGATAGCATGACACTTGCCCACTTGCTTAAGCATTTTTGCTCGGTAAGTCCGCTTAATTGGCAGTTTGAAGCAGTTACTGTGACTTACGGTATAGGTGAAAATCTTGAACCTATAAAAGAGCATTTTAAACTACACGAAATTCCTTACAAAATTATTGACACTCAAATTTTTGAATTCGGTAGAGAGAAAATTCGTGAAAATACGACATTTTGCAGCTTTTGCAGTCGTATGCGTAGGGGCTATCTCTACACTTATGCTCTTGAAAACGGCTTTAATAAAATTGCGATCGCTCATCATCTTGACGATGCGGCAGAGAGTTTTTTCATGAATTTTACCTATAATGGTGCGCTTAGGACTTTGGCTCCAAGATATAAAGCCCAAAACGGTCTTGATATCATTAGGCCTCTTATACTTGTGCGAGAGCGCCAAATTCGCGATTGTGCGATCAAAAATGAGCTTCCCTTGATGAATGAAGAAGAGAGCTGCCCTGCTAAACAATACGGCGGCAAATCGCCTCGCGCAAGAGCTGAAACCAAAGCGATGCTAGCAAATTTGGAGAGTGAAAATCCTAAATTTTTTGTATCTTTAAAGGCTGCGTTTGAAAATGTTCATTTAGATACATTTTTTAGCGCTGATGAATAACTAAAAACCTTGTAAAACTATGCTGTAAAGCTCGTTTACCTCTCTATCATCTAATAAAATCGTAGATTTTTTCTTGAGTAGATGTTGAATTTTTTCAAAATTTAGATTTAAATTACCAAAACAATTTGGGTGAGATGGTAAAAATCCTCTTGTTAGGGATATAGAGCCTTCTATTTTTTCATCGCAAACAAAGCAGGTTGGCTCATCGTGAAGCCTTCCTTCATGCTCTAAAATTCGCACATAAGCCTCGATAATAAGGCGCTTTGGATTTTGCTTTAAGAGTCTTTGAGCACAAATTTCAGCCTGGTTAAAATATACTTCGTCCATCTGCTCGACATCCTTTAAATGGGCGTAAAATAGTCTCATGAACTGCTGCCATATCATAAGTCGCTCGCGCACGACAAGCCAGTTAAAGCCAAGATGCAGTACACTTCTAAGATGAGGGAGAAAATTTGCGCTTTCGTTTAGCTCAAAGTCGATCTTAAAGCCCTGCATAACGCTTGGATGACGCGCACCGTAGAAGCGGTAGCACTTGATGAGCGACTCTTGCGTGAGGATGTAGACGATCAGGTCTTCTTCTTTGACCTTTTGCGTGTGGACGATGTAGCCTTGCATCTAAATTTTAAAGAAATTTCCTATCTTTTCGCGCATGATGGATGCGTCATCTATGCGGTTGATCTCGTCTCTAAATGTGCTTGCGCCTTCGATGCCTTTAGAGTATTGGTGAAGGTGCTTGCGAAATATAGCCACTCCATGCTCGCTGTAGTGCGAAAGCATAGCGTCAAAGTGAGCCAATATGATCTCGCGTTTTAGCTCGCCGCTTACGCTTTTGCCGCTTTTTATTTCGTGAAATATCCACGGCTTGCCGATGCAGGCTCTTCCGATCATTATGGCGTCGCAGTTTGTGAGCTCAAATACTTGTGCGGCGTTTTTCTCGCTGATATCTCCGTTTGCGATTAACGGAATTTTAACTGCGCTTTTAGCTCTTGCGATAGCTTCGTAATCAACTTTCGCCGTATATCCGCCAACTCTCGTTCGTCCGTGAAAGGCTATGTAATCAGCTCCAGCATCTTGTGCGGCGAGAGCTAAAATTTCAGGTATCTTCTCGTCAAATCCAAGGCGCATTTTTACGCTTAGCATGCTTTTGTTTGATGTTTTTTTTATCGTTTCTATTATCTTTTTTAGATTGTCTATATCTTTTAGAAGTGCCGAGCCTGCATATTGCTTAACTACTTTTGGAACAGGACAGCCACAATTTAGATCTATGCCGTCTATACCGTCAAATTTGTTTATGATCTCGACTGCTTTTTTGATAATTTCGCTATCGCTTCCTGCGATTTGAACGATATACGGAGTCTCTTCCGGGGATTTTTTAAGCATTTCAAGCGTTTTATCAGAGCCTTCATAGACAAGTGCGTTTGCGCTTATCATCTCGCTAACCGTCACATCGCATCCAAAACGCTTGACTACGCTTCTTAGAGGTAGATCCGAAAAACCGGCTAAAGGTGCAAGAAAAATAGGTTTTTTGCTAAAATCTATCATCTAAAAAGCATATTTGCAGGTACCATTCTGCCATTTTCTCTAAGGTAGAGTAAAATTCTAAAATTTTGATACTCATAAGGATCTGAATTTTCTAAAATTTCACGAACACGCTCTATCATTTGAAGCTCAAATAGCACATACAAATATGCCTCTTCCGCATCTTGATGAGAGCTCTTTAATCTTTCAAATATTCCCATAAGAGTATCTGGAGTTAATTTATCTTTTAAAACTATAGCACTGTGGTTATACTGCTCTTTTGTGATTTGGTGATGGTTTAGAATCTCAAAAATTTCTTCACTATTCATATCTATTTCATCGTTTACAAAACGATCTATCATGATTATGACCTCTTCACCACTCTTTTCAAATCCAAATCTTTTAATATCTGTAAAAGAGCCAAGTCTAATTAGTTTTTCGTTGGCTTTTTTTGAAATTTCATCATTTAACTCTTGGTAGCTTTTTACTACTTCAACGAAGTAGTTTGGTATCTTTTCTAGTTTGTTTAGCTCATTTTGTATAAATAGCTTATTGTCTTTTGGTAGTTTAAATTTCTTCAGATCCATAACTTCGCCATTTTGCACGCTTTTTACAATTTTGACAACATTGTCTAGCTCATCGTTACTAACTGCAATTTCGTTATATTTTTTCCAAGGTGATAAAATTTTAGTTATCTGCGAAGGTGTTTTATAAAGTTCGGTTCTAAATTCTTTGTTTGTATCAAGACCTAAAAAAACTTCTTTTGCTAACTCATTGTATAGATGTTCGTCTTTTTTGATTGATCGTTTAAATACATATATTTCAAATCCGTGATACGCGATATGGGCAATAGCAAGCACTGCAAATATGGCGATTGGAATTACTATCCATGCCGCAAGCGGAAGAGTGAGCGAATACTCAAGAAAGTTAAAAGTATGCTCTGAGGCATCTAGTGAATATACAAAAATGCCGACTAATACTATATAAATTAAACTATAAACTATAAAACGTCTAGTTTTCATAACAATCCCCTATTTTTTAGATGTTTTTTCGACTATCTCTCTACAAACTATACAATATCTTGCATGAGGTTTTACTTTAAGTCTTGGTATTCCAATATCTTCTTCACACATTTCACAAATTCCGTAAGTCTTGTTGGTTATCTTGCTAAGGGCTACGTCTATAGCGGCCAATTCGTATCTTTGTTGTGCACTTATTGATTGTTCTATTAGCTGATCGGCATTTACAGTTGCTATATCAAATTCATCGCTTATACCGCTATCTCTAAGAGCTGCCAACTCGTTACTTGCATCAAGTATATTTTTCTTGATTTGGATTTTTCTCTCTTCCAAAATAGATTTAAAAAGTTCTAGATCGCTTTTGCGCATCTGTTTCCTTTACTTATGATATGGGTGATTTGCATTTATACAAAGAGCCCTAAAAATTTGTTCAAAAAGTATTAGTTTGGCTATTTTATGAGCCATTGTAAGAGAGCTTAGACTTATAATTTTATCCACTTTTTGTTTGAAATTTTGACTAAGCCCATAAGCTCCGCCTATAAAAAATGAAATTTGCGAATTGCTTTCTAAAATTTTAGCAAATTGAATACTATCAAGCTTTTCACCCTTTTCGTCAAGCGCTATACAAAAACCCTTTAAATTTGGCTCATAAATATCATCATAGCGTTTTAATGCCGATTCGCTTCCGGCACTTTGAGCTTTGGCAATTTTTTCGTTGAATATGGTTATGTCAGAAATTTTAGCAAATTTTGATGACATTTTTATATACTCTTTTATCTCGTTTTCGAAGTTGTCGGCTTTGGATTTTTGTATCGAGAAGACAGAAATTTCCAATACCTACTCTTCCTCTTCATCATTATCATTGTTTTGCAAAATAAGCTCGGTACTCTCTTCTTTTACAAGCTTAGAATTCGATAGAAGCCTTATCATATCACTTACAAATTTTTTATGATCTTTTCTTTCAACTATAGCGTCTATCAGTCCGTGTTCAAGCAAAAATTCCGATCTTTGAAATCCTTCAGGAAGATCTGAGCCTATGGTTTGTTTGATAACTCTTTGTCCGGCAAATCCTATAAGTGCACCAGGTTCTGCTATGATAATATCTCCAAGCCAAGCAAAACTAGCACTAACTCCACCCATTGTAGGATCTGTTAGTATCGATATATAGGGTACCTTAGCCTCATCAAGCAGTTTTAACGCTGCGGAAGTCTTTGACATCTGCATTAAAGAAAATGTGCTTTCTTGCATTCTTGCTCCGCCTGATGCCGAGATTATTATAAGCGGGTGTTTTTTGTCTATGGATCTTTTGATAGCTCTAACTATCTTTTCACCTTCTACTGAGCCTAGGCTTCCACCCATGAAACTAAAGTCAAAGACCACAAGCTGTACGTCCATATTGTCTATTTTTGCTTCGCCACATATTACGGCACTGCTTCTTCCAGTTTTCTCTTCGCTCTCACTGATACGCTTTTTGTATGATTTTTTATCCACAAATTTAAGCGGATCTACAGGTTTTAAGTTTTTATCAAATTCTACAAAGGTTTCAGGGTCGCATAAAAGCTCTATTCTTCTTTGAGGTTTGAGTCTCATATGGTATCCGCATTTCGGGCATACGTTAAAGCAGGCTTCTACCTCTTTATAATACATTAATGAGTGGCAGCTTTCGCACTTTACCCAGTGCGCAGGAGCTTCACTCGGAGATGATTGATTTCTTGTTTTTGAAAAAATATCTAAAAAGCCCATTTTCTACCTACTTAAATATAAAAATTATGCGATTATATCTAATTTTAGCATTGTATTTGCTTATATTTGATTGTTAAATTAGTTAAATTTAAATTTTATATATTTAAAGTTTGTAGTAAAATTTATTTTACCACTCTATGTATGTTTTTGCTTTTTTGATGTCTGAAATTTTTATTTTGATAGATTTATTGTCTACTTCAAGATCTATTTCGTAGTCATTTACGGCTAAAATTTTACCTTTTAGTTTTTGATTTCCTCCATCGATTGAGGCTGTAATTTTTACAAGCTCTCCTATGCTTGAGCTAAAATGAGCGATTGTTTCGAGCTTTCTTTCAAGTCCGGGACTGCTAACTTCAAGAGTATAGTCACCATTAACGGGTGGTTCTACATCAAAGATAGGTGAAAGTAATCTCGATACTTTTTCACAGTCGTCTAAATTTACTCCATCTTTTTTAGTAATATAAATTCTGTAAATAGTTTTGCCGTTTTCATTGGCTAGTTCGGTATCATAAAGCTCTACCCCACACTCTTTAATTAGTTTTTCAAGATTTTGCATTTTTATCTAAATCCTTTGAAATTTTATCAAACAAACTATCCATATGATTTTGATACTCTAGCCTATCATCAAATTTGAAGTGAAAATTCGGGCATCTATACCAACCTTCAGCTTCCATGCAGTGGTTTTGTAGATATTTTGATATGCGTTTTAAGTGACTTAATACATAGGCTTGTTCTTTGTCGTCAAACGCCATCTTATCAAGATATACAAAGGCGTCATATCTACCTTTTTTGCACTCTACATCAGTTACGCAAAGACCTCTTAAAAACTCATCCTCTAAAGTCGCAAGAGCTTCAGGAATAAGCTCTTTCAACACACTTTCGGTTCTTAGTCTTTTAATTTCGGCTGAATTCATAGAGTCGCTTGCTCCTCAATCTCTTTAAAGCTTTCTATATAATCACCCTCTCTTATATCATTATATCCGTCTATTCCTACGCCACACTCATAGCCTTTTGCCACCTCGCGAACGTCGTCTTTAAAGCGTTTTAGTGAGCTTACCGTACCTTCATGAACTACTATACCATTTCTAATGAGCCTTATTTTTGCTCCTCTGTTTATACTGCCTTCTGTTACCATACATCCAGCTATAGCACCTATTTTTGGCACATTTATTACTTGGCGAACTTGAGCTTGTCCTAAGTGCTCTTCTCGTAATATAGGTGACATTAATCCGCTCAGTAGCACTTTAACATCATCTAGAAGGTTATAGATTACATTATATGTTTTAATCTCTATTCCGCTTTCTTTCGCTTTTTCTTTTATCTCTCCGGTTGGGCGTATGTTAAATCCTAAGATTACACTATTTTCACTGGCTTTTGCTAAAGCTACGTCGCTTTGAGTTATTCCGCCTACTCCAGAGTGTATAATATTTACCTTAATCTCATCATTTCTTAGTTTTTCAAGACTTGATTTTATGGCTTCTAATGATCCGCCAACATCTGCTTTTACAATAACAGGCAGTGATTTTAGCTCACCTTCCGCAATCTTTTCACTAAGCTCTTCAAGGCTTACTTTTGTAGTTTTACTAAGTTCTTTTTGACGTAGGTATTCTGCCTTTTTCTGAGCATATTCGCGAGCCTCTTTGTCTGTTTTAACACTTATTAGAGTCTCTCCCGCCTCAGGAATTTCACTTAAACCCATTATTACGCCACATTCACCGGGCTTTATCTCTTTTAAAACATTGGCTTTATCGTCTGTTATGCTTCTTATTTTACCGTAGGCCACTCCTGCCACTACAGTATCTCCAACTTTTAAAGTACCGTTTTCTACGATTATGGTTGCAACAGGTCCCCTGCCTTTTTGTTGCGAGCTTTCTATTATGGTAGCTTTCGCATTTGCTTTCGCATTTGCCTTAAGTTCCAGAATGTCTGCTTGTAAAAGTACTATCTCCAATAGGTCTTCTATACCCATTCCTGTTTTTGCTGAAATAGGAACAAATTCATATGCTCCGCCCCATTCGGTAGATAGTATGTCAAGATCTGCGAGTTCGCTTTTTACTTTGTCCGGATTTGCTGCCTCTTTATCCATCTTATTGATAGCTATTATAATAGGTACATTTGCAGCCTTAGCATGACTAATGGCCTCTTTTGTCTGTGGTTTTACTCCATCGTCGGCAGCAACGACTATTATAACTATATCGGTTACTCCAGCTCCTCTTGCTCTCATGGCGGTGAAAGCTTCGTGACCAGGAGTGTCTATAAATGTTATATTTCTATTATTTTTATTGACCATATATGCACCAACGTGCTGGGTTATACCGCCAGCTTCCCCAGATGCTACGCGTGAGTTTCTTATATAGTCAAGTAAAGATGTTTTGCCGTGATCAACGTGACCCATTATTGTTATAACAGGGGCTCTTTGAGTTAAATTTTCTTCGTTGTTTTGCTCGTCGTATGCTTTTACATAGTCGAAAGCCTCTTGTGTGTCTACTATATTTATCTCAACTCCAAATTCATCTGCTAAAATTTCTATAGCATCTTCATCTAAAAAGTCGTTTTTAGTTGTCATCATTCCTAGCATAAATAGCTTGCCAATAATTTCGCTAGGCTGTTTATTTAACTTCTCTGCAAATTCATATACGCGGATCTCTTTTGGAATTTCAATCGACGTGATTGCTTCGCCACTATTTGCATCTTTCGAAACTTTTTTATGTTTTTTTCTAGAACGCCTACTTATGCCTTGTTCTAAAAAAGATCCTATAGAATTATTTAAAGACGGTTTATATATATTTGTTTGTTTAGTATTTTGAGTTGGTTGAGGAGTAGGCGTTCTTACTGAAAAATCAGGGAGTACTACTACATCTTCATCTTCTAAAATTATATCAGCAAGATCTCTATCTCCTAATAGATCTACTTTTTGCGCTCCGTTTTTTTTGGTTGCAATTACTGGTTTTTTATCTTTCTTTTTCTTTTTAAGTACGGATTCTGAATTGTTAAACGAGAACATACTCTCTAAATTTCTAATCGGCTCGCTCTCTATTTTTTCAGCTTGTTTTGCCGTGCTTGTAGTAACTACAGGCTCTTCTTTCTTTTTCTTAACTATCATAAGCCCTCGTCTTTTTTGAAGACTTACGTCAGCTAGACTCTCTTTTACTTCAGGTTTCTTTTCGGTTACAATAGGTTTTTCCTCTTGTTTATCTGTTTTTTGATTTATATCTTCTTTTGTTTCTTTTTCAGGATTTATGCCAGGAATTTCTACTTTTTCTTTAGTCTGTTTTGTTGCGGTCTGCTCTGCTTTTACAGGTTTTTCTATCGCTCTATTATCTTTTTTTGTAGTTTTAGAAGACTCTTTTTTTGTATCTTTGCTCTCTTTTTGTTCTTTTGTCTGTTTTGTGGCTGATTTTTTAGGTTCAGATTTTTTCTTTTCAGGCTTTTTCTTAAAACTTTCAGGAATTTCTCCTGTTTGCACATAAGTATAGAGTGCTTCGGCTTCCTCTGGTGTAACTCCGCTTGAGTGTGTTTTTACTTTTAATCCTAACTCATTAGCCTTTTCTACAATTTCTTTACTAGGATAACCTAGCTCATTTGCTATCTCTGAAATACGAACAGTCCCCATTTAAGAGTATCTCCTTTAAATTTTGCTCATTTTTTAAAGTTGAGATAAAATTTCTCGCAACTTTGTTGAGCGATTTTTTCAAATTTTTTTCATCTTTTTTTAGACATTCTTCACATATATAAAAACTTCTCCCATCTCCGCTACCAAAAAAAAGTGAAGAATTTATGATACGAAATCTGTATAAGTCATGCTGTTTTAAGCGTTTCTTACACACTACGCACATTCTAATAGGAATATAATTTTTAACCATATATTATAACTTTTGTTTGCTTTTTTTTAGCTTTGTGAGATGATAAACCCGTCATTATCAAATGATAAAATTTCAACTCTAAAATTTTTAAATTTATCTTTTAGCTTGTCTTGTAGATTATTTGCATCTGATTTATAGGCTATGTTTAAAAATGTTGAACCACTTCCTGATAGTGTGCTCATTAGTGCCCCATTTTCATAAGCTGTTTTACGAACTTCAAAAAGTTCCGGAAGAGTTCGCATCCTAAGCTCTTCATGCATCATGTCCTTTGATGCTATTTTTAAAAGATCGTACTTTTCTTCCAAGAAACAGGCTGTTAAAAATGCCGAATGAGATAGATTGCTGACACATTCGCTCATTGAGTAGTGTTTAGGTAGTTTTGTGCGAGATTCTTTTGTGCTCATCGGTTTGTCTGGAATAACCACTACAGCCTTAATATCATCTCCTATATTTTTTTTAATAGAATTTACTTGATTATTATGTACTACAGAGGTTACAAAGCCTCCAAGAACAGCAGGGGAGATATTATCGGGATGGTTTTCATATACTAAAGATCTATTTAACACGATGTTTTTATCAACCTTAAACTCAGCCATAGCATAAGCCGAAGCAATTGCAGAGGTAATAACTGCAGATGAGCTTCCAAGGCCACGAGAGAATGGAATTTTATTATTAAAAACTATTCTAAAACTGTCTTTTTTGCCTGTTAACTCATAGTAAATTTCGTTAAAAATAGATAGAAAAAGATTGTTTTTTTTGAGCTTTATATTATCTGAGCCTTCGCCCATTATAGAGATTGATGAAAAATTTGCTCTTTTTATTTCAATTTCGTTATATAAACTCAAAGCAAGCCCCAAAGCATCAAAACCGGGACCTAAATTTGCACTTGTTGCAGGGACAGTGATGGTCAAAACAACTCCTAAACCGCTTGGATAATATAGTTCGGTAGAGTATCAAAATTTAAATTTAAAACATCTAAATTGAGTGGTAGCTTGAAATTTCCAGCTTCAGCTTTTTCCAGCTTGATCTCATCTTGGAATTTAACAAAACTTAGAGCTTTGTTTGCACGTATTGGTGCATTGCCATTTAGCTCAAAACCTCTTACTGCGTAAAACTCACACTCTTTGATGATGCTTAAAGTCTTTAAAATTACATATGAGACCTTTATTCCCATGAAGCTTCCGGGACCATTTGCATAGATTATTTTTGAAATTTTATAGTTATTTTTATTTAAAATTTCATCTATTATTTCTATTAAAGCCTCATCAGATTTTTTATCACTTTGTATCTCTTGTATAAATTCGCCTTTTTCATTATATATGCCAAATAAAAGTGGCGAAGTGAGCGCTATGACTAAAATTTGGATATTTTTTATGCAAATACCTTTTGGTATTCAAGCGATAGTTGATCTTTTAAAGTTACAACTTCATAGTTTTTAGCATCACTTAAAATAGCTAGTGTAAGTTCATGATTTAGCTCGTGGCTTCCGGCAAAAGATGTATAATCAGCCATCAAAGGAGCTCCCATAAGGCTAAGATCTCCTATCGCATCTAGAATTTTATGTCTTACAAATTCGTTTTCAAACCTAAGTCCTTCCGGGTTTAAAATCCTTGTATCATCGATTACTACGGCATTATCAAGGCTTCCACCAAGTGCTAGATTATTAGCTCTTAGCATCTGGACATCTTTTAAAAATCCGAAAGTTCTAGCTCTGGCAATCTCTTCTATAAATGAGCTTTTGCTAAATTCAAATATATATCTTTGCTCACCTATTATAGGGTGATCGAATTTGATTGTAAAATCGAATTTTGGATTTTTTGATGGAGTGACTCTAGCGAATTTGCCATTTTTACTAACTTCAACTTCCTTTTTAATCACAATAACTCTCTTGTGATCATCAAGTTTGGTGATGCCGGCTTCATCAAGCATCATGCAGTAGCTTATTGCGCTTCCATCCATTACCGGAACTTCATTTGCATCAAGAGCTATGCGTATATTATCTATTCCGTATCCACTAATTGCACCTAATAGGTGTTCTATTGTTGATATATAGCCCTCTTTAGAGCCTATTACAGTTGCCATTTGAGTATTTATCACATTTTTTGGCTCGGCTTTAAAGCTTATGCCAAGATCTTTTCTATAAAAAACTATACCCGTATTTGCACTCATTGGCTCTAAGGTAATTTTTATAGGTTCGCCCTTGTGAAGACCTATTCCAACACCTTCTACAGCCTTTTTTATAGTTGTTTGTTGCAAAATTTTCCTTTTAAATTTTTAAATTGATGCTATTATACAATTTTTTAGTATCAAATAATAAATTTTATTGACCATCAATCATTTTTTTTGACGAATTTAAAATATTTACGACATTATCTTTCATCCAATTGTTATCCATCCATTCTTCAGGTCTTACTTCAATGCCTTGCACTATCATTCCAAAGTGTAGGTGATCTCCCATTGCAAGTCCGCTTACTCCGGTAGCTCCGATATGATCTCCGGCATTTATCTGATCTCCTGTTTTTACTGCCATAGAGTTGCAGTGCCCATATAATGAAAAGACTCCAAAGCCATGATTTATAATGATGGTTTGTCCATAAATTCCATTTTCTCCTGCAAAATCTACTTTGCCATCATTGCTTGTTACGATGCTAGCATTTTTAGTAGAAGCAAGATCTAGTCCCATATGCCAAGACTCGCTAATGTTTTGTCCGTCAAAAGTATAATATCTGTGATCTCCAAAGCTTGCAACAGCCTTTGCATTTTTAAGAGGGTAGAATTTTTTTAGGCTAAATTCACTTATAATATCTTCAGATATTTTTGATGTGATATCCGAGATTAGCTTCTCGTTAGCTCCGCGCAAATTTTCATTTACGAATTTCATTTTTTCCAGATTGGACATTGACTCATGATTTTGAGCGTATTGCGCGGCTAATTCAGGTATTTTTTCGTTCAAAAATCTATTTTGGTTATCAAGTTTTATTTTTGAGCTTTTATAGTTTCTGTTTTGATAAAAAAATCTTATCTTGCTTTTTGTCATATTTCCTGCATAATCTATAGCAACTACATCCGCGCTAAAAGAGCTTTGTGTCGCAGGCCAAGCTACTAAAGAGGCGTAATAATCATCTTTATAAAATTTAGAAGGTGTAAATTTTTTACCAAAATTTGTCTCTATGTATAGCTCTTTTAATCTCTCGTCCGTTGCTTTGAATACTACTGTAGCGCTTCCGCCTTTATTTATTGCGTACGAGTGATTTAAGATATTTATTTCGGGTCTTTTGCTATCAACTATGACTTCAACATTTTTTGTCTCTTTATTTCCCATAAAAAAGCCCCATTTGCTGGCATCTACGGCTTCAATGCTCATGGTATAACCTTTCTTTTGGGACTGAAATCCTGTCTTTGGAAAGGATAAATTTATGTCCAAAACTTCCATTGGAGCTTCAAAATTTTGGTTAGTTAAAATTATTTGATGTTCCGCATCAACCATGCTTATTTTTAAGGATTTTATACCGCTTTCATCGGTGATTTTTACAAGCAGAGGCGATGTTAAATTCCAATAAATTTTATCTTCTATGGATATTAGTGGTTTCTCTCTCTCGAATGATTTTGAGCTAAACAGCATAAAAATTCCAGCAACTATTAAAACAAAAAGTACACTATAAGCTATAAAATTTGATCTATTTTTTCTCATTAAATAATCCTTAAACCTATATATTTTGGAAGATTTTACTAAAAAGCTATAAATTTGGAGTAAATTTATAAAATTTCACGTATCTTTCTTGCTTCACTCATCCAGTTTTTAAGTTCGTCCCATTTTTCGTTTTTAACCAAATTTTCACAATCCTCTAGCTCTTTTTTGAACATATCTATTGCATTTATTAAGTTGTCTTTGTTTTGTTTAAAAATATCGCTCCACATTACTGGTGAGCTTTTTGCTATTCTTATCATATCCTTAAAGCTTGTTCCACCAAGTGCGATAATGTCTTTTTTATTTTCTTTTTTTAATACGCTTGATGCAAGTGAAAAACTGATGACGTGAGGTAGATGAGATATTACACTTGTGCGATGATCGTGTTCTTTTGCGCTCATAAACACAATTTTCATGCCAATATGAGAAAATAGCTCTACACAGCGTTTTACATGTTTTTCGCTACTTTCTTTAAAGTCACAAATTATTACAACGGCATCTTTAAATAAACCAGGAAAAGCTGCTTGTGGGCCTGAGTATTCCGTACCTGCCATAGGGTGAGCTGGGATAAAATTTTGTCTTATTTTTTCAGGAACTGCCTCTATAATCTTCTCTTTTGTGCTTCCAAGATCAATTATTGTAGTATTTTCATCTATGTCTTCAAGGTCTTTTACTATTTTTATTATCGCTTCAACAGGAATAGCTAGAAATATCATATCGCACTTTTTTTTCATCTCGTCAAGGGTTAAAATTTCATGTACCAAGCCAAGCTCCAGTGCTTTTTGTTCATGCTCTTTATTTAAATCAAGTCCGCTTACGCAAGAGATTAATTTTTCATTTTTTAAGCTAAGTCCTAAAGAGCCACCGATTAGCCCTAATCCGATGATGCCTATTTTCATAAAAAGCCTTTGTAAATTTATATTGTTTAAAATTAAAATGTGTTATTATACCGCCTAATACACATTTTTAGGTTAAAATCAATGAAAAAAAGCGTTTTTTTACTACTTGCTGTGGCATGTTTAGGTAGTGCTGTAGAGATAAAATCTATAAATTTCAAAGGTCTTTTACGTCTATCTCCTGAGGTTGCAAAGGATATTATGGGACTAAAAGCAGGAGATCAATTAACTGGTGAAAATAGCGATACTGCAATTTCAAATTTGTTTAGACAAAATTATTTTGATGATGTCTATATTGAAGAAAGCGATGGTGATATT
Source organism: Campylobacter sp. RM16192 (assembly GCF_004803855.2). Classification (NCBI taxonomy): domain Bacteria; kingdom Pseudomonadati; phylum Campylobacterota; class Epsilonproteobacteria; order Campylobacterales; family Campylobacteraceae; genus Campylobacter; species Campylobacter sp. RM16192. The sequence goes on along the minus strand of NZ_CP012552.1, from coordinate 1,532,525 downwards.
TTAGTTGTTGTAAAAGAAAAGCCTAGTATCTCTAGACTTGACATAAAAGGTGTTGTTACTAATGATAAGACCGCAATAGATCAATTAATTGGAATTAAGCAAGGAAATATGTATGACGAACTTGCTATCAGTAGAGCAAAAGAGCGAATTAGACAGTACTATGAGTCAAAGGGCTATTTTGATACCGTTGTGGATGTAACCAAAGAGAGTGTAGCCGTCAATGACAGTAGTTTATTTGTAACCTTGAATGTAAATCGTGGTGAAAATATCATAATAGAAAAAGTAAATTTAGTAGGTGCAAAAGTTTTTGATTATGGTGATATAGAGCCTCTTGTGGCCAATAAAGAGCGTGAATTTATGGGTTGGTTATGGGGTAGAAACGACGGAAAAGTAAAACTTTTTGAACTACCAAACGATCCGGGACGAATTCAAGATAAATATTTTCAAAAAGGGTATCTTGACGCTACGGTTTCTACGCCATATCTAAATGCATATATGGATAATTATACTGCTGAACTTACTTATTATATCAATGAGGGTGAGCCATATACCGTATCTAGCGTTGATATAGATGCACCTGAGTTTTTGGAGCTTGATAAGGAAAAAATTTTAAAAGACTTTAAGCTAGAGGTCGGTGATAGGATGAATTCGGCAAGGCTTAGAAGAGATATGCAAAAGCTTGATGATATGGTTGCCGATAGAGGATATGCCTTTGTGAAAGTTTTGCCAAGAACAGATAAAAATAGCCAAGATAGAAACGTTAGTATAGTTTATGAAATTATTCCTGGAGATAAAGCATATATAAGAAACGTTCAAATTTCAGGCAATGACAGAACCGTAGATAGAGTTGTTAGAAGAGAGCTTTATTTAACAGAGGGAAATTTATACAGCAGAACAGATCTTGAGGATAGTAAAACCGCACTTAAAAGGACCGGATATTTTGAAGATGTAGAGATAAAAGAAGAAAGAGTCGGTACTAATGAGGTTGATCTTTTAGTAAATGTCAAAGAAGCGTCAACTGGAACAATAAGTGGTGGTATAGGATATGGAAGCTCTGATGGACTGTTGCTTAACGCTAGTATATCTGACACAAACGTATTTGGTAGTGGCATGAAAGGCGTGTTTAGCATAGATAGAAGTGATAATGAACTTTCAGGACAGATTGGACTTACAAATCCTAGAATATTTGACTCTGAGTATAGCTTGGGAGGAACTATATATGCCAATGATTATGATTGGGATAACTATGATGAGAGATCATACGGTTTTAATGCTGTTGTGGGACGAAAACTAACTAGAAATTTAAGTGCTTCAATTGGGTATGTTATAGAGCAAAGTGATATTAAAAAGCTAAGTGAGACTTTAATTAGAACAGGATACAAAGAAGGTAAAAGTCTAAAAAGTGCACTTATCCCGTCTATTACATATAATAATACGGATGATTATTATCTACCAAGAACAGGTATAATAGCCACAACTAGCCTTGAATATGCGGGCGTGGGTGGAGATGAGAAATTTATAAAGAGTAGAACAGGATTTAACTGGTATCTTGGACTTAGAGAGTGGATTGATTATGATTTAATCTTAAGATATAAGGCAAATTTTGCCAAAATTTGGGATAGGGGATATGTGCCTATTAACGAGAAGTTATATTTAGGTGGCATTAGAAATTTAAGAGGATATGATTCAAGAACCGTCTCTCCTAAAAATAAATATGGAGACGAAACAGGAGGAACTATATCTTTTAACAACTCATTTGAGCTAAGCTTCCCTATCATAGATCGTGTAAAAATGCGCGGCGTGTTATTTTTTGACTACGGAAAGATCGGTCAAAGTAGCATTAATGAAAATACCAGATATTCAACAGGCGCAGGCATAGAATGGATCACTCCTATAGGTCCATTGCAACTAATTTTTGCTAAACCGCTTAATGATAAGCCAGGAGATGAAACTAGTTCGTTTGAATTTACAATCGGACAGCGCTTCTAGAGGTTTATTTAGATATTTTGGATATAGGGCTTTCCTATATCCTTTTTATAGCTAATCTATTTATTTTTGGTTTTTAGATGATAAATGATGAATTTTATATGAATTTGGCTTTACAAAAGGCTTGGGAATTTCAGATTTTAACATATCCAAATCCTGCTGTTGGCTGTGTAATCTTAGATAAAAATGGCGCTCTTCTTGCATGCGAAGCTCATGAAAGAGCCGGAGAGGCTCATGCTGAACTCAATACGGTAAAATCGGCTCTTTTAAAAATTAATCCCAGTTTTAAATTTCCAAATGGCTCAAATGAGCTTTATGAGTTTATTTTGGCTAATCATAACGGACTTTTAAAAGGTTCAAAGGCCTATGTAACGCTTGAGCCATGTTCTCACTATGGTAAAACTCCACCTTGTGCTAATTTGCTTAAAATTTTAGGCTTTGCAGAAGTAATAATAGCTAGACGAGACGAAAATAAAAAGGCAAGCGGTGGGGCTGAAATTTTAAGAGATGGCGATATTAAGCTTAAATTTGATGTTTTAAAAGATAGAGCTGATGAGCTTATAGAGCCTTTTTTATCTTGGCAAAATGGAAATTTCAGCTTTTTTAAAATCGCCCTTTGTGCAAACGGAGTAGCCACCGGTGGAGTGATATCAAACGAACAAAGCCGCACTCATATGCATAGACTAAGAAGCGTATCAGATCTGCTTGTAATAGGCGGCAATACGGTGCGAACAGACCGTCCGACTCTTGATACTAGACTTATAAAAAATGGTAAAAATCCGGATATTCTTATATACTCTAAGGTGCAAAATTTTGATAAAACAATTCCGCTTTTTGATGTGAATGGCAGAAGCGTTGAGATGTCAAATAGTCTTGAAAAGGCTTTTAAAGCTCCTCTTGTGATGTTTGAAGGCGGGGAGAGGTTTTTAAACTCGCTTGATGAAAGAGTAAGATGGGTGTTAATCTATCAATCAAGCGAATTTAAAAATTTACAAAATTTAAGAGCAAATTTAAGTCTAAAAAGGCTATTTGGATCAAATTTTGGCAGTGATAACTATGGCTGGTATAAGATAATAAGATAAACTTACCTGATCCAGTTTATAAAAACAGAGTTTATCACGCTATTTACACCATCTTTTAAAATTCCGTCCAGAGCTCTTTCGTAGGCGTGCTTCTCTTTCCACACTGGCATAGCCACACCGCTTAGATTTTCTATCTCTTTTCTTGCCGAGTAATAATCGCTTACATCGTCTATAAGCCCGACTCTTTTAGCATCCGAGGCTAAAAATACTCTAGCGTTTGCCCATTCTAGGCTTTTATTGACATCTAAATTTCTTGCTGTGGCAACATCTTTTACAAACATATCGTAAGATTTTTTGACCAGTTTTTCAAGCTCATTTCGCTCAATACTGCTCCACTTTCTGGCAAATGTTCCTACCTCTTTAAACTCTCCTGCCTTTACAACTTGCTGAGATATTCCGATTTTATTGGCTAGTTCGCTTATATTCGGAGCTTGAATTATGACCCCTATTGAGCCTATGAACGAGCCCGGATTTGCCAAAATTTTATTTGAATTTACTCCGGAGTAGTAGCTTCCACTAGTCATTGCCCCGCCGGCATAAGCTATCACGGGTTTTTTGGCTCTTAATTTTTTTACTGCCATAGCTATCTCTGTGCTTGGTGCAAGAGCGCCTCCGGGACTATCTATGAATAGCAAAACTCCTTTGATATGATCATGCTTGGTTGCTTCATGTATCTCTTTTAGCGTCTTTTGGCTATCTAAAATCATACCGCTTATATCTATTTGAACTAAATTTGGGTTGTTTATTGATTTTGAATCCGGGTAGATGAATATAAAAAACAAGATTAAGAGAAAAATCATGGTTTTAAAGTATTCATTTATAAATTTAAATATCGCAACTATAGGCGAAAAAAGTAGTTTTAAAAAATTCAATTTCTTTCCTTGTTAGTCTAAATTTAAAGATTTGCCTTGGATATATAGCTTTTTGCACTCTTTTGCGTGTAACAAAAACATCAAAGCAAGCTCATCTTGCTCTGTGTTACCAAATCCATCATACAATGCCATATCCGCCAGTTTTCCCTCTTTAATCTCTCCAAGATCTAAATTTAGGGACTTTGCACACCATGAAGTGGATGCAAGGAGCAAAATTTTAGCTAAATTTTTTAAATCAAATTCACTATGAATTAATAAATTAGCCCTCAATTCGTCTAAAAAATTTAGACTGATATTTGAGCTAAGCCCGTCTGTGCCTATATTAAAATAGATATTTTGATCTAATAAATTTTGTAAATTCAAAGTCTTTTTACTAAGTAATCTATTTGAGAAAGCACAGTGCGTAACACTGTGAATATAGTTATCAAATTTGCCAAAATCACTCATATAAACGCAGTGCGTAAAGAGAGTTCTAGCACCAGCAAACATTTTAATAAAACTATCGACGCTATAAAAAGGTTTTGGAAATTTACTAAATTTACCAAGCCACTCTTTAAATCCGCCTACGCCGCTTTCTAGCCAGTCCCTTTCGTGATTTGACTCCATTAGGTGCGTGGATACTAGTAAATTTTGCTCTTTTGCGAGATTTATAGCGGCTTTAGCCAAATTTGGGTGCGTAGAATATGGTGAGTGAACGGATATAGCGGGAGTGAAAAATTCGCTTTTAAATTTCACGCTCTCATCGAAACGCTTTTTAAAGCTCTGCCAATTTACATCTAAAAATTCCTCATTGGAGCCTAAAATCTCGTTAAAGTATATTACTCTAGCAGAGCTTTTAACACAGGCTTTGAGGTCTGTTCCGAAGCTAGAAACCGTACCTATAGTGCCTACTCCACTTTTTTGCATAGTTTTTATAGCGGATTTTATAACTTCTTCATTGGCTTGCTGCGAAAGCGTGGAACGAGAGTTTATTACGCTACTTAGCCACTCCAAAAAATCCCCATAAACAAGGCTAGTTTTATTAGCGCTAAACTCTAAATGAACATGTGGATTTATAAATGCCGGAGCCAGGATTGTTTCTTTTTCTTCTATAAATTCGGCATCCTTGAATTCTTTTTTTAGCTCGCTCGCTTCGCCTATTTTTATGATCCTGTCGTCAAAAGCGACCGCTTTATTTTGTAAAATAGTGAATTTTTCATCGCATAATATTATCAATTTTGGCTTTAAAATAGTCATTTTGAACCTTTTTGTTGTGATTTTAACAAATTTTTCTTATTTAAAGGCTTCAAATTTTATCTATTTTGCCCAAAAAGCCTTAGAATAATCGCATAAGGCTAAGATGAATAAAAACAAAAATTTAGAAATAAAAATGTATAATTAAAGCTAAATTTAAAATTTATTTAAAAGGAAATACGATGGATAAAAAATTTAAAGTTATGGTTATTCAAGGGCCAAATATCAATATGCTAGGCACTAGAGAGACTTCTATTTACGGTGTTATGAAAATGGAAGACATTCATAATCAAATGAAACTTTTTGCAGAGCAAAACGATGTAGATATAGAGTTTTTTCAAAGCAATTTAGAAGGTGAGCTTGTAGATAAAATTCAAGAGTGCTATGGCGATGCTGACGGTATTATAATAAATCCTGCAGCCTACACACATAACTCTATTGCCATAAGAGACGCATTAAGTGCTGTTAGCTTGCCTGCAATAGAAGTTCATATCAGTAATATTCACCGCAGAGAAGAATTTCGTCAAAAGAGCATGATATCTCCGGTGACTGCTGGACAAATAGTTGGTTTTGGACCTGTTGGATATCATCTGGCAATGATTGCAATGCTTCAAATTTTCGAGCAAATCAAAGCGGTAAGGCAGGCTCAAAACACACAAGAATAATTAAGAAATCATGAGAAATTTTATTCTAAAAAATGAAAATGCCATCTATCATGAGTGCGGATATAGCTGTGATAACGCACTATTTATTGATATTGGCGGCATAAGATTTTTTTTAACAGACGCTAGATACGGGATAGAGGCTAAAGAGCTAGCTAAAAACTGTCAAGTATTACAAGTTCAAAGAGGCTTGATAAAAGATGCCAGAGAATTTTTACGAGATAAAAGAGTTAAAAATTTGACCTTTGATCCTTGTGATTTTAGTGTGGCAGAGTTTGAAGAGCTAAATAAAAATTCAAAAATCAATTTTAAACCAAAGCCTAATTTTTCGCAAATTTCACGCATTTTAAAGAGTGAAGATGAGATTAAAATTTTAAAAGAGGCCGCAAGATTAGGAGCTAAATGCTTTGATGAATTTGCAAAATTTGTAAGAGAAAAAGGCGAAGGAATGAGCGAAGAGGAGTTGTTTTTTAACGCTGAGTTCATATTTAAGCAAAAAGGATCACTCGAACTTAGCTTCTCTCCCATTGTGGCGATAAATGAAAATGCGGCCAAAGCGCACGCGCTACCAAGCAAAAAGAGACTAAAAGAGGATGACTTGCTCTTGCTTGACGCCGGAGTAAAATTTAAAAGATATTGCTCTGATAGAACAAGAACGGCTTGTTTTACAGCCGATTTCAGCTTCTCTAAAGAGCAAAAATTTAAGAATCAAAAGCAGCAAGAAGTTTATGAGATTGTAAAAGAGGCTCAAAGTTTAGCCATAAAAGCTATTGAAATAGGCAAAAAAACTAAAGAGATAGATGATGTGGCACGCAAATTTATATCCAAACATGGCTTTGGAAAAGAGTTTTTCCACTCTACAGGACATGGTGTGGGCGTAGATATACACGAGCTTCCAAGAATATCGATGAAAGATAAGACACTATTAAAAGCCGGGATGGTATTTAGCGTGGAGCCTGGAATATACATAGAGAACGAATTTGGCGTTAGAATCGAGGACGTAGTGGTTGTTCGAGAAAACGGAGCCGAAATTTTATGAGATTAAATGGAATGAGACGCTTTGTTAGAAGCGTTTTTTTTCCAAAAGTTTTAAATTTTAAATCCGGTTTTAAATATAGCGTTCTTTTAGGCATAGGTGGAAATATAGGGGACTCTAAGAGACGTTTTGATAGGCTTTTTAGACTTTTACAAGATGATAAGCGGATAAATTTAGTAGAGAGTTCTCAAATTTTGGTAAATGAGGCATTTGGTTTTAGAGAACAGGCGGATTTTTACAACGCTGTGATTTTGATTCAAACTAGCCTTAGTGCGAGAGCCTTGTTGAAAGTAACTTTAAATTTAGAGAGGCGATTTAGGCGTGTAAGAAGTTTTAAAAATGCGCCAAGAACGCTTGATGTAGATATATTGTATTTTAGTGGGCGAAATAGAAATGACTCTAGGCTTACTCTTCCACATAAAGGAGCAGAAGAGAGACTAAGTGTAATTTTACCGCTTGGTGTGATGAAAATGGGTTTTAAAAGGAGTAGATTTGGCAACTAAATTTCATACATTTACAGGTGAAAGCAGTATAGAAGCGCTAAAAAAAGCTAGAGCTCAGTGTGGTGAAAAAGCGATTTTGGTAACTACTAAGCAGATTCAGCCAAAGACCATAAATAAAAAACCTTTATATGAAATTTTAGTTAGTGTTGAAGAGGATGAGCCGCAAAAGCAGCCTTTAAAGCCGGTAAGTTTAAAGGGCTACGATCGATTTCAAAATTTAAACCAAACTCCAAAATTTGAGATTATAGAAGAGCCTAAAAATAGCGATTTTGTGCCTGATGATGAGCTGTTTGGAAATAAAAAAAATACAAACAAAGATAACGATATACTAATAAATATATCAAAGGCTGCAAAAGAGATAAGTGAAATAACAAAGATGAGTATGGAAACCAGCCCAAATGAAGGACAAAATCCATCTTATAATAAAAAAATAGATGATGTGGCAAAGCAGATGAACGCCATCGGAGATAAGGTAAATCTGATGATGGATATGCTCTGGGAGGATAGGGCTTCTAGCAGAAATAACCTTATTATACCGCCTGAGTTTGCGAGCATATATAAAGCTGCTAAAAAAAGTGGTATGAAAGATGAGCATTTAAACTCAATTATGCAGATTACGATTGAAAATATGCCTACTTCTATGAAAACCAATCCAAATGCGGTAAAAAGATATTTTTACTCCTTGCTTCGTAAAATGCTTCCTTGCAGAAACGAGCAAAAAAATAGAAAACAACGTATTATGATGCTAGTAGGACCTACCGGAGTTGGCAAGACAACGACTCTAGCAAAGCTTGCGGCACGCTTTGCCTATGGTAAGGATATAAGGTATAAAACCGGAATAATCACTCTTGATACATATAGAATCGGAGCTGTGGAGCAATTGTTTCAATATGCCAAGATGATGAAGTTGCCGATACTTGACGTAATTGAAGTAGATGATTTTAAAGATGCTCTTAAACAGCTAAATCACTGTGATGTGATCTTGATAGATACTACCGGGAATTCTCAGTATGATAAAGAAAAATTAGCTAGGCTTGAAAAGTTTTTAAAGAGTGCTGACGCTCAAATAGATGTAAATTTAGTGCTTTCTGCAGGATCAAAAGTAGAGGATCTATTGGAAATTTATAATGGTTTTAGCTTCCTTGACATAGATACTTTGATAATTACTAAATTTGATGAAACTAAAATTTTTGGAAATGTGTTCTCTCTTATTTACGAGACAAATACGCCTGTGAGCTACTTTTGTGTAGGGCAAGAGGTTCCTGATGATCTTATGGAAGCTAAGGGTGAATTTTTAGTAGAGTGTATATTGGACGGATACAGCAAGGAGAGTAAAGATGAATAATCAAGCTAATAAGCTAAAGACTCTTGTCTCTTCAAGCACGGTTCCTAGAAGTACTCACTTTATCGCTGTTACAAGCGGTAAGGGTGGAGTCGGTAAGAGTACTATAAGTGCAAATTTAGCAAATGTTTTGGCTAATAACGGCTACAAAGTAGCATTATTTGATGCTGATATCGGACTTGCAAATTTAGACGTGATTTTAAATGTAAGAGTTAATAAAAACTTGCTTCACGTCTTAAAAGGAGAGTGTTCTTTAAATGATATTTTGGTTCAAATCAAGCCAAATTTAATCCTGATTCCCGGAGAGAGTGGGGATGAAATTTTAAAATTTAATAATCAATTTTTATACGAGAGATTTTTGGATGAGGCTAGCGCTTTAAATGATCTTGACTTTTTAATAATAGACACAGGGGCCGGAATAGGAGGCAATACGCATCTATTTTTAGAGGCTGCTGATGAGGTTATTGTGGTTACTGTGCCAGATCCGGCCGCAATAACCGATGCCTATGCTGTTATAAAGGTAACTTCAAGAGTCAAAAATAATATCTTTATGCTTTTTAATATGGTAAAAAACGAAAAAGAGGCTGTTAAAATATTTGAAAATATCCGAAAAGTTGCAAAAGCCAATATTACCAATGATCTAAATCTAGAGCTAATAGGATATCTTAGTGAAAATAAGAATGTATCAAATAGTATCAAACAAAGAACCTTATTTACAGATGATGCCGAATTTTCAACAAGTAGTGGGGAGCTAAAGGAGATAGCGTCAAAACTGCTTTATAGGTTGGAACGAAAAGTGCTTGATACAAGCGAAAATAGAAGCTTTGGCGGCTTTTTTAAGCGGTTGATTGAGCAATTTTAAAATAGGATGTTATTTTGCGAGCGGAAAATTTTATAGCTTTTTTTACTGTATGCGGCTTTTTTGTAGGGCTTATGTTTGTAACTTTAAAGATTGATGAGCCTATAGAAATGATGATATATACCTTTTTGATAACGTTTTTTTTCTACCTTTTAATACATATTGTAATCATGAACTATATCGATGTAAAAAATATTTTTAAAGGACATTTTAATAAGCAAGAGCATGAAGAAACTGCTGATTATCTCATCTCCGAGCTTAGTTTAAGAGAGAAAAGAATAGAGAGCGTACTTGCTAAACTTGCTGTAGAAAATGCGCTTATAAAACAGACATTAAGTAATAATAATGGACAATCTAAAGCAAAAGCAGCTTAATGCCTATGCAGCAACTATAAAAAAAGAGCAAGATGATATAGTTTTGCAGTATATGCCTGCACTTAGGGCTATGGCTTTTAGGCTTAAAGAGCGTTTGCCTGCTACCGTAGATGTAAACGACCTTATAAGCATAGGTGTAGAGGAGATGATAAAACTCTCCAGAAAATACGATAAAGAGCAGAATGATTCTTTTTGGGGGTATGCTAAAAAGCGTGTTTATGGTTCTATGCTTGATTTTTTAAGAGGGCTTGATGTGGTAAGCCGAGCTAGTAGAACTCTTATAAAATCAATAGATACTCTTGTGGATCAGTATTTTAATAAGTATGAGTGCGAGCCCGATGATGAGTATTTAGCGGATGCTCTTGGCGAAGATATAGAAAAAATTCGCGATGCAAGAAATGTAAGCTCAGTAATAGTTACTCTTGGAATAGATGATCAAATGGATATAATGAACGAAGAAAACACTCTTGATAGGATAGAAAAAGAGAATTTAATAGAGAAAATAGAAGAAATTTTATCTACTTTTGATAAGCGTGATCAGCTCGTCGTTCAGTTATATTATTACGAGGAGCTAAGCTTAAAGGAGATAAGCGAGGTTTTGCAAATTAGCGAAGGAAGAATTTCACAAATTCATAAAAGATTGATGAATAAACTAAGAGAGAGACTTGAGGGTAAATAATGGCGGATATTTTAAGTCAAGAAGAGATAGATGCACTGCTTGAAGTCGTAGATGAGGACGCAGAGGGTGCCGATATAGGCATAGGCGGTTCGTCTTACGAAGATCAAAGACAGATTATAATCTATGACTTTAAAAGACCAAATCGTGTCTCTAAAGAGCAGTTGCGCGCTATCAAAGGCATACACGATAAACTTGCGAGAAATTTGGCTTCTCAAATTTCAAGCGTAATGAGAAGTATTGTAGAGATTAGACTTCATAGCGTAGATCAGATGACATATGGCGAGTTTTTGATGAGTTTGCCAAGTCCAACTAGCTTTAACGTATTTTCAATCAAACCTCTTGATGGCAACTGCGTACTTGAGATAAATCCAAGCATAGCCTTTCCTATGATAGATAGGCTTTTGGGTGGTAATGGTGAAGGGTTTGAGACAAGTAGAGAGCTAACCGATATAGAGGTAAATTTGCTTGATGCTATACTTAGAATGATGATGCAAAGGCTAAAAGATAGCTGGAGTATTATAACCGATATGTATCCAAATGTTGAGGCTAAAGAGAGTAGCCCTAATGTCGTTCAAATAGTATCTCAAAACGAAATCGTAATAATGGTTGTCATGGAGATCATAGTCGGCAACTCAAGCGGAATGATAAATATATGCTACCCTGTTATCTATCTTGAGCCGATTTTGTCGCGTCTTGCAAACCGAGATATAATGCTTGGAGAAACAAGCGCTAAAAAGAGTAGAAACAAAGAGCTAAAAACGCTAATAGGGCGTGCTGAGGTATTATATGAAGCGATACTGGGTAAGGCTGTAATAAGCGTAAATGAGTTTTTAAATTTAAAAGAGGGTGATATACTGCGTCTTGATCGCTCCGCTGATAATAAGGCTATTGTTACTATAGATAAAAAAGAGGTCTTTTTAGCCGAAGTCGGGCTTCATAGATTTAGAAAATCAATAAAGATAGAAGAGCTTATCAGAACCGATAAGGACGAGATCAAGCATATTTTAGAGCAATATGAAGAGGAGCGAAAGGCCAAACTCATGAGCTATGAACAAGAAGAAAACGAGTATGATGAAAATATGATGGAAGAGAGCGATGAATATAATGAATGATTTTTTTGAAATTTTTGTAAATGAGTGCAAGGCTACCATTGAAGGACTTACTGGTAAAACTCCTGAATTTGGCACCAAGGCAGAATTTGACGCTCCGAGTCAAGAGGGCATGAAGCCGCCTCTTGCGGTGGCAAATGTAAATGTTAGCGGTGATATAACGGCTAAAATCATGCTTGTAGCAACTCCTGTGCTTATGAGTGCCTTAGGCGAGTGGATGATGGGAGAAGAGGAAATTTCTCGAAATGAGAGCTTAAGTGAAGATGATCTGGATGCGACCAAAGAGGTTTTTTCAAATATCTTAGGAGCTTTTGCCACATCTCTTGGCGCTCAAAAAACTATGCCAAAGCTAAATTTTGAAATTTCAAAGGTAAATTTTATAGATGAAGATTCAAATTTTGATATAAGCAGCTTTGAAAAAATTTATATTTATAATGTAAATATCGAAGATATTAGCGAGCAAATCGGTGTAGTCATAGATTTTTCATTTTTTAATTTTTTTAATAAAGATCACAAAAAAGGCTCTGATGCAGGCGAAAAAGCCGGTCAATATAAGATGGAGTTAAGTCCAACCGAACTTCAAAATATCAATCTGATTATGGATGTTAGGTTGCCTATCAGGGTTAGAATCGGCTCCAAAAAAATGCTTTTAAAAGATGTTTTAAGTATGGATATAGGCTCTGTTATAGAGTTAAATCAGCTTGCAAACGATCCTCTTGAAATATTGATCAACGATAAAGTCATCGCACTTGGCGAAGTTGTAATCGTGGACGGAAATTTTGGTATCCAGATAACTGAAATTGGAAGCAAGAAAGAGCGTTTAGAGCAGCTTCGATAAATTTGATATACTTGCCGTTTTTAAAACAAGAAAATTAAAGAGATTTGATGGAAGAAATTTTAAATGATTTAAGCAAATTTAGAGATTTTTTGGCATATAAAAATCCTAGTGTTACCTTTTTTGGCTCTGCTAGATTTGAGCCTGATAATAAATATTGCAAAATGGCATACGAGCTGGCTTTTATGCTGGCTAATGAGGGCTTTGCTGTAATAAGCGGAGGTGGGGGTGGCATAATGGAAGCTGCGAATAAAGGCGCTTATGATAGCGGCAAAAGTCCTTCTATAGGGCTAAATATTGTGCTTCCTTTTGAACAAGTTACAAATTCATACGCTACTGATAAATTTGTATTTTCAAATTTAAATGCACGCAAATTTGCTCTTATAGAGCGCTCAAAGGCATTTTTGGTATTTCCGGGAGGCTTTGGAACCTTAGATGAGCTGTTTGAAATTTTAGTATTAGCTCAAATTGGTAGAAAAAAATCTAAAATTTATCTCATAGGAAGTGAATTTTGGAGTAAATTGGATGACTTTATAAAAACCACTTTAATAAATGAAAAATCTATCAGCAAAGAGGATCTAAACATCTATGAAATATCCGATGATCTTAAAAAAATTTCGGAAGAGATTTTAAAAATTTAATGATATTTTATTAAATTAGATAAATTATCCAAAGTATTTCAAAAAGGAAGATATGAAAATTTTAATAGCTATGAGTGGCGGAGTGGATTCTACGATGAGTGCTAAGATGTTAAAAGAGCAGGGGCATGAGATCGTGGGTTGCTATATGAAACTGCACAAAAAACCCGGATATCACGAAAAAAACATAGAAAAAGTAGAGAAAGTATGTGATTTCTTGGGTATTAAGATGCATATTTTAGACCTTGAAGAAAAATTTAATAAATATGTATATTCGCCTTTTATAGATACTTACAAAGAGGGTAAAACTCCAAATCCTTGCGCTTTGTGTAATAAATTTATAAAATTTGGTGAGCTTTTGAAATTTGCTAAAAGTATAGGATGTCAAAAGCTAGCTACGGGACACTATGTACAAATTGAAAACGGATTAATAAAGACAGCAAGGGATCTGAATAAGGATCAGAGCTACTTTATTGCACAAGTTCCAAAAGAAGTTTTAGCCGATATGATATTTCCTCTTGGAGACAAGATGAAGAGCGATATCAAAGAGATGGCTAAAAATTTACCTGACTTTAAAGAATTTGGCGAGCAGGCTGAAAGTAGCGAAATTTGCTTTGTAGATACCACATACATCGACATTCTAAAAAAGCATTATGATACAAATTTGCCAGGAGACGTGGTAGATGCCTCAGGTAAAGTCATAGGCAAACATAGCGGATATATGCACTATACCATAGGTAAAAGACGAGGTTTTGAAGTATTTGGTGCACACGAACCGCATTTTGTTTTATCTATTGATGCTGCAAAAAACCAGATAGTTGTGGGTACTAAAAGCGAGCTTGAAAAGAGCGAAGTCCTAGTAAAAGAATTAAACATGTTTGTGGATGAGAGTGAATTTGATTGTGAAGTCAAAGTAAGATACCGAAGCATATCACTTAAAGCTCATTTCGCCATAGAAGGCGATAGCGCCAAGATAAGCTTAAAGCAGAGCGCTTATGGAGTTGCCAGCGGACAACTCGCAGTTTTTTACAGGGGCGATTTTGTTATAGGAAGCGGATTTATAGTTTAATTAATAAATATAAATTTATATATTTTAAGTAAATAAATCCTAAAATTCATCCGAAACTACGAAGGATTGTGAATTTGGATGGATAAGATTTTTTCTCACTCTACTGTCATTGCATTTTTTGTTGCACTTTCCATCTATATTTCAGGCGGATACGCTTTAATAAATTTACTTAAAAATTTTGATACGACTCCTGAAAAGTCTATAAAAATTGATCTAAATTTAATAAATATCTCTTTAAAAGCAGATTCAAGTCCTGATGCCAAGCTGGCAAATCAAGAAAATTTAATACCCGCAACTAACGAAATCGAGCCTATATCAGAAGAAATAATTAAGCCAGAACCTATAATTGAAGAGCCAAAGCCTATAATAAAAGAGATTAATCCAAAAATAAAAGAGAAGCCTAAAAAACCTAAGCCAAAAAGACAGCCTAAGCCCAAAAAAGAGGTTAAGAAAAAAAGTATTGAAAACATAGTCACAAGCCATACAAATTTAGAGTCAAATTTGACAACTTCCGCATCATCTACTGCTCAAAATTTAAATACGAATTTAAATGCAGGCGGTATATCTGGTTTAAATTTAGGAAAGCCAAATAAAAATGATATTGCCAAAAAACTTACTTTGATAAAATCGGCTATAGAAAAGCATAAGCGCTATCCAGAAAAAGCACGCAAGCTAAGACAACAAGGCGTCAGTGAGATAGAATTCAGGCTTATAAAAGATGGAGAAGTAAGAGATCTCAAAATATCAAAAAGCTCATCAAGAGTATCATTAGACGAGGCTGCGTTAAAGGCTGTAAGGGATGCTAGAAGCGAGTTTGTAAGGCTTGATGAAGATATGAACATAAAACTAAGCCTTAAATTTATACTAAAATAGGATATTTAAATTTAGGTTCGTTTTGGTAAAATGACTCATCCTAAAAAACACAAAGGCAAAATCTTATGAGAGGTTATAAAATTTTTTCCGGTACGGCAAATGTTGAATTCTCTAAAAAAATATCGCAATATCTTTCTCTTCCGCTAAGCGAGGCTTCGATAAAACGTTTTAGCGATGGCGAAATAAGCGTGCAAATAGGTGAAAGCGTGCGTGGCAAGGATATATTTGTGATCCAGCCTACTTGCGCTCCAGCTAATGTAAATTTGATGGAGCTTTTAATACTAACTGATGCCTTAAAAAGAAGTTCCGCAAGCTCCATAACGGCTGTAATTCCATATTTTGGATATGCAAGGCAAGACAGAAAGGCGGCTCCTAGAGTGCCAATTACAGCGAAACTTGTAGCAAATATGATTCAAGTTGCAGGTATAGATCGTGTTGTTACAATTGACCTTCATGCCGGGCAAATTCAAGGATTTTTCGATATTCCAGTGGATAATCTTTATGGTTCGATAATATTTAATGAGTACATAAAAAATAAAAATTTGAAAAATCCAATCATCGCAAGCCCTGATATAGGCGGAGTAGCGCGTGCCAGAAGCGTGGCTAAAACACTTGGTCTTGATATAGTAATCGTAGACAAACGCCGTGAAAAAGCAAATGAGAGCGAAGTAATGAATGTAATAGGCGATGTTGCCGGCAAAGATGTAATCTTGGTAGATGATATGATAGATACCGCTGGCACTATAATAAAGGCTGCAGAGGTATTTAAAGAAAAGGGCGCTACAAGCGTAATGGCATGTTGTACTCATGCGGTTTTAAGCGGGCCCGCATACGATAGATTAAAAAGCGACGCATTAGATGAGCTTGTGGTAACCGATACCATACCTTTAAAAGAGCAGCATGAAAAGATAAAAGTGCTAAGCGTAGCTCCTATTTTCGGTGAAGTAATAAGACGCGTATACCACAACGAAAGTGTAAATTCTCTATTTTTATAAAATTTTAGTTGGCGAATTATAAATTCGTCAACTAAACTTACAATATTTCTATATTACTCAAAATAATCTGTTGTTTTAAAATAATATATTTTTTTATATAGATTTAAATATCCTAATTATATAATACTAAATATAGAAATTTATTACTAAAGGAATACTATGTTTAAGAAAATATTATTTAGCACCGCCGTTTTTATTATCGGACTTACGATGTCCGCTCAGGCTCATCAGGTTATTGCCAATAGCGTAGGTAAAAATAAATTTGAGGTAAAATTTTGGGCTCATGACAAATTTGAATCCTATTCTTCAGAACAACTTTTGGGAGCAAAGGCTTATGATGAGAATTTAAATCGTATCAAAACCGGCATAGCTTATAATTATAATGATGTTAAAAAAGCTCCTGAAGTATTGACAGAAAAAGCTCCGGCAATAATAACTATGTTTTTTGATGCAAACTACTGGGTGCAGACTGACGATGGCTATATAGTAGGAGATAAAGTAAAGACTAAAGGCATCGTGTTTGACGCTATTAAGAGCATAAAAATTGGTAAAACATATTTTTCTTGGAATGAGAAATTTTTAAATCCTATAGGACTAAAACTAGAAGTTATAGCGTTAAAAAATCCTTTAGAAGTAAAAGTCGGAGAGTCTTTGCCTGTTTTGGTTTTAAAAGATGGCAAACCTCTTGAGGGTGCTGGATTTGAAACCGCGAAAGATGATCTTAAAACAGTCACTAATAAATTTGGCATTGCACTAATTCCTATTAAAGAGAAGGGTCTAAATATTATTGCAGCAAAGAGTGCAGAGCCTATATTTACAGACCCAAAAGCCGAAAGGCTACTTATCCAAAGCTCAATATCATTTGAGGTTAAATAGTGAGAATCCCACTCCTTCTTTCACTATTTCTCTCGGCCTTGTTCTCTCATGGACTCTTTTATAGCGTTCACGAGGACAAAGCCGTAATAATAAACGCAAATTTTACAGAAAAAATTCCGGCCGCTTACGCAAGTATAGTTATATATGAGAGTGAGTCGGCTATACCTCTTTTGACATCTAAACTTGATAGCGGTGGCAATTTCGCATTTTTACCGCCTAGAAGCGGAGAATACAGAGTAAAAATCAGTGCAAGTAGCGATCATGGAAGCCACGATAAAGAATTTAGTTTAAATGTAGATGAAGGTAGCCTAAGCGGATACAAAGAGCCTGTTTATCAAAAATATCTTGGAATTTTAAGCGCGATAGGCATAATCTTTGGGATTTTTGGTATCATTGCGATTATTAAATCAAGAAAAGTATGAAATTTGCACATATCAGAAGGAATTTTAAATAGCGAAATTTTGGTAGCTGGCTGGGTTGTATCTGGCGCAATCAGCGCATATGCTCTATACAAAATGAATTCTCAAGAGATACCAAAAGTCGCCATGCTTACATCTTTATTCTTCATAGGCTCTTTTGTCCATATTCCGGTGGGTCCAACTAGTGTTCATCTACTTTTTAGTGGTCTTATAGGCGCCATAGGTGGCGTGAGCGGATTTTTAGCCATATTTATAGCTCTTTTTTTTCAGGCCTTACTTTATGGATTTGGCGGTATAGGAGTGCTTGGCGTAAATACTCTTATAATAGCTGGTCCGGCGGTTTTACTGTGGTATTTTTTAAAACCTAAGATAACAACCAATCTAAATTTTGTCTCTTTTGTTGGCGGATTTTTGCCTGTGTTTTTTAGTGTTTTACTATTGGTTGGAGTTTTGATTTTAAATAGTGTGCATCTTGATTACGCGGTATATATGATATTTTTATTTAATCTGCCACTTATGATAATAGAGGGCTTAATTTCTCTTATGGCACTTAAATTTATTATGAGATATAGACCAAACTTCTTATGAATAAGCCGGTTTGCTATCTTTTTATAGTTTTAATTTATGATATTTTTTTGCTTTCGGCTAGCGAATTCTATCCTCTTGATTTTTTAATTCCATTGTTTGCGTTTTTGTTGTTTGCGGAGAGAAAATTTAAAGTTTTAACCTGGCTTTTAACGCTTAATGTTTTTTTGTTTTTTATTGTTCTTTCATATATTTTAAATGAAGATTTTTTTAGTGCAAAGGTAGTTTTTATAAGGACAAATTTAATACTTTTTCTAGTTCTTAGTCTATTTTTATGCAGGAATCAATACTTCTTAATTAAAGCTCTTTATTCTATAAAAATTCCGCAAAAATTACTAGCGGTGATGATTATAAACAGCAAACTATTTGAAGAGCTTTTAAATCAAATTTCTAAAATACCAAATACTCTAAAAGTGCGCGGAGTAAAGGTAAATTTTTCTATTTTTACATATAGGGCCTATGCTAATTTGATTGGAAAGATTATAGTTAATGGATTTGATAGGTCTTTTGAAATCTACTCTGCTATGAGAGTTAGGGGATATAACGGATATATAAGTTTTTTGGATATGCAAAGAGCAAATTTAAGCGAAATTTCGCTTTTGATTTTGACCTTGATCGCGGCTAGTTTTAGGATTTATAAATTTGTAGGATAGAGATGGAAAATATAATAGAAGTGCAAAATTTATCCTTTGGATTTGATGGAAAAACTGTTTTTGAAAATATAAATTTAGATATCAAAAAGAATTCTAAAATTTTAATTTATGGTGCAAATGGAGTTGGCAAAAGCACATTTTTATCTATTTTGGCATCTCTTAATAGTGCTACAAGCGGGCAGATCATAGTAAAAGAAAATTTAAAAATTTCATATCTTTTTCAAAATAGCAACGATCAATTTATAGCCCCAAGCGTAATTGAAGATGTAGCTTTTTCGCTTTTAGTTGAAGGAGTGAATGCTAAAATAGCTCAAAATCATGCTACTGAAATTTTAGAAAAATTTGAAATTTCACACCTTAAGGATCGCTCTATCTACAATCTCTCGGGCGGCGAAAAGAGACTTGTGGCAATAGCCGGAGCTTTAGTAAGAGATGCCGATGTATATCTTTTTGATGAGCCATTTAATGAGCTTGATAGTTATAAAAGTGAGCTTGTTTTAAAAACTTTAAAGGAAAAAAATAGAGCATTTGTGATTATAACTCATCACAAAAGAGATATTTTTGATAAAGATACGATTAGCTATGAGTTATTTAAAAATGGATTGGTAAGTGATTTAAAGAGCTAAGAGCCCTTTAAATCAATGTTCGCCTTTATGTAGGAAATAAAGCCCCAAACAAAGAGCTAGAATAGACACTGCTAGATACGCCATTTCAAGAGGTGTGTTGAAATTTGCATGCAAGACTCTTTGGAAAAAATTTACGATTAAAACCATTACTATTACTTTTGCCAGCTTATCTTTTAGCTGATCTAGCGAATGCACTTCAAGCACGCTAGAGTGTCTTGAGTCTTTCATATGTTCGATTTCACCGATAAAAAGCTCGTAAATTCCAAAGCTAAATATAAAAAGCACTAACGCCATCAAATAAAGATCTATCGCTCCTACTATGACTCCTACGACATCCGAGTGAAAGCTCTCAGGATGATGCCCTTTAAAAAAGTAGGCGTAAATATCTCCAAAGATAACAAAAATATCGTAACTTGCAATAATAAACAGCACTATAGCCCCAAGCAGACAAAATATCACAGGCAATATGGCAAAAATTCTGCTTGACCACATTAGCCTTCCAAATATACTCTTTAGCATAAAATCTCCTTAAAATTTAAGAGCCGACATTCTATAATATTTTGGCTGAATTTGCAAAAAATAATTAGAAAAATAAATCATAATATTAAGTAGTAGCCGTAAAATTTATATATGATTTTACGGCTAAATTTATAGTTAGTCTTGTAGTTCAATCCACTTTTGCGCTATTCTTACCGCATTTGTCGCTGCACCTACGCGGATTTGATCGGCAGAACACCACAAATGAAGCACGTTGTTTCTATATGTGTCTTTGCGAATTCTGCCTACATATGTTTCGTTCGTATCGCTTGAGATAGACGGCATAGGATATTTTTTCTCGCTAGGCTCATCTATCACGACTATGCTTGGGGCCTTACGTAAAATTTCACGAGCCGCAGCTGCATCTATATCTTTATCAAAGTGAATTGTTATAGCTTCAGAATGGCTTCTAAGCACAGGCACACGCACACAGGTTGCGCTTACTTCCATCTTTTTATGAAGAATTTTTTGAGTCTCGTTGACCATCTTCATCTCTTCTTTTGTGTAATCGTTGTCTAAAAATACGTCAATATGAGGGATTACGTTAAATGCAAGTTGATGTGCAAATATCTTTGGCTCACACTCATCAAGCTTAAATTCAAAGAATTTTTGAAGCTGATAGACAAGCTCTTCCATGCCTTCTTTACCGGCACCGCTTGCAGCCTGATAAGTGCTTACGTCCACACGGTTTATTCCGTATGCGTCGTCAAGAGGTTTTAAAATTTGCACCATTTGTATGGTTGAACAGTTTGGATTAGCGATGATTCCGCGCTTTTGCCATAGATTAATATCCTCTGGATTGCATTCTGGAACTACCAATGGGATATCTAGCTCCATTCTAAAGTGGCTTGTGTTATCTATAACTACAGCTCCGCTTTCTGCCGCAAAGTGTGCAAATTTGGCCGATACAGAACCTCCGGCACTAAAAAAAGCGATATCTATGTCGCGCTCTTCAAAAACTTTTTCAGTTAGCTCTACTACTTTATGCTCTTTGCCTTTAAATTCTATTTTTGTGCCCGCACTTTTCGCACTTGCTAGCGGCAAAAGCTCATTTACTGGGAAGTCAAACTCCTCCATTATTCGAAACAATTCCTCTCCCACAGCGCCTGTTGCACCAACTACAGCTACATTAAATTTTCTCATATTCCAACCTTTATGTTGTATTTTTGTAGTTTTGTTTTTAACTTATCTTCGCTTATATCCAAAATTTCACATGCCTCTTTTAGATTTCCGTTAACACTTTTAATAATATCTTGCAAAATTTCCTTTTGAATTTCGCTCGTATCCTTTTTCTTTCTGGCTTCTAAAAATAAATCTTGCGCAGAAATTTTAGCACCTTCGCTCATAATAGCCGCTCGCTGAACTACTGATATTAGCTCTCTTATATTTCCCGGGAATTCATATTCTTCAAGCTCTGTTTCAGCTTCTTTTGAAAATTGTTTGCTTTCAAAACCAAATTCAAGGCAGGAGTTTTCAAGCACTCTTTTTGCAATCGGTAAAATTTCTTCTTTTCGATCTCTTAGAGGCGGGATTAAAATAGGAATTGTATTTAGTCTATAAAAAAGATCCTCTCTAAATTTTCCATCTTTTATCGAATTTTGTAAATTTGCATTTGTGGCACATAATATTCTGACATCTATTTTAGTGCTTTTTGTAGCTCCAAGTCTCGTTATTTCACGCTCTTGAATTACTCTTAAAAGTTTTGGCTGCAAATTTACTGGCATCTCTCCTATCTCGTCTAAAAACAAAGTGCCGCCGTCAGCTATCTCGAACTGACCCTTTTTTTGAGCTTGTGCATCGGTAAAAGCCCCTTTTTCAAAGCCAAATAGTTCACTCTCTATCAAATTTTCTGGAATTGCCGCCATATTTAGAGCCACAAATGGCTTGTCTTTGCGAGGAGAATTTTTATGAATGAAATTTGCAAATAGCTCTTTGCCAACTCCACTTTCTCCAGTTAACATTATGCTTACATCTGTCATTGCGGCTTTTTTTGCCATATCAAGGGATTTTTGAAGGGCTGGCGATGTGGCAAAAAAATCATTTTTTGTTTCTAAATTTTTATTGTTTTGTTTTTTGAAATTAGCAGGTATCTTTTCTTTTAAAATTTTAACTCTTTTAATTGCTTCATAAAGCGTCTCAACATCAAAAGGCTTGGTTAAAAAGTCCTTTACTCCTAACCTGACACTCTCTATAGCCTTATTTAAAGTAGCGTTTCCTGTCATTATAATGATGTCAAATTTACCATCAAGAGTCTTAATGAACTCAAGTCCATCCATGCCGGGCATATTGATATCTGTTATAATTAAATCCGTATCGTCACTCATTTTTTTTAGAGCTTCGATTGCGCTTTTATAGCTTTTGATTTTTAGCTCTTCATATTCACCAAGTGCGATTTCAAGGGATTTTCTCATATTGATATCGTCTTCGACGATGACTATGTTCATCACTACTCTTTCTTGTCGTTAAATACGCCGATAATAGCAGAATTTGGCTTAAATTTAATTGTAAATCGAATCGGAAGCAAGGTTAGATCGGTTGTTGTGTGTATGTTTATGCCTTTTGGCGTTTGATATATTTTTTGATGATCTTGTACCTTAAATTTATGAGAAATAAAGCATTCAAACAGCTTTTCTCTATGCAAATTTAAGTAGCCAAGAGCATCTTGTGATTTATCTTTGATCTCTTCTATTTCGCATAAAAATTCATCTTCAAGTCCGGTTAATACAATAGCTTTTGAGATGTAAAAATTTTCATAACTTATTTTATGATTTTGTGTAGAAAATTTAGCCCAGAGAATAAATTCTTCTGAGCTAAAAAGATTAATGACAAATAGTATTAATATGCAAAAATTTCTTGCCACTTGTTTTGATCTAGTCTAAGTTCCATTCTAACGCGGTATAAGCCGTCTTTGAAATCTTGCTCAACTATGGAAGCGTTTTTGATAAGGCCGCTTACTTGGGCTGTTATAGTTGAATCTTTTAGCATCGCATCTCTTACAGTGTCTCTTGAATTGATTTTAACTCCATAAAGCTTTTCTGCAAGCTGTCTGTGCGCGTCCGCAATAGCTGCACGTTTAGCAAGCGCAAGAGATTGAGCGTGTGATACGGTATTAAGAGGGGCTATGCCTTCGCCTACGGCACTAAATGTGGCTTCTGCAGGTTCTGCATCGTATATCATTTTCTCTTGTTTCATAACGTATCTAATATCGTCTTTATCTACTTTTTGGACAACAATATTTTGACTAGCCGCACTTATATCGTTGTTTTTACTGGAGCATCCGCTCATGATAATAATAGATAAACCAAGCAATGCAACATACAAACTCTTCATTTTACAACCTTTTAAAATCTAAATTTTATATATAATAAGCAACATTTATTCCAAAATACTAGCACTATCATCTCCGCCATCGGTGTTTAGATCCTGATCTGTGCCATCTTCTTCTGCTTTAGGGCATCTTGCTACACTTACAACCTCGTCCCCATCTACATTTACTACTATAACACCGCTTGTGTTGCGTCCGGCTTTTCTGATAGTTTGCATATCGACTCTTATCATCTTTCCGCTTGATGTAAGAGCCATTAGATCCATCTCTTCATCAACCATCACTACGCCTATTAGATCGCCTGTTCTATTTGTAAGCTTCATGCATATTACGCCCTTGCCTCCACGGTTTGTTAATCGATACTCATCAGCAGTTGTACGCTTACCGATACCCTTTTGAGATATGCTAAGTACCTCTTGTTCGTTATGCTCGATTACCGCTGCGCCTACGACTTCATCTGCTGGTTCTTTAAATTTAATACCAGTTACGCCGCGAGCGGTTCTTCCCATCTGGCGAACTTTAGATACATTAAATTTAAGGCACATTCCTTTCTTGGTAACTATAAATAACATCTTGCCTTGAGCTGTGCTATCTGTCTCTTCTTCTAAAGCTTCGCTACCGTCAATTTCATCTTGAATTTCAATTGGCTCTACTGCCTCAAAATTTGAATCATCGTCTAGAACCGGAGGTATTATTTCGTTTTCATCACTTTCTACTATCAGTGCAGTTACTAGCTCGTCATTTTCATCCAGGCTTATAGCTTTAACTCCTATTGAACGTATGTTTTTAAATTCACTTAAATTTGTGCGTTTTACGATACCATTTTTAGTAAAGAAGGCAAGTGATTTATTCTCTGCGAAGTCTGTTGTGGGAATGATCGCTTTGATTTTCTCGTCAGGCTGAAGTTGGATTAGATTTACTACAGCTTTGCCTTTGGCTGTGCGACTTCCCTCAGGAATTTTATAAACTTTTAGCCAGTATAGCTGTCCACGATCAGTCACAAACATCAGCGTATCATGAGTATTTGAAGTAAAGAAGCTCTCGATAAAGTCATCATCGTAAGTCGTTACGGCCACTTTGCCCTTGCCACCGCGTTTTTGTTTCTCATACTGCTTGCTTGGCACGCGTTTTATGTATCCTCTGTGAGTGATGGTTACGACCATGTTTTCATTAGGGATTAGATCTTCGATATCGATATCATCGTAGTCATCTACTATCTCTGTAACTCTTGGAACCTTGAATTTATTCTTAAGATCTAAAAGCTCATCTTTGATAAGTTTTTCAAGAAGTGTTTCGCTTTTTAAAATTTCATCCAGTCTTGCTATCTCTGCAATTAGCTCTTTTAGCTCATTATCCAGTTTCTCACGCTCTAGCCCTGTAAGCTTGCTTAGCCTCATATCCAAAATCGCATTTGATTGAAGTTCTGAAAGGCCAAATTGAGACATTAGCCCATCTCTTGCCGTAGCTGTATCGGCACTATTTTTAATAAGCTCTATAACCTCATCAATATTATCGAGAGCTATTTTTAAGCCCTCTAAAATATGAGCTCTTGCTCGAGCCTTTTGTAGTTCAAATATTGTGCGTCTAATTATGACTGTTTTTCTGTGGTTTAGAAATAGCTTTAAAAGCTCGATCAGGCTAAATACCTTAGGCTCTTTGTTGTTTATCGCAAGCATTATAACGCCAAAGGTGCTTTCCATCGTTGTGGATTTAAATAGATTGTTTAGCACTATATCGCTCATTGCGTCACGTTTGAGCTCGATTACTACTCGGATTCCTTCTCTATCACTCTCATCTCTAACTTCGCTAATACCTTCTATCTGCTTATCTTTCACAAGGTCTGCGATCTGCTCTATTAGACGTGCTTTATTTGCTTGATAAGGAAGCTCGTCTATGACTATTACATCTTTATTTGGTTTTTTTTCTATATGGGTTTTAGCCCTTATTTTTACGCGTCCTCTGCCTGTTTTATAAGCTTCTATTATGCCTTTTTTGCCAAATATTATACCGCCAGTAGGGAAATCTGGACCTTTTATATACTGCATCACCTCTTCAAGAGTGGCATTTTTATTATCAAGAACAAGCAGTAGTCCATCTATAAGTTCATCAAGGCTATGCGGAGGGATGTTTGTGGCCATACCTACGGCTATACCGCTTGAGCCGTTTAAAAGTAAATTTGGAACACGGCTAGGTAAAACATCAGGCTCTGTAGTGCTGTCATCGTAGTTGGGAATAAAATCAACTGTGTCTTTATCGATATCTCTTAAAAGCTCTTCGGCTAAAGTGGTCATCCTGGCTTCTGTATAACGCATCGCAGCAGCGCCATCTCCGTCAACTGAGCCAAAGTTTCCTTGTCCGTCGACAGTCGGATAACGCATAGAGAAGCTTTGAGCCATTCTAACAAGCGCATCATATACTGCCGTATCTCCATGCGGGTGGTACTTACCTATTACGTCACCGACTATACGAGCCGATTTCTTATAGGGACTTCTTGATCCTACTCCAAGATCGTTCATAGCGTATAAAATTCTTCTGTGAACAGGCTTTAACCCGTCTCTTGCATCTGGCAATGCACGTCCGATAATAACGCTCATAGAGTAGTCAAGATAGCTAGTCTTTATCGAATCTTCAATATCAACTACTTCGATATCTTGATTTGCTTCAAATATATTTTCCATTTTTATCCTTAAAAATAACTGCTAGATTCTAACTAAAATTTGATAAAAACTTGCTAAATACTAATACTTTGCATCGGCTAATACTAGTGCGAATAGTACTTGAACTCCAGCTTTTTCAAGTGTGTTTTTGGCTTCTAAAATTGTTGTGCCTGTGGTTATTATGTCATCTACTAGGATAACTGGAAATTCGGGCTTTTTGTTGATTTTTAAATTTCTTGGATTTTTTAGGCGATAGGCTAAATCTTTTCCTGCATAAGTTATATTTGAGGTTGCATGTAGGCTGGCATAAAGTGGCTTTATCTCATTATTTTTAAGAGCTTTTGCTAAAATTGCCGTGTGAGAATAGTCAGATTTAACTCTATCATCTATTGCAACTGCATTTATAAAAGAGCCAAATTTAAACTCTTTAGCAAACTGTTTAAAGCTTAAATTTGCTAAAAATTTATAGATGAAATTTCCGTGAAATTTATGTTTTGAAGAGAGCAAATTTTTAATTTCAGAATAATCAAAAAAACTGTAAATTTTAAACCCGTCTTCTAAAATTCTAGTTCTTAAAGATGAGTTTTTAAGATGATTAGCACAAGTTTTGCAGACTATTTTTAGGCTAAAATTTCCACAATTAACGCAACGCATCTAGCTTTTTAGAATTTGAATAGCAGCTCTTTTTACAATATCGTTTAAAAGCTCATTTAAAAATTTATCAAAAGCTCCGCTTGTATGAATAGGTGCGAATTTTGTCTGGCTTTGAGCTACGTTTTTTGTAATGGTAGTCTCTCCTTTTTTTATTGTAAGAGTGAGTTTGGCGGTACCTTTTAGATTATCACTGCTATATCCGCTTAAATTGGCCTTGAGTTCAACTATTTCTATATCTAC
Source organism: Campylobacter sp. RM16192 (assembly GCF_004803855.2). Lineage (NCBI taxonomy): Bacteria > Pseudomonadati > Campylobacterota > Epsilonproteobacteria > Campylobacterales > Campylobacteraceae > Campylobacter > Campylobacter sp. RM16192. The sequence continues at coordinate 1,505,806 of NZ_CP012552.1, read as the reverse complement.
TATTAAATCGTTTGAAAAATTACTCACATTTCCGCCAAGCCTTACTAGCTCGTTTGTGATGCCGTCTTGTAGCCAAGCTTTAATATCGTTTTGAAGTGTGATATACTCGCTGACGCTTCCCTTTGAATCGGTAATTGTAGCTATTACGCTTTTGTTTTGGCGCATATCTGTTACGCTATTTATATGGATCTGTCTATTGAGTCTTAGGTTGTTTGAATTTGATTGATATGGGCTTAAATTTAGTACATCACTTCTTTGAGAACAGCCTAAAAAAGCAAAGGCGATCAAGATGGATAGGATATATTTTTTCATAAATTTACCTTACAGTTTTGAAATTTCTTCCGCGACCTTGTTGGCTGCTTGTTTTACCAGCAAGGATACGTAGATGTCAAACTGTCCTGTCCTGCTTACTGCAAGCTTTCTTACGTCTTGGTTTGTTGATATATTTTTGATTCTATTATAGTTGATATTTTTTATTTTTAGCACGCCAAATAGTTGTGATTTTAGTTGTTCGTTATTTCTGCTATACACACCTTTTAGTTCATTAAAAGAAAAATCGAGTCTATATGTATATGGCGAAGTTTGATCGTCAGTTACAACAATTCCTCTTGATAGAAGCTCTTGCTTTAAAAACATATAAAAAAGCACTTCCAATCTAGGGTTTGAATTAAAAAATACTATGCTACCATCTCTTCTTATGTATTTTATGGCTTCTGGACCATTTCTTTCATCGGTAATTCTGTGTATATATACTTTTTTAAGTCCTACTTTAGTGTCTATCATATTTTTTTTCAAACAGCAGTTTATTGCTACATCACTTTTATATCTTGTGCCATTTATCGCAATTTCTTTGCCTGATCCACTGCAAGAACTGCAATCCGCTGGTATCTTCATAACCTCTTCGAAGTGAAATTTAGCATCGCTTGAAGATGAGCTAGAGATGTTACTGGTTAAAACAGGTCCGTCGCTTGTCTTGGAAGAGCAACCTAAAAATAAAAAAGCCGCCGCTATCATCAAAAAAATCGTCTTAAATTTCATCCTATATCCTTAAAATTTTATATTAATCAAAGCAAATTTTATTCCGCCTGCGAAATTTTGCCCGAATTTAAGCCTTAATCTATCTTAAGCACGCTTAAAAACGCCTCTTGCGGTAAATTTACCTTGCCTATAGCCTTCATCCTCTTTTTACCCTCTTTTTGCTTTTCAAGCAACTTTCTTTTACGCGTTATATCGCCGCCGTAGCACTTGGCTGTGACGTTTTTGCCCATTGATTTAACCGTCTCGCGCGCTATGATTTTATTTCCGATACTTGCTTGGATAGCCACTTCAAAGAGCTGCATTGGCACTATCTCCTTCATCGCTTTTACGAAGTCGCGACCCTTGCTTTGCGCCTTGCTTTCAGGCACGATGATAGAGAGCGCATCAACCGTTTCGCCGGCAACCTTGATATCAAGCTTTACCAGATCTCCTTCGCGGTACTCGCTAGGCTCATAATCAAAGCTCGCGTAGCCTTTTGTGCTTGATTTTAGCTTATCGTAAAAGTCCATCACGATCTCATTCATCGGTATGTCGTATTCAAGCAGCACGCGCTCTGGAGTGATGTAGTCCATCTTGGTCTGGATCGCTCTGCGGTTATTTAGAAGCGTGATAATGTTGCCTAAAAATTCAGTCGGTGTGATGATAGTTGAGCGCACATATGGCTCTTTTATCACTTCGATTTTATTTACAGGCGGAAGCTGACTTGGGTTTTGGATAGCTAAAATTTGCCCGTCCGTTTGGATGACTTCGTATGTCACGGTTGGCGCGGTTGCGATTAAGTCAAGATCAAATTCACGCTCTAAGCGCTCTTTGATAACTTCCATGTGAAGCAGTCCCAAAAATCCAACGCGAAAGCCAAATCCAAGAGCGACTGAAGTCTCAGGCTCATAGCTTATCGAGCTATCGTTTAGCTTGAGTTTATCAAGCGCATCGCGCAGATCTTCAAATTTGTCCGTTTCTATCGGATAAAGCCCCGCAAATACAAATGGCTTTGCCCTTTCAAAGCCACCAACCGGCTCTTTGAGCGGATTTTTAGCAAGCGTTATCGTGTCGCCAACTTGCACGTCGCTTACGTTTTTAAGTCCAAGAACTACGATACCTACTTCGCCAGCACTTAGCTTGCTTGTCTTAATCGGTGCTATCGGGTTTGGATACATGAGATCAAGCACGATATGCTTCTTGCCTGTGCCCATAACCAAAATTTCGTCGTTTTTCGCTAACTCGCCGTCATACACGCGCACAAGAGCCAGCGCACCAAGGTAGTTGTCAAACCAGCTATCATAAATCAGCGTCTTAAGCGGACTTTTTAGCTCTCCGTGAGGTGGTGGAACACGCGTGATGATCGCTTCAACAAGCTCTTTTATACCTATGCCGCTCTTTGCGCTTACTTCGATAGCATTTGAGCAGTCAAGCCCGATAACGTGCTCTATCTCGTTTTTTACACGCTCTGGATCGGCTGCGGGAAGGTCGATTTTATTTATCACGGGGATGATTTCAAGGTTGTTTTCAAGTGCGATGTAGACGTTTGCTATCGTTTGAGCCTCGACTCCTTGGCTTGCATCAACCACAAGCAGCGCTCCTTCGCAACTTGCAAGGCTTCTGCTTACTTCGTAGCTAAAGTCGACGTGGCCCGGAGTGTCGATTAGGTTTAGGATAAATTTTTCGCCGTTTAAGCTATACTCAAGCCTTACGCTTTGAGCTTTTATCGTGATACCACGCTCTTTTTCGATATCCATCGTGTCCATTATCTGGCTGCTCATCTCGCGGTCGCTTACTGCTCCGCACTCTTGGATCAAGCGGTCTGCAAGGGTGCTTTTGCCGTGGTCGATGTGGGCGATGATGCTAAAATTTCTGATATTTTTCATAAAATTCCTAACTAAAATTTAGCCGATTATATAAAAATTTTCGTTAAATTATTGTAAAAAGCTACCGATACTCTTTTGATGGCTATGTAAGAATTAGAATTTAACATTTAGTTTTTATAAGATATAATTTCCTGCGATAAAGTTTTTTAGGCTTTGTTAGATTAATATTTTAAAGGATATAAAATGGCAGTAATATTGCAGGTAGATTTTCCGCAGTTAAATGGACCTTTTGGAGATCAGATGTCTGAACAGTTTAAAGGATTGGCTGAGAGTATAGCCAAAGAACCTGGTATGATTTGGAAAATTTGGACCGAAAATGAAGAGACAAAAGAGGCTGGCGGAGTTTATTGTTTTGATAACGCTACAAATGCACAAAAATATCTAAAGATGCATACAGAGCGTTTAGAGAAATTTGGATTTACTAATATTAGAGGTAAAATTTTTAACATCAATTTACCTCTTTCGCTAATTGACAAAGCTGATTTTTTAAAGTAACTAGCTTTTGCATAGTCTTATTTAAGGCTATGCTTTCTTCTTTATAAAAATAGTATTTACAAGCAAATTTAATATATCTATTTCTTATTTATGTCGTAATAATCTTTATTTTACCGTCTAATTTAAATATTTTAAATAATAAATTCGCTAGAATTGCCAAAAATTTAAAGGAACAATATGATATTTGTAGATGCATGTTTTAAGAAGCCGACCCCTTACACTCCTGTTTGGATGATGCGTCAAGCAGGGCGCTATCTGCCTGAATACATGGCTGTTCGCAAGTCGGCCGGGGATTTTTTGTCGCTTTGTAAAGACTATAAAAAAGCAAGCGAAGTTACGATTCAGCCTGTTGAAATTTTAGGCGTGGATGCAGCTATACTATTTAGCGACATCTTGGTTGTGCCGCTTGAAATGGGCATGGATCTTAAATTTGTGCAAGGCGAGGGGCCTGTGTTTAGCGATCCGATCAAGATAAAAGAGGATTTAGACAGGCTTGATATCCAAAAATCTATCAAAAATTTAGACTATGTATATGATACGATCAAGCTAACGCGCGAAAATTTAGCGCAGGATAAAGCGTTAATCGGCTTTTGCGGTGCTCCTTGGACGATAGCTACCTATATGATAGAAGGTGGCGGGACTAAAACTTATGCGGTTAGTAAGAAACTACTTTATTCAAATCCAGAATTTATGCATCAAATTTTAGCCAAGGTTACGGCCGCTCTCATAGGATATATTAAAGAGCAGATCAAAGCCGGCGTAAATGCGGTGCAAATTTTTGATAGCTGGGCTGCTGCGCTTGAGATGAGTGCGTATTTTGAGTTTGGCTGGAAGTATATCATGGATATAGTAGATGCACTTAAGGCTGAATTTCCGCAAATTCCAGTGATCGTATTTCCAAAAGGTATAAGCGGATATCTTGATAAGATAGATGGAAATTTTGAGGTTTTTGGCGTGGATTGGAGCACTCCAATCGAGCTTGCTAAGGCAAAACTAAGCCCGAAATTTGTACTTCAAGGAAATATGGAGCCAACTAGACTTTACTCAAAATCAGCAATTGATGAGGGTCTAGACAAAATTTTAAGCGTTATGAAAGGCGCGCCTCATATATTTAATTTGGGGCATGGAATTCTGCCTGATATTCCTGTTGAAAATGCAAAATATTTCATAAAGCAGGTGCAACAAAAGAGTTCAAAATAAAATTAATAATGAAAGGAGAATTTTTATAGATGAAAAAGGTCGCTAATAAGATAGCTTTTATAATTTTTATACTACTTACATTTTCGTTTGTAGTGTTTGCGATGATAAATTACAACAAAACAAAAGATACGGTTATAAATATATCAAAGAGTTCTAAAGAGGCTTCTACGCGCTCTATATCGCTTTTTGTGCAGGAATTTTTTAAAGCGCGTACTAAAGAAGTTGAAAATTTTGTAAATTATATAGAGAAAAACCCACATCTTTTACAAGATAAAAATACTTTAAAACATGTTATGCTTGATAAAAGCAGTGTAGTGGATCTTAGTGAATTTTATGTAGGATTTGAAGATAGTGGAGAGCTATATGATTTGATTTTTGCAAAAGATGGCAAAGTAGCCGAATTTTTAAATTTGACAAAAGAAAAGGATAGCTATGACGTAAGGACAAGGTCTTGGTATAAAAATGCCATAGCCATAAAAAATATTTATTTCTCCGATCCATATATTATTCAATCAAATGGTAAATATGCCATAACTGTTGCTAAGCCTATTATAGTAAATGGTAAAGTCGCAGGAGCTGTAGGAACAGACGTATTGCTAGACAACCTTGAGAGTTTTATTTCTCAGATGAAAGAGAGCAAGACAAGCAGTGTGGCAATCATAAATTTAGAGTCTAGATTATTGATGTATCATATGAATAAAGATTTTATAATGTCAAAAGAGCCTGGCTTAAAAACTGCTATAAATTTAGCTGTAGATAATTATTTTGAAAATAAGGGTCAAGCTTATACGCATGTACTTGGAGGCGATAATAGACTATTTGCTTGCCAAATCTATGATACTGCCAATTGGCTAATTTGCTCCGATAATTCACTAAGCGATTATGATCACATATTAAATGATATTTTAAAAGATCAATCTATTATTTCTTTAATTTTTATTGCAATAATAATTGCAATGCTTATAGTTGTTACAGGGCGTTTTTTAAGGCCTTTAAATTTCATTTCAACAGGACTTGTTTCATTTTTTAAATTTTTAAATCATGAGATAAAAGAGCCTGCTAAATTAGATGTAAGAACCAAAGATGAGTTTGGGGTAATGGCGTCTTTAATAAATGAAAATATTAGCAAAATACAATCAGCCAAGATATCTGAAGATGAGTTTATAAGAAAGGCAAATATCTTTGTCGATAATATAGAATCAGGTAAATTTACGGCTACTCTTGATGCAGATGTGCAAAATCCTGCTCTAATGAATCTCAAAGAAGCCTTTGTAAAGTTGTCTTTAAGTCTTCAAACGGGAGTAGCTACAAATAGCAATATAATATTTGATACATTAAATAGATTTAAATCTCAAGATTTTAGCGCAAGAACTAATGATAATGGTTCAATAGCTTCAGGAATTGATCTTCTTGGGCAGGAGGTTTCAGGAATGCTAAGACAAAGCCTAGAGCAAGCTAAAATTCTAGAAGAAAAGGCTGAAGCGCTCAAGGGATTAATGAAACAACTCACCAACGGAACCAACATCCAAGCAAATTCTCTTCAAGAAAGTGCTGCGGCAGTAGAACAGATGTCAAGCTCAATGGATGCTATAAGTCAAAAAGCAGAAGATGTAACAAGACAATCAGAAGAGATAAAAAACATAATAGTAATAATAAGAGATATAGCAGATCAAACAAATTTACTAGCACTTAACGCAGCAATAGAAGCAGCCAGAGCTGGAGAACACGGAAGAGGCTTTGCAGTAGTTGCCGATGAAGTTAGAAAACTAGCAGAAAGAACTCAAAAATCATTAAGTGAAATAGAAGCTAATGCAAATGTCCTAGCTCAAAGTATAAATGAGATGAGTGAGAGTATTAGAGAAGAGAGTGAGGCTGTGCATATGATAAATCAAGCCGTAAATCAGATAGATGATCTCACCAGACAAAATGTTCAAGTAGCTAATAGCACAAACGAAGTTACGGCTGAAGTTGACAATATGGCTAAAGTTATAGCAGAGGATGTAAGAAAGAAGAAGTTTTAATGTCCATTGTTTTTGGACCGGTTAGCTCCAGGCGGTTTGGTATATCGCTTGGAATTGACCTGTCTCCTGACAAAAAATCTTGCAATTTTGATTGTGTCTATTGCGAATTAACCGCTTCAAAAACTGTTGATAAAATTTCAAATCCTATTAGTGTAGATGAAATTCTTAAAGAAGTTTCAGCTGTGCTAAAAATACATAAAGATATCGATGTGATCACGCTTACTGCAAACGGCGAGCCAACTTTGTATCCAAATTTAAAAGAGCTTATTTATAGATTAAATTTAATAAAAGATAGTACAAAGTTATTGATTTTGTCAAATGGAACGGGCGTGCTAAATTCTAAAATTTATGATGCGATTTTGGCGCTTGATATAGTTAAATTTAGCCTTGATAGCGCTATTCAAAAGACATTTCGTAAAATAGATCGCGGAGATAAAAACTTTATAGTATCTGATCTAATAGAAAAGATGTCTGAATTTAGAAAGGAATTTAGAGGCGAGCTTGTGCTTGAAATTCTTGTTGTAAAAGGGCTTAATGACACTAAAGATGAATTTGAAGCTCTAAATTTCGCTATAAATAAAATTTCACCATCAAGAGTAGATATAAGCACTATTGACCGCCCTCCAGCCTATCCTGTAAAAGGTGTTAGTAGGGATACCCTAGAAGAGCTGGCTAACTGTATTATAAATACACCTTGTGTCATAGCTAGTGCCAAATACGGGGGCACAATGCTTGATTTTACTAAAGAAGAATTACTAGAACTCTCTTGTCGTCGTCCTCAAAGTGAGATAGATGTAAAAAATAGCTTTTCTGAAAGCTCAAAGCGCAATTTAAATGAGCTTATAAAAGAAGGCAAGATATATGAAGCAAATGTAGGTGGAGTTAAATTTTATAAAATATCTCGATTTGAATAGCGTAATTTTTTATTATTTGCTCTAAATATAAGCTATTTTTCTGAATATTTAATATAATTTTTAAAATTTATATATTTTAAGCTAAATTTTATTGACAAAAGGCATATTTTTTTCTATAATACGGCTTCTTTTATCAATGTTCCGGATTAGCTCAGCGGTAGAGTAGTCGGCTGTTAACCGATTGGTCGCTGGTTCGAATCCAGCATCCGGAGCCATTTCCTTTCAGTTCCATTTTTTTTATTTTTCCAATTTATTCTTTTTTTCCAAAAAGTTATTAAAAAGCCTTGAGTACGAGCTTATAATCAACTATTTTTCTTTGATTTTTGATCTGTTTTAGCTTAAATTTTTCTTATCTTTTCCTTAAAATTCTTATCAATTCTATTCTGAAAAAAAGTGAGACAAAAGTGAGACAGTAAGTATAAAATTTTTTACTGTCTCACTTTTTAATAAAGTACTATTTTAAAAGCTCATATGATTATACGCTATTATAAAAATAACAGTTTACTTTTTAGTTGTTGGTTCGAATACTATAGTAAGGATTTTTTATATTAGTATTTTTATTGTTTGATAATTCAGTATATAGTGTATTCTTTTATAAAGCCTTTATTTTATAATATGAGCTTTATATCCTTACAACATAATTATAATACAACAAAAGCTTTTTAAAGCAACTCATCATCCATAGGCTCTCTCGCATTTATAGAGCCTAGCTTACTTGAAGCTTTATACTCTTTATAGTTTTGTCTAGCCTCATTTAAAGATACTATATTTGGCTCTATTATTTTACTCGGGTTATTTATAGCTTCTGTATTATATTGCCAAAAACAAACAGGACAAACATCTTGTATTAAATTCTTATCCTCTTTATCTACTATGGTTAGATATCCGCAGCAAGGACATTTTATCCGTTTATCCGCAAATTCCTCTTTAGTAGGAGGACGGACATATTGCAAGAGTCTTTCTTCTTTCGCTCCTATCTTTTTATAATTTTCTTTGGCTTGATTTAAGGATACTGAATTTGGACCTACTGATATATTAGGACGAGAATTTGAAATATTATCAAATTGCCAATGACAAACAGGACATATATCAACACAAAAGCCGTCATTTGCATTTATATATTTCATAGTTAAGTATCCGCAGCAAGGACATCTAATCATATTTAAGCTCCTCTTTTATTATGGTACATATTTTTTTACTTGATCTAGTCAATAATTTATTCTTTGATCAAGCTTTTATTGTTAATGAATTTGCTCATGTTTTTGAAGTTCGTTTAATAAAAGTATTGTTCTTACAATATTTATAAAAAATAATATAGACACTCTTGACACCATTTGCCTTATTTATATTTAAATAATGAAATTATATATTAATATCAAGAATAGTCAATACTACTAAATAAAATAATATAACACATTTTTATTCATTTTTATCGTTATTATGTAGCAAATGCACAAAACAGCATCAAACGCTATAATTCTTTAAATTTAAGATATTTTATTTATAAAAACTTCCACTTTAGTTTTTAATGTAGTTTATCTGTCTTTTGAATAATTAAATTTTGATAGGAGTGATTTAAATTTGAAGATATCATAGCTTAAACTTTCTAATTAGCTTAAAAAGATTTAAGCAAAGAATATTCCTTTGGAGTAGGTGTTTATATTTCATAAAGGAATAATTCTTGCTTGTTCTTTTGCAGTAATTTTATAAAAGAGGTAAGCAATGAATAACATCTCTAATCAATATAGTGCAGGACATCAATACGAATCTGTTACCAATACGGCAAAAGAGCTGAAAGCTAAAAAATAAGCCGGAGGAACAGCTTTTGGAGCTCAGGTTTTGGCACAAAGCCTAAACTTAGAAATGGTTCAGCAGGCTACTCAAATTTTACAAGTAAGTACACAAAACTTTTCTGGTGCTACACCCTTAAATTCAAATTTGCAAACAAATATAAATCAAGTTAAATTTACACCAAATACTTATGGGTATAGCATAGATAGCGAAAGTTTTATGGGAAGCGACTTCAATAAGGCTGCCGGGCTTCCTGAAAACTTTAAAATTCATAAATCAACTCTTGATGAAATTTATGACTACAATGAAAGAAGTTATATACATAAACCTACATACAATACTAAAACCTTTGAAAATATAGATATGGCAGATACCGTAAAACAAAATACTATAAGCTTTTTCAAAACGTAGTAGGTTCAGACGATAAACAAATTTATACAAGAGATGATCTAAGCAAACTACCTAAAGGATTTAGCTTTAATAGCACAAAACTAACGGATAACGGCAACTATCTTCCTGATGTAGATAGTTATAAAGTTACTAATATCTATAGGAATTCGCAGCAGATTGAAAATGCAAAAGATTTAGCTAAAGAGCTTAGTTCTTTACAGGTTAATTTTAATGCTTATCAACTGGATTTCAGCATGAGAGGTCTAGCTAAGGATAACGGCGGAGGACTTAAATTTAATCCTAATATGTCTATGTATAAAACCCAAGACGGCTATACAAATGCAGGGGTTTTTTATCGGATTTTTAAAGAGCTTTGCTCCAAAGGCTAGCGATAGCGGCGAAACAAAACTTACAGATCAAGTAGCAACATACTCCATATGGAACATGGAGCAAGGACGAAAAGACATAGAATTTATAAAAAGAAACAAAGGTGGTGCAAGTGATATTCATCTGGAGAGAATGATGCAAGAAGAGATAACTATAGCAGAACTTTTAAGAAACCCTTCGGATGATTCTTCAAAAAGCATAGATATGAAAACTATTAAAGAAAGAGTAAAAGCTCTTTTAGCACAAACTGCAGTTTAAAGTTATTCTAGCCTAAATAAGGCTAGAATAAACAAAAGAGTGATGTAAAATTTAGGAGATCCAATAAAGCCTATATCCTTTTATACACTAACGTTAATTTTATTAAAGCTGCTAAAAAGCTCCAATATTTCTCTTCCTAATATATCAACTCCAAGCTCTTTTTGAGCTTTTACGAAATTAGTAAAAAACTCTTTGCTGATTTCATCTTTGTATGTTTGGCTTTTTCTTACTACCTTTTCAGGGGTATATTTTTTTATTTTACTTTCATCCGGGTTGTTTGTTTGTTCTGCTTGATTATATCCGAGAGATTTTTCGGTATCCTCTTTAAATTTTAGCCATTTTGTTTTAAATTCCTCTATACTTAGATCCGATCTGTCAAGAAGCTCGCTATCAAACATTGGAAGTCCTGCGATTTCAGTATCTTGTAGAAACTGCATTAGCTTTTTAGACTCTGCTTGCGATATGCTTTTGTCATATCCTAATGCTTTACCCCAAATAGTTACTTTACCCTCTTTATCCCAACCGCTCATATGCCAACCCCATAGCTTAACTTCTATTTTTCCTTCGGGTGTAATATTTGCTAAGTCTATAAAGGATTCTTTCATACTGTTTTTAATTTTTTTCACAGCTTTATCAGCATCGCTATCGGTTTCATAAATTTCTATAGGACTAGTGGATTTTATAAAATCCACTAAATCCTTTTGCGAGACATTGCCATTGTTTTTCTTAAGTTTCATCTTTTCAACAACATTCTGCGTATGTTCTTTGTTTAAATTTGTTACTTCTGCAATGCCTGCTGCTTTGTCATCTTGTATCTGCGTTTCTTCTTTGTGAGCTTTTTTATCAGACATTACTATAATGTTGTTGCTATCGGTATGATTTATAAAACTATTAACATTGATAAAATCCATTTTACCTATCATTTGAGTTCCTTTGAAATTTATAAAACACTCTGTATTCATATCGGCTAATGTTAAATTTTCTTAAGTCTTTTAAGCTGTAATAACCGGTAGTATTGATTTAAAATATCTATTAAATATGAAATCATCATAAACAAATCTTAAATTTTGTCGATATATCCTGAATGTCTTTTAAAAGGATTTAAATGGATATTCTACTAAAAAACAGCTATGACATTAATGTTATGTTTTTGAAACACAAACAAGAACAAATTTCAACCTCTAAACTTACCAATAATGAGCTTATAAAAGTAGGTAACGAAACACTAAGCAAAGATGAATATATAGCCAGACAAAACGATCTTTTAAAATCTGCTACCGATATACTAATGCAAAACTCTCAAGCCTATTTATATAAAGGTGGCTTGGATATGGTAGGCGATATGGGCGTAGGATATGGCGGTCAAAGTAGTTATTATAACAATATGCCTGCATGGGCGAAAGTTTTAAATTCAAATAGAATCACTAGAGAAGAATATAATAAGCTCGGTATGAGCCATGAGAGTTACGGATACGGCTTTTCTATCGGTTTATCAGAGTCATCAACTCGTTTAGAGCAATTTACCGATAGTGGATATTTTAAAGGAAACAAATCAGATAATATCTTAGAATACAAGCAAAATTTAAATCGATACGCAAAAGAAAAAACTATAAAAACCCAATACGGTGACGTAGAGGTATTTTTAGACTTATATGGAGATAATGATAAACTAGGTATAGGTAATTTTAGCTCAAATGCTTTACTTTTTAACTTTGATAGTAACGCAGACGGAATATTAAATTCAAGCGATAAGCTGTTTAGTAAGCTTAAGGTAAGAGGATACGATAAAGATGGAAATGAAAAGATAGCGAATTTAAGCGATGTTACTAAAGGTATAGATTTAGCTCAGTTTATTAAAAAAGAGATAAATGCCGACATAACAAGATCATGGGTAGATGATATAAATGCTTCTTTAAGAAAATTAGGCAGAAACGAAGTTGATACTTCAAAAATAGATAATCGTATGTTTTATTATCAAGATAACCCCTACACAACCTTTTCAGCCGAATCCAGATACCAAAAAATAGATAGATCTGATACTAAAAAGTTCTTTGATACTTATGTAAATAAAGACGGATGGGTAGATCTAAGAAACAATAACATATTTAACAAAGATAGCGGATTTAATAACTTCGCTTATGAAAAGGTTGGATTTGACGGAAAGCTAAAGCTGAGCGAGTTTAATCCTATATTAGAATCAGACACTCCTAAAGATAAAAACTTCTCATATACAGGATATCAAAGAAGTAGCTTTATGAAGTTTTATAACGATTACAATAAAGAGCTTGACGCTCACACTAAAGATATAGAGTGGCTAAGTAAGAATTTAAAAGATTACGATGTAGAAAACGCAGATGAGTATATATCTAAGCTAAAAGATAGTAAGTCATCTTATATGCTTGCTATGGAAAATGAGTTTAAAAAAGCTACGGGATTAGAATTTAGCTTATCAAATTTAGAGAAAGTAAAAAGAGCCTTTGAATCAGATAGTAATAAAGCTGCACTATCATTAAACGATAGCGATAGTGTAATAGCTATGAGAATGAATAGTAACGGAACTATAACTTTAAAATTTGATAGCGGTAGAGAGATAGACGTAAGAGATCTATATACCGATACGGGCAGATTAAATACTTCAGGAGATAAAAGAGCAAGCATAAACCTTGAAGCTAAGAATATGAGTAAAGAAGAACTAAACAGCCTTGACTTTGAAACCATAGCTATTAAACAAGATGATAAATTTGTAAGTCTAAAAGAGCTTGGAGCGACAGCGATAAGTAAGATAATGAAAAACAATGAATTAAGGTTTTTAATACATCTAGCTAATAACAATATAATAAGCTCAAATGAGCTATACAATATCTCATATCTTAACCATACTCTAAATAGTAACGATAAACAGATACAAGATAAGGATAGGTTTTATAAGAGAGTGGATGTGAGGGTGTGAATTAGTGACATCAAAGAAAAATGAAAGAGTGAATTTAAGGCTTATGGTTATTAAGCAATATAATTAATCTATACTTCATATCTTAACACATCGACTTTAATTGCTTTATAAAATATGCTATAATACTTGTAATGCAAATAATACAAAGGACTAAATATGCAAATTTCAGTTAGACTAGATAAAGATATAGGAACTAAGCTTGAGAGATTAGCAAAAGATACCAAACGAACAAAAAGCTTTTACGTTCAAGAAGCTATAAAAAGATTCTTAGAAGATATGAATGATTATATAGATGCCATGGAAGAGTTAAAAAAGATAGAGAGTGATCCTAATCCTCAGTTTTATACTCTTGATGAAGTAGCTAAAGAGCTTGGCGTAAAAATATGAAAGTAAATTTCAGTAAAAATGCGTTAAAAGAGCTTAAGAAGTTAGATAATAGTGTTGGCATTAAAATACTTAAAAAACTAAAAGAGATAGAAGGCTTAGATAATCCTCGTGATGAAGGTAAACCACTTATAGGAAATCTATCCGGTCTTTGGAGATATAGAGTCGGAGGATACAGAATAATATGCAAGATAAAAGATTATAAGCTTATAGTACTTGTACTTGGTGTTAGAAATAGAAGCGATGCTTATGATGGTGAGTTTGATAGTTGTTGATTTTATTGAGACAGTTTCTTGGGTTTGCATTAATGAATTTATTGAAAAAAGAAATAAGTTTTCATTTTTGTCGGCAGAGGAAATTATCAACAACATTATTCATTGTTACGATAAAATGAAAGTAGAATTAAAAAACAACAATCGCAGAACTAGTATCTTGCTAGACTAATAAAAATAAAATAGTAATATCAAAAAAATACATATGAAAAATTTTTAAGCATTATAATTAAATCTAAAAACATATAGCCAACTAATCTAAGATATTAAAAGATATTTTAGTTAAATTTTTAAAATACAAAAGTGCCTAAAATACGGCATTTTATAAAACATAAAAAACTTATTATTTTTTTAATATCATTTAAAACCCTAAACTTAGGGATTTAACCTATTTTTGTAATTTTACTTTTTGAAAACCGATTGAAAAATTTGTGAATTTTAACAAAAACTTTTCCTATTTTTTCCATTTTATTTCTAAAGATTTCAAATTTTATGTCATTTTATTCCGAAAAAAAGTGAGTCAAAAGTGAGTCACTAGCATTTTTTTAGTAAGCTTAAAGTGGCTAAAATACAGTGTTTAATGCAAGCCGGTTCTGATTCAGCATCCGGAGCCATTTCGATATTTATTAAGCTTTAAGATTTCTTGGTTTTTCAAATTTGTTCCCTATTTGTTCCCGAAAATTTTTAAGATTCTAAATTGCCTTAATTTATTCCTATGCGTTTTAGCATCCTTTAATGTTTTTAAAAATCTACTTTATTGCAAAAATAAGTTTAAAAATTTTTCTTCATATCACTATAAATTACCCTAAACTGTTGCAAAGTATTAAAAATTTTTTAAAAAACAGTACTTTTTAAAAATAAACTAGCATGATCACTATAATTACTTATTGATATATCAAAAAATGAGGTGTTGTATGTTAAATAGTTTTTATGAAAATCAAGATTATAAACAGCTTCTTGAGTGTATAAAGTCCCAATTTGCTGGTAGGGTGATGCTAAATAGAGAGCAGACTGTAAAGCTACTTGGTATTGGGGTTTCAACGCTTGATCTACGTATTGCAGAAGGTAGGGATATACCACGCTATATCAAGATAGGCGATGCAAAAAATTCTCGTATAGCTTTTTCGATAACAGATATAGCTGCTTATATATTTCAAAAAAGAATTAAGATCAGCGGACAGTAGCTCTAGATGAGTCCTATAAAAATTAATGGATACGAGATAGTGGTATCTGCCCTCTCAGAGAATTTAACTCCGGATAAAGCTATAGATAGGCTAGCTCATAATCTACGAGAGCTAGAACAGACTAAACGTATTAAATATTTGCGCAGAAAGTCAGGGTCTAATAAATATTTTATTCAAAATCCATATGGCTCTTTGTTTGATGCTTCCAGTCATAGTTTTCAAAGTAGCGAGATAAGGGATATGATCAATAAAAAGATGAATTCCTTTAAAAAAGATTATGAGATCCAAACAACAACAGACAAGAATGGTAAAGTTAAGAAAAAGTCATGGCAGAAAAAAATGACTCCTTTTACTGAAATTTTAATCACTTTCGGAACAACTAGGCCAAAGAATTCCAAGGAAGGATTAAACGATCAAGAGGTTAATTTGATAAATAGTCTTGATCTAAGAAGTCAAGCTCAAAGATTTGTTAATGCGTACTGTCTAAAATATGGAGTTGAGTGTATTTCTATAGCCGAACATAATGATGAGAAAGTCAAGCATTATCAAATCTTATTCGAAAATTACGATTATTCAAGACATGCTTGCATAAGACGCAGCAGAAGAGAGATACAACAGTTTGGCTCATCGCTTCAAGACATGGCTGCTGATGCTTTTAGTCAGATAGCAGTCAGGGGTGTTAAGGGCAGCAAGGGTGTTCATAAAAACCTTAAGCAGATGCATCAGGTTGAATTCGAGTTCAAAAGCGAACAAGAATTGAACAAAAAAATATCAAATTTAATTAATCAAACTATCTCTAAATTTGTTACAAAGAGCAAGCATATCTTTGTGGATGAGTATTACGAACTAGATCCGAGCGAATATGGCAAGTTAATCGGCTCTTTAAGAAAACAAGTATTACAAATTTTTCAAGACAGAATCTATATTGTTTCAGAAGTCGAGTTAAAAGAGCAGATAAATGAATTAACTACCCAACTTTTAAAAAATAGTGAAATACTTCAAGAAAATAAAGATTTGTTAGAAATTAATGACAAGCTAAAAGCTACAAACGAAAAACTTACTCAAGAAAATGCAAATTTACTTAATCAAGATAACTTAATTAATGAGCAAAAGCAAAAAATAGAAAATTTAGAGAGCATAATAAAAACAAATGAGGAGGAATTTGGTAGTGCAGATGAGATTAGGGAAAAATTCAAACAAATAGACGTTTTAACAAAAGAAAATAAGGAAATTAAAGGCGAAACTGCAATGGCTAGAGCAGAAGCAATGTGTTTCAAGCAAGAATCAGAGCAAAATGAACAAGAAATAAAAAACTTTCAAGAACAAATAAAGCCACTAGAGGAAAAGCAATACAAGCAGATAGTTTAGAGTGTGAGCTTGTAGTCTACAAGGATAGGAATTTAGAACTTTCTCAACAAAAAAAGAAATTAGAAGATGAGAAAAAAGATTTGAATCAAATTATTATCTCTCAAAGCAAAGAATTAAGCACTTTAAGGTATTTTAAAGCCAAGGTAATAAATTTCTTTTCAAGCATCATAAAAAAGATACCTGTTATAAAAGACTTTTTACAGAATGAATTGCCTGAAGTTGCTAGTGAAGTACAGACAAAGATTACAAATAGGCAATATGAAATGAGTTTATAAGATTCAATAACAAAAAATATATAGGAATATTTATGAATAGATATATAAATTAAGTAAATCTCAAGAAGGCATGATTAATGTTTTTTATATTCAAATATGATAAATAGTTTTTAGATGAAAAATATAGAGTTTCAAACAATCTCTGTAAAACATATATATCCATGCAATCACTTAAACTGAATTTTTCTTATCTTTCTCTAAAATTTTGTAATATTAGGAATATGATAAGCTTTAAAATTATTTAGATTTTTAGCTTTTTGACATCAACTTTGTTATATATTAGCTCATATTGCCAGATTTTTCTACAACGTCTTTTAAAATGAGCTTCTTAAAGAGAGTGCTAGTGTAACAAACTAGTAAAATATGCTTTAGAAGGTCATCATTTTACTATTGGCAAATCTTTTAACCAACTCTTGTCTGTCAAGCAGTGTTTATTATAAATTTTAACCAATGCAAGTTTCAAAAGGCATTTGCACAGCCAGATTCATGCTTTCTAAAAAATAGTCACAAAATATTGTATTTATAAAATAATGACGAATTTTATGGTGATAATTGCCAGTATCAGATAAAATCTATTTTTGCAACTAAGCTTCCTTAAAGCCGCCAAAATTTATATCTTTATAGCTTAAAGGACAGCCGTATCCTAAAATTCTAGCCTTGTAGCTAATACTGGCTGCCGAGTCTTCGCTCCAAAGTTCCTCAAAATATCTTAAAAATTCTTTTTTATTGTATTTAAGCAGTATAAGCTCCGCAAACACATCGCCAATTTTCGATCTAAATAGTGCTTTTTCGTTTGGAGTAGAAGCTATTCTAGTTACTAGGCCTGATACAAATTCACTAAAATTAGGCATGCCGGCTGAACCGTTGTTTAATATTACTTTGTTTGAGAAATTTAAAACAGCCGCTTTGCAGGTATGGCTAGTGGCTATAATGTCAAATTTTGTTTTTTGAAACCAATTAAATATCTCATCTTGCCTTGTTTTTGTTTTCAAAACCTCATGATCAAATCCCCAGCCATTAAGACTCTTTTCGTCACCATGAGTTATAGCTACCTTTACGCCAGCAACATTTACATGCATAGTTGTTTTTCTGTCTTCAAATATAGAAAAATCAGAACCTATGCTTTTAAGCCTAGCATGGATTAGTTCGGCGTTTTTTACTATGACTTCTTGTTCGTAAGATGGATAGTTGCACCCGCAACCTAAATTTTCAACTCTTTTCAACTCTACTTCCACATTTCCATTTAGTTTAATACTATCCTTGCTTAACTCCTCAACTTTATCAAAGGATTCTTTACTAGCATCAAACCAATGCAAATCTCCATTATAAACTATTGTTTTACCAAGTGCTACTTCGTTCAATTTCTCTATAGCATAAATGTTGCCATACATACCACCAGCTATCCAAAGTTCATCTGTTTGAAGTTCTGGCTGATCGTTAAATTCTATGATATAGTCATTTGTGCAACCTGTCATAATTAATCCTAAATAGTAAAAATTGAATTATAGCTTAATTTGCATTTAATATTAATTCATATATAATCACTCATTTATAAGTTGGCAGTTGCCAAATAACATTCGCGCGATTTTATATTCTTTGTACCCACAAGCGTGAAATTTAACCAAATTTTTATTATAGAAATTTATTTATCGTAAGGAGATAGTATGAATGTTGCTTTTGGCAAAATTTTGAAGGTTGTCGTTGCGCTTTTTGCGGTTGGACTTTTAACTGCTTGCTCGGATAACAAAGTAAGCAGTGAAGGCAAAATGAGTGGTGCTGATTTAGCTAAAATTCAAGCTGATAACAAAGAGAAAGAAAAATATCTAGTTATCGATGTTAGAAGTGCTGATGAATATAAAGCGGGACATTTAAAGCATGCAATTAATATCCCTTTTGACCAAGTTGCAAATAGATTAAGCGAGTTAGACGGTTATCAAAACAAAGATATAGTAGTTTATTGCAACACTGGAAATAAAAGTGGAAAAGTAGAGAAGCAATTAAAAGAAAAAGGCTTTACTAAAGTAATTAATGCCGAGGGAGTTAAGCAGTATAACTATGATCTTTATAAATTTGGAAGCATTAACGCTAATCAATTTAATCAAATATCATCAAATCCTAATTTATTAGTTATTGATGTAAGAGCGAAGAAAGATTATGATGAAGGACATATACAAGGAGCTATCAACATACCTGATGGAGAGCCACTAGAAAACTACAAAGCAATTTTAGAGGCCAATAAAGATAAAAAGATAGTAGCCCACTGCTATACAGGAAATAGAAGTGCCAAACTTGTTGAGACTTTAACAGCCCAAGGATACGATGCATCAAATTTACTTGATGGAACAAAAGAGTATAAATACAATTTAGTAAAATAATTAAGATAATATGAGGGTCTGCTCTAGACCCTTTTAAAAATCAAGTCATAATATGAATGAAATGCAGATAGAATTTGACTTCCCAAAAACTATGCAGTTAAATATAACCAAAAAGTGTAATATGAGCTGTTACCACTGTCATGTAGAGGCACATCCAAAGCGAACTGAGATGATGGAAAAAGATATTATAGATAAATCTTTGATGGTGTTCAAAAAATTTGGTTTTAGCGAGCTTGACATTACCGGTGGTGCACCTGAGATGAATGAAAATTTAGAGTATATACTCTTTAAATTCACTCCCTTTGCTAAAGAGATTTTTGTTCGCACAAATTTAACTATACTTTTGGATCCACAATATCAAAAATTTATAGAAATTTATAAAAAATTTAACGTTACTATTATGGCATCTGTTCCTTTTTATGAAAAGGATTTTAATGATGCTATGCGCGGTAAAGGAAGCTTTGAAAAGCAGATTTTAGCATTAAATTTGATAAATAAGGCTGGTATTAGTAATATAAATTTGATATATAATCCTAATGGAGCTTATCTGCCGCCAAACCAAATTGATCTTGAGGCAAAATATAAAGAGGAGCTAAAAAAATACAACGTTAGTTTCAATAAGCTATTGTGTATTTGCAACCTACCTATAGGAAATTTTGCTAAGATGCTTAAAAGGTTTGATGAGTATGATGAGTACATTGATCTTTTGGTCGAAAATTTTAAAGAGCAAAATTTGCAGAGTGTAATGTGCAGAACTCTTATTAACGTGGCTTTTGACGGAACAATTTATGATTGTGATTTTAATGCCGCACTTAATCTTGAATCCAAAATACGTTCTTTGGACGATGCTTTAAAAGCTACTAATTTAAATAGAACGATTAAAACCGCCGAACATTGTCTTGCTTGTGTAAGCGGAGACGGATTCGGTTGTTTTGGCACAAAAACTACTTGATAAAAGCTAATTTTAAGTTTTATTTAAAATATCCACTGATATAATTTTTTTAATAATTTAGAGCGCGTGTCGCTTATTACATTTGCAAAAATCTATATTTACTGCTTGATTTTTACAAATTTTATTTTACTTACCACATAAGGGGTGTCCAATGTTTAAGAAAGTAGTTTTTATGGCTATTTTGGGTTTATTTTGCTTGGCCAATGGCGAAGTAAAATTTGGTGATTTAAGTGAAAAGAATCCCATGATTGTTGACGAGGCAAGTAAGACCATTACTATTCTGGCAAAAGTAAATGGTAAATATCTTGAAGAAAGCACTCGTCATGCGGTCGTTTTCGGACAAGGAAAGTTTGGAGAGAAGTCCGTATTTACATCACTGGCTAATCAAAATGATTTTTATAAGGCAATGATAAAAATAGGTGCAAAACCTGGCAATAATATGACTTTAAAAAATGGGCCTGAGACTCATGTGGAAGGTGATAAGATAGCTATTAGTGTTACATGGGAAGGGGCATCAAAGAACCATGATATCAATGAAGTCATAAAAGACAGTAACGGTAAATTGATTGATATGCGATTTGGTGGCAATGAGGCTACTGCAATGAGTTTTAATACCGGTTGTATCGCTTGCTTAGACAGTTGTCCTGTAGGTATAATTTCAAATCACTCATATACTTATGGGGCGGTTGAAAATAAAAAAGAGGTAGAGTTTAGAGGAATAAAAAACGTTCTTCCAAAAGATGGTACACCTGTATCCATTAGCTTTAAAGTTGCCAATTAGTGAAAGTTTATAAAATTTCATATTATGCGTTTTGCGGTTTGCTTTTAGGGCTTACCGCAACACTACTCATCTCAATGTCGATATGGCTTGAAATGAGAGTGCATAATCGATATGTAGTTGTTGGATTTGCTTTAATGGGTCTAATTTACGGAGTTTTTGCAAAACGTTTAAATATTTCTGCCATTATATTTAGTGAAGTTTTATTGTTTTTGCTCATATTTTGGCTGAACAAGCCAAATCTAATATTTTTTAATATCAAAGAGAGTTATTTAGATTTTTTAAGTATAGGGCAGATTAGATATGGATTTTTAACTATTTTGACTATAGTAAATATAATAGTGTTATTTGTAAGTTTTGGTAAATATAAGCCATGAATACCGAAAAAGCACTAATATTTTTTACTAGAGTTCCATTACCAAAACGCACTAAAACTAGACTACTTGACTTTTTAACTCCAAGCCAAACCGTAAAACTTCATAAAAAACTAATATTAGATATAAACGAAGAGTTAAAAAAGCTAAAAAATACTCAAATATTCGTATTTTACACACCTGAAGATAAAAAAGAAATTTTATATAACTTGCTAAAAAGCGAGTATGAATTTTATCCTCAAAGCGGCGATGATTTAGCCCAAAAAATGTTAAATGCTTTTAAGCAAATAAGATCGTTGGGATTTAAAAAAATTTTACTTATCGGAAGTGACATTGTAGATATTAGTGCTAAGCATATAAGTAGATGTTTTGATTTGCTTGCTCAAAACAATGCTGTAATTACACCAACCTTTGACGGAGGGTATTGCTTGCTTGGGCTACAAGATGTAAATATTAAAAATATGTATGATATTTTTAGCTCCAACTATAGTGTTAGAAACACTGTTTATTATGGAATATGCAGTAAATTTGTAGAGCTTGGAATTAAAACTTGCAAAACGAAAGCTTTGCGAGACATAGACACCAAAGAGGATATTTTTGCATATATTTTAGGAGTTAAAACAGTAAAGCATTTGGCAAGCGGCGAATACAATATAAACTATAAATTTAAAAAATCAGGTGAAAATTTTGTATTTCGTATAAATACTAAATCGCAAATTGGTTTAAAAAACCAGATTAAGTACGAATATGATGCTCTTAAAATTTTAGAAATTTCAGATGTAACGCCAAAGCCTATTAGATATTTTCCGCCAAATCTGTTTTTGCCGCGAGGGGCGATGAGTATGCAGTTTTTGCCGGGTCGTCCTTTAAGATATGATAGTGATTTGGATATCGCATCTAGTATGCTAGCTAAAATTCACTCTGTTAAAATTCCGCCCAAGCATAGCTTTATAATCGCACAAAGACCTTTACAAGTAATGATGGATGAGTGCGAAAAGATGTCTAGCATTTATCTTAACTCAAATTTTAAAAAACAAAATGTAAGCGAATTTTTGCAAGCATTAATTAAAGTATTAAAATGGTTTAATCTAGATCGTGAGATAAAAGATCCTTGTATAATAAACACTGAGCTAAATTCAGGAAATTTCTTAATAAACGAAGGCAAAAAATCCTATATCATAGACTGGGAAAAACCTATAATTGGAGAAAAAGAGCAGGATTTGGCCCACTTTCTAGCCCCAACCACTACATTTTGGAAGACTGATGTCATACTTGATTTGGAGGAAATGCAAAATTTTCTAGATAAGTATGAGCGTATTTTGCCTGTTGATAGAGCTAAATTTAACGAGTATCTAGGTATGACTTTCTTGCGAGGTCTTAGTTGGTGTGCAATGGCCTATGTTGAATATCAAGGTAGCCGAGCTATCAAAAATCAAACTACTTATAAAAAGATCAATGAATATCTTAGCGACAAGTTTTTGTCGATTTTACATTCGAAGTTTTTAAAGGATATCCTATGAAAAGATCGCAGATTATACTCTTGTTAGTTGCATTTGTGATTGCAATTGCGTATTTGTTTATTCCCGCGGTAAATAAACAAATTACCGATTCTGTAGTGATGCTCAGTAAATTTGACCTAAACGAAGTTTTTCACTACTTGCAAAGCTTTGATAAAACTACTGCTGCTTGCGTAAGTTTCTTTTTAATGGTGCTTCAAAGTATTATGGCGCCAGTCCCTGCCTTTCTTATTACTCTTTCAAATGCTATGATATTTGGATGGGTTTGGGGTGCTGTGCTTTCATGGAGTTCGGCTATGGCTGGTGCGGTTCTTTGTTTTTATATCGCACGTATTCTAGGCAGAGATGTTGTAGAGAAGATTACAGGCAAAAAAGCACTTGAAGCAACAGATGAGTTTTTTATCAAATATGGAAAACACACAATCATGGTGTGTCGACTACTACCTTTTGTAAGCTTTGATCTGGTCAGTTACGCAGCAGGTCTTACTTCGATTAGATTTTGGAGCTTCTTTTGGGCTACAGGTATCGGGCAGCTACCGGCAACTATTGTTTACTCATATTTTGGTGGAAGTTTAATGGGTGGAGGTAAAATTTTGTTTATAGGACTTACTTTACTGTTTGCTTTTTCTATTGTAGTTTATGTTGTTAAAAAAATTATGACAGAACGAAAAGCAAAAAAGGAAGAGGTTGCTGCTAAAATTTCTTAAGCCTATTTTGTTTGTAACTATAATTTCTGGCACTTTATATTTTATAGATCGTATAGGAATAAGCGAACTTAAGATATTCATAGGCGAGCATAAAATTTTTGCCCCATTGCTTTATATATTATGTTTTGCAATCTTGCCTATATTTTTCTTCCCTGTACCTATATTGGCAGTAGTTGCAGGAGCCGCATTTGGGTTATTGATGGGTAGTCTGTATACTATCTTAGGAGCAATGATCAACTCTATTTTGATGTTTTATATTGCACGAATTTTAGGGTTTAATGCTGTAAAGAATCTTTTTGAATATTCACAAAGCAAAGCTTTAAAAGCCCTTGCCAGACAATCAAGTAAATTTAGTTTGATTTTAATTTTGCGACTTATGCCATTGGTGCCTTATAATGCCTTAAACTATGCATGTGGTCTTATGAATGTAGAGCTAAAAGAGTATATGTTGGCTACATTTGTGGGCATTGTGCCTGCTACATTTATAATGGTTAATTTGGGCGAGAAGATGCTTGATGTGCATTCAAATGAATTTACCATAGCACTAATTCTAATGGTTATTTTAGTATTTGTTTCAAGCTTTGGAGCAAGGTGGATAAAAAGGATTAAGAGCAATGATTTCGGTAATAGTGCCGATTTATAATGAGAGCATTGAAAATATAAAGAGATTCGAGCAGGAGCTAAACAAACAAGAGGGTGAATTTGAGGTTATATTTGTAGATGCTAGTAAATTTATTTATAAAAGCAAGATGTTTAAAGTTATTCCATCTTTGAAAGGACGCGGCATTCAGCAAAATTTAGGCGTTAGAGAATCTAAATTTGAAAAAATTTTGTTTTTACATGTTGATAGTAGCTTTGAGGATAGCGATGCTATTATTAAAGCCGCAAAAGCCTTGGACCATTGTAAGCTGGGTTGTTTTAAGATGAAATTTGATGATAGTGGTATTATATTATCTATTATCTCGTTCTTTTCAAATTTACGAGTAAAATTTAAAAATATAGCCTTTGGAGATCAAGGTATTTTTATTAGTAAGTCCTTATTTGACGAGCTTGGCGGATTTAAGGAGATAGCCTTAATGGAAGATTTAGAATTTAGTATTAGGGCTAGAAAACAGGGTTTAAGCTTCTACCAGCTTTCAAAATTCATTACAACAAGTGCTAGAAAGTTTAAAAAGGAAGGTATTTTAAAAACTATAATAAAAATGCAAATTTTACAGTACCAATTTAAAAAAGGAATTAGCATAGATGAGATCGCAAAAAAATACTAAAAATCCGCCTGAGCTTTGCATAGACTGCTCAGCTTGCACTAAACACTGCGAATTTTTAGAAAAATATGATATAAATTTGCTAGATTTTTCAAAACGTGATGATTTGGCATATAATTGCTTTTTGTGTGATAAATGCTATGCAGTATGCCCAAAAGACATTAGCGGCAACGAGATAGCACTAAATTTGCGTGCTAAAAATCCCAAGCCTTTTAAGTATCTTAAATTTTTAAAATCACCATATATTTATGCAAACAATTCACTAAAAAAGAGTCGTGAGCTTATGTTTTTTGGATGTAATTTCCCCGCTTTTTTACCAAGAACAACTCGTAAAATTATTGAAATTTTTGAGCCTTTAGGGATTGATTTTAGTATTGATTGTTGTGGAAAGCCTCTCTTTGAGACAACTACAAAGTTTGAAGATACAAAAGATCATTTAAACAAGCTTTTTGAGCAAAAAGAGGTTGAAACGCTGATACTTGCCTGTCCAAATTGTTACCACTTCTTAAAGGATAAAGTTGATATAAAACTTAAAACTATTTATGAGAAATTTGAAGAACTTGGGTTAAACCGCACGATAGAAGAAGAAGCGCATATGTTCTATCCTTGCCCTGAAC
This sequence comes from Campylobacter sp. RM16192, assembly GCF_004803855.2. Taxonomy (NCBI): domain Bacteria; kingdom Pseudomonadati; phylum Campylobacterota; class Epsilonproteobacteria; order Campylobacterales; family Campylobacteraceae; genus Campylobacter; species Campylobacter sp. RM16192. Next base: position 1,480,429 of record NZ_CP012552.1, on the reverse strand, counting down.
GCATTGAAAAGCCTATCTTTGAAAGTTTTAAAAAATACTTGCCAAATGTTAAAAATAGTTTTAAGAATGTAAATTGTTGCGGGCTTGGAGGATTGGCAAAGTCAAATGAAAAAAGCATAGCAAACGGGTATTGCCAGATGATAAAAGATGAGCAAACTCCAAATGTTTATACTTATTGTGCAACTTGTTCCGGGAATTTTCAGCGTAACGGCATAAAAAATATAAAGCATATTGCAACCGTAATGGCTGGTGTAAATGAGACGCCAAGCACTAATTATGTAGCAAATGCTTTAAGTCTTAAATTTTACAAAAGGGGAAGAAAATGAAAAATAGAGCAAAACTTGAAGTTACAGAAATAGCAAATAAGTTTAGCCAAATAAACTGTGCTCAGATATTATTTGAAAGATACGCGCAAGATATAAATATGGATCCAAAAGCGGCTGTAAATTTAGGATCCGGTCTTGGTGGTGGATTAAGAGAGGCTTTGACCTGTGATGCATACCTTGCTAGTGTATTGATTTTGGGTGCAAAATTTGGCGGGGATAAAGAGAAATTTGAAGCCAAGTTATCGGAATTTAAAGAAAAATTTCAGCATAAATGGAATTCAAAAATTTGTAAGGAAATTTTAGGTTACGATTTAAGCAAACCAGAAGAGATGAAAACAATTCAAGAAAAAGGGCTTTTTGGAACAATTTGCCCCTGTGTTGTAAAAGATTGTATTGAAATATTAGATGAAATAATAGAATAAAATTGTAAAAAGGAGATTTTATGGAGCAATATACAGGAGCCTTTTTTTGGGGGTTCTTAATCGTTTATGGTGTAGTGATGTATATTTTTTCACCAAAAGCTAGGAGCGTAGGTTCGTTTTTTAGAGGCGAGAGTGTGGATGGGGCTAAGGTCTCACCGTTTTTGCTGACAACTAGTATTTTTATAAGCTGGATTTTTGCAAAATCAGTGACAAATGCTGCGAATTTAGGAGCTAGTTACGGTATTGTTGGTGGTGTTGCGTATGCTACATATTGGCTTTGTATACCAATAGCAGGTTTTGTAATCTTTAGACTTAGACGAAAATTTGGTGCAACAGGCTTAGTGCAGTTTTTAACTAGTAATTACGGTATTGCTGCTAGCCTTGCTTTTTGTATAGCAATACTGATTAGGCTTTTTAATGAAGTATGGAGCAATACCGCGGTAGTTGGAGGATACTATGGTGATAGTGGCAGTACACCATTTATACTTGCGGCATCAATATTTACATTATTTACGCTTATTTATTCAGTTAGGGGAGGACTAAGAGGATCGATTGTAACCGATATAATTCAAGCATTGGTATTTACAGTTGCTACTCTTTGGGTTATTATGACTATATTGCCAAAACACGGTATAGTGGAGCTGGCAAATACTGGAAAATGGGCATTAAATGGTGGTGTGGATCTACTATTAGTTGCTATTTTGCAGTTAGTTAGCTACCCATTTCATGATCCGGTACTTACTGATAGAGGTTTTATTAGTGAAGAAAAAACTATGTTTAAAAGCTTTATAATATCAGGTATTTTGGGTTTCTTGGCTATTTTGATATTTAGCTTTATAGGTATTTACGGGACACTTGAGGGGATTGCTGCAAAAGGAAATATACCTGCCGAACTTGCTAAGACTATGGGATTTGGTTCGATGTTTTTAATGACCGCTGTTATGATAGCTGCTGCAGGCTCTACACTAGATTCTACATTTTCTAGTCTTTCAAAGCTTGTAGGATATGATATACCATCTATGGCAAATAAAACTATTACAAATACTTCTATCAAAGTGGGCATTATTTCTATGATACTTTTTGCAGTTTTTGGAAATTTACCTATGATAGTTGGCACGGACATACTTAAGGCAACAACAATCAGTGGTACAATGGTAATAGGACTTGCGCCAGTATTTTTACTGCACGGAGTCGTAAAACCTACTAAGCTTGGATTTCATATTAGTTTTTGGCTAGGAATAGGACTAGGTGTAGCATATGCTTTTAATGCGAAATTTTTTCCTGATTTTATAGCAATAGGCTATGGAAAGTATGCAATGCTACTAGGTATAAACTTGTACGGACTCATACTTTGTACGCTAGGATATATTTTGCCAGGACTTGCTTGCAAATGTGGTAAATAAATTTACACAACCTGTCTTTATTAGTGCGTATAAAAAGACAGGTTTCTCCTAATCAATTTAATTTACATAATTTAATCAAAATCGCATTAAAGAATTATCTTAATAATTTATTGATTTTTAAATTTGACTTTTCAGATAAAAAGCATCATCGCGTTAAATTTATACAAGCCTATTTATTTACATAACTACTACTGTAAGCTACTATGTAGCTTGGTTTTTTAGAGAAATTGTATCCAAAGAGTGATAAAAGTTCGGGCTTTACGAGAGGATAATCGTAAAAGACTTTAATCTAATTACCGGTTTAAGTTTATTCATTTTTATATCCTGTGTAATAATTATAACAATGTGGTTTATTGAAATAAATATTGTAAGGTTATTATATATTCATAAAAACAAATTTCGCATTTTATAAAAACCGCCTAGTTATTTTTAATAAAAATAAAGGCGGTTTTTATCATATTTTTCTTTGATTATCAAAGAAAAATATTGCCCGTCTGGCAAGACCTTACAGCACTATCAATTAGATAGTGCTAAGTAAGTTTTAGCACCATGGTGCTAAAACTATATTTATGAGGTAAAATTTTATGCTTATTTAACTGTGCAGATTTCGTTTTTTAAAGCTAGTTTGTTGATTGCTATATCGTGCAAATAGTGCATATGCTTAAGAATATATTAATAATAGTTACCCTATACTTATCGTGCAGCTTGTGCATATATATAAGATTATATTAAGGATATAAGATGAATCAAGTATCTTTAGAAATATTAAGAATTCTAAAAAATAGTAATACATTACTTACAAGAACACAGATAGAAAAATATATCCAGAGAGTATCAAAAAGAACTATCCAAAACGAGCTAAAAAAACTAAGCGAGCTAAAGCGAATAAGAGTAGTAGGTCAGGCTTCAAGTACGGCTTATGAAATTTCAGACGAGTATTCTAATTTTGAGTATCGTCTATTTATCTATCAAAACCAAATTTTAATAGGCTATTTAGGCTATGACTATGAGAACTACTACTTTGTGTATGATACGGATTTTTTGCTTGGCGGTAGATATGGCGTTAAATTTGAGATGCCGATTGATTTTAAAATTTATATGAGCAAGAGTTGTTTTGTAGATTTTGAAGAGTCTCTGCCTGAAGGGATAGATAGAAAGATATTAATAGATAAAGCCGGTAACGCTACAGAGTTTTTCTTGCTACTGCATAATGACTATAGCAAGAACGATCTTGTATTTTCACCAAGTGCCTTGGAATTTAGTCGCGAGGTAAAGCCTCAAAGTTATCTTTCCGGGAAGGATAAAATTTTAGGTACTAATACTTTTCCTAATATCCTAAAATACGATGTGGATATAGATGATGTATCGCTTTTCCCAAGTAAATTTATGAGCGATAGCGAAGAGATAAAGCATGTAAGAACTATGAGTTTATCAGGCTATCAGCATAAACTTCAAGTAGTAGTAAAGGATAATACAATACGAGTGGCTAAAAATGAAGATAATGCGAAGTTTTTTATCAAGCCATACGATACACTAAAAGCCGATGAAAACAGCGAATATTACTTCCCACATATTGCTATAAACGAGCATTTACATATGAGCTTTGCAAAAAACGAGTTAGGCTTTGATGTGCCTATGAGCGGAGTGTTTAAAAGAGAGCAGGATAAAGAGTATCACTACTTTATCAAGTATTTTGATAGGATCGGCGCTTATAAATTTCAACGAAAAGAGTTTTCTACTTTTATGGGGTTAAGTAGTGAGAGTAAATATAAAGCCTCATCCGAGAAGCTATTTGATATGACGGCTAAGATACTGCCAAACAGTGATGATAGACTTAGAATGATTGAGTATTATTTTTACTCGTTTCTTATTAGACACGAGGATATGCATACGAAAAACATATCGGTTATTTACGATAATGGCAAAATTTTGCTAGCCCCTCTTTATGATATTGCTTGTACTGGCTTTTACGAGGGTATCAAAAATTACGAGTCGCATTTAAGTATAAATGGCAAGCAGACAAATATAAGATATAACGACTTTATGGAAATAGTAAAAAGAGCCAAGGTTGATAGAGCTAAGTTTAATAAGTCGGCTAAAAATATAGTAGAAATCTACATAAAAAAGATGCCCAAGTATATCAAAAAACTAGAAGAGCTTGACGGGTTGGATTTTTACAAAAAAGATAGAGCTAATGCTGAGGACAAAAGGATAAATATAAAGGCTAAAACTACGCTTTCAGAAGTGATGATGAGGCACTTTGAGCAAAGATGTGAGACTCTAAAAAGAAATGGGTGGTTTGAGAAGTTAGGTATTAATGATTAATTATGTCATGCAAATTTTCAAACCATTCAAATTATTCTAATTAAGATAAAATAATCATAATTTTATTAAAAAGCTTATTTAAGAGCTACTATAGTACGTTTTGAGTAGTAGCTAAATTTATTGACTAGTTTTTAGAGTTAGTTTGACTGACTGTAAATATTTACTCACAATATAGCCACTCTTTTACCGCAAGCTTTTATGTAGTTAAAGAATGTTTTATACTTGATATTATACGCTCCGCTTTCTATTCTAGCTACGGCAGACTGGGTTATGCCCATCCTTTTAGCTACCTCGCTTTGAGTTAGTCCAGCCTCGTTTCTAGCGTCTATCAAAGCTTCTATGGCTTTATATTCGTCCTCCAGCGCATCGTATTGCGCTTTAAATTCCGGATTTTTTATCTCCTCTTTTAAAACTTCTCTAAAATTAACGGTTCTCATCTTTAAACTCCTTTAATCTTTGTTCTGCCAAATTTAGTATACTTTTAGGCGTCTTTTGTGTTTTTTTAACAAAAGTTAGTAGGATTATTATTCTTTTGCCGATTTCATAACAATATATGCTTCTAGCTATTCCTTCATCAGACTTTATACGTATCTCAAATAGTCCGTCCTTTAGGCTTTTGGTGTACGGCTCCCCCATAGTATTGCCTCTGGCCTCTAGAAGCTCGAACATTTTATAGCCTCTTTGTCTGAGCCCAGTCGGCAGTTCTAAGAACTCATCTTTTATAGCTTCGCTTGCAAACTCTATGCTCCACATCGCAACCCTTTTTCGTATAACTAAACTATATTATACCATATATGATATAAAATGCAGTTTGTTTTATATGCTTATTGCTGAATAAACAACTTGATATAAAATTACTCATACAACATCTCCACCATCTCTCGTCCGCTATCTGGCATTAGTTTCGCGTATCTTAGAGTATGATTGATATCCGAGTGGTTCATTAGCTTTTTTATCGTTAGTATCGGAGTGCCTTTTATAGCAAGATGCGAAGCGAACGTATGCCTAAGGGTATGAATAACTACTCTATTGGTTGCGTCGCTTATATCTAAATTTTGATTAAAAAGCTTATTTAAAAGTGGTTGTAAAACATTTTGAATAGTGGCTTTGGGTTTATTTACTAAAAAGTCGTTAGGAGATATGGTGGTATAAATTTGATTTATCATTTCTAATGCTCTTTTGATTAAAAATCCAGTATATGTGCTCTTTGTTTTAAAATCGCTAATAGTAACTGACTTAGTCGAAAGTGACAAATCCTTTTTCTTGATGTTTAAAATTCCCTCCAACCTAGCTCCTGTGCATAAAGCCAGCTCCACGAATAGCTCTAACGCAAAGTCTTCTTTACTTGCTACTTCTTTGCGCAAAAGCTCTATCTCTATAAGCTCTAAAAATCTCTCTCGTTTGTTATTCGGTTTTTTTAGTTCTATCTTGTATGGGCTAATGTGATTAATGAGGCCTACTTTTATGGCGTGATTAAAAATCGTCCTAACTATACCCATTATGGCATTGATGCGAGATTGCGATAATTTACGTTTGGTTTTAGGGGAGATGATTTGAGAAATGTCTTTATGATGCTCATTTATCATCTCGGGTGTTATCTGCGTCGTAGTTAGACCCCCTAACTTATCCTTATGGTAAATTTCGTAATCTCGCCTTTGCTCTTTTATGTTGACGGCGTTGCTCGGTTCTTTTTCTAGTTTATAGCTGAAAAAGGCATCTGCGATCTCATCAAATTTAAGCGAGTTTTTGTTGTTTTTGGCTACTATTTTTTTAGATATGCTATCGGGAAGCTCTCCGTTTATTTGTTTGGCGTCGAATTCTTTCTTTTTGTTATACGCGTAGGTTATATTTACGCCTTCGGATTTCGATCCGATTTTGACGTTTGCCTTTTTACCCTCAAATGTAACTCTCATATAAAAAACCACGTCGCCGTTAGCTAGATTATTAAAGAAAATTCCGGGGTATTTATTTACCCCGAACGACGAGTTGTAATTTTTAAGTTTTCCTGCCATAATACCCCCTAAATTTGTTCCCTATTTGTTCCCAAAATTTGTAAAAATGCATGATATTCTAGTGTAACTTAGAATATGCTTAAGCTATTAAATAGCGTATTTTATGGATTTATAGAGTATTTTGGGGTATTTAAGAATTATATATTTTTGAATCCAGCATTCGGAGCCATTTCCTTTCAGTTCCATTTTTTTCTTTATTTTTCCATTTTATTCTTTTTCTTTCTAAAAAGTTCCTAAAAAGCCTTAAATACGAGCTTATAATCAACTATTTTTCTTTGATTTTTGATCTATTTTTGCTTAAATTTTTCTTATTTTTTCTTTAAATTTCTTATTGATTCTACTCTATTCCGAAAAAAAGTGTGTCGAATTTGTGTCGCTACGCTTTATACTCTTAGCGACACACTTTTATATTAAATCTATTATAAGACAGTTGTAATGAAATATTTTAACAGAGCCAAATTTTTATATCGATGAACTTTAACGCGATATATATGCGAAACAAAATGCCTATCATTTGAAAAGCTATTTTATAGTTATAATGGCTTAAATTACTGTTATCTAAATTTTTAAAAACATAAATTCCAAAGAGCGCTATTAAAAAATAAACACATCAATGGAATTTTTAATCGAAAATATATTGTGGATATTGTTTGTCTTATTTATGAGAGAGGATTGGTGAGTGAAATTTATTCTCTTCAATTTCCTTAAGGGTATTTGATGCTTCTTCTTTTGCTTCATTCTCTTCATAAATTTTAACGTCTTTATTGAAGGCTAAAAAAGCTTTGATAGCATTCAACGTATCATAATTAACATTTTTTAAAGTGATGGTCATTTGTTACTCCGTTTAATTTTAATAATACTTATTATAAAACAAAATATTTAAATAATAATTTAAAAAATACTTAATTTTATATTTTTGGATGAAATTTTTATTTATCAAATTAATTAGAATAAAATATTTAAAATTTTAAAGGTAAAAAAGTTTATAAACATTTTATTGCAATATTAATAATTGCTTAAGAATTTAAATTTTTAACTATTGCAATGATGCTCTTTATTATTTTATTACAACTTGATTTCTTCCGTTTTTTTTGCCTATATACATTTGCTTGTCAGCTGCTTGGATCATATTTGGTATATTGCTAAAATTCGCAGAACAAACACCACCAAAAGTAATAGTTACGGAAAATTTTATATCATTATATTCTATAACTTTCTCTTCCACTTTTTTTCGAATGCGATTTAAAATTTTTTCAACTTTATTTTTGTTTAGCTTCTCTCCAACTCTATTGCTTTGAAGAAGGATCAAAAATTCTTCTCCTCCCCAGCGAGAAACTATATCGTTGCTTCTGCATTCATTTTTTAATATTGCAGAAATTTCAGCTAAAGCTACATCTCCGCATTTGTGCCCATAAGTATCATTTACGACTTTAAAATGATCAATATCTCCAAAAATCAAGTAAAAATTACCACTGTCCTTTTTAAGCGACATATCTATCTTGTTTAAAATGTCATTCATTTGACGTCTGGTTATAAGTCCAGTCAGTTCGTCTATGTTGGCAATATTTTCTATCTCATGAATTTCTTTTTGCAGGAAAATTACTTCCATCGCCTTTGAAATTTGAAGTACTCGTTCTATAAAAAATATAAGCATAAATGCGACAATTATATTAAATCTTGTTAGGAAATCATCGATTGAATTTATTTGAAATATTGAAATTTTTAGATTAGTTGAAAAATATAGATATATGTATATTATTGATTGAATAATTCCTAGAGCATAAAATATGCCGCGTTTTTTAAATGGAACTGTTATAGAAAGAAAGATAAATGGAACAAACCATGCTTGAAAGCCTGCGGACCAGCCAAGGTTTATAGTAGCAATTGTTAAAAATATAGTCGCTTCTATGCAGCAAGCGAGCAGGGCTATCTTCTGATGTTTGTGTAAAAATTTTAAAGCCCCACCAAAAACAGTTATACTTACTATATTATAAAACATCATCAGCTTATTTCCACTGTATATGAAAATAAATTCAAATGTTACATGTACAACAAAACCTGCCAGAATTAACCAGAAATAAAATGAAGCTTTTATATATTGTGATAAATCTTTAATTTCACTATAACTTTTCACTAAATAGTTCCGAAAAAAATAAATTTAATTTAAACTTCTTTATTTTATATATAATATATTAAAATATTATAGGTATATTATACATATTGTATTATTAATTATTAATAATTTTTGATAGCTGCAATCGTTAATTTATATTAATTTGAGCGATAAGAACTGTAGTAAAAGAGCCTTTCTATCACTAGACTCTTTTACTAATATTTTAAACTAAGTTTTATTTAATAAAAACCAATTCAAATTTATACAATCATGCTCATTACAAGCATTGCTAGATATGCGTTGATTATACAAATTCCAAAAAGCACTCCGTAATGTCTTCCCGGTATTCCAAGCACTCCTAAAACTCTACCCATATATTGGACAGTAGAGCCTATAAGGGCCATTCCAGGAAGCAATACTACTATGTCGTTTGCATTTAGTGTGCCATTTTGAACAAGCGCCACAAGCACACCAGCAGATCCTCCCCAGCTTAAAAATGCCGCCATAAATACGGCTATCGATTCTCCTGGTAAGCCAAGAGGAACCATAATAAATCCAAGATAGTTTCCTATGATTTTAAGTGCTCCTGATACGTTTAATACGTATATGATGACAAATGCCATTAATACATTTGGAATAGTATTGTGAATAGCTATATCCCAACCTTTTCTGGCTCCGTCAACAAATACATCTGTTATTAGTTTATTGTTGGTCTTGTCACTCATACTTCAACCTCATCATCTTTTACGAATTTCTTTACATAAAGTCTCATTAAATTTGCACCAAAAATCTTAAAAACAAAGATTATTCCCAAGCATAGAGCTATAGAGGCAGGTGCTAAAGCCCCTGTTTTATCGGGAATTACAAGTAGTGGTGCAAATGATGCTAAGAAATTCGTTATCATGGCTCCGGCACTAAACTGAAAAGCCGCAAATATCAAAAGCTCTTTATGCGTCATTTTGCCCTCTTGACGCAACAATTTAGCTGTCGAGCTACCGGCATCTGTGCTTTGGGTGCTTGCCATTAAGGATATGGAGCAACATCCAGGGATTCCTATCATAGGCTTTAATATCGGAGTAAGCCAAGCAGAAGCTGCATAAAGTGCGTAGTATCTTTCAAATATAGCAACAAATCCAAGTGCTAGCATAATAGCTGGAACAAGACTTAATGCAAATAAAAATCCGCCTTTTGCGCTAGTTCCTCCTGAGGTTTTAAACCACTCTGGAAATTGACCGGTTAACTTGCCGAAATCAAAAATTCCGCCTGCAATATCTTTGGTAAAGCCACCAAAGAAAACTATAGCCAAAATCAAAGCAATAGTGCCTATGACTAGCTTTTTGGTATCTTTTGCTTCTTGCATCAGACCTCCTTAGAATTTAATAGTAAAGCCAGCTTAAATATACATTTATAAAACTTACAAATCAGTTAAAATTTGTTTAACTTAGCCAATTGATACTATGTATTTAAATTCTTGCTTGAATTTTGCTAAGTTTTTTAAATTCTTCCACATAACCAAGCGCACCGTCGATACACTCAAGCCAAAATTCACTTTTTTTGATATCTTTTCCAAAGTGCTTTTTGATGATATCATCGACACTCATTGAGCCTGTATCTCTTAAAAATGCTTTGTAAATTTCAAAGAAATTTGGCTCTTTGGCCCTAAATTTTTCTATCAAAAACTGTGATAACAGGTAGCCCACTGTGTAAGGGTAGTTGTAGATGTATTGATCGGTTTTGTAAAAATGCAGTTTAAAGTATGGCAAAAACTCTTCCATATCTTGCGTGCTGTCGCCATACCATTTTTGCCAAGCGTTTTTCATCATCTCTTTTGCCTCTTTTGGCGTTACCAAGCCTTTGCTTCTAGCCTTTATAAAGTCGGTCTCAAAGCTATATCTAACCGAAATATGAAGCATGAAATTTGCAGCCGATTTAAGCTCTTGCCAAAGGATATCAAATAGCAAATTTTCGTCTGCATTTTTCTTTATGTATTCTCTCAGTACAGCCTCGTTAAACGTGCTTGCGATTTCGGCTAAACTCATAGGAAATTCCGTCTGGATGCTTGGCATATCACGCATTATCCAGTAGTGCCACGCATGCCCAAGCTCATGGGCTTGCTGTATCATATGAGCTTGTGTGCCCATGTAACTAGAAAAAATTCTAGCCTGCTTAAGTTCGTTAAACCTCGTATAAAAGGCGCCCGCGGCTTTGTTTTCTTTTAGGCTTGCTTCTATCCAGCGATTTTTAAGCATCAAATTTATAAATTGTGAAATTTCTTCGCCTAAAGCCGATTTTATAGTATCTATTGTCTCAATATAAGGAATTTGCGACTTACCGGAAAACGGTGAAGGCGCAAGCAGGTCGCACGCACTCATACGCTCTTTGCCAAGATAGCTTGCTCTTAGCGTTACAGCCTCTCTTATCTTGCCAGCTCTTTTTTCAAGCGCGCAATACATAGCATTTACGGCTTGTGGGCTTATTTTGTTTTGCTCAAAACTCGGCAGGAAAATATCGCATTTAGCATTTTTAAATTTAGCCTGCCTGAATCCGTGCAGCATATTTAAAGCATCGATATAAACAGGCGCATGCTTTTGATAATGCTTGCTAAGTTCGTTAAATATGTTTTGGCGAAGGACGCCGTCTGGCGAACCTTTTAAAATTCCCGCGCACTTTGCAAAGCTATAGTTTTTTACTTCGCCAAGGCTATCTTGTGCCTTAATATCGATGAGGTTGTTTAAATGCGTAAAAATAGCATAAATCGGAGTAAAGCTACTCTGTTCAAGCTCAGCAAAAATTTCTTTGTTTTTTAAATTTTTACTCCAGCTGTTTTTTTGCTCTTCGTAGTAAAATTTCCAGTGCGAAAGCCCAAATTTCTCCCACTCGCTCTCGCCTAACTCTTCAAATTTGGCTAGCATCGCTTGCTTTATAAGCTCTAGCTTTGAGAGCTGGCTTTGAATTTTTGCTTCTACGACGGCTGCTCGCTCATCTTTTGTGTTTTCGCTCATCTTGCAGCGACAAAACGCCTTTAAGGATGAGAGCTTATCAAAGCCCTCTTCATAAAGCGCGGCAAGCTCTTTGGCCGAAAATTTGCCGGTTTCAATTAAATTTGAAGCCTTATTTAGCACATCTTCAGCTCTTTTTAACGAGCCGGTAAAATTCTCATGCTCAAAATCAACATAAGCGTCATCAAAGCTCCATTGCGGCAGAGTTTGCGCCTCCATGATCACTCCTTAAAGCACAAGTAAAAATACAAATATATGATGGCTGATAAGTCCTAGTATCGCCGGAACCGAGCAGCGTTTCACGAGGCTTAGCGGGTTGCACTTAAGCATACCTGCGATGGCTACGACCACACCGGAAACAGGCGATAGCGGACGCGCGATGGTTGAGGCTTGATGCATAGGAAGAACAAGCATCACCGAGCTTACGTTTAGTTTGGTTGCGATCTGCGGTGCAAGCTCGACAAGCGGATAAAAGCTAGCACCATTTGAGCCCGCGATGATGGCGACCACAGTCGTGATAAGCACAAACACGACCGACATACCAAAGCCTCCCAGTCCAAGCGTATTTGCAAGGCTTACGATACTATCAAGCATGCCTAATGACTTAAAGCCTTGAGCAAAGACTCCTGCTGCGATGATGAGAGCAACCACTCCGCTTAAACTGCGTCCCATGGCTTGCAAAAAGACCTTCAGTCCCTCCGCTAACGGCTCAAATTTGAATCCATGCCTGATCGTCTCAAAGCACATCGCGATGATGACTGAGAGCAGGATGATGGCTGAGATGTTTAGTTTGATTGATTTGAGGCAGTATTCGGAAAAGACAACTACCAAAATCATCGGTAAAAACGGCAAAATCGCATAAATTTTAGGTGCACTCGCAGTAGGAGGCTTGATAGCATCGTCAAATTCTATGCTCTCTCCGACGTGCTCGCTGCATACCCAGCCCTCTTTTTTATCTAAGTATCTATTCCAAAAAACTAGCGCTATGCCGATAACGATAGAGGTTGGAAGCGCGGCTGGAATTTTGTATAAAAAGACATAATCAAGCAGCGAAAGCGAAGTGGCTTTAGCCGAAGCGGCGGTTGAAGCGCCTATGAGCACCATCGAAGCGGCACCTGACATGCAGCAGATAGAGCCTACTGTGAGTTTGTTTAATCCAAGTGAGATGAGGATAGGCCCAAGAAGCGCAAGGCAGAGCACGCCAAGTCCGGCGGCACTCGTGATAACCATGCTTATGAGCTTTGCTATGGCAAATGCGACAAATATCATAAAATAGGGGCTTTTTATCTTTGCAAGCCGTCCTGTGGTAAGCGAGACGAAAGCGCTGTTTGCTCCGATATGCGTCATGTAAGTGGCAAAACCGACCATAAACATGATAAGAAGCCCAAGATCAGCCATGCGGTCTGAAAACATATAGCGGATGTACTCTACGATGTCTAGGTACTCGTTGCCCGTAGGCGTGGCCTTTTTAGGCATAAATTTGCCCGTTTGAAGAACGATTGAGCAAATAAGCATAAATACGCCCGATAAAAACAGCGTAAGCGGTGCGTATTTACCCTTGATAATCGCCCAGCCTACGATAAATAGCACTACCGAACCGATGATGACGCCAAGCATTTAATCTCCTTTTTGTGTGAATTTATTTTAAGTTTTGAATTGTAAAAATAGTGAATATTTCTTAAGTTTATGTAGTCAGATAAAGATATGCCTGATATGGCTTTTAGTATCTCAAATCTCATTGTCTTTCTTATTTTTTAATTCTACATATATTATTTAATAGTTATTAATATAGAATTTTTAATATTGAAATTTTATCTTGCTTTTGTTTTAAATTTAATTAAATTTAAAAAATTAAAATTAATATACTATTTTTATTAAAAGAAATTTGATTATTTTGGTTTTAAACTTATAAAAATACTGCAAATAAAATAACAAAACCTAGTTGTATTTAGAGTATCTCGACAAATTTATTAGAATTTATAACTTGGTTTTGTATAATTAAAAGATTAATCTTAAGGATTTATATTTTGACATCAATTATCTTGGCTACTTTTCTTGTCGTGCTAGCTATCGGGCTTATTTATGTTATTACGCATGAAATGCACGACAAAGACTACTAATTTTTTATAAGCTCTTCTATGCTATCTTTTATATTTTTGGGTGTTAGGTTCGAGACCTCGCTTACAAATTTTCCATTTTTATCAAGCAGATATAAAGATGAACTATGCGCTACAGAGTATTCTAAAGCTGATTTTTCAAGTCTTACTTTTTGATATTTGGCACCATAGTTTTTTGTTACTTTGTCTAGATCGTTTACTACTAATCCGTAAGAGTTTGGATAGAAATATTTAGCATACTCATCAACCGATTCGACAGAGTCTCTGTCTGGATCAAGAGTGATAAATAGCACTACGGTATCGTCTGTCTTAATCTCGTTTAGTGCGTTTGAAACAAGAACTAATGTAGCAGGGCATATATCAGGACAAGTTCCGTATCCAAAATATACTATTTTATTTTTGCCATCAAAGTTTTTTAATGTTACATCCCCATTTATGCTCTTGGCTTTGAAATCATGAGGGTTTTGTTTTAAAAACACGCAGGCTCCGCCAGCAAAAATCATTACAAAAACTACTATAGACCAAAATACTTTCATTTTTATCCTTTATTGTTTTAAATCAAGATCTATAAAAAGCCCGGTTTTCTTACCTTCATCCATGACCTCAAATCGATATCTCATTAGACTTATTACACATGCGCTTAAAACTATGTCAGCCTTGTATTCATTTTCTCTTTTTTCAAGCTTTGCCCTTATTACGCCCATTTCCATATTTACGCCATGAATTTCAAGGCTTGGATCTTTTAAATTTAGCTCATTTAGTCCCTCTATCCACATTGAAACTGGCTGCATCACAAAAGCCGGTCTTGGAGATAGGCTAAAATTTATCTTTTTGCCTTTGAAAGTTACTGGACATGAGAAATTTGTATTCATATCGCACGCTAACGATTCTAAATTTGTTACTACATCCACTATCTCATTTGAATTGTTTTTTGAGGATGAGGAGGAAGTAAAAAAGTATACGCCTCCTGCAATAGCAAACAGTAAAAAGAGAAAAATAATTATATTTTTATTCATAATTAGTGCTTATGTGCTTGTTTCATTACGTGTTTTGCCAGAATATTTGATAAATTTATTGTCATTGAGTTATCAAATTTCAGCGTAGCGTCAACTATTCCTCCATCTTTTATAGGATGGCTTACATTTATTAGCATTAAATGAAGTCCACCAGGTTTTAGGGTTACTTCGGCTCCTGCTGGTATCTCAATATGATCTATCTGGATCATTTTCATCATTCCATCGACACGCTCATGAGTATGTATTTCAGCTACTTGTGAAGCGCTAGATTCTACTCCTACAAGCTTTATTGCTTTGTTTGTATTATTTTTAATATTCATAAAAATGGCGCTATTTTTTACATTTGGTGGAGTTGCTTTGGCATAAGCATTGGAAATTTCGATATCTTTCATATCTGCAAGGCAAAAAGAGCCAACTAGTGATAATGTAAGTAATACTTTTTTAAACATGAATAAACCTTCCATAATAAGCAATTTGGACAAAATTATATCTTAACTAATATTTCTTTCACATTAAAAAACCCTATGTTATAATAACGGCTTTAAAATTTGTTATATAAGGGTTGATTTGAAGGGTCTTTTGATATGCTGTTTCGTTTTTACATCTATGTTTGCGAATGTAGAGATGAAATTTGATAGTTTTGAATATTGGCAGAATAGATTAAAGAATAAAGATCTAAGATATGGCTATTATACTGACAAAACTATGCTAATAATTGTAAATAAGCAACAAAAAGATATGCGAGTATTTTCCTATGAAGCAGGAGAGCTTGTTAAAAAATTCTCTCAAGTTGTGATAACAGGTAAAAATGGCGATAAAATGAGAGAGGGTGATCTAAAAACTCCTGTTGGGGTTTATGACATTACAAAAAGATTTGTGCCAAAAGATCAGTTTTATGGACCTTTGGCGTTTTCTCTTTCTTATCCTAATTTACTTGATAGGGTTGCTCGAAAAACCGGTGGCGGAATTTGGATACACGGCTATCCTATCGATGGTAAGCGAGATAATGATCTTACAACTAGAGGATGCGTTGCTATTAAAAATACTCTTTTATTAGAATTTGGAAGTGTTGTGGATAATCAAGCGGTTGTGCTTATAAGCGAACAAATCGATACCGAATCTACAAATGATGAGATAGCGCTAATTTTTTCCTCTATATTTAAGTGGCAAAACGCATGGCAGAGTAATGATATAAAAGAGTATTTGGAGTTCTATTCAATTGATTTTGTAAGTTACAACGGAGAAAATTTTCAAAAATTTAAGACGACTAAAGAGAGAATTTTTAGTAAAAATGAGAAAAAAGAGATAAAATTTTCTAATTTTAGTGTTACCCCATATCCAAATGTAAAGGATTTAAAGATTTTTAGAGTTATTTTTGACGAAGAATATAGTGCTCCATCTCATAAATTCAAAGGCAAAAAAGAACTCTATGTCAGGCTTGATAGTGGCAAATTTAAAATAATAGCGGAGAATTAATATGCAGGAAAAAAGAGATATAGTGTCAAAACAGATCGAGGATATTTTGAAGGCTAGGAGCGAATTTTTTGCAGAACTTGATCACCAAGTTCCAAAAATTAAAGGTACCGATGTATTTGATTTTAAAAGCGTAGATAGCGCAAATTTAAAGGAAATTTACGCGAAATTTTATGCCTACGATTACAATGTTAGAAAACTTTTGCCTAATGTATATGAGGCATTTGGTGTGAAATTTAATGTCTGAGTTAATACTTAAACGTTCTGCCTATATTCATAACCTGTCTAAAATTTGTGAAAAAGCCGGTGGTAAAGATCGCGTTATTTTGGTTCTTAAAGATAATGCTTATGGGCATGGAGCAAAATTTGTAGCAAAAGAGGCTAGTAAATTTGGAATAAAATTTACAGCTGTTAAAGATGAGCGCGAGGCTAATGAGCTAGATGGCTTTTTTGACCAAATTTTAATACTTTCTCATTTGCCAAATGGAAACGAGAGTGATAAATTTATCTACGGGGTTAATGAACTTTCGAATTTGCAAGCATTTAAAAGCGGCACTAAAATTCATTTAGCCATAGACACTTTGATGCATAGAAATGGCATAATTCTTGATGAGATCGAGGCTGCTTGCAGGATTGCCAAGCAAAAATCACTTAAAATTTTAGGCGCATATACCCATTTTCGTTCAGCCGATGAGTTGAATAGTGATTATTTTGTGCAAAGAGAGAACTTTAAAATCGCAAAAGAAAAAATTCTAAAATTTGGCGGACTTAATCAAGATGATCTGATTTTTCATTCACATAATTCAGCAGGTCTTGAGAGGTTTGGAGAGCTTAAAAACGAGTATGTAAGAGTTGGTATAGCACAATACGGATATGCTCAGTTTGACGATAGCTTGCAGCTTAAGAGAGTAATGGAGCTTTGGGCTAATAGAGTAAGCAGAAGAGAGCTTAAAGCAGGTCAATGCATAGGATATGGGGCTAAATTTTGTGCAAATCAGGATATGATAGTGGCAACTTATGATCTAGGTTATGCGGACGGACTTTTGCGATATAACGGAGAAAGAGAGCTAATCTTGCCAAATGGTAAAAAAATGCTTGGTAAGATGTCTATGGATAGCTTTAGCTGTGAAGACTCTGGAGATAGGATTTGTGTTTTTGAAGATGCGAGAGAATTTGCTAAGTTTTTTAATACTATAGAATATGATATATTAGCTAGACTATCACCAAATTTAAAGAGAAGATGGGTTTAGACATATACGTAATAATATTTTTGTCAAAAGTATTGCAAAACAACAGAAAATTAATTAAATTTTTTAAATTTTAAAGTTAAAATACTATGATTATTTTTAACTTAAGGAATTGAAAATGAGAAAATTTTTAGGTTCAGTATTATGTGCAATCTCTTTAATGGCGATGCCTCAAGATGCAGAGCATACTCCAGAGCAGATAGCAAAAAATATAGAGATTGAAATTTCAGCCCATCTTCCTAAAAAAATAGATGAGCATATAACATTTAAAAACATTAAAGCGTTCGGAAGCAAAATAACATACAGCTACGAGATTCACGATACATCAAGCGTTAAATTTTCTCAGTTTTCATGGCAAAAGATTGACGATATGAAAAAAACATATCACGAAAAAGTGTTAAAATCCGCATGTGAGAAAGAAGACACAAGGGCAATACTAAATACCGGTGTTTTTATGGAGTATAGATACACTCTTGATAATGGTAAATTTTTCTTTCAATTTAGTCTAAGTAAGGATGAGTGCGAGAAATCAGGACTTTAAGAATAATTTAGTAGAGGATTGCTCTACTAAATTATTCTTTTTAGCTCTTCAAGCCTAGCTATGCGATCCTCTGTTCTTGGATGTGTTCTAAATAATGTATTAATCGTATTTTTCACACTTCCAAATGGATTTATTATAAACATATGAGCGCTTTGAGGATCCGCATTTCTCATAGTATAGTTTTTTGCGTAGTTATCAAGCTTTCTTAGTGCACTTGCCAGCCACTCCGGACGCCCTGTAAGTAGTGCTGCGCCTTTATCTGCCTTGTATTCCCTCTCTCTTGATATAGCCATTTGTATTACTGTGGCAGCTATTGGCATAATTATAGCTAATAGCAGCATCAAAATTCCATTTGAGCGACTTTGGTTACTATTGTTTCCACTAAGTGCACCAAATTGGGCAAAATTTGCAAGTATTGCTATAGCTCCTGCAATCACTGCAGCTATTGAGCCTGTTAGTATGTCATAATGCCTAACATGGCAAAGTTCGTGAGCAAGCACTCCTTCTATTTCGTCTTTATTTAATAGATTTAAAAGCCCTTCTGTTACCGCAACGGCTGCATTTTTAGGATTTCTGCCTGTTGCAAAGGCGTTTGGAACCTGCTCTGGTATTATATAAACCTTTGGCATTGGCAGATTGGCTTTTTTTGTTAGGCGACTGACTATTTCAAAAAGCCCTTTTGCATCGTTTTCATGAACTTCAATTGCTTTATAATGTCTTAATACGAGCTTGTCGCTAAAAAAATATGAGAAAAAATTCATCCCAAGTGCGATTAAAAAAGCCATTACCATACCTTCTTGACCGCCAATCATTCCGCCTACGGTTACAAAAAGCAACATCAGCCCTGTCATTAAAAATACGGTTTTAAAAATTTCCATCTTTGATCCCTTTTGCAAAAATAGCCGCATCTACACCCAGTTCATAAAGCTCTTTAATTTCGGCCTGACTCTCTATGATAACGCAAATTTGAGAGTCAAAAAGATAGTTTTGTGCGACTTTGGCGGCCTCTTTGGCAAGCTCTTTTGGCGTGATTATATATTTTGCTCCGCAAGCGTTTGCCATTACGACCTGCACTATATCATCTGTTTTTAAACTAAAATTCGCACCTATTTTAATGGCTCGAGCTATCATAGATTCTTGATAGTAAAATAAATTTTGTCTATCACTTCTTATATCGCTTTCTTTATGACAATAAAATAGCGGTTCATACGGCACAATTGAGTGCCCTATAATTTTCATTTAGGATTCCTTACGCAATCTTTGCATACATATTTTGTATTGCTTAAAATCGCCTCTTTAACCTCTACAAAAGTGCCACATTTACTGCATTCTACGAAGTTTTCTATCTCTTTTACGTCTTTGCTTTTTGTATGCTTTTTTCTACTTTTGAAAAAAACTATATAAATTACAATTAGAACTACTATAAAAACTAAAAATTTAGCCACAATACCCACCTATTAATACATAATTTCTATTTTTAAAATTATAAATTTTTGCATCTATACCTACTATTTCGTCTTTTACTCCACTGCCTTTGTATAGTAAAATTTGTGTCTTTTCATCATAAAAACCTTTACAAATTTTTAAAAGATCCTTTGTTTTCATGAGGGCTCTAGAAGTAATAAGATCAGCTATAAAAGGCGAAGAGAGTTCAATTTTTTCGCTCTTTACGTTTAAATTTTCTAAATTCATCTCAGCCTTTACATAGCTTAAAAATGATGATTTTTTTAAATTTGGCTCAAATAGAGTCCAGCTGCAATCTTTTAAAATAAAGGCTAAAAATATAGCCGGAAATCCTGCTCCGCTACCTACATCTATCGCAGTTTTTGGATAATATTCTAGAAATTCCAAAGGACTTATACTATCATCCACTATTTCACTTATGTTTTTATAATTTGTTAGATTATGCACTCTGTTAAATTTTCTTAAAATTTCGCTAAATTTCTCTACTTTTTCATTAAAATCTGAGGGCTTATCAATTTTCATCAAGCATATGTCCCATTTGCTCTTTTTTTATCTTTAGATACTCCTCGTTAAATTTATTCGCGTGTATTATGATAGGTACGCGTGCTACGACTTCCACGCATTTTAAGCCCATTAGCTTTTGAGGATTATTTGTAAGCAAATTTATCTTGGCTATTCCAAAATCTTTTAGGATAAAATCAACTATCTCATAAGTCCTCTCATCAGCCTTAAATCCCAGCTGGTGATTTGCTTCGATAGTATCAAGCCCCTTGTCTTGCAAATTATATGCGTTTACTTTGTTTAAAAGACCAATATTTCGCCCTTCTTGACGTAGATAGATGACCATGCCAGTATGCTCTTCGATATATTTTAAGCTCGCCTCAAGTTGATCGCGACAATCGCACTTTAGACTTCCTACCGCATCACCTGTTAGACATTCTGAGTGAATTCTTACATTAACTACATCTCCAAAAGGCTTTTTAAATATCGCCAAATGCTCTTTTTCACCTTCTTTAAAAGCTTTTATCTCAAACATCCCGAAACGTGACGGCAAATTTGCCACGTTAGATAACTTTATATTCATAAATTTTTAACTCCTAATATGCTACACTTATAAGTTAGCATTGTATCAAAGTAAAAGGAAAAATATGTTTAAACGCTTTAGAAGACTAAGGATAAACCCTTATATTAGGGATTTGGTACGCGAAAATCAGTTGAGTGTAAATGATTTTATCTATCCTCTTTTTGTAGTTGAAGGAAAAGGGATAAAAAAAGACACAAGTTCGATGCCAGGTGTATTTCAGATGAGTTTGGATGAAATTTTAAAAGAGTGTTCGGAAGTTGTAAATTTAGGCATAAAATCGATTATTTTATTTGGAATCCCAAGCATAAAAGATAGCATAGGAAGCGATGCTTTATCGGATAACGGCATCATAGCAACTTCTCTTAGAGCCATAAAGGATAAATTTCCAAATTTAGTCGTAGTCACTGATCTTTGCTTTTGCGAATATACTGATCACGGACACTGCGGAATTTTAGATCACGTTCATGAAACTATAGATAACGACGCTACACTTGAAATCTCAGCAAAACAAGCGATAATACATGCTAAAAATGGAGCCGATATCATAGCTCCAAGTGGCATGATGGACGGTATCATCACAACTCTTCGCAGTGCGCTTGATGAGAGTGGATTTGAAAATTTGCCTATCATGGCGTACTCGACCAAATTTGCTTCGGCTTACTATGGACCGTTTCGCGATGTAGCCGAGAGCACTCCAAGTTTTGGCGATAGAAGAAGCTATCAAATGGATCCTGCAAATCGTTTGGAAGCTATAAACGAGAGTTTAGAGGATGAGGTGCAGGGCGCTGATATTTTGATGGTAAAACCGGCGCTTGCCTATCTTGATATTATAAGAGAGTTAAGAAATTCGACAATGCTTCCTGTATGCGCTTATAACGTTAGTGGCGAGTATGCACTATTAAAAGCAGGTGCTAAAGCCGGAGTAATTGACTATGATCGTGTGATGATGGAAACTCTTGTAGGATTTAAAAGAGCCGGGGCAAATCTCATCATAAGTTACCATGCGAAGGAAGCGGCTGAAATTTTAAGAAAAGAGAGATAAATGAGACATTTTTTGACACTTAATGATTTTAGCAAGGATGAAATTTTAAATATCATTAAGTTGGCTCGCGAGATAAAAAAAGAGGCTAAGCAAAAAGATTATAAGCCATATCTTAAAGAGCAGACACTAGCCATGATATTTGAAAAAAGCTCCACTAGGACTAGGGTAAGCTTTGAAGTAGGGATGCATCAACTTGGAGGTAAGGCTTTGTTTTTAAGCTCAAATGACCTTCAAATAGGAAGAGGTGAGCCTATAAAGGATACTGCAAGGGTCATAAGCAGAATGGTTGATATGGCTATGCTTAGAGTAAATCGTCACGAGACACTGGAGGAATTTGCCAAATTTAGCCTTGTGCCTGTTATAAACGGACTTAGCGATAAATTTCATCCTGTTCAACTAATGGCTGATTATTTGACAATGCTTGAGTTTGCAAGCGGAGATAAGATAGCTTATGTCGGCGATGGAAACAATATGGCTCACTCTTGGCTGATGCTTACTAGCAAACTAGGACTAGAGCTTCGTATAGCCACTCCAAATGGATATGAGGTCGATGAGCAAATTTTAAAGCAAGCGTTTCAAAATGCAGAAATTTCTGGAGCCAAAATTTATATTACAAATGATATTAAAGAAGCCATGTCAAATGTCGATGTAGTTACGACAGATACGTGGGTTTCAATGGGTCAAGAGGCGGAAAAAGAAAAGCGCTTAAAAGAGTTTGATGGATATTGCGTGGATGAGAATTTGATGAAGTTAGCCAAAAAAGATGCGATTTTCCTTCATTGCCTGCCTGCTTATAGAGGGTATGAAGTAAGCGAGGCGGTATTTGAAGCGCATGCGGATGAAATTTTTGTTGAAGCCGAAAATAGACTACATGCGCAAAAGGGTGTTATGGTCTGGCTTGACAAAAACAAAGGAAATTAATGAGCGAAAAGAAAAATTTGCAAGATACTTATAAAAAAATAGATGAGATAAGCGATGAGCTCGGTATAAAAGATGACGAAAAGACTATTTTTGAAATAGTTCCCACAAGCGATCCAAATCAGATGAGCCTAAGCCTAAAAAGCGGTTCTTGGGGTGGTGTTGAACCCTGGTTTGGGATAGATGAAAATCAAAATTTACATACGATGGTCTCTATAAAATCACTTTCTGAGCTTATATCGGCTTACCGTAGAGTGCAAAAGGAAAATTTCGAGCTTAAGCTTGAAAAGACCATTTGGCAAAATATACCTGTAGATTTCAGCGATGTATGGGTTGTAGCTATGGATGAAATTCGTAAAATTGCGCTTAGAGAGCACGGCAAGAAAAATATAAATGTAAATTTAGAAAATTTAGTAAAAAATATAAAAAAAGAGCATCCTAATTTGTTTATAGAGATGGAGGATTTAATGGAGAGTAGAGGGCATAAGGCAAATGATTGATTTTGATGCATATGTGAAATATTCACGTCCCGGACCAAGGTATACAAGTTATCCTACTGCGCCTGAATTTAGTGCGAAATTTAGCTATGAAGATTATTTAAATGAGCTTAAAAATCGCGATTTCTCACGTCCGCTTTCGATTTACGTCCACTTGCCGTTTTGCAGAAGCGCATGTTATTTTTGTGGCTGTAACGTAATTTATACAAGTAAAGAGGATAAAAAAGAGCGATACATCGAGTATCTTAAAAAAGAGCTTGATATTTTAGCGTCAAATTTAGATACTAAAGCCGAAGTCTTGCAGATGCATTTTGGAGGTGGTACGCCTACTTTTTACAATGCAGAGCAACTTAATAGAATAATCTGTGCCATAAAGGCTAAATTTCCAAATTTTTCAAAGCTTGCAGAAGTTAGCTGTGAGATAGATCCTAGATTTTTAACTGAGGAGCAGCTTGACGTGCTGGTTTCTCATGGATTTAACCGCATTAGCTATGGCGTGCAAGATTTTGATGAGAAAGTGCAGAAAGAAATTCATCGTATTCAACCCTACGATATCACTAAAAATGCCGTAGATATGGCGCGTGCAAAAGGCATAAATTCAATTAACATGGATTTGATTTACGGGCTTCCTTATCAGAGTTTGGAGAGTTTTAAAGAGACTTTAAATAAGGCTTTGACGCTTAGTCCAGACCGTCTTGCAGTATTTAATTATGCGCATGTTCCATGGATTAAAAAATCTATGCGTAAATTTGATGAGGCTACACTTCCAAGTCCAAAGGTAAAGCTTGAAATTTTAAAATATACGGCTGAATTTTTTGTAAATAACGGCTATAAAATGATCGGTATGGATCACTTTGCAAAGCCAAATGACGAGCTTTTTACAGCTCTTGCAAATGGAACTTTGCATAGAAATTTCCAAGGCTATACGACTAAGGGTGGAGCCGATCTGATAGGAATAGGGGTTACAAGCATAGGCGAAGGAAGACGTCATTACGCGCAAAATCATAAGGATATGGACGAGTATGAAAAAGCGCTTGATGAAGGTATTTTGCCATATGTAAAGGGAATTTATCTAAGCGATGATGATCTACTTAGAAAGGCTGTAATAATGAGCCTGATGAGTAATTTTGCTCTTGATATTAAAGCTATAGAATCCGAATTTAATGTAAATTTCTTTGAGTATTTTAAAGATGATTTGGCAGAGCTTGATAACCTTAGTGAATTTGTATCTGTAGCTCCTGAAAAAATAACCGTAAATGAAACAGGAACGCTTATAATTCGTAACATAGCCATGTGTTTTGATGCCTATTTAAAGAAAATTCCTGAAAATTTAAGACGTTTTTCAAAGACCGTATGATGTATAAGTTTAGTGAAATTGCAGATAAGTGCGTAAAGTGCGGCAAGTGTATTCAAGTATGCACAATACACAATATAAATAGTGATGAGGTTACATCTCCGCGCGGATTTTTGGATCTGCTTGGAGCTTATGAAAGAGGTGAGCTGGAGCTTGATAGAAACGCTAAAAATATCTTTGAAAGCTGCTTTTTGTGCACAAATTGCGTTGATGTCTGCCCAAATTCGCTTAGGGTAGATACCGCTATAGAAAATGTGCGCAGAAATTTGGCGCAGAAATTTGGCATAGCTTGGTACAAAAAGATGTTTTTCTGGCTGCTTAGACATCGCTTTATCATGGATGTTTGCGCTAGACTTGGTTATGTGTTTCAAAGTTGTGCGTTTAAGATAAAAGAAAACACCATGACGCCGCGTTTTAGCCTTCCTATGGTAAAAAAAGAGAGACTTTTCCCTACCGCTTCAAATAAGAGCTTTTTAAACTCGCATCCTGAATTTATAGATAACGGCGGAGAAAAAACGATAGGAATTTTTATCGGTTGTATGGGGAATTACGCTTATACAAGTATCGGCGAGAGTTTGTTAAAGATAGCTCGCGAGCTAAAACTAAATGTAAATTTGATGAAAAAGCAAGCCTGTTGCGGTGCGCCTGCATATTTTACGGGTGATTTTGATACGGTTGAGGTGCTTGCAAAAAGAAATATTGAGTATTTTGAGAGTTTAAGTGATAAGCTCGATGCTATAATTATCCCAGAAGCAACTTGTTCTGCGATGGTGAAAGTTGATTACGAGCATTTTTTCCATAATGATGAGCATTGGAGAGATAGGGCTAAAAAAATTAGCGAAAAAATTTTTCTAGCTACAGAATATCTTGAAAAATATACAAATTTGGCTGAAATTTTAGCCACTAAAGGAAAAAAACTAGAGTCAATTACCTATCATGACGCCTGTCACGCAAGAAAAATGCAAGGAGTTTATAAAGAGCCCCGTAAACTTTTGGCGCAAAATTACGATATGGTAGAAATGAGTGATCCAAATGAGTGTTGTGGGTTTGGCGGAGTAACAATGCAAGCTGAAAAATATCATCTAAGTCGTTCAGCGGGACAGAGGAAGGCCGCAATGGTTGATGCTGTGAATGTAAAATTTGTAAGCGCTGAATGTAGTGCATGCAAGATGCAAATTTCAAATGCGCTTCACATACATGGATCAAATGTAAAATTTGAAAATCCTATAGATTTGATAGCTGCAAATTTGTAGGATTTGAGACCAAGTTAAAATTTAATTATTGTAGATGATTACAATAATATATTAATTTTTGTTTTTTTATTGTATAATGATTAGCTATTCAAGAAAAAGAATTTTTATGAAAGGATTTTATCATGAAAAACATAGTTGTTGTTAGCATGCTGGCTGCTACTAGTATATTGTTCGCACAAGATATGTCTTATAGAATATATATGAGTACTGTTAGTGAAGCTATGGGTGAGAAGCAGATAAATCGAGCTTTAGAAAAGGTAAGAAGTGAAATTTCAAGCGACTCTAGGCTTAATGCTGATATTTATGTAGTAAAGGGCTATAAAGTTTTGTATGTAGATACTACACCTGTTTCAAAAAAAGAAGCTAGTGAGATATTTGCTCAAATTAAGAAAATTCCTGGCTATGAAGGTTCTTTAATGAGAAAAAGAGTTACAAAAGAAAGTGATTCTTTAATTGTTAAACATACACCAGATGGTTTTGTGTCAGAAACTGTAGAAAAATTAGAAGTTAAAACTGGCAAAGATGATTTTGTTCCCATAAATATGCTAGAAAAAAAATTAAAATTGGATATTATTGAATATGATGACAACATAAGTAATTCAATAGAAAAAAAAGAACCAAATATTGTTACTGACGGATCTATAACTTTAAGTCAGGTTATAAAAACTATTTTAGAGGAGAATCCTGGTTTTAAAGAGACAGAATTTGCTTATATGAAAGTTGGTAAAGATCTTAAAATCGCAAATAATGCCTATTATCCAACTCTTGATTTTCATGGAACTTATGGTTACGTGAAAGACAAAACTGACGATGGGATAAATGCTCAAACAGGCAAAGGTAATAAAGCTACGGCTGGATTAACTTTTGTAGAAAATATATATAATGGTGGTGCAGATAAAAATAGAATAATATCTCAAAATCATAGACTGAATGCTGCTGCCTATAGTGTGGTACAAAAAGCTGATAGGCTTTCTTTGCAAGTTATTAGTGCATATCTTGAGGTAATTAGAAATAAAGAATTGCTTAATATTTCTAAAGCAAATGTAAAAACTCACGAAGAAATTTATGAACAGATAAAAGATAGAACAGATTCCGGTTTTGCTAGAAGTTCGGAGGAGAGGCAAGCTGGTTCTCGCTTGACACTTGCTCAAGCTAATTTAGTAGCTCAAGAGAATAATTATTACGATTCATTAAGTACATTTGAAAAGCTTTATGGTAAAAGAGTTGAGGCAGAAAATTTAACTATACCTAGTTTTGATATGTCACTCCCAGTAGCTGAATATATTGTATATGAAAAGGCTATGAGATGTAACCCTACTCTTCTTTTGGAAATGTCTAATATAAAGATGAATGAGTCTGTGGTAAATGAAAAGAAAGCTCCTTTTAGACCTAGACTTGATTTTGAAGCATCTGCTTCTTATGAGAAAAATGGTGTATTTTATGATGATTATAAAAAAGAGCAGTATGATGTATTGTTAAGATTAAGATACAACATTTTCAATAAAAATATTGATAAATTAGAACAAGAAAAAAGCAAGTTAGCTGTTACAGAGTCGATGCATAGTATGGAAAACGTAAAAAGGGATCTTTCTGAGAGCCTAAAATTCTCATGGCAGACATATATTTTAAATGAAAAGAAGATTGAATATCTTGAAAGGCATGTTGAATATTCTAAGGATACTCTTGATTCTTATAGAGATGAATTTAGAATAGGTAGAAGAGATCTAATAAATTTACTTGATGCAGAGAGCGAGTATAATAATGCTCTTACAGAGATAATAAATACTAAAAATGCTCTTTTATATTCTAAATATAGACTTCTTGATAATATGGGTATGTTAACTGATAGCTTTGAACCAGGTTTTTCCAAGAAGTATATTCAAGGCGCTTGCAGTATAGATAGCGACCTTAAATAAGTATTAAAATGATCGCCCGTATCAATACGGACAAAACTATACTCATGGCACTCTTCTTGAGTGCCTTTTTTTTATTTTTTCTTTTTGCAGAAAATGAATTTATAAAAGCTTCTACGTATGAAAAAATTGCTAAAATTTATGGCGAAAATGCTAAAAAAAGAGTAGTTGGATTAAATAAACTAATGGTTAGTTTAAAGAATTCTACTGAACAAGAGAAACTTTTAAAAATTAATGACTATTTTAATCTTCTTACATGGAAGGAAGATCAAGATGTATGGGGTAAGAAAGACTATTGGGCTACAAGAATGGAATTTTTAGGTAAAGGCGCTGGAGATTGCGAAGATTTTGTTACTGCTAAATATTTTACACTAAAACAACTCGGCATCTCTACTAAAAAACTATATTTTACATATGTAAAAGCGATTAAATATAATCAAGCTCATATGGTTTTATCATATTATGATACTCCAAAATCTATACCGCTTATTTTAGATAACATAAATCCCAAGATACGAGTAGCTACCCAAAGAAAAGATTTAGTCCCTGTTTATAGCTTTAATGGTGATTCTTTGTTTTTATCTAAGCAGGAAGGCTTGGGTCAAGCAATTCCAGGAGGAAATAAAAAACAAAATCCTAAATGGTTGAATTTAGTAGATAGAATGAAAGAGGATGGATAATGACACTTTTTAAACAGATTATGGTTGCAATTATGTCTTTTGGATTGGTTATATTTATAGCTGTTGGCATATTAAATTTTACTACTATAAATAATTATATATCATCCCAGCTTAGCGCAAATGCAAGACATACTGCAAATTCACTAGGTCTTGCAATTAAAACAGCAGCCGATTTAAACGATGTTTCAACTATAGAAGCCATGGTGAATTCAATGTTTGACAGTGGTTATTACTCTATGATAAAACTTGTAGATGTTGATGGTAGGATTGTTGTTGAAAATTCTCAAGAAACTATGGTGGAAGGCGTTCCAGATTGGTTTTTGAAAAATATAAAGCTAAGTGCTCCTATAGAGAGTAGTGAGATAATGGATGGTTGGTCGAAATTTGGTACTCTTTACATTCAAAGCAATACCGGTATTGCATATTATGAGTTATATACAATACTAAAAAATGTATTTTATATATTAACTATTATATCCTTAATAGCTCTTTCAATAAGTTATTTTGGCTTAAAATTTATTTTCATACCTCTTAAAAAAGTTCAAATTCAAGCTGAGGCCATTTTGGGAAATCGTTTTATAATTCAAGATAAAATTCCGTTTACAGTCGATATTAGGCGTATGGTTTTGGCAATGAATAGTATGGTAAGTAAAGTTAAAGACATATTTGAACAGAGTGCAAAAACTCTTAGTAAATATGAGGATTTGCTTTATAAAGACGATCAGACAGGGCTGTTTAACAGGAGATATTTTCAGAATCAATTTGTAGATTATTTGTCAAGTGAAGAGTATTCAAGTGGTTCTGTAATGATGATATCATGTAAAGAATTGGATAATTTGAAGAAAGGTATAGGTTTTGAAAAATGGCAAAGCTTGGTTATTTCTATAGCAAATGTTATCAGGAACAATACTCAAAATATGCTATGCTCAAGATTAAATGAAAATGATTTTATAGTTGTTGCCCCAAGTATTCCGCCATCAAGGTTGTTGTCTACTGGAGAAAATATTTTATTTTATATACAAGATATATTTGAAAAATATTGTTTAGATATTGATATTTGTTTTGTAAATTCTGCTATAGTGGACTATTCCCATGATGCTAAGCTAAAAAATATAATGATTATAGCAGATATGACTATCCTAAGAGCAAAGGAAAGTGGTAATTTTAAAATAAAAGTTTACAATGAAGGCTCTGAAATATTGCTTGGTAAAGAACAATATAGAGAGCTTATATTGAGTTCAATTGAAAATAATATGTTTAGATTTGCTGGACAAAGAGTAGTATCCAACGATAAAGAAATTGAGCATTGTGAATTGTTTTTGAGACTAGTTGACAAAAATGGCATATGGCAGATGGCAAGTTATTTTATGCCTATGGTAAATGAGTTAAATTTTGCAGCAAAGATAGATTTGTATGTACTAAATAAAGTTGTAAGTATGCTTAAGGACAAAACATTGCCTCAGGGGGCTATATCTATAAATTTAGGAAAAGAAGTATTAACATCCACTTATTATTTTTCAGAGATTGAAGCAGCCTTTAGGCAGATTAAACATAATGCGTCAAATAAAATTTATATAGAAATACCAAATAAAGACGATCTGGATATTCCTATACTTATAAACTTGCATCAAAAGCTTCGTGATTTTGGTATTGGTCTTGGATTCGATCATTTTGGTTTTGATACAAAAAGCATAGATAGACTTAGGGAAATTAGTCCTGATTATGTTAAAATTACTGCCAGAGATCTTATAGATTTTTTTGGTGAAAGTAGCTCTGAGCAAAAACATTCTTTTGATGCGATGATGCGAAGTAAAGGCATTACTATAGTAGCCATAAGTGTTGAAAACAAATTGCAGATGGATAAACTTCAATCTCTTGGTATTTCTTCAATGCAGGGAATGTTTATAGAAGAGACAAAAAATATTGGATAAAAAAATGCAAGAAAAAATTAAAACAGATGAACTTTTAGATTGTTTGGTTATTTTTACTAAGTTGCATAATAACCCATACACAGCAGATGCCCTTGTTAAAGGATTGCCTGTAAATGAAAATGAAAGTGTAGAACTTTTTTCATTAAACGGTTCAAAATCATTATTTACAAGAGCTGCTAAAAGAGCCGGGTTCATATCTACTCTAGTTAATAAAGAAATAGATGAAATTTCACCTCTCGTACTTCCTTGTATTTTAATTTTGAAAGGCAAAAAAGCTTGTATTTTAGAGAGTTTTGAAAATGTAACTCAGGCAAAAATAATAACTCCAGACACTCCTAATGGATCAACTATAGTGGATATCAGCAAACTTAGAAATGAATATCTTGGTTATGCGTATTTTTTAAAACGTGAATTTGCCCCAGAGGATAATGGTAATTACCTTATAGATAGTAAATCTGAACACTGGTTTTGGGGCACTTTAAAGCGTTCTAAAAAAATTTATATAGATGTGTTAATTGCTAGTATCGTTGTAAATTTATTTGTTTTGGCAAGTCCTCTTTTTACTATGAATGTTTATGATAGAGTGGTGCCAAATAATGCTGTAGAAACTTTATGGGTACTTGCTTTTGGTGTTAGCTTTGTGTATATAGTTGATCTATTTTTAAAATTTATAAGAACTTATTTTCTAGATATTGCCGGGAAAAAGAGCGATATTATTATGAGTTCTTTATTGTTTGAGAGAGTTATGGATATTAAGCTATCTGTCAAGCCTAAATCAGTAGGCTCATTTGCTAATAATCTTAGAGAATTTGATACTGTTAGAAACTTTTTTACATCCAGCACTCTAGTTGTTTTGGTTGATCTTCCATTCTCTATTCTGTTTCTTTTGGTTATATATTTCTTATCTGGAGTAATGGTGCTTGTTCCTATAATATTTATAGCACTTATTATGATATATACTTTTTTGATAAAAGATCCTCTTCAAAATAGCATTAAAAGTACTTTTGAGGCAAGCTCAAAGAAAAATGGAATACTTATTGAGACTTTAAATGGACTCGAAACAATTAAAACAATGGGGGCCACAGGCTATGCTCAATGGAATTGGGAGGAAGCTACAGGCGAGATAGCCAATAAGAGTATAAAATCAAAATTAATATCTGCTTCTATTGGTACAGTTACCTCTTTTTTGGTTCAGTTAAATACCGTAGCAGTAATCGTGCTTGGAGTCTATATGATACAAGATACTAAACTTACTATGGGCGGTCTTATAGCGGCTGTTATGTTATCATCTCGTGCAATAGCACCTATGGGTCAAGTGGCTTCACTTTTAGCTAATTTTGAGCAAACAAAGACAGCGTATGGAAGTTTAAAAAATATCATGAATTTGCCTGTCGAGCGTCCTGATGGTAAGAAATTTGTTAGAAGAAATACATTTGATGGCAAAATTGAATTTAAAAATGTTAGTTTTTCTTACCCTGAGAGTGCAAAAAGCTCCCTTGATAGAGTTAATTTTGTAATTAATCCAGGAGAAAAAGTAGGAATAATAGGTAAAAATGGTTCTGGAAAAACTACTATACAAAAAATTATTCTGGGTCTTTATTCTCCAACAGAGGGTTCAGTTCTTATAGATGGCATTGATATAAACCAGATAGATCCAGCTGATTTACGGCGAAATATTGGATACGTACCTCAAGACGTAATGCTTTTTAAAGGAACCGTTAGAGCAAATATAGTTTATAAGGCTCCTCATGTTGATGATATGCAAATAATAAGAGCGGCGAAAGTCAGCGGAGTTGATGAATATGTAGATTCCCATCCTCTTGGATTTGATATGCCAGTGCTTGAAAGAGGAGAAGGTATTAGCGGTGGTCAACGACAGGCTATAGCTGTAGCTAGAGCATTTTTACTGGATAGCCCAATCATACTCCTTGATGAACCCACAAATTCTCTTGATAGTGGTGTTGAATATAAACTGAAGAATAACTTAAAATATAATACTGAGAACAAAACTGTGGTGCTAATAACCCATAAAACATCACTCCTTGATCTTGTGGATAGACTTATAGTAGTTGATGGTGGTAAAATTTTACTTGACGGCAAAAAAGAAGATGTTTTGGCAAAGCTTAATGGGAAGTAGGTGGTATGATGAGTAAAGATTTACAAGAACATTTAAAGCGACAAGAGAATATTAGTCAAAATTTAAATAATTCTGTAGATAAAATTAAAAACATTATTCAGTCCAAAGAGTATGATGCTTATGATTTGAGATTTATGTCTAGTCTTTCTGAAGCAGTTTTGGCAAAGGCGCCGTCAGCTTCAAGAAAAATTTTATATCTTATCTTTATAACTTTTGTTTTTCTTGTTGGCTGGGCATCATTTGCTGAGATTGATGAGATTACAAGAGGCACTGGCAAGATTATTCCATCTGGAAAAAACCAGATCGTTCAAAATTTAGAGGGTGGCATTATAGAAGAAATTTTTGTTCATATGGGAGATGAGGTTAAAAAAGGGCAAGTTATACTAAAAATAGACAACAAAACTTTCTCAAGTAGCTATAGTGAATCCAAGTTAAGACTTGATGAGCTTCAAGCAAAGTATTTAAGGTTGTATGCAGAGGCTAACGATAAAGAATTTGATTACAATATGACGACGGATGATCAGATGAAGAGATCTGTATCCTTTGAAAAGAGCCTTTTCTCGACGAACAAGGCTAGATTAAGAGAGCAGATTAGTATCTTTGAAGAACAGATAAAACAACGCCAAAGCGAACTTGCGGAGCTTAGGAATAAAATTTCTCAAACACAAAATAGCTATAACCTAATGATTAAAGAGAAACAGATCACCGAACCTCTTTTTAAAAAAGGTCTTGTAAGTGAAGTTGAATATTTACAACTGCAAAGAAGGGTAAATGATTTACAAGGAGATCTAAAAGCAGCTACACTATCTGTGCCTAGAATAGAATCAACAATAAAAGAAGTTGAAAATAAGATAATGGAAGCAAGGCTTGCTTTTAAAAATAACGCAAAAAGAGAGTTAAATGAAGTCTCTGCTGAAATTTCAAGACTAAATGAAAGCCAGATAAATTTAAGTGATAAAGTTGATAGAACTCTTGTTAGATCCCCTGTTGACGGTATAGTTAGTAAGCTAATGGTAAATACAGTTTCGGGCGTTATAAGACCTGGTATGGATATAGCAGAAATTGTACCTAATGAAGATACATTGATAGCAGAAGTTAAAGTAAGACCAGCTGATGTTGCATTTTTAAGGCCTGGTCTTGAGTCTATGGTGAAACTTACGGCTTATGATTTTTCTATATATGGTGGTCTTAAAGGCGAAGTAACACAGATAAGTGCCGATACAGAGACTAATGAAAAAAGCGGAGAAAGTTATTATTTGGTTAGAATAAAAACGCAAAAAAACTATCTTGGAAGTGAAGAAAAACCTCTTCGTATTAAAGTAGGTATGGTAGCAAGTGCGGATATTATAACAGGTAAAAAGACTGTACTTGACTATATCTTAAAGCCTATTTTAAAAGCTAAGCAAAACGCTTTAAGAGAGAGATAATGCTAGAAAAAATCGCTTTTTTAGTAGAAGAGGGCGATAATTCATCTAGTATTATAGATAAAACTGATGTAGATAAGGCTATCTATAGAGGTAAATTTAGAGAATATATAGTAACAAAATCTAGGCTACTAAAAAATAGCTTGGTTATAACAGATATGCTAAGCAATAGAGATGGAGTTGATATTATAGATTCGTCTATTAGAGAACTTGTTTTTAGCGATTGTATTAAAAATTTTAATGAAATTTACTCAAATTTTATAGAAATTAAAGAGGCTGATGGATTAAATTTTAGTAAGCAATTCAAATTTGCTGTCACTGAAGAAGCTAATAGTATTGATAGTGAAAATTTAATATATAGTTTTAAAGAAGATATAGAAGTACCTTTTGATTCAGTGAGAAGTATAAAGATTTTTATTAATGGCTATAACGAAATTTCAGAAAGTGTAAATTTTAATCTAGAACTCTTGCAAGATGGAAGCGAGTATAAGTATAAGATCACAAGCGATACTATTGAAATTACTATATTAACTAATTTGACTCCAAATTTAACAAAGGAGTTTTTAAAGACTTTTGCTTATAAAAATGTGGATTCAAATTTTGGCGATCTAAAAGAGATTTATGTAATCATTAATAATATTTTAATTTATAAGACAGAGATTAAAAATTAAAAAAGAGTTTCAGTGAAAATTCTAATCTATACTTCAAATAATACGCTTACTAACGAGTTGAAGAGTAAATTAAAAGAGCATGAAATTTCACTTATTTCATCAAATTCTAGAATTTTAGAAAATATAATAAAGGGCGAATTTGATCTGATACTTTTTGATGCTTATAGTAATTCCAAAGAGACAATTCATGATATTTTGGCACTTAATCCTGATACAAAGATATTAGTTTTGTCCCGCGATCCAAATTTTACAGAAGGCAGAGATTATCTGACTCTTGGTGTAAAAGGCTATGCGAACGCTCATATGCAAGGAGTTCACTTTAATGATGCTATAAATAGTATCAAAAGCGGAAATATTTGGCTATATCCTGAATTTATTCAAAGCATGATAGTTATGATGACTAAAGAGAGTTCTTCTGCAAAAAGTGTTGATGTTCTTGAAAAACTAACCGCAAAAGAGCGAGACATAGCAAATTTTATATATAACGGTCTTACTAACCAAGAGATAGCCGATATTTCAGGCATTACACTAAGGACTGTAAAGGCTCATATATCTTCTATTTTTGAAAAAACTGGCGTAAAAGATAGGATAAATTTGGTGCTTTTAATGGGAAGTAACCAATAATTTAAATTTGATGACTATATTT
Source organism: Campylobacter sp. RM16192 (assembly GCF_004803855.2). Classification (NCBI taxonomy): domain Bacteria; kingdom Pseudomonadati; phylum Campylobacterota; class Epsilonproteobacteria; order Campylobacterales; family Campylobacteraceae; genus Campylobacter; species Campylobacter sp. RM16192. Next base: position 1,445,421 of record NZ_CP012552.1, on the reverse strand, counting down.
TTATAAAATCCTTGACTTTAGAAAAAAAATGAGCTATAATTCAGGCTTCACAAATCAGATGCTGGTGTAGCTCAGTTGGTAGAGCAACTGCCTTGTAAGCAGTAGGTCGGCGGTTCAAATCCGTTCACCAGCTCCATTTTGTAACAGTGTTTGACCAGAAATACCAAGTGCATTTATTAATGTTTAAATAGGGTGAGATACTCAAGCGGCCAACGAGGGCAGACTGTAAATCTGCTGACTATGTCTTCCGTGGTTCGAATCCACGTCTCACCACCATGCTACGTGCGGGAGTAGCTCAGTTGGCTAGAGCATCAGCCTTCCAAGCTGAGGGTCGCGGGTTCGAGTCCCGTTTCCCGCTCCATGATTTGGGTAAGGATTTGGAGTGAAACTGGGAGCTGTAAAATTTTTATACATTTATACAGTCTGCCAAATTTATTCCATATAGTTGTTTATGTTTGTTTTATTGAAAAATTCTCTATTGCCAAGCGTTTGTAACGCTCATATGGCTCAGAGGTAGAGCACTTCCTTGGTAAGGAAGAGGTCGCGGGTTCAAGTCCCGCTATGAGCTCCACGGATTTTACTAAAATATAGAGAAAATTATAAAACAAGCATGAATTTTTGATTTTAAAGTAACAAATATCATTACGGAGGAAGATATGGCAAAAGAAAAATTTTCACGTAACAAGCCACACGTAAATATAGGTACTATCGGTCACGTTGACCATGGTAAAACAACTTTGACAGCTGCGATTTCTGCTGTTCTTTCAAGAAAAGGTCTTGCTGAGCTTAAAGATTATGATAATATCGATAATGCTCCAGAAGAGAAAGAGCGCGGTATTACTATTGCAACTTCACACATTGAGTATGAGACAGAAAATCGCCACTATGCTCACGTAGACTGCCCAGGCCACGCCGACTATGTTAAAAACATGATTACAGGTGCCGCACAAATGGACGGTGCGATTCTAGTTGTTTCTGCGGCTGATGGCCCAATGCCACAAACAAGAGAGCACATTCTTCTATCACGCCAAGTTGGTGTTCCATACATTGTTGTTTTCATGAACAAAGCTGACATGGTTGATGATGCTGAGCTTCTTGAGCTAGTTGAAATGGAAATCAGAGAGCTTCTAAACGAATATAACTTCCCTGGTGATGATACTCCTATTATAGCTGGATCTGCTCTTCAAGCTCTTAACGAGGCTAAAGCAGGTACAGAGGGTGAGTGGTCAGCAAAAGTTATGGAGCTTATGGCTGCAGTTGATAGCTATATCCCAACTCCAACTCGTGCAACAGATAAAGACTTCTTAATGCCAATCGAGGACGTGTTCTCAATTTCTGGTCGTGGAACAGTTGTTACAGGTAGAATTGAAAAAGGTCTTGTAAAAGTTGGTGATACAATCGAGATTGTTGGTATCAGAGATACTCAAACAACAACGGTTACCGGTGTTGAGATGTTTAGAAAAGAGATGGATCAAGGTGAAGCTGGAGACAACGTTGGTGTCCTTCTAAGAGGTACTAAAAAAGAAGACGTTGAGCGTGGTATGGTTCTATGCAAGCCAAAATCAATCACTCCACATACAAAATTTGAGGGTGAAGTTTATATCCTTACAAAAGAGGAAGGTGGTCGCCATACTCCATTCTTTAATAACTATAGACCACAATTTTATGTAAGAACAACTGACGTTACAGGCTCTATAGCTCTTCCTGAAGGAACAGAGATGGTTATGCCTGGTGACAACCTAAAAATTACAGTTGAGCTTATAGCACCTGTTGCTCTTGAAGAGGGAACACGTTTTGCGATCCGTGAGGGTGGTAGAACAGTTGGTTCAGGTGTTGTTTCTAAAATATTAGCTTAATTTAATATTTTGATTTTTAGCGGAGAATTTTCTCCGCTTTTTAAAGGAAATTTATGGCAAAAAATAATAGTAGAGTAAAAGTAGGTCTTAAATGTTCTGAGTCTGGTGATATAAATTACACTACGACAAAAAATAGCAAGACAACCACTGAAAAGCTAGAGATTAAAAAATATTGTCCAAGATTAAAAAAACATACAGTTCATAAAGAAGTAAAGTTAAAGAGCTAAATTAAAGGCTAACGCATTAGGGCAATAGCTCCAACGGTAGAGCGCTGGATTCCAAATCCAATGGTTGGGGGTTCGAATCCCTCTTGCCCTGCCATCAAAGGTTGAAAATGGAAAAACTAATAAACTATTTTAAACTCTCTCGAGCAGAGATAATGAAAGTTATTTACCCTACGAAAGAGCAAGTTAGAAATGCATTTATAACAGTTTTTGCTGTTGTGGCTGTTATTTCACTTTTTCTAGCAATTGTTGATGTAGTAATGTCTTACTCTCTTTCAAAGTTAATTTAAATTAAGGTATAAGCAATGGCACATAAATGGTATGCGATTCAAACTTATGCCGGCAGCGAGATGAGCGTTAAGAGAGCTATTGAAAATTTAGTCAAAGATCACAACATTGAAGAGCAATTAAAAGAGGTTGTTGTCCCGACTGAAGACGTTATAGAGATTAAAAACGGCAAGAAAAAAATAAACGAGAGAAGTCTTTATCCCGGATATGCTTTTGCACACCTTGATCTAGATACCGCTCTTTGGCATAAGATTCAATCTCTGCCAAAAGTTGGAAGATTTATAGGTGAGTCTAAAAAGCCGACACCGTTAAGCGATAAAGATATAAATTTGATTTTGGAAAAAGTCCAAAAACGTGGAGCGCCTAAACCTAAAATTTCATTTGAAAACGGTGAAAGCGTTCGTATAACAGAAGGACCTTTTGCAAATTTTACCGGCATAGTCGAAGAGTACGATATGATACATGGAAAATTAAGATTAAATGTTTCTATTTTCGGTAGAAGCACGCCGGTTGAAATTTTATATTCACAAGTTGAGAAGATAGTATAAGGAGAGGTTTATGGCTAAAAAAGTTATAGGCGAAATTAAATTACAAATTGCAGCAGCTAAAGCAAATCCAAGCCCGCCGGTTGGTCCTGCTCTTGGTCAGCAAGGTGTAAATATTATGGAATTTTGTAAAGCATTTAACGAAAGAACAAAAGATATGGCAGGTTATAACATTCCTGTTGTTATCACAGTTTATGCCGATAGAAGCTTTACATTTATTACAAAACAACCACCTGCAACAGACCTTATAAAAAAGGCTGCAAATATTACAAAAGGTGCGGACAATCCGCTAAAAAATAAAGTAGGAAAGCTTACAAAAGCTCAAATCCTAGAGATTGTAGAGAAAAAAATCGTTGATATGAATACTAAAGATAAAGAGCAAGCAGCTAAGATTATATCCGGTTCAGCTCGTTCTATGGGTATTGAAGTAATCGACTAATCCTTAAACCGCCGAGGATTTAAAATTTATGGGCGGAAGCACTTTTAAATGCGGAGAAATTAATGTCAAAGAAAAATACTAAAAGATTTAGCGAATTACTAAAAAAAGTAGACGCTAATAAAATATATACTTTAATTGAGGCGATTGATACTGTAAAAACTCTTGCTTCTGCAAAATTCGACGAAACAGTTGAGATAGCACTTAAACTTAATGTTGATCCAAGACACGCTGATCAAATGGTTAGAGGCTCTGTCGTTCTTCCTGCAGGTACAGGCAAAACTGTTCGTGTAGCTGTTATTGCCAAAGATGCTAAAGCTGATGAGGCTAAGGCAGCTGGTGCAGATATTGTAGGAAGCGACGATCTAATTGAAGATATACAAAAAGGCATAATGAATTTTGATGTTTTGATAGCTACGCCAAATTTAATGGGTCTAGTTGGTAAAGTTGGTAGAATTTTAGGACCAAAAGGTCTTATGCCAAACCCAAAAACAGGCACAGTTACAATGGATGTTGCGCAAGCTGTCAATAATGCGAAGAGTGGTCAGGTGAATTTCCGTGTCGATAAGCAAGGAAATATTCACGCAGGTCTTGGTAAAGTAAGCTTCTCAAAAGAGCAGCTAAATGATAATATCTCAACTTTCATTAAGGCTATAAACAAACATAAACCAGTAGCTGCAAAAGGTAGATATATTAAAACTGCAGCACTATCGCTAACTATGAGTCCATCTGTTTCACTTGAGACTCAAGAGTTAATAGATTTACGTTAATTAAATTTTTATAAATTTATATCTTAGATTGGAGATAGCCGAGGTCAATAGACTTAATTGGACGACCCGCTCTGCTTGAAATCACCGGTCGGAAAGGAGAATGAATGACAAGAAGCGAAAAATCTGAAATCATAGCTAAACTTGAAACTGAATTTAAAGATAATGAAGCGATTATAGTATGTGACTATCGCGGACTTAACGTTAAAAAACTTGAAGTATTAAGAAATGCTGCAAGAGAGCAAAACGTAAAGGTTCAAGTTATAAAAAATACTCTTGCAAATATCGCTCTTAAGAATGCCGATAAAGATGGCATGGCTCTTAAGGATACAAATATATTCATTTGGGGCGATCAGCTTTCAGCTACTAAAGTTGCGGCTAAATTTGAAGAGACTAACAGTGAGCTATTTAAGATTAAAACAGCACACATTGATGGCGAAGTTGCTAGTGTTGAGAAGGTTAAAGCACTATCTAAAATGCCAAGTCGTGATGAGCTTATTGCAATGTTATTGCAAGTTTGGAATGCGCCTATCCAAAATTTCACAATTGGACTAAATGCGCTTAAAGAGAAAAAAGAACAATCAGCATAAAAAATTAGGAGAATTTAAAAATGGCAATTACTAAAGAAGATGTATTAGAATTTATCTCTAATCTTTCAGTACTAGAACTAAGTGAATTAGTAAAAGAATTCGAAGAAAAATTTGGAGTAAGCGCAGCTCCAGTTATGGTAGCAGGCGCAGCAGGTGGCGCAGCAGCAGCGGAAGTTGAAGAGAAAACTGAATTTAACGTAGTTTTACTTGACGGTGGCGAGAAAAAGATCAACGTTATTAAGGTTGTTCGCGCTCTTACAGGTCTTGGTCTTAAAGAGGCTAAAGATGCAGTTGAACAAACACCTTCAGTACTTAAAGAGGGAATTAGCAAAGCTGAAGCTGAAGCAGCTAAAAAAGAGCTTGAAGAAGCTGGCGCTAAAGTCGAACTTAAATAATTATTTATTTCTGGAAAGGGGATTTGCTCCCCTTTAAATTTAAAGATGCCACAGACGTGTGGTTCATTTACTTTCTTTCAAACTTATACCACGAGGTAGACGCATGCTAAACAGTTTATACTCAGGAAATCGTCTTAGAGTTGATTTTTCAAATGTTGCTAAAGAGATTGATGTTCCTAACCTATTACAATTACAAAAAAAGAGTTTTGATTATTTTCTAAATTTGGGCGAAAATCAGGGCGAAAGCGGTATCGAAAAAGTTTTTAAATCAATATTTCCTATACATGATCCGCAAAATAGACTTTCGCTTGAATATGTAAGCTCAGAGATTGGCAAGCCTAAATACACTATTAGAGAGTGTATGGAAAGAGGTCTTACTTACTCTGTAAATTTAAAGATGAAAATTCGCCTTATAGTCCATGAAAAAGATGAGAAAACAGGTGAAAAGATCGGTGTAAAAGATATAAAAGAACAAGAAATTTTTATACGTGAAATTCCTCTTATGACAGATAGAATTTCATTTATCATAAACGGTGTCGAAAGAGTTGTGGTAAATCAACTTCATAGAAGCCCTGGTGTTATATTTAAAGAAGAAGAGAGCCCAACTGTCGTAAATAAGCTAATTTACACAGCCCAGATTATTCCTGACCGCGGTTCTTGGCTATACTTTGAATACGATACAAAAGACGTTTTATACGTTCGTATTAATAAACGCAGAAAAGTTCCTGTAACTATACTATTTAGAGCGCTTGGATATAAAAAACAAGATATTATAAAACTATTTTATCCTATCCAAACTCTAACTATTAAAAACAATAAATTTTTAACTGAATTTAACCCTGAAGATTATGTAGGCAGAATAGAGTATGATATAAAAGACGAAGATGGTAATGTGCTTCACCAAGCCGGAAAAAGACTTACCAAGAAGAAAGCTGATGAGATTATTAAAAGTGGCATTAAGTGGGTAGAGTATCCTACTGAAATTTTGGTCAATAGATTTTTAGCTACTCCAGTAATTGATAAAGAGAGCGGGGAAGTTATATATGATACTCTTGCGCAGCTTGATGAGAATAAATTGGCTAAAATTTTAGCAGATCAGGATACTATAGAGATAGCAAATGACCTTGCAGCAGGTGTTGACGATGCGATTATCAACTCGTTTATCGCAGATGGCGAAACTCTAAAACTTCTTAGACAAACTGAAAACGTAGAGGATGAAAACGACCTTGCGGCGATTAGAATTTACAAGGTTATGCGTCCTGGAGAGCCTGTCGTAAAAGACGCTGCAAAGACATTTGTAAATGATCTGTTCTTCAATCCTGAAAGATATGATCTAACTCAAGTTGGTCGTATGAAGATGAATCACAAGCTTGGACTTGATGTTCCTGAATATGTAACCGTTCTAACAAATGAAGATATCATAAAAACAGCAAAATATCTTATAAAAGTTAAAAACGGACAAGGCCATATAGACGATAGAGACCACCTTGGAAACAGACGTATCCGCTCTATCGGTGAGCTTTTGGCAAACGAACTTCATCTTGGTTTTGTTAAGATGCAAAAGGCTATCCGCGATAAATTTACAAGCTTAAGCAGTAGCATTGAAGAGATTATGCCTTATGATCTTGTAAATCCAAAGATGATTACTACGACTATAACAGAATTTTTTACGGGCGGACAGCTAAGCCAGTTTATGGATCAGACAAACCCTCTAAGTGAAGTTACACACAAGCGCCGCTTGTCGGCACTTGGTGAGGGTGGACTTGTAAAAGAGCGTGCCGGATTTGAGGTGCGTGACGTTCACCCTACACACTACGGCAGAATTTGCCCTGTAGAGACCCCGGAAGGTCAAAACATCGGTCTTATAAACACACTTTCAACTTATGCAAAAGTAAATAACCTAGGTTTTGTTGAAGCGCCTTATAAGAGAGTTGTTGACGGCAAAGTAACTGAGGAGATTGTCTATCTAACTGCAACTCAAGAGGAAAATATAGTAATAGCTCCGGCTTCAACACTTATAGACGATCATGGCTATATAGTAGAGGATCTTATAGAGGCTAGACAAGACGGAGAGATGATACTTGCTAAGCGTGAGGATGTTAAGCTTATAGACCTTTGTTCTGGTATGATAGCGGGTGTTGCGGCTTCTCTTATTCCGTTTTTGGAACATGACGATGCTAACCGTGCATTGATGGGTTCAAACATGCAACGTCAAGCAGTTCCGCTTCTTCGCTCATCAGCTCCTATTGTAGGAACCGGAATGGAAAGAATCGTAGCGCGCGATGCTTGGGAAGCAATTAAAGCAAGACGTCCAGGTGTTGTTGAAAAGGTTGATAATAAAAATATATTTATTTTGGGTGAAGATGAGGCGGGTCCTTATATAGACCATTACTCTATGGAGAAAAATTTAAGAACCAACCAAAACACAACATTTTGTCAGCATCCTATTGTAAGAAAAGGTGATAACGTAGAGGCTGGTCAAGTTATAGCTGATGGCCCCAGCATGGAGCGTGGCGAGCTTGCCATAGGTAAAAATGCACTTATAGCATTTATGCCTTGGAATGGTTATAACTATGAGGATGCGATCGTAATCAGCGAAAAGATGATACGTGAAGACGCTTTTACAAGTGTGCATATCTATGAAAAAGAGATAGAAGCTAGAGAGCTAAAAGACGGTGTCGAAGAGATCACAAAAGATATTCCAAACATCAAAGAAGAAGATCTTATGCACCTTGATGAAAACGGAATTATAAAAATAGGTACACATGTAAAACCTGGAATGATTCTAGTAGGTAAAGTATCTCCAAAGGGAGAGGTTAAACCAACTCCTGAAGAGAGACTTCTAAGGGCTATCTTTGGTGAAAAAGCAGGACACGTTGTCAATAAATCTCTATATGCGACAGCTTCTATGGAAGGTGTTGTAGTAGATGTTAAAATCTTTACAAAAAAAGGCTATGAGAAAGACAATAGAACAAATAAGGCCTATGAAGAAGAGAAGCTAAATTTGGAAAAAGAGCATCATGATCGCCTACTTATGATGGATAGAGAGGAGATGCTAAAAGTAACTTCTTTATTATCCAAAAATGCTCTTTCTGATAGTTTAACTATCGGTAAAAAAGAGTATAAAAAAGGAAGCAAGATAGACAAAGCAGATCTTGAGAATATCAACCGCTTTACACTAAATAGTATTGTAAAAAGCTATGCAAAAGATGTTCAGAAAAAATATGATGAGCTTAAAAACTACTTCCAAAATGAAAAGAAAAAATTAAAAGAAGAGCATGACGCTAAGATAGAAATTTTAGAAAAAGATGATATCTTGCCAAGCGGAGTTGTTAAACTTGTAAAAGTATATATAGCTACAAAACGCAAACTTAAAGTAGGCGATAAGATGGCTGGACGTCACGGTAACAAGGGTATTGTTTCAAATATAGTTCCAGAAGTTGATATGCCATATCTTCCGAGCGGACAGGCTGTAGATATTGTATTAAATCCGCTAGGTGTTCCAAGCCGTATGAATATAGGTCAAATTTTAGAAAGCCATCTCGGTCTTGTGGGCTACCGCTTAGGTGAGCAGATAAATCAAATTTTCGAAGAGAAAAAGGGCGAGTGGATCAAAACGCTTCGTGCTAAGATGATTGAGATAGCTGATGTTTCTAAATTTACAGATGCTAAAAAAGCAATATCTAGCATAAGCGATGAGGATTTAATCGACTATGCAAGAGATTGGTCAAATGGTGTAAAATTTGCTACTCCTATTTTTGAAGGTGTTAAAGTAGAGGAATTTGCAAAGCTATTTGAGATGGCTAAAATCGATATGGATGGTAAGAGCGAGCTTTACGACGGGCGAACTGGCTCAAAAATAAAAGAGAGAGTAAACGTAGGCTGCATGTATATGCTTAAGCTTCACCACTTGGTTGATGAGAAAGTTCACGCAAGAAGTACCGGACCATACAGCCTTGTTACACAACAACCTGTTGGCGGTAAGGCTCTATTTGGTGGTCAAAGATTTGGAGAGATGGAGGTTTGGGCACTTGAGGCTTACGGTGCAGCACATACTCTAAGAGAGATGTTAACTGTAAAATCAGACGATGTTGAAGGTCGTTTGATGGCTTATAAAGCACTAACAAGAGGCGAAAATGTACCAGAAACAGGAATTCCTGAGACGTTTTTTGTTTTAACAAACGAGCTTAAATCTCTAGCGCTTGACGTTGAGATATACGATGAGGAAGATAACAATGAGTGAATTAAAACCTATTGAGATAAAAGAAGAGCACCGCCCTCGTGATTTTGAGGCATTTCAACTTCGTTTGGCAAGCCCTGAGAAGATTAAATCATGGAGTTACGGAGAGGTTAAAAAACCAGAAACTATAAATTATCGCACACTAAAACCTGAGCGTGACGGTCTATTTTGTGCCAAAATTTTTGGTCCGATCAGAGACTATGAGTGTCTTTGCGGTAAATATAAAAAGATGCGCTACAAGGGCATCAAATGCGAAAAATGTGGTGTTGAGGTAACTAGTTCAAAGGTTCGTCGTTCACGCATGGGTCATATCGAGCTTGTAACTCCTGTGGCTCACATCTGGTATGTAAACTCACTTCCAAGCCGTATAGGAACGCTTCTTGGTATCAAGATGAAAGATCTTGAGCGAGTGCTTTACTATGAAGCATATATAGTTGAGTCTGTCGGTGATGCGTTTTACGATAATGAAAATAGCAAAAAAGTAGAAATTTATGACGTTTTAAACGACGAGCAATATCAATCTCTTTCTCAACGTTTTGAGGATACCGGATTTAGAGCTAGAATGGGTGGAGAAGTTATCAGGGATATGCTTGCAAATTTAGATTTGATAGAGCTTTTAAATACTCTAAAAGATGAGGTTAGTTCTACAAATTCAGAGGCTAAGAAAAAAACTATTGTAAAGAGATTAAAGGTTGTTGAATCATTTTTAAATTCAGGCAATCGCCCTGAGTGGATGATGATTACAAATTTGCCTGTGCTTCCGCCTGATTTGCGTCCACTTGTTAGCCTTGATGGAGGCAAATTTGCCGTTTCTGACGTGAACGATCTTTATCGCCGTGTTATAAATAGAAATGCACGTTTAAAGAGACTTATGGAGCTTGACGCGCCTGAAATCATTATAAGAAACGAAAAAAGAATGCTTCAAGAGGCGGTTGATGCTCTATTTGATAACGGAAGAAGAGCAAATGCCGTAAAAGGTGCAAACAAACGCCCACTTAAATCACTTTCTGAGATTATTAAAGGTAAGCAAGGTCGCTTTAGACAAAATTTGCTTGGTAAGCGTGTTGACTTCTCTGGTCGTTCTGTTATCGTTGTAGGTCCAAAGCTTAGAATGGATCAGTGCGGACTTCCAAAGAGAATGGCTCTTGAGTTGTTTAAGCCGCACCTTTTAGCGCGTCTTGAAGAAAAGGGCTATGCAACGACTGTTAAGCAAGCCAAGAAGATGATAGAGGATAAGACGAACGAAGTTTGGGAGTGCTTAGAGGAGGTTGTTAAGGATCATCCTGTTATGCTAAACCGTGCTCCGACACTACATAAGCTTTCTATTCAGGCGTTTCACCCTGTACTGGTTGAGGGTAAGGCGATACAGCTTCATCCGCTCGTTTGTTCAGCGTTTAACGCTGACTTTGACGGTGACCAAATGGCTGTTCACGTTCCACTATCACAAGAGGCTATTGCAGAGTGCAAAATTTTAATGCTTAGCTCGATGAACATCTTGCTTCCTGCAAGTGGTAAAGCTATAACCGTTCCTAGCCAAGATATGGTGTTAGGAATTTATTATCTAAGTCTTGAGAAAACAGATAGTAAGGGTGCAAACAAAATTTTTGCAAGCGTCGATGAGGTTATGATCGCTGAAGAGGCGCACTGCCTTGAGGTTCACTCAAAAATTAAAACTATGATAGACGGCAAGACTCTATTTACGACTGCCGGACGTTTGATCATCCGCTCTATATTACCTGATTTTGTTCCTGAAAATATGTGGAACAGAGTTATGAAAAAGAAAGATATAGCAAATTTAGTTGATTACGTTTACAAAACAGGCGGACTTGAAGTAACGGCTGGATTTTTGGACAGACTTAAAAATTTAGGCTTCCGCTATGCTACAAAAGCAGGAGTTTCTATATCTATCGCAGATATTATTGTACCTGAGCACAAACAAAAACATATTGATGAAGCTAAGAAAAAAGTACGCGAAATTCAAAACCAATATGGTGCCGGTCTTTTAACCGATTCGGAAAGATATAATAAGATTGTTGATATCTGGACCGATACAAACAACGTAGTTGCGGGCGAGATGATGAAGCTTATCCAAAACGATAAGGGCGGATTTAACTCGATTTATATGATGGCGGATTCAGGAGCTAGAGGTTCTGCTGCGCAAATTCGTCAGCTTGCCGGTATGCGTGGTCTTATGGCTAAGCCTGACGGCTCGATCATCGAGACGCCTATTACATCAAATTTCCGTGAAGGACTAAACGTACTTGAGTACTTTATCTCAACTCACGGTGCTAGAAAGGGACTTGCCGATACCGCTATTAAAACGGCAAACGCTGGATATCTAACTAGAAAGCTAATCGACGTTGCACAAAACGTTAAAGTTACAATTGAAGATTGCGGTACTCACGAAGGTGTTGAGATTACCGAGATTACCGAAAACGGTGAGTTGGTAGAAAGTCTTGAAGAGAGAATTTTAGGACGTGTTTTAGCGGATGATATTATAGATCCGATAGCAAATGAAATTTTATTCTCTGAAGGTACTTTAATAGACGAAGAGAAGGCAAAAGCCATAATTGAAGCCGGAATAAAATCTGTAAGTATTAGAACTCCTATTACTTGCAAGGCTGCAAAGGGAGTTTGCGCTAAGTGCTATGGTCTTAACCTTGGAGAGGGCAAGCTCGTAAAACCAGGAGAGGCAGTAGGTATCATCTCTGCTCAATCAATCGGTGAGCCTGGAACTCAGCTTACTCTTAGAACATTCCACATAGGTGGAACTGCTTCAACAGAGCAGCAAGATCGCCAGGTGGTAGCACAAAAAGAGGGCTTTATAAGATATTACAATCTTAATACTTATGAGAATAACGGCAAGAGAATTGTAGCTAATCGTCGTAATGCTGCCGTTTTATTGGTTGAGCCAAAGATAAAGGCTCCTTTTGCAGGTAAAATTGAGATAGAAATAGCTCACGAAGATGTCAATATTACTATAAAAGGTAAGAATGAAGAGGCTAAATACACTCTTAGAAGAAATGATCTTGCTAAACCAAACGAATTAGCCGGAGTTAGCGGTAAAGTAGAGGGTAAAATTCATATATCTTATGAGCATGGAGATAATGTTCAAGAAAACGAGAGTATAGCCGAGATTATCAAAGAAGGTTGGAACATTCCTAATCGTATTCCTTTTGCAAGTGAAATTAAGATGGCTGACGGTGATCCTGTAGCTAGAAAGATAGTTTCTGGAGCAAATGGAGTACTTAAATTTTATATTCTAAAAGGCGATTATTTAGAGCGCATAAGAAATATTAAAAAGGGCTATACTGTAGCCGAAAAAGGGCTATTTGTCGTAGTTGCCGATGAAGATGATAGAGAGGCGGTTCGCTACTATATACCAAGAAATTCAGTTATTAAAGTAAATGATAGCGATATAGTAGGCTCAAAAGATATTATAGCTGAACCTGTAAATGAGGAGCAGTTAATAGTAGCAGAATGGGATCCATACTCTACTCCTGTTATTGCCGAAGAAGCCGGAGTGGTATCTTATGAAGATATAGAGCCTAATTATAGTGCGTCAGAACAATATGACGAGGCTACAGGACAGACTCGTCTTGTGATCAATGAATATCTGCCTTCCGGTATAAAACCTACCATCGTAATTAGTACTAAGGATGGAAGGATTATTCGCTATCAACTTGAGCCAAAAACAGCGATATTTGTAAATGATGGTGCAAGTGTAGAACAGGCTGATATTTTAGCTAGAACACCAAAAGCCGTAGCAAAATCAAAGGATATTACAGGAGGTCTTCCTAGAGTATCTGAGCTATTTGAAGCAAGAAGACCTAAGAATACTGCTATTATTGCCGAAATAGACGGTATTGTAAGATTTGAAAAACCACTTCGCTCAAAAGAGAGAATTATTATCGAAGCAGAAGATGGAACTACTTCTGAATACTTGATAGACAAAACTAGACAAATTCAAGTTAGAAGCGGAGAGTTTATACATGCTGGTGAGAAGCTAACTGATGGACTTATATCAAGCCATGATGTGTTAAGAATTTTAGGTGAAAAAGCACTTCACTACTATTTGATAAGTGAAATTCAGCAAGTTTACCGCTCACAAGGTGTTGCGATAGCTGATAAGCACATTGAGATAATAGTTTCTCAGATGCTAAGACAGGTTAAGATAATAGATAGCGGAGATACTAATTTCATAGTCGGTGATATGATCTCTCGTATAAGATTTAAAGAGGAGAACGAGAGAATAATGCGTATGGGAGGCAATCCTGCTATAGCTGAGCCTATCTTGCTTGGTGTAACAAGAGCCGCAATAGGAAGCGATAGTGTGATCTCTGCAGCATCTTTCCAAGAGACTACAAAAGTCTTAACAGAAGCCAGTATAGCTGCCAAGATAGATCATCTTGAAGATCTAAAAGAAAACGTTATCTTGGGTCGTATGATACCTGTTGGAACAGGACTTTATCAAGATAGAAAGATAAAACTAAAACAAAATTAAATATTTTTTGCCCTGCTAAATTTCAGCAGGGCAATTTATAAAATTTTAATCAAAATTTAAAATTTATATCACTAAAACTCCTGCTTTAAGAGTTTAACAATCAGCCTACAAGTTAAAAATTTAGAAATTTACCTTAAATTAAGCTTTTTTTAAATAAAATTAAGTCTTTTTAATAAATTTAGTCGAAAGGAATTACTGTGCCAACCATAAATCAATTGGTCAGAAAAGAGCGCAAGAAAGTGATTGTAAAATCAAAATCTCCAGCGCTAAAAGAGTGTCCTCAAAGAAGAGGCGTTTGCACGAGAGTTTACACAACAACTCCGAAAAAACCAAACTCTGCTTTGAGAAAAGTTGCCAAGGTTAGATTAACCAGTGGCTTTGAAGTTATTAGCTATATCGGCGGTGAGGGTCACAACCTGCAAGAGCACAGCATCGTGCTAGTTCGCGGCGGTAGGGTTAAAGACTTACCTGGTGTTAAATATCACATAGTTCGTGGTGCGCTTGATACTGCTGGTGTTGCAAAAAGAACAGTTTCACGTTCTAAATATGGTGCTAAACGTCCTAAACCTGGTCAAGCAGCTGCTGCAGCGGGAAAAAAGAAATAAGAAATTAGGTTCGCAGACGCGCTTTTAATTTAGTTGCGTTTGAGTAAAATTTATAAAATTTGAAGGAATAATCAAATGAGAAGAAGAAAAGCCCCTGTAAGGGAAGTTTTACCTGATCCGATATATGGAAACAAAGTAATCACTAAATTTATTAATTCGCTTATGTACGATGGTAAAAAAAGCGTAGCAACCGAGATTATGTACGGTGCTATCAAAGCTATCGAAAAAAGAAATAGCGAAGTTAAAGGCATAGATGTTTTTAACGATGCTATTGAAAATGTAAAACCAATCATGGAAGTTAAATCACGCCGCGTTGGTGGTGCTACATATCAAGTTCCTGTTGAGGTTCGCCCAGTGCGCCAACAAGCTCTTGCTATCCGCTGGATAATCAGCTATGCAAGAAAGAGAAGCGAAAGAACTATGATAGACAAGCTTGCTAACGAGCTGCTTGATGCTGCAAATTCAAAAGGTGCATCTTTTAAGAAGAAAGAGGATACTTACAAAATGGCAGAGGCTAACAAAGCGTTTGCTCACTATCGCTGGTAATAAGGAATATTTATGTCAAATAGAAAAACCCCATTACATATGGTTAGAAACATCGGTATCGCGGCTCACATTGATGCTGGAAAGACTACAACCAGCGAAAGAATTCTGTTCTTTACAGGTATGAGTCATAAACTTGGTGAGGTTCACGATGGTGCTGCTACGATGGACTGGATGGAACAAGAAAAAGAGCGTGGTATTACAATTACCTCTGCTGCTACAACTTGTTTCTGGAAAGATCACCAAATTAACCTTATTGACACTCCGGGCCACGTTGACTTTACTATCGAAGTTGAGCGTTCCATGCGTGTTCTTGACGGTGCCGTTGCTGTATTTTGTTCGGTTGGTGGCGTTCAGCCTCAGTCTGAAACAGTTTGGAGACAAGCTAACAAATACGGCGTTCCAAGAATGGTTTATGTAAATAAAATGGACAGAGTTGGCGCAAATTTCTATAACGTAGAGAGCCAAATCAAAAACCGCCTAAAAGCAAACCCGGTGCCTATTCAAATTCCAATCGGTGCTGAAGATACATTTAAAGGCGTAGTTGATCTAGTAACTATGAAAGCTTTGGTTTGGGAAGATGATAGCAAGCCAACTACATTCGTAGAGAAAGAAATTCCAGCCGATTTACTAGAAAAAGCAGAAGAGTACCGTGCGAAAATGGTTGAGGCTGCAGCTGAAACCGATGATGCGCTTATGGAGAAATACCTTAGCGGTGAGGAGCTTAGCGTTGAGGAGATTAAACAAGGTATAAAAGCCGGTTGTCTTTCAATGTCAATTATCCCTATGGTTTGCGGAACATCATTTAAAAATAAAGGTGTTCAACCACTTCTTGATGCTGTCGTTGATTATCTTCCGGCTCCAGATGAGGTTGAGGCGATCAGAGGCGAGTATGAAGACGGCACAGAGGTAAAAGTTGAGTCAGCCGATGATGGCGAATTTGCCGGTCTTGCATTTAAGATCATGACAGACCCGTTTGTCGGTCAGCTAACTTTCGTTCGTGTTTATCGTGGTAGTCTAGAGAGCGGTAGCTATGCTTACAACTCAGCTAAAGGCAAAAAGGAAAGAATCGGTCGTCTTTTAAAGATGCATTCAAATAAAAGAGAAGAGATCACAGTTCTTCACGCCGGCGAGATCGGCGCTGTTGTAGGCTTGAAAGAGACTCTAACAGGTGATACATTGTCAAGCGAAAAAGATAAAGTAATCCTTGAGAGAATGGACTTCCCAGATCCAGTTATCTCTGTTGCGGTTGAGCCAAAAACTAAGGCAGATCAAGAGAAGATGGCACTTGCACTTCAAAAGCTAGCGCAAGAAGATCCAAGCTTTAGAGTTAGCACAGATGAAGAGAGTGGTCAAACTATCATCTCTGGTATGGGTGAGCTTCACCTTGAGATTATCGTTGATCGTATGCTTCGCGAATTTAAAGTTGATGCAGAGGTTGGACAACCTCAAGTTGCATACCGCGAAACTATCCGCAAAACAGTTGAGCAAGAGTACAAATATGCTAAGCAATCAGGTGGACGTGGTCAATACGGACACGTATTCTTGCGTCTTGAGCCACTTGAGCCAGGCACTGGATTTGAGTTTGTTAATGACATCAAAGGCGGTGTCGTACCTAAAGAGTATATTCCGGCTGTTGAAAAAGGTTGTAAAGAGGCGCTTCAAAACGGTGTTCTTGCAGGATATCCTGTGGAAGACGTTAAAGTTACGCTATTTGACGGTAGCTACCACGAAGTGGATAGCTCTGAAATGGCGTTTAAACTTGCTGCTTCAATGGGCTTTAAAGAGGGTGCTAGAAAAGCAGGTGCGGTTATACTTGAGCCTATGATGAAGGTTGAAGTTGAAACTCCTGAAGAGTATATGGGTGATGTTATTGGCGACCTTAACAAGCGCCGCGGACAAGTTAGCTCAATGGATGAAAGAAGTGGCAACAAGATCGTTACAGCATTCTGCCCACTTGCTATGATGTTTGGTTACTCAACAGACCTAAGAAGCCAAACTCAAGGTCGTGCTACATACTCTATGGAATTTGATCATTACGAAGAAGTTCCTAAGAACGTATCTGAAGAGATCATTAAAAAGAGAAATGGCTAAAATTTAGGGCGGGATTTCCTCGCCCTTTTTTAATTTTATAAACTGACAAATATACTTTTATATAGCCTATTTTGTCGATTTAAAATAACACATACTAAATAGCATTAATTTATATTTTGTCCTCATAGCTCAGCTGGATAGAGCGCAAAATTCCTAATTTTGAGGCCGTGAGTTCGAATCTCGCTGGGGACACCACCTCATTTATATCTTAAAAATCTCTTCCGATTTTTGGTTTTCTTTAGTACCGTTTTCTTCTAGCATGTTGTTTAAAATATCTTTAGTGTCTTTTCTTATCTCGTCTATGGTGCTCTCTACTTTATCCTTGATCTCTTCGGCACTTTTTATAGCCTTATCAGTAACTGCACCTATGATATCTTGAGTGCTTCCTTTTATTTCTGAGGTTTTATCAATGACATCTTTTGCAGCGTTAGAGCCTTTTTCTATTATTTTGTTGGCAGCATCTTTTGTGGAATCAACTATCTCTTTAGCTTGTTTGCCATCAGAGCATCCTGATAAAAGTAGAGTTAGCAGTATTGCAGATATTGAAATTTTATTCATAAAATAGCCTTTTGTTTTATTCTGTATATTTTATGAGAATTTAGTTAATATTTTAGTTGAGGTCAAAGCTAAATTTATCACTTATTTCAATATTTGAGCTTATGATGCTTTTAAATTTTACATTCTTAAATTCCAATTCAAGCTCATAAAATGCACCTAAAAATCGGTAACTTAATACATTTGCTTCAAATTTGTTGCCGCTTATAATTTGTTCTGGTCTAAACATATATCTCTTGTTTTTAAGCCACTGCTTAAATTCATCTGGAAGCACTTCTATATTGTATCCTGCCACAGAGTTCATCTCGCCTAAAAATTTTGCCACCTCGAAATTACTAGGATGAAAATAGAGTTCTTTAGGTGTGCCAATATCTAAAATAATACCATTTTTAATAAGCGCAATTTTATCACTTAGCATAAAAGCATCTTCTTTATCGTGAGTTACCATAATAGCACTTAGACCGTTTTGTTTGATCATCTGTTTTAATTCGGATCTTAAAGTATGGCGGAGATTGTGATCTAGGTTTGCAAACGGCTCATCAAGCAATAAAAGCTTCTCTTTGTTTGCCACCGCTCTTGCAAATGCCACGCGTTGAGCCTGTCCTCCTGAAATTTGATCACACATCTTATTTTTTAAATCTTTTATTTTAAATTTCTCAAGTAGACTTTTTATCTCTATATCGCGTTCATTTTTAGGCATTTTTGAAAGAGCGAATTCTATATTTTTATAGACATTTAAGTGTGGAAAAAGAGCATAGTTTTGAAACATCATAGCCACACCACAACCTTTTTTAAGCTCTATATCTCCGCTATCTTTTGTCTCAAGTCCAGCTATAATTCTCAAAAGAGTGCTTTTGCCACATCCACTTTCGCCCAAAATACTTAAAATTTCACCTTCTTTTAGCGTCAAATTTATATGTTTCAAAACTTCTATGTTATTAAATTTCTTGTTTAAATTTCTAATATTTAAAATTTCCATTATGCTTTTTTCCTAGATATTATTTCAAGCCAAATTACTGCCGCTAAAGATAGCAAAACTATCAGTAAAGATGGTAATGCCGCCGCATATAGTCTTTCATCTGTGGCATAGAAAAATGCTCTAATACTAAGAGTTTCAAAGCCAAGCGGACGCAGTATCAAGCTTAATGGCAGCTCTTTTACAATGTCTATAAAAACTACAATCAACGAAAGAAAGAAAAAGTGCCTTAACAGAGGAAGGTGCACTTTGAAAAAAAGCGTGAATTTGGATTTGTTAAGAAGCAAGCTCGCATCATCTATATTTTTTGGAATTTTTGCATAGCCGCTCTCTACAGCATATACTGAAGTCGCTAAAAATCTTACAATATAGCCAAAGATCAATACGACAAACGAGGCTGATAAAAATTGAGTGCCAAAATTTCTATCTATATATCCGAATACTATCATCACGCATAGGCCTATGCTTGCCCCTGGGAGTGCATAGCCAAGAGAGGTAGTTTTTAGCAAGAATGTATTTAGCTTATTGTTTTTGATAATTCTTGTTGAAAATACTAGAAAGAAGCTAATAAAAGTTATTAAAATTGCACTTATGATAGCCATTAGAAGCGAATTTCCAGCCATGGTTATAAATTCTAGCTTGAAATCTTGAATCGTCATTATGCTCCAATAAACAAGCCAGACAACAGGAAATAAAAATGCCAAACAAAAAATTACAAAGCACCATAAGAAAGCTAAAATTTTGCCTATATTTCCAAGTTCGCTTTTGGCTGTTGTTTTTGCGATATTGTGCGTATTGAAGCTATAACCTTTTGAGTTTTTATTGATATGCTCAAATATCATTATGACAAATACTAAAACCATTAGCATCGCAGCCAAAATAGATGCGGAGTATGAGTCTCCTAAGTCAAACCATAGTTTAAATATCCCTGCGCTAAATGTTGTCACTCCGTAATAAGCCACCGTGCCGTAATCGCTTAAGGTCTCCATTAAAACAAGCATTGCTCCGCCTATAATGGCCGGTCTAGAGAGCATCACTGCTACTTTAAAGATTTTAAACTGAGATAGTTTATAAATTTTACATACGTCAAAAAGTACTTTTGACTGAGTTTTAAAGGAAGTTTTTGCAAACATATAGATATATGGATAAAGTGATAGCGAGAGTACGAAAATGGCTCCGTAAATATTCATAAAATCAAGTCTAAAGCCGAAAATTTTATGAAAATAGCCTTGAAACTCCATTATTCCGACATAGCAAAAGCTAAATATATAAGCTGGTATGGCAAGCGGAAGCATTAGGGCATATTCAAAGAAATTTGCAAAAGGAAATCGGTAGTTGGCTACTATCCATGCCGAAATAACGGCTATTGTGGCACTTAGAGCCAAGACCCCGAAAGCTACTAAAAAAGTGCCTTGAATATACCTTAAAAATAGATATTTAAAAAAATGCTCTAAATTGGAGTAGTCTCCAAAAGCTATCTCGAAAAAAATGCTGATAATAGGGACTAGGATGATGAGGGCGACCGTAATCGCCCAAAATTTGATATTCACTTATTTCCAGCCAGCCATATCAAATATTTTTACGGCTTCGCTTATTTTTTCTACAGATTTATAAAGTGGAGTTGAGTCCTCTTTGAATTTTCCAAACGCTTTGATTGTATCGCTTGGCTCTACTGCTGTATTTACAGGGTATTCGTAGTTAATGCCCGCAAGTATCTTTTGAGCCTCAGGACTTACTATGAATTCCATAAATTTGATAGCATTCTCTTTATTTTTAGCAGCTTTTGTCAGTGCTATACCACTTATATTTACGTGTGTTCCGCGGTTGTCTTGATTAGGGAATATTACTCCTAAAATTTTAGCGACCTCTACATCTTCAGGCTTTGGAGAATTTAGCATAAGTCCGATGTAGTAAGTGTTCATTACTGCTACTTGACCCTCGCCTGCAAATATTGCTTTAGCTTGGTCTCTATCTCCACCTTTTGGATCGCGAGCCAGGTTGGCTAGAGTGCCTTTAGCCCATTTACTAGCAGCGTCCATGCCTTGACTCTCTATTATTGAAGCTAGAAGAGATGTATTGTATGCTGCTGTCGCGCTTCTTATTAGAAGTTTGCCTTTTAGCTCAGGCTTGGTTAGATCTTCGTAGTTTTTAATAATACTTGGATCAAAATTTCTCTTATCGTAAGCTATAATTCTAGCTCTTTTTGATATTGCAAACCAGCAACCCTCTGCATCTCTATATTGAACCGGAACGATTTTTTCTAGAGTTTGCGATTTTACGGATTGCAATACGCCTTTTTTCTTAGCTGTGTGGAAATTTCCTGCATCCGCAGTAATGAAAAGGTCTGCTATAGAGCTATCGCCCTCTACCTCAAGCTTTTTAATAAGCTCTCCACCTTTTGCTTGAGTTGCGTTTACTTTAATTCCAGTTTTTTCTTCAAATAACTTATAAAGTTGCGTGTCAGCGTCATAGTGGCGAGCAGAATATATGTTTATTTCAGCAGCAAGTGCAAAACTTGCTAGCAAACTTAAAGCTAGTATGCTTTTTTTCATGTCTATCCTTTTTAATGGTATTGAAACTCAAAATATTAGCATTTATTTCTTATAATAATATTAAGTATCAACAATATAGTTGTTGTAGGCTTAAATAATAACATTGATACTTATTAAAAATTTTTTAACCAAAAAGTGATAAAATTCTGCCATTTAAAATGATAAAAAGGCAAAAAATTGAAAAAATTTCTACTTCTATCAATGGCTGCATCAGCTGCTTTTTCTCAGTTTCAAAGTGTTAATGTAACCCCTCAAAACATTAATGATTATGAGCAGATTGTAGATATCAGAACAGAGCCAGAATGGAGAGCTACAGGCATAGTAAAAGGTGCTAAAACAATAACCTTTGATCCTTATAATACTACTAAATTTATACAAGAACTAAAGGAGAACTTTGATATCTCAAAGCCTATTGCTTTAATATGTAGAAGCGGCAACAGAAGTTTTCATGCGGCTAGAATGCTTGATTCCGGCGGTCTAAATATAATAAATTTACATGGCGGAATGGGAGCTTTGATTAGACAAGGCTATGAGCCTGTTCCTTTTAATAAATAAATTTTATTCAAAAAAGATTTCAGGGGCAATGCGCAATAGGCATGTATAGGCATGCAGTGCGCTTTGCTCTCTTATATAGTTTCTATCTCCATTTAAATTTAGCCTGTCGACTATGATCTTACCGTTTTTGCTTAAAGCTCCTACAAATACGGTTCCTACGGGTTTTTCCACGCTTCCACCATCAGGTCCTGCTATTCCGCTAACAGCTAATGCGAAATCAGCTCCGCTTGAACGAATAGCCCCGCTTAGCATCTCATTTACACATTGCTCGCTTACCGCTCCATAAGTTTCAAGAGTGTCTTTGCCAACTCCTAGCCATTCAGCTTTAATCTCGTTTGCATAAGTTATAAGCGAGCCGTCAAAAGCGGCTGAAACTCCTGCAAATTGACCAAATTTAGCTGCTATTAACCCTGCAGTGCAAGACTCAGCAAAGGTAATTTTTAGATTTTTTCTAATGAGTGTTTTTGCAATATGCTTAACTAAATTTTTACTAGCGATAAATTTTTGAGAAAATAGATTTTTAACACCGTTTATAAAGCTTTCTATCTGACCAAATTTATTAGCTTCCGCCCTTACGATAACTAAATTTTCTATGATTTGGGATAGATAAATTTGTACCTCATAAGTTTTAGCAATCGGTTCTAGTAAAATTTTAGTACTTTCGCTATCGATATCAAATAGGCTAAAATAAGTAAAATTTATATTTGGTTTTATGTGAATTTGTCCTATTTCTTTAGTTGGAACAGCTTTTATGAGATTTACTTGAGTCTCATTTAAATTTATTAAAAAGCTATCTTTGGTTATTGTTAGAGCCTTGCTTGGCGCAAGTGTATTGTGCTCTTTTAGTTCTATTAAATCCTCGCTTAATGTGGACAAAATTTTAGCTGTAGTTGCGTAATTTTCGTTTGAGGCAAATATACAAAGAGTATCAAATTTAGAGCATAGGTTTTCTATTATAAACGGCAACTCTTTATCGCTTTTATTTACGAAACTAAATTCCCCAAGCTCTTTAAAATGCGCTTTATAACAAGATAATATATAGTTTAGAAAAGTTGAGTTTATGTTTAAATCTTCTCCGATTATCAAAAGTGCATTTTTCATAAATTCTCCTTTCAATTTAGACCATTATATCACAAAAATATAGGCGAAATTTTAGCATATAAGCTCATTTTTCAGAAGCGTTTAATCGCCACTTTGATAAAATCTACCAACTTAAAAATAAGGTTAAAGTATGGATTACAAAGATACACTTCTGCTTCCGAATACGGAATTCCCTATGCGCGGTAACCTTCCGCAAAATGAGCCAGATAGGTTAAAAAGTTGGTATGGCGAGCGCGATATCTATTCAAAGATGAAAAATAAAAGAGAAAAAGCGAAAAAGAGCTTCAGCCTCCACGACGGACCCCCTTACGCTAACGGAAATTTGCACATCGGACACGCACTTAACAAAACCCTAAAAGACATCATCACTAAGACTCACTACTTCTTTGGCGAAGATATCCGCTATACTCCGGGCTGGGACTGCCACGGTTTGCCTATCGAGCAGCAAGTTGAGGTAAAACTCGGCGAGAAGAAAAAGGAGATGAGCACAACTCAGATCAGGGAGTTTTGTAGAGAGCATGCAAGAGAGTTTATAGGGATCCAAAAAGAGGGCTTTAAGCAGCTTGGTATAGTTGGCGACTGGGACGATCCTTATCTTACGATGAAATTTAAATTTGAGGCTGAAATTTATAAGACGCTCTGTAAGGTCGCTAAGCGCGGCCTTTTGATCGAGAGAAGCAAGCCTGTCTACTGGAGCTGGGCGGCAAAATCAGCCCTTGCAGAAGCTGAAGTCGAGTATGAAGACAAAGAGGACTATAGCATCTACGTAGCCTTTAAACTAGGCAATGAGGCGCTAAAAAAACTTGGAGTAAAAGAGGCAAGCGCAGTCATCTGGACTACGACTCCTTGGACTCTTCCTGCAAACCAAGCCATAAGCTTAAATCCAAATGAAAAATACGTAGTTACGGCTGAAAATTTGATATTTGCCAAAGAGATGATCGAAGAGCTCGTTAAAGAAGGGCTTACAAAAGGCGATATCGTTAAGGAATTCAAAGCAGGCGAACTTGAAAATCTCCACGCGATAAATCCTCTAAACGACCGCGAGTCTAAATTTATCCTAGGCGAGCACGTTACTATGGACGGCGGAACAGGACTTGTCCATACGGCTCCTGGACACGGCGAGGATGACTATCACATAAGCTTAAAATACGGCATGGAAGTTATCATGCCTGTGGACGAGGCAGGACTTTACGACTCTACACTTAGAGCTAAGAAGCTTTTCCGCGCAGACGTGGTAGATGAGCTGGTCGGCATGCATATATTTAAAGCTAACGAGAAAATTTTAGAAATTTTGGGCAAAAGCCTACTTAAAGTTAGCAAATTTACCCACTCTTATCCTTTCTGTTGGAGAACGCACAAGCCTGTTATATACCGCGCGACAAAGCAGTGGTTTATCGCTATGGATGAGCCAAAGATAGATGGAAAGACTCTAAGAGAAGTTGCGCTTGCCGAGATAGAAAAGGTTAAATTTTACCCTGCAAGCGGTGCAAGAAGGATAGGGCTGATGGTTGCAAATCGCCCTGACTGGTGTATCTCTCGCCAAAGAGATTGGGGTGTGCCAATCGCGTTTTTTAGAGATAGAGAGACGAAAGAGCCGATATTTGATAGTGAAATTTTGGATTTTGTAGCCAAAATTTTCGAAGAAAAGGGAGCTGATGCTTGGTGGGATATGGAAATTTCACAGCTTCTACCGCCAAACTCCAAATACGACGCTAAAAATTTAGAAAAGGTAACCGACATCCTTGATGTGTGGTTTGATAGCGGTAGCACTTGGTCCGCTGTTTTAAAGAGCGGAGATTACGACGCGGGAAGCTATCAGTCCGATATGTATTTAGAGGGTAGCGATCAGCACAGAGGTTGGTTTCAAAGCTCACTTCTTTTAAGCTGCGCAGCAGAAGGACAAGCGCCTTATAAAAGCGTCTTAACTCACGGCTTTACCGTCGATGAAAACGGTCAAAAGATGAGTAAGAGTAAAGGTAACGTCGTAGCTCCGCAAGATGTGATCAAAACTTACGGCGTTGAAATTTTGCGCCTTTGGGTTGCGCTAAGCGACTATTCAAGCGATCTAAAGATAAGCGATAACATATTAAAACAAGTTAGCGAGCAATACCGCAAGATAAGAAACACGATAAGATTTTTGCTTGCAAACGTAAATGACTTGGATGATCTGGAGACTTCAAATTTCAATATCCTTGATAAGTGGATACTAAGCCGTGCCAGACGTGCTTTTAGCGAGGTTGAGGCGGCTTTTAGAAATTATGACTTTTCAAAAGGCTTTAGCGTACTTATGAATTTCTTGAGTGCCGATCTTTCGGGCATCTATCTTGATATTTGTAAAGATAGGCTGTATTGTGACGAGATGGACGGCGATCGCAGAAGATCGGCTCAAAGCGCGATGGCTATCATCACAAGAGCGCTCTTGCCGCTTATCGCGCCGACGCTTACATATACTGTTGATGAAGTTATGGACTACGCGCCTGAAATCATCAAAAACGGAGCCAAGGACGCCTTTGATTTTGAGTTTGCGCCGATAGAGTTTGAATTTGAAGTGGATGATGAGCTTTTAGCTCAAAGTAGAGAAAAATTCTTTGAGCTTATAGACGTGCTTAAAAAAGATAAAAAGATAAAATCAACTCTTGAACTAGTGCTTCAAACCAGCTCAAATTCTATCCTGAGCGAAAACTTAGACGAGATAACCGATTGGTACATGGTAAGTGAGATCGAGAGCCTTGATGATAAGGATAGTTTGGCTGAATTTGAGATAGGACATGACAAATTTAAGCTTGTAATGTCAAGCAAATTTAAGTGCCCAAGATGTTGGAAATTTAGCGCTAGACATGACGGCGAAACCTGCCCAAGATGTGAAAGAGTGCTTAAAAATGCTCTCTGAGCCGATACATTTTAGCGTCATCGTAGCCACTATAGCAACGATACTTTGCGTAGTAGGCATCGGTATAGTTTTAGTAAATAAATTTAAGGAAAACAGATGATAACTTTAAAAGAGGCTTTAAAGCTCTCAAGCGAGGAGATAAAGTCGCTAAGAAGCGAGCTTGAGGCAAAAATCATAGCCGAGAAAAAACTCGGAGCTTATGTAGAACAGCTTGCAAATTTGCCTATCTCAAAACTTGGCGAAGGCGTGCCTATCGCGATAAAAGATAATATTCAGGTAGATGGCTGGAGTATCACTTCATGCTCTAAAATTTTAGAGGGTTACATAGCGCCTTATAACGCAACTGTTATAGAAAAGCTTTTAGAGGCGAATTTAGCACCATTTGGTAGAACAAATATGGACGAATTTGCGATGGGTAACACTACCGAGAGTTCAATTTATGGAAAAACTTTAAATCCTTTAAATAACGCCCACATCCCTGGCGGTAGTAGTGGCGGTTCGGCGGCGGCAGTTGGCGGCGGTATAGCCATAGCCGCACTTGGAAGTGATACAGGCGGTAGTATTCGTCAGCCTGCTGCATTTTGCGGATGTGTGGGCTTTAAGCCGACTTACGGACGCGTAAGTAGATATGGTCTTGGAGCTTACTCAAGCAGTTTGGATCAAATAGGACCTATAACTCAAAACGTCGAAGACGCCGCGATACTTTATGATATCATCGCAGGACATGATGAAAGAGATAGCACAAGCGTAAATAAGAAATTCGAAACTACTGCAGATAAGCTTAACGCCGATAGAAAACTAACAATATGTGTGATAGAAAACTACATAAACGAGGCTAGTGAAGAGACTAAAAGCGCACTTTTAAAAGCGGTTGGTGTATTAAAATCAAATGGACATAAGATAGTTTATAAAAATTTAGACACTTCAAAATATGATATAGCAACCTATTATATAATAGGAACTGCCGAAGCGAGTGCAAATTTAAGCCGTTTTGACGGAGTTAGATATGGACGCAGAGCAGAGGCTAAAAATTTAAAAGAGTTATATATCAACTCTCGCTCGGAAGGCTTTGGTGATGAGGTAAAAAGAAGAATTTTACTAGGAACCTTTGTGTTAAGTAGCGGATATTACGATGCTTATTATATAAAAGCGCAAAAAGCAAGAGCGTATACAAAAGCAAAATATGAGCAAATTTTAAGCGAATGCGATCTCATGTTAATGCCTGTAGCACCTACTACGGCCCCTAAATTCGGTGATATTACAGATCCGCTTCAATCATATTTAGCTGATATATATACTATAGGTGTCAATTTGGCTGGACTTCCTGCGATATCTGTTCCTGTGGCTAAGGATAAAAACGGCTTAAATGTCTCGGCTCACCTTGTGACTAAGGCATGGGATGAGCAGACTCTGCTTGATGGCGCATTTGGCTTGGAAAATTTAATAAAAGGATAAAGATGAAGATAGTTAAAAGAGCTCTCACCTTTGAGGACGTACTTTTAGTTCCGCAGTATTCTGAAATTTTACCCAAAGAAGTTAGTATAAAGAGTGTATTTTCTAAAAATATTACTCTAAATATCCCCATTGTATCGGCTGCTATGGATACGGTTACTGAACACAGGACAGCCATTATGATGGCTCGCTTAGGCGGTATAGGGGTAATACATAAAAATATGGATATAGCCTCTCAAGTTCACGAAGTAAGACGGGTGAAAAAGAGCGAAAGCGGAGTTATAATAGATCCTATATCTATCTCTCCAGATGCAACGGTTGGTGATGCGCTTGATATGATGGCAGACCTTCATATCTCAGGAGTTCCTGTTGTGGATAGTGAAAATAAACTGATTGGAATTTTAACAAACCGTGATTTGAGATTTGAAAACGATAGAAGAGTGCTTGTAAAAGATCGTATGACAAAGGCTCCTTTGATAACAGCTCCAAAGGGTTGCACTCTTGATGATGCTGAGAAAATTTTTAGTCAAAATAGAGTGGAAAAGCTTCCTATAGTTGATAAAGATGGACATCTTGAAGGGCTCATAACTATAAAAGATCTTAAAAAACGCAAAGAGTATCCAAACGCAAATAAAGATAGATATGGCAGACTTCGTGTTGCTGCTGCTATCGGTGTAGGGCAGCTTGACAGGGCTAAAGCTCTTGTGGAAGCTGGCGTAGATGTTATAGTTATGGACTCTGCGCATGGACACTCAAAAGGCATCATAGATACTTTAAAACAGGTAAAAGCAAATTTTAACGTAGACGTAGTTGTCGGAAATATAGCAAACCCAGCCGCAGTTAAAGACTTAGCAGAGGCAGGAGCAGACGGCATAAAAGTAGGAATCGGTCCGGGATCAATTTGTACTACAAGAATTATAGCAGGAGTAGGCGTACCGCAAATTTCAGCCATTGACGACTGCGCAAACGAGGCTAAAAAATATGGAATTCCTGTTATAGCAGATGGTGGAATTAAATATTCAGGAGATATCGCTAAGGCCCTTGCCGCAGGTGCTAGCTGCATTATGGCTGGAAGCTTGCTTGCAGGATGCGAGGAGAGCCCGGGGGAGGTTATAACCTTCCAAGGAAGACAATATAAAGTATATAGAGGTATGGGCTCTATCGGAGCTATGACAAAAGGAAGCTCTGATAGATATTTTCAGGAAGGCACCGCTCAAGATAAGCTTGTACCAGAGGGTATCGAAGGTCGTGTGCCTTATGTCGGCAGTATTAAAGAGGTTGTGCACCAATTACTTGGTGGCCTAAGAAGCGCTATGGGTTATTGTGGCTCAAAAGATATCGGAACTCTTCAAGAAAAGGCCGAATTTGTCGAGATAACAAGTGCTGGACTTAAAGAAAGTCACGTTCATGACGTAGTTATAACACAAGAAGCACCGAACTATAAAGTTAATTAGTGTTAAATTTAAAAACCAAAAGAGAGAAATTTGACGAGCCGCTCTATCTTGAGAGCGGTCGGATTCTCTCAAATTTTGAGCTTGTTTATGAAACTTACGGAAATTTAAATCAAGATAAAAGCAACGTTATTGTCATTTGCCATGCGCTTACCGGCTCGCACCATGCCGCAGGCAGGTATGAAAACGATACGAAATCAGGCTGGTGGGACGGATTTATAGGTGATGACAAAGCAGTTGATACGAATAAGTTTTTTGTCATCTGTGTAAATATCTTAGGCTCAAATTTTGGCTCCACAAATCCGCTTAGTATCGAAAAAAGCACAGGTAAACAGTATCGCTTAAGGTTTCCAGTCCTTACGATAAGCGATGTGGTAAAAGCTCAGATGAAGCTCTTTGAAAGGCTTGGTATAAAGCAGGCTCACGCGGTTATCGGCGGCAGTCTTGGCGGTATGCAGGCACTTTGCTTTGCGATAGAATTTCCAAATTTTGCAAAAAACGTAATCATCATGGCAAGCACCTATCAGACCAAGCCTTGGGCGATCGCTTTTAATAAAATCGCAATCGAAGGCATTTTGCGTGACAAGGAGTTTAAAGACGGCGAATACGATCCAAACGATATCGCCGAGAGCGGACTTGTCGGCATGGCACTTGGCAGGATGGTGGGGCACATTAGCTTTTTAAGTCCTGATTCGATGGACGTGAAATTTGGCAGAAACTATGTCGAGACAGACGGACTTTACGAGCTTACGGGGCGCTTTCAAGTAGATAGATATATGGAGTATAACGGGCATAATTTCCCAAAGCGCTTTGATCCGTTAAGCTATCTTTATATCGTTAAGATGATGAATATCTTTGACTGCACGAGGCATTATGATAGCCTTGGCGACGCGCTTTCTTGTATCAAAGCAAGGCTAACTCTCATATCATTTGGCGGTGATATACTCTTTCCGCCAAGTTGTATGAAAGATATGGCGGACGAGCTTGCCAAGCTTGAAAAAGCCTGCGAGTGCGAATATATCGAGATAAATAGTAGCTACGGGCATGATGCGTTTTTAGTTGAGATTGATAAATTTGAAGATCATGTAAAAAAGGTTTTAGGATGAGTGAAGAGATAAGACAGGATCAGTTTGAAGATAAGCTTATAAAGGCAAATGAGATTTTAGAGCGATTAAGTGATGAGAATATCAGTCTAGAGGAGAGTGTAAAGCTCCATAAAGAGGGCAAGAAACTTCTTGATGAAGCGGCTAAAATTTTACAAAACGCCAAGCTTGTCATAAACGAAGTAGGGGATGAAAAAGATGAGTAAAATTTGTGCATTGCAGCTTGCAACTCAACCTATGAGCGATTCTAGACTTGATTATTATTTTAAGATGTGTGCCGATGAGGATGCTCGTCTTATAGTGCTTGGAGAGTATGTTCTAAATAGCTTTTTTAAAGAACTTGAGACCATGCCTAAAAGCATTATAAAAGAGCAGAGTGAGAGGAAAAAAGAGTCGCTTTTAAATCTTGCCAGTAAATATGATTTGACTATAGTTGCGCCTTTCGTTTTAAGCAAAGGAAAGGAATTTATAAAAGTCGTTGCAAAATTTAATAATAGCGGAGTCAAATTTCATGAACAGCAAATTTTAATGCCGTATTCACACTGGAATGAGGCGAAATTCTTTAATAACGCTCAAGAGGACAAGATAAATTTTATGACCTTTATGCATGAAAAATTTAAAATCGGTGTGATGTTTGGTTACGAATCTCACTTTGACCCTGTCTGGGCATATATGATGAATAAAAAAGTAGATATCATAGTAATGCCGACCGCGAGCACTTTTTTTAGTGAAAATCGCTGGGAAGAGCTTTTAAAGACTAGAGCTTTTACGAATAATACATATATTTTACGGGTAAATCGCGTGGGAAATCATAAGGTAACCGCCGGTCAGTGGAATTTTTACGGAGATACGATGCTTATTGATCCTTTAGGTGAAGTTGAAGCCAGTCTTGGAAACGGCGAAGAGATGTTACTGGCAAAGGTTAGTAAGCAAAAGATTGGTAATGCCAGAAATTTGTGGGAATTTAGAAAGATACTTCACAAGAGAGGACTTGTTTAATTGTCTAATTTCTTATTTTAAATAGCTAAAAGTATCTAAGTCTCTTTTGGATATAATCGATATAAATTTTAAATTCAAGGTCAAATTTTGAAAAAAGTCCATTTTATAGGTATAGGCGGCATAGGAATTTCGGCAATCGCTAGGTTTTTAAATGAAAAAGGTTTTGAGATAAGCGGTAGCGATATCAAAGAGAGTCCAACTACCATAGAGCTACAAAACCAAGGCATTAAAGTCATCACTCCTCACTGCAAAGAGGCTATCAAAGATCAAGATTTCGTCATATATTCAGCAGCTATAAAGAGCGATAATATCGAACTTATCGAGGCTAAAAATAAAGGCATAAAGTGCTTATCTCGCAAAGAGGCACTGCCTATGGTTTTGGAGGGCAAGCGTGTATTTGCTGTGGCTGGAGCTCACGGCAAAAGTACTACTTCTGCGATGCTATCCGGTCTTCTTGAAGGCTCTGTAATCATAGGGGCGATCTCCAAGCAGTTTAACTCCAATATGAAATATGAAGCGCATGAAAATGTGATATTTGAAGCCGACGAGAGTGATTCTAGCTTTTTAAACTCAAACCCGTATCTTGCTGTCGTAACCAATGCGGAGCCCGAGCATATGGAACACTACGAGCATGATTTGGAGAAATTTCACGCCGCATATCGCGGATTTTTAGAGCGTGCTAAAGTTAGGGTGATAAATGCTGAAGATGAGTTTTTAAGCACCCTAAAGATAGAGGCGGTTAGACTAAATCCAAGCGTTGATATAACCGATATGAATATGGTTGTAAGAGATTTTGTCCCATATACCACCTTTAATCTAAAAAATTTGGGCAAATTTGAGGTGCTTGGAATGGGCGAATATATAGCAATTGACGCTAGTTTGGCAATTTTGGCTGCAATTAACGAGGTATCTTTAAGCTCAATTAGAGAAAATTTGCTAAATTTTAAAGGGATAAAAAAACGCTTTGACATACTTACCGCAAGTCGTAAATTTGTGCTTATAGATGATTATGGACATCATCCTACGGAGATTAAAGCTACTTTAAAATCCGCATTTGAATATGCTAAACTACTTGGAATTTCAAAAGTTACAGCCATATTTCAGCCACATAGATATACTAGACTTAGTGCGAATTTGGATGCGTTCAAAGAGAGTTTTAAAGGTGTAGACGAGCTTGTGATTTTACCTGTTTATGGGGCAGGTGAAACTCCTATAGATATCGATTTGAAGGATGAATTTAAAGAGTATAATCCGGTAATGACTAAAAAAGTCGAAAGAGAAGGCGATGCTATCGGATTTATAGATGAATTTGGAGTAAAAAATTTGCTTGATGACGGGCTTGTAATAGGCTTTGGAGCAGGAGATATCACATATCAGTTGAGAGGAAATTTATGAGAATTTTATTTATTTTAGCGGCTCTTTTACTGGTTGTTTTACTATTTAGCATAAAACATGAAAGCCTTAGTCTAAAAGCTAAGGCAATGCTTACGATAGTCATATCTATTGTTTGCGCAGCCGCTTGTTTTTATCAATTTGAGTTTGAAAATAGACAGGCTAAATCTCAAGAAATTTTAACACTTTTTAATCAGGGAAAAATTTTAAGGTGTGGAGATATTGAAGTAAGTAATTCAAAATTTAATTACGAATTTGGCACTTCCTCTTTTGTTGCAAAACGCGCAATCACAGAGCTTCGTAGCGTAAAAGTAGATATTAAAAATTGCGAGGCGAAGTAAGTGGATAGGCTTATTCAAACCCTTGATTTGACTGAATATATCGCTAAATTTAGCTCATTTTTAGCCCGCAAAAAGCCTCTTTTTATTCCCGGAGACACAAGACTTCACTATGAAAAGATTATTGAACTCTCTTTGATGGAGTTTAAGGAGCCAGAGGATACCGCAAATTTAGACGATGCACTAATGCACCTTAGTAAACAAGCAATACTTCATATAAGTGAAATTTACGAATTTGCCAAAATTATCAGATATTTTACCTATCTAAAAACTCTAAAATTTGAGAAAAAACTTGGAGAATGGCTTGCAAAGATAGAAATTCCGGAAGCGGTTTTGAAGGCTGCAAACTATTTTGATAAAAACGGTGAGTTAAAAGATGAGATAGATGAGAGATTAGTTGGCATAAGAGCCGCTTTTAACACAAAAAAAGCAGAAATTGATGCCGATATGAAAAGGCTTATATATTCTAAATCAATAACTCCTTATCTTGTCGATACACAGGTGCATTTTATAAATAATCAAGAGGCATTGCTAGTTAGAGGGGGCTTTAATCACGCCTTAAAAGGCACCGTTATAGGACGTAGCGCTAGCGGCTATTTTTACGTAATGCCAGCAAATATCGAAAAGCTAAAAAAAGAGCAGAGTGAGCTAATAGATAAAAAAGAGCAGATAGTTTACGAGTATGCAAAGCAAATTAGCGGAGTTTTTCATAAGAATCTACTCTTTTTAAAATTTATAAATACAGCCTTTGACCTTTTTGATGCCTATAGTGCTAGGGTTTTAACGGCTAGAAGCTTGGATTACGAGTTTGTTTTAAGTGATAACTCAGATAAGATAATTCTTAAAAATTTTGCCCATCCTGCGCTTAAAAACCCAAAGAGCGTAAATGTTGATTTTAGTAAAAAAGTTCTTTTAATAACTGGTGTAAATGCCGGCGGTAAATCTATGCTACTAAAATCAATAATAGCTGCTGCCTTTATGGCTAAGTATCTTTTGCCTATGAGAATAGATCCTCTTAACTCTCGCATAGGTGGATTTAAGGAGTTTGATACCATCATTGAAGATCCGCAAAACGTGAAGAACGATATCTCAACTTTTGCTGGCAGGATGATGCATTTTGCTAAACTTTTTACAAAGAAAAATTTGCTAATCGGTATTGATGAGATAGAGCTTGGAACGGATTTTGAAGAGGCTGCAAGCTTATACGGAGTGATGATAGAAAAGCTTATAGCTCAAGATATTAAGATGATAATTACGACCCACCACAAACGTTTAGCAATGATACTTGCCAAAAATAGTGAGGTTGAGCTTGTGGCGGCACTTTATGACGAGGCAAATTCTCGTCCGAAATTTGAGTTTTTAAAAGGAACTATTGGCAAATCATACGCCTTTGAAACAGCGGCTAGATACGGAATCTCTCAAAATTTGGTAAGCGAGGCTAAGAGGCTTTATGGAGAAGATAAAGAAAATTTAAATGAAATAATCTCAAAGACTCTAAATTTAGAGGTTGAGCTAAAACAAAGGCTTGAAAATACACTCAAAAAAGAACAAAAATTAGACAGCCTAATAGACAGCTTAAGAGATCAAAAAGAGCGTTTTGAAATTGAGCAGCAAGAGATTGTAAATAGGCTTGAAAGAGAGTATTTTAAGGCTATAAATGAGGCCAAAAGAGCTATAAATTTAGATGATACCAAAGAGAAACAGCGCGCTTTAAATAGAGCTAATGAGGCTAAAAAAACGATAGTAAAACCAGAAGTTGCCACTGCGCCTGAGTTGAATATAGGAGATCATGTAAAATATGGCAAAATAAAGGGAGTGGTGATAAATTTAAGCAAAAACGATGCGACAATACAAACCGATGCTGTAAGCTTAAGGGTGCCTATAAAGATGCTAAAAAAGAGCGGAAATCCGCCACCTGCACCAAAAAAATCAGGAGTAAATTTAAAAGTGCAAAAGCCAAGCAGTGCAAATGTAGTTCTTGATTTGCACGGAATGCGTGCTGATGAAGCCATAGATAAATTAGATAAATTTATAAGCGATAGCCTTGTCATGGGTTTTGATGAGATAAGCGTATTTCACGGAATAGGCACAGGTAAACTAGCTTATGCGGTCAAGAATTTTTTAAGAGAACATCCTAGTGTGAAGGAATTTTTTGATGCACCACCAAATCAAGGTGGTTTTGGAGCAAAGATTATTCGTCTTTAGTAATCTAAATATATAAATTTATACTACTTAATATGAAATTTTAAAGGGTTGGATTGACGGCGTTTTTGCAGGGTTTGTTATTTGGTTTTGGTGCAGCGGTTCCAATAGGTCCTATAAATATAATGATAATGACAGCTGCTCTAAAATCATTTTTGATGGCTTTTGCTATCGGACTTGGAGCCATGAGTGCTGATATATTTTATCTTGTACTCTTAGCCTTTGGTCTGCTCGAATACTTAAATGGCGATATTGCCTCAAAAACTATAGGGACTTTTGGTGTTTGCTATCTATTTTATATCTCGTATATGATAATTAAAAACTCCAATCAGCCTATAAAAGCAGACGAGCATATTGTGGTGGCAAGAGGAAATTTTCTTAAAAACTATTTTAAAGGTTTTTTGGCAACTCTTGCAAATCCTTATACCACAGGCTTTTGGCTTAGTGTAGCAAGTTACGTTAAAAGTTTTGAGAATGTATATGTAGTTGTAGCTGGGCTTGTTGTCGCTATTTTTTTATGGATATTATCAATGCCTTTTGTGGTATATAAAAGTGCTAAATTTATCTCTTATAATTTAGTAAGACGGATGAATCTTATATGCGCAATTATATTAGTAGGCTTTTCTTTAAATTTGTTTTATAAGTTGTTTTTGCATTGATGGCTATTAATAGCTTTTTTAGACAAAAGATGATACAATCCAAAGTAATTTGTGTTATAAAAAGGCATAAGAAATTCTAATGCAAACTTTCGATTTAAAGAAATCAACTAGACTATTTGTAATACTTCCTGTAACAATATTATTTATATGTTATATTGCTATTATTTCCTACATCTTTAGTATAAAATATAAAGGATCTATCAATCATCCTGTGGATATTTCTGTAAACCAAAAAGCAGAATCCTTTATGAATTTAGTTAATATGATATATAAGGATATTGCTAAAGAAGACATAACAAAATTTCAAGAGTATACAAAAGAGACTAAAGCAATACCAAGCTGGATTTTAAAGGGTTCTGAAACACAGAAAGAATTTATCGTTTTAGCTAGTTCTGAATATCCGGATTTAATCGGCAAACCTTTACCGCATGAAGTTTGCAATATGGATGCAAGAAGATACCAAGAGCTAATCAATAAAGATTATTATAAAAATGTTGAACTTATGCCTGATAATAAAATTTTAATTTGTTATTTTAAAAAGTATAAAGATATAATTATCGGCTATCGTATGCTTCATAATGCTAAAATTTTAGATTTTACAGACCCTTATTTCAAAGAGTGGGTAGTTGTAAATATGAAAACCACATTCATTTTGACAACTTTGATACTCATAGTAGCACTATTTCAATATTTTTTATTTTTTAGAAAGCTAAAAACAGGTCATGAAATAATGACAAATATTAATTCAGAGCTTACCACAACTAACTCTGAAATAGAATATAGGCTATATTTTGATCCGTTGACAGGCTTGCCAAATAAAGAGTCCTTGCAAAAAGATATAGAATTGATGAAAAATCCTAAAATAGTTATTATGGATATAGATAATTTTAGAAAGATGAATAATTATTTTGGTTATAACATATGCAATCAAGTTTTAATGTATTTGGCAGAACTTACTACAAGAATAGCTGAAAAAGAGGGCATGAAAGTATATAGAACCGGTGCTGATCAATTTACTTTTGTAGAGGATAAAAATTTCTTTATAGATAGATATGAAGAGCTTGCAACTAAATTATTAGACACCTTAAAGGGTCTTATTATAGATGTTGAAAGAGAGGATGAAGATAAGCAAGATCTAATAGAAGTGCATTGCACTGTAGGATTCTCTCTTGACGAGTCTGATACTTTTAAAAAAGCTATGCTAGCTTTAGAGTATGCAAAAAGTAATGGCAAGGATTATTTTTGTTACCTTAAAAGCATCGATGATACAACACAATATGTTGAGCAGATTAAGCGTTCAAATTTGATTAGAAATGCGATTATAAATGATAAAATTATACCTTTTTACCAGCCTATATTTAATGCGAAGAAGCAAGTTGTTAAATATGAAATGTTGGCTCGTATACAAAATAGTAGAGAGATAATTTCACCAAATGTTTTTTTGGATGTATCTAAGCGCATAAAAAGATATGTAGATATAGAAAAAGTTCTTTTAGAAAAGAGTTTTAAACTTATATCAGATAATCCTCATGCATTAATATCTGTCAATTTGTCTGGCAGAGATATGACAGATGGCGATATGAGCGTATTTATTATCGATAGGATTAATAGGTATAAGATTGCAGATCGTGTAGTATTCGAGATCTTGGAAGATGAAAATATTGAGAATTTAGAGAGGGTTATTAAATTTATAGATCGTGTTAAAAATATGGGGGTAAGAATAGCTATAGACGATTTTGGCTCTGGATATAGCAATTTTTCATACTTGCTAAGAATAAAGCCTGATTTTATTAAAATAGATGGCTCTATAATAAAAAATGTAGATATTGATGATGATTCGCGCTCTGTAGCTGGAGCCATAATAGCTTTTGCTAAAAAGCTTAATATAACAATAGTTGCCGAATTTGTTCATTCAAAGAGTGTTTTTGAAGCTTGCGTAGATCTTGGTGTAGATGAATTCCAAGGATTTTATCTGGGAGAGCCTTCAGATACATTGCTTTAAAATTTAAAATATTGGAAATGGTATGCAAGTCATAAATTTTCTTATTGAACTTCTTAAGTTTAAGTCTATAACACCTAAAGATGATGGAGCCTTAGATTTTATAAGCTCTTTTTGTAGTGAATTTAAGCCTGTTTTTGTAAATAAAAATG
The DNA here is from genome assembly GCF_004803855.2 of Campylobacter sp. RM16192. Taxonomy (NCBI): domain Bacteria; kingdom Pseudomonadati; phylum Campylobacterota; class Epsilonproteobacteria; order Campylobacterales; family Campylobacteraceae; genus Campylobacter; species Campylobacter sp. RM16192. The sequence goes on along the minus strand of NZ_CP012552.1, from coordinate 1,407,958 downwards.
GAGTTAAAAATCTAATTTTAACTAAAAAATTTGGCGATGGTCCGCATTTGGCTTTTGCTGGACATGTTGATGTTGTGCCTCCTGGAAATGGTTGGGATAGTGATCCGTTTGAACCTGTTTTACAAGATGGCTTTATATATGCTAGGGGTGCCCAGGACATGAAAGGCGGTGTTGCGGCATTTGTTTGTGCCTGTAAAGACGCTAAAAATTTTGAAGGAACTTTATCTATTATCTTAACTAGCGATGAAGAGGGAGATGCTATTTACGGCACTAAAGAGGCGCTTAAATTTATGAAAGAAAATCACATGTTGCCAGATTTTGCTGTAGTTGCTGAGCCAACTTGTGATAAAACACTTGGCGATACGATTAAAGTCGGACGCAGAGGATCTATAAACGGAAAACTTATAATCAAAGGAGTTCAAGGGCACGCCGCATATCCTGCTAAGTGCATAAATCCAGTTCATCAACTAGCAAGTGTATTTTATAAATTTGCAGGACATGATATGGATAACGGAAGCGAATTTTTTGATCCTAGTAAAATCGTGATAACTGACATAAGGGGAGGCATAGAAGTTTGCAATGTCACTCCTAGCGAAGTAAAAGTGATGTTTAATGTCAGAAACTCTATTCAAACTAATGCAGAAAATTTAAAAGATTATATTAAAGAGCTGTTTGGTGAATTTAAATATGAGCTTGAAATCAATCAAAATGCAAAACCATTTTTAACTGATAAAGAGAGCAAAATAGTAAAATCTATACAAAATTCAGTTAGAAAAATTTGTGGAGTAACTCCTCAACTAAATACAAAAGGTGGCACAAGCGATGCTAGGTATTTGTCCGAATTTGGCGTGAAAGTAGTAGAATTTGGAGTAATAAACGATAGAATTCATGCCGTTAACGAGAGAGTTAGTGTGAGTGAGATCGAAAAGCTATATGAAGTTTTTGTTGATTTAATAGAAAATTTTAATTCTAAATAGGCAATTAAGCTTCAATTTCTCTTTTTATCTTGTCGTAAAGTGACAAGATCTCATCTTTTTTTATTATAAAGCTATTTTTGTTGGCTATTAAATGAGCCGACGAATGCATTATTGTTTCAGCTACTTTAAGTCCGTTTTGTTTCATTGTAGTGCCAGTTTCGACCACATCTACTATTGCATTGCTTAGCCTCACGATAGGAGCAAGCTCAATTGATCCATATAGTTTGATGATTTTTAAAGCTGTTGCCTTTGTTGCAAAGTAGTTTCTTGATATATTTGGCATTTTTGTGGCCACTTTAAGTTCTGGGACGCTATAGTCTAGATTGTCGTTTTCTTTTATGCCTACACATACGCGACACTTTCCTATTTTAAGATCAAGCAGTCTAAGTACATCTGGCTTATGCTCTTCTAATACGTCTAACCCAACTACTCCTATATCTGCAGCCCCATTTACTACATATACTGGTATATCTTGGTTTCTAACCATTAGAAATTTAAAATCTCCTTCGCTCATTACCAGCTTTCTATCTTCAAATAAAAAAGGAGTATTAAAAATTTTTCTAAAAATCATGAGAGTTTCTTCGGCTATTCTACCCTTTGGAAGAGCGATTGTTATCATAAAATTTCCTTTTCTTCTATTAGCTTTTGCATTCCTCTAAAGATTAGTAACCTATCATATATTCCATTTTTAAAAAACCTAGATAAGAACTCTCCATCTCCGCCTGTAAAATAAATTTTAGAGTTATTTGAGATATTTTCTATTAGTAATACTATAGGTTTAACTATGCCATAACTTATGGCATCGGCAGTTTTTTGAGGTAGCGCATCAAGCTGTATTTGTGAATTTAGAGCTATTTTTAAGCGAGGGGATATGTTTTCATAAGCCTTTAGGCTTTGAGAAATGCCAGGAACTATACACCCCCCAAGATGCATCTTGCTTGCCATAACGTCTATTGTTATGGCGCTTCCAGCATCTACTATTACTCCATCATCTATGCTGTAGCAATTGACTACTCTATCTATTCCAAGAGTTTTATATATTGTGTCTATTTCAAAAAATGGTTCTAAATTTACAAAATTTTTATCATTTTGAAGTTTTTGATTTATGCTATCGTTCACGCTTATATAGTATATTTTCTCATTGCGTTTAAAATTTTGGAATTTATCTATTCCTATTTTTGATATCTTTCCATCTTCAAATATAGTTGCATTTGTGTTTCCAATGTCACACAAAATCATAGCTAAATCCGTTTTCTTTCATTGAAATTTGTGTTTTAGAGCAAATTGATGAACTATAAAATATAGTTTTTTTCTTGAAATTTATCTGCAAATCAGCTTGTATTTTAGAGTAAATTTCAAGAATCTCCTCGAATTCTTTTTTTAAGAATCTGCTTTTAGCTTCTCTGATAAATACAATATTATAAAAATCTTTAATATCTATACCAATAGTACAAACAAGAGTTCTTTTTTTAGTAAATTTGCTAAGGTCAATCTCTTTTAAATTTTTTAATACTATCTTTTTGTCTTCAAAAAATTTATAAATTTCAGCTTTCATCTCATTTTAGCTTCAGATACTTATTGTCGTAGTAAAATTCCCTAAAGCCTATGAAGCTCTTGTCTTCAATCTCGTCGCTTAGTCTAAAAATTTGATGATTTTTGAGATCTAGATCCGCCTTTATCAGATAGCCTTTTTTCTCAATTACATATAGGTAATCATCTAAAGTGATAGCATTTGAAAAGATTGCAAATTTAAAATTTATAGAATTTAATTTCTGTAAATTTATATCTGTTAGTAAAATTTCTCCGTCTTTTTTTAAGATATATAACCTGTCTTTATGCGAAACTATATTTTTTATCTCACCGTTATAGTAAAGCGTTCTTTCTGGATTTATAGCCACTATCTTCTTTCCTGTCGCAGCTATCATTGTATCGTTAATAACTTCTAGAAATATTATATTGTTAAAGAATTCTTCACTACTTATGACAACGTCTTTTAAAATTCTGCCTTGGCTTTTATCAACTATCATGATTTTACCATCAAGGGTTGGGAATATTACTAAAGAGCTCATAAAATAAGGCGCTGCCACTCTTGAGTCTTGAGTGTATATGTCAGATGATTCAAATTCTAATAAATTTGTATTTTTTATTGTGTCTATAAGATATATTACGTTTGAGGCGGTTATTAGGGCTAGTTTATTGCCTTCAATTGCTGCAGAAACTATAGCTTCATTAAAACTTCTTTGGAATAGCACCTCTTTTGTTTTACTTGTAACCATCAAATTCCCATCAAGAGAAGAAGTGATAATTTTATCATCATAAGCGTTTAGCAGTATTGTGTCTTTTGAAAAGTTGATATCATCTGACAATACTCCATTTTTTGTGACAACCATACCATTTTGAAGTATAGCTCCATTGGTACTAGTTGTTAAAATATAAGAAGGTAGAGTATGGTCTAAATTTGCTTTTAAATCTACATTTTCAGGCTCAAAATATTGTCTTTTGGTTCCGCATCCTGTTAGTAAAAATAGTGCAGACATTATCGATACGATAGTATAAATTTTTCTCATTTGCTATTTCCTTGATAGTGTTCGAAATTTTTAACGACAGACTGAAGCTGTGAATTTAGAGGTATCTTTTTTAGCTCATTTTTAGCTTCGGCTATTTTGTTATCTCTTATTAACTCATATCCTTTGATTAGTGTTTTATATGAATTTAAAATTTGCCCACTAGGCTCATTAAGTTGCGCTTTAACAATATCTTTTAGAAGCTCGTCTATAGGTTCGTTAAGTAGAGACTTTAAAGTTGCAGTATCGTTATTTTCCATGGAATTTTTAAATTGATATAAGGCATATAAGGATATATCTTTTGATTTGAGATCTGCTTTTGCTTGAGTGTCGTTAGGATTTGTGATAAGTTTTGCGTATGCTTCGTTTGCAGCTTTAAAATTTTGATCTTTTATAAATTGATTAGTATAGTATCCGCCAACTGCTACTACTCCTAACACTAGACCAATAATTATGATTTTTTTGTATTTTTTTATGAATCTTTCACTTTTTATTATGTTTTCTAAAAACTTTTCTTCAGTATTAAGCTCTTCTTGTATAGATTTTATATCGTCTTTAATGGCCAATTTTTTTCCTTAAATTTGTTTATTAAAAGATTGTAATTGTAGCATAATAAATCTGAAATCTCGCGAAGTTAAAGCTAAAATGTGTTATAATGCATCAAATTTTGAAAATTTAAGAGGTCTTTATGAATATAGATGACAATTTGCTTACTAAGCTGGAAAAGCTTAGTTCTTTAAAAATCGGAGATGACAAAAGAGAAGAGATCAAGAATCAACTTAGTGAGATTTTGAATTTTGTTAATGTTTTAAATGAGCTTGATTTGAATGATTTAAAGGCTGTTGTAAGTTCTATAGAAGGCGGAACTCCGTTTAGAGAAGATATTAGCATAAAGTCTGAAGTGGTGGATGTTATTTTAAAGAATGCTCCTGCAAGAAATGAACACTTTTTTGCTGTTCCTAAGATTATAGAGTAGTAAATATGCAAAAGTATAGTGATAGTAACATAAGCCTAGAAGCACTCCTAAGAACAGTGATTCACAATAAGGCAAGCGATCTTCACCTTGTGTCAAGAGGAGAGCCTCAAGTAAGAATAGATGGAGCTTTACGTCCGCTTGAGTTAGGCGTGCTTAATAGTAATGATATACAAGATTTGTGTTATGCCCTTATTACTGATGCTCAAAAAAGTGAACTTGAAGAGAATAGAGAGCTTGATTATGCTATAGATCTTCCTAATATAGGTCGTTTTAGGGCAAATTATTATTATACAATGAATGGTGAATTGGCTGCTGCCTTTCGTATAATACCAACAGAAATGCCAACTCTTGATGGCATTGGAGCTCCTAGTATTTTTAAACAAATTATAAAGCGTGAAAAAGGAATGATACTTGTTACTGGTCCTACAGGAAGCGGTAAATCAACAACTTTGGCAGCTATATTAAATGAAATAAATGTAACCGAAAGAAAACATATCCTTACTATTGAAGATCCTGTTGAGTTCGTTCATAAAAATCAAAAATCATTATTTTCTCATAGAAATATAGGTACAGATACACATTCTTATACACAAGCTCTTAAATATGCCATGCGTGAAGATCCAGATATTATACTGGTTGGTGAGATAAGGGATAGCGAAACTATATCTACTGCTATTACAGCAGCAGAAACAGGACACCTTGTGTTTGCAACACTTCACACAAACTCTGCTATTCAGACTATTAACCGTATTATAGATAGTTTTGAGGGTGGTGAACAGCTTCAAGTTAGAAATATGCTTTCTGTTTCATTAGGTGCAGTGATTTCACAAAGTTTGATACCAAAAAATGGTGGAGGTCGTTTGGCTGTTCATGAAATTTTAATCAACAATCCAGCTGTTTCAAATTTAATTAGAGAAAATAAAATTCACCAAATTTACTCTCAAATGCAATTAAATCAGCAATCTACAGGTATGATGACACAGACTCAATCTTTAATGAAAGCTATTAAGAACAATCTTATCACAAAAGAGATGGCTATGAGATATTCAACTGCTCCACAAGAACTTGGAAATTTACTAGGGATATAAAATGGATTTTGTCACTGTTTTTGATATTAGTATATTAGCCGCGGTTTTAATATTAGGCATTAAAGGAATAATGAGTGGTCTCATAAGAGAGGTTTTTGGACTTATAGGTCTTATAGGTGGTATTGTTGTGGCTAGTAGATTTGCAAGTCATGCAGGTAAAATTATAAGTGATAATATATATAAGATAGAAAGTGATTCTATATTGTTTTTTGCAGGTTTTTTATCAATTTTGATTATTTTTTGGATGATTTGTGTAGGTATTGGAATGTTTTTGGCAAAACTTGCTGGATTAAGTGGTCTTGGATTTTTAGATAGAGTCGGTGGATTTTTAATGGGAAGTTTAAAAATTTTCCTTATTTTTTCTGTATTGGTAGTCACTATTTCAAACATCAATGCCTTAAATAACAAAATTGAGCCTTATTTTAAAGATAGCAAACTTTATCCTATTCTATTAAGTGCTGGAAAATGGATAATGAATATAGATGTAAATAGTGTAAAGAAGAGTATAGAAGAGAGAATTCAAACACCTACAGATAAAATGAAGAATAATATGATTCAAATTGAAGATAATACAACTATGAAAAATAACAATATTAAAGTTGAAGAAAACAGCACCGTTCAAAGCAGTGTTATCATAAAAGATTCAAACAACATAAGGAAGGAGTAGGAGCGATGATTGAAAATTTAGAATACGATGCTCTTCTTGAGAAATTTAAGAAAGTTTTGAAAGACAATGGGCTTAAATACACTCAACAAAGAGAAATTTTGCTAAAGACTCTTTATAATAATGATGAACATTTTACGCCTGAAAAGCTATATCTATTTATAAAAGATGCTCATCCTGAACTAAATATAGGAATAGCAACAGTATATAGAACTTTAAATTTATTAGAAGAATCAGAAATGGTAACATCTATAAGTTTTGGTTCTCAAGGTAAAAAATTTGAGCTTGCTACTAAGCCACATCATGATCATATGATATGCAGGCGCTGTGGTACTATCATAGAATTTGAAGACTCCATGATAGAAAAAAGACAATCTAATATCGCAAAAGAGTATGGGTTTAAATTAACAGGTCATATGATGCAACTTTATGGAATCTGTAAGGAATGTAATAAAAAAGTTTAAAAGCAAGGAATAGTAAAGTGATATTTGAAAACCAATTGGAAATTCAAAGGCTACAAACTGCCGATGAGCTAAGACAAATAGGAGTAAATCCATATCCTCACTTTTTAAGACGAGATATGGATATCTCAAAATTCAGATTAAAATTTTCTCATATAAAAGATACTGAAAGCAAGAATGCCGAAGGGCAATTTGTTAGTTTGGCTGGTCGTATAAAGCTAATACGTGACGCAGGTAAGGCTATATTCGCAAATATAGAAGATGAAGATGGAAATTTACAAATTTATTTTAGCAACAAAACGCTTGACGAAGAGTGGTTTAAAGTAGTTAAAAAGAAGATAGAAGTCGGCGATATAATATTTGTTAGAGGATATGCGTTTATAACTAGAACCGGCGAGTTTTCTATGCACGTAAGTGAGTTAAAGTTGGCATCTAAAGCCATCTGTCCTCTTCCTGAAAAGTATCACGGACTGGTTGACATAGAGACTAGATACCGCCAAAGATATCTTGATATGATTATGAATCCTGATGTTAGAAATGATTTTAAAAAACGTTCCATTATTATTAGCACTATCAGAAGATTTTTTGAAGAGAAGGGATTTTTAGAGGTTGAAACTCCTATGATGCACCCGATTCCTGGCGGTGCCAATGCAAAACCTTTCGTTACTTTTCATAACTCATTAGGTGTAGATAGATATCTTAGAATTGCACCTGAGCTTTATTTAAAACGTCTGATAGTTGGTGGATTTGAAGCTGTTTATGAAATGAATAGAAATTTTAGAAACGAAGGCATGGATCTTACGCATAATCCTGAATTTACAAGTATTGAATTTTACTGGGCTTATCATACATATCATGACCTGATGGGACTTACAGAAGAGCTTTTTGGTGTTCTTTTTGATAAGCTTGATATGGAAAAAATTGTAGAATACGATGGATTTAAAATCGATTTTTCTAAGCCTTTTACAAGGATAAATTATAAAAAAGCCATTATTGAAATAGGAAACATTTCTCCTGATATTGTAGAAGATAAGTATAAAATTTTAGCCAAATTAAGAGAAGATGGATTTGAGGCTAATGAAAAGCTTAGCCTAGGGCATCTTCAAGCAGAACTTTTTGATAATTACGTAGAAGAAAGACTTATAAACCCTACATTTGTAATAGATTTTCCTATAGAAATAAGTCCTCTATCAAGAAGAAGTGATAGTAATCCAAATGTAGCAGAGAGATTTGAGTTGTTTATAGCCGGGCGTGAAATAGCCAATGGATTTAATGAGCTAAACGATCCTGTGGATCAATATAATCGCTTTGCTGCTCAAATTGAAGCAAAAGATGCCGGAGACGATGAAGCTCATGAGATGGATGAAGACTATGTAAAAGCTCTTGGATATGCTATGCCTCCAACAGCAGGGCAGGGAATTGGTATAGATAGGCTTGTTATGCTTCTTACTAATAAAAAATCAATTAGGGATGTAGTGTTATTCCCTGCTATGAGACCACTTAAAACTGAAATCAAGGAGAATTAAAAATGAGTTTAAAAGATTTTGATAAAGCTATATTTGACCTAACTGAACTTGAGCTAAAAAGACAATGTGATCATCTTGAAATGATCGCTAGCGAGAATTTTACTTATCCTGAGGTAATGGAAGTAATGGGTTCAATTCTTACAAACAAATATGCAGAGGGCTATCCGGGCAAGCGCTACTACGGCGGTTGTGAATTTGTTGATCAGATCGAACAAATAGCAATAGATAGATGCAAGGAGCTGTTTGGTTGCGAATTTGCAAATGTTCAGCCTAATTCTGGCTCGCAGGCAAATCAAGGAGTATATGGCGCGCTTTTAAATCCAGGAGATAAAATTTTAGGCATGGATCTAAGTCATGGCGGACACTTGACTCATGGCTCTAAGGTAAGTAGCTCAGGAAAGATATATGAGAGCTTTTTTTATGGTGTTGAACTTGATGGACGTATAAATTATGATAGAGTGCTTGATATTGCAAAAATAGTAAAACCAAAATTGATAGTATGCGGCGCTAGCGCTTATACAAGAGAGATTGAGTTTAAGAAATTTAGAGACATAGCTGATGAAGTAGGCGCAATATTGTTTGCGGATGTGGCCCATATAGCAGGTCTTGTGGTTGCTGGCGAGCATCAAAATCCATTCCCGTATTGTGATGTCGTAAGTTCTACTACACATAAGACTCTTCGTGGTCCAAGAGGTGGAATTATTATGACAAATAATGAGGAGTATGCCAAGAAGATAAACTCTTCTATATTCCCAGGAATTCAAGGCGGACCATTAGTACATGTAATAGCGGGCAAAGCGGTTGGCTTCAAACATAATTTATCTCCTGAGTGGAAAGTATATGCAAAGCAGGTTAAGGCTAACGCTAAAAAATTAGCAGAAGTGCTGCTCTCTAGAGGGTATGATCTAGTAAGCGGAGGAACTGATAATCATCTTATTTTGATGAGTTTTTTAAATAAAGAATTTAGTGGAAAAGATGCCGATATAGCTCTTGGAAATGCTGGAATTACAGTAAATAAAAATACTGTTCCCGGAGAAATCAGAAGCCCTTTTGTGACAAGCGGTATACGCGTAGGAAGTCCTGCGTTGACGGCACGTGGCATGAAAGAAGATGAATTTGAAATCATTGCCAATAAAATTGCAGATGTATTGGATGATATTAATAATATTTCTGTTCAAGCTAAAATAAAAGCCGAACTAAAAGAGCTTGCAAGCAAATTTATAGTTTATGATAGAGCGACATTTTAATGCAAAGCATTGATATCTCTCTTATAAAGATGATCACTAACCATTACTATATTAAACGTGACAATATAGTAAGCAAGATTGATTATAAAGGTAGAGTGTTTTTTAATAAATTTGAAAGAGTTGATGAGCCTTTAAACTATAAAATTATGAAAGATCATGCTGAAGGCAAAATAATAGTAGCTCACTCTTTAATCAGCGCTTCTGATAAAGTTGAAAATATTGTATTTGATTACAATGGTAGAATGCCAGATAGATTTTGGCATAGAGCGCAGTTATTACTTAGAGAAGAAGGGTATATAAATTTTACAGCTTATGAGACTAAAACGCCTGGACACTTGCATCTATATGTTCATAAAGGACATACTACATTAAATGAGGGATATCAGCTAGCCAATAAGCTCTCTTTGCTACTTTCTCAGCGCTTGGTAAAAGAGTGGAGGGTATTTCCTACGCTTGATTTGCCAAGAGAGTTTAATATACTTACTTTGCCTTACAAGGTCTATCAAAAAGAGCGTGGAGCATCGTGGTCAAAGCATATGTAAGGAGTAAAAATGGAATATAATGAATTAAGAGATATTGTGCTTGAAAAAGAAGAGGACCAAAAAGGTAGAAGAACTAAAAAAATTCTTGTATTAGTTGCTGCGTTTACCATTTTATTTTTAGCTGTTTTAGTGGTTATGAAAATTTTAAATACTAATGACAGTGCAAATCAAATTGCTCAGCCAGACTCTAGACTTGTTTTGACGCCTGAACCTGATATAAGTAAACAAACCCATCCTCAGGTGGTCGCTAAAAATGAGTCGCAAAACATAGCACAACAAGATGTTCAATCAAATGCCCAGGCAAGTTCTGTGGTAGACAACTATAATAATGATAGCTTGTTTCAACAAGTGCCTATAATACCTGAAAACAAAGGGCAAGAGAGTTTTGAAGATATGGTAAAAACACTAAAGGAAAAAGAAGTAAAAAAACAAGAACAAGCTATGACTCAAAATAAATCAGCTACTCCTCCTGCTCTGGCAGAAAATGCAGCTGCTCCGAAAGTTCAAGAGAAGCCAAATGTAGAAACTAAGCAGATAGAGCCAAAGAAGAGTGAGCAAAAAGTAACAGTAGTAAAACCAAAAGAAGATAAAAAAACTTCCCAGCATCCTAAAGAGAGCATCAAAAAGGACGCCAAAGTCTCTAATGTAAAATCTCAATCTGTTGTGAGCGGAAGCTATGTACAAGTTTTTGCTTTGAAAAAATTTAATGAAAATGTATCTGATGTTAAAAAAATTAAAGCCAATGGATACACCTACAAGCTCTATGAAGCTGATGTTAAGGGTGAAAAAGTTACAAAGGTTTTAATAGGACCATTTAGTGGCTCACAGTTATCAACAGAGCTTGCCAATATAAGAAAAAATATCGCAAGCGGTGCGTTTATAGTCAATATTAAATAATGCAATTTTTTGCAGTTTTTGGAAATCCGATAAAGCACTCATTCTCTCCAAGGCTTCATAATTTAGCCTTGCAGAGAATGGGGCTTGATGGGTTTTATATCAGGGTTTTGCTTGAAGACGGCAACAACTTAGTTGCTAAATTTAAAAGTCTTAAATTAAGCGGAGCAAATATCACAATTCCACATAAAGAGATAGTTTTAAATCAATGTGATGTAGTGGACGAAAACGCTTTAAAGATAGGTTCTATTAATACAATTGTGCTTAAAAATGATCAAATTTATGGCTACAATACTGATGCTCCTGGATTTATGCGATCTATTGAAAAATTTGGTAGTATTAAAACCGCTCTTATTTTAGGTGCAGGAGGAACTGCAAAAGCAATAGCCTATGCGCTTAAAAATTCCGGAGCCAATGTTACTATCCTAAATAGAAGCAAATCAAGGCTTGAAAATTTCAGCGAATTTAAAAAATTTACCTGGGATACTTTTACTGGGGGCGAATTTCAACTGATTGTAAACACAACTTCGGCGGGATTAAATGATGATAGTTTGCCTGCACCAATTGAAATTTTAGAGCCTATATTTAAAAGAGCCAAATTTGCTTTTGATGTAATATACAATAAGCCTACCTCATTTTTAAATTTGGCTATTGCAAATGGAATTATTTGCAAAAACGGCTCTGATATGTTGCTTCATCAGGCTGTTTTGGCTCTAAATTTATTTTATTCCAACTCCCTTGATGAAAAAGTTATAGAAAATCACATGAGAGAGGCTTTTAGTCTTTAATTTATCCTCTCTTTGCCAACTTCACATTGGTAAAGAGAAATTTATTTAGCTATTATCGTCGGCTATATTTAGATAGTAGTCTATCTGGTCGCGCTTCAAGATACGTATCATATTTGTGCTACCCTCTATTCCGGCAGGGTATCCGGCAGTCATTATATAGGTTTTATCGTGATCTATATATCCTAGTTTGTGAGCTTTTTTTGTCGTATTTGCGATTATCATGTTTAGCATCTCAAGCTTAACCGTAAAGGCCGGCATTACCCCCCATGCAAGAGTGAGTGAGTGTGCAGTCTCTTCATCGTGAGTAATTGCTATAATATCAATGTTTGGTCTATATCTTGCCATTTTTATAGCCGATTTTCCAGATCCGGTTACGGATAATATCGCATCAACTTTTAATTGCGAAGCAAGGCGAGTGGTGCTTGAAGCCACCATATCTGTCTCGTCGAAGTAGCCAAATTGATCAAATTTATTAAAAGGATAAATTTGCTGAACCTGCACTATCGTATTTCTCATCGCCTCTACGACCGCGACAGGATTTTTGCCTATAGCGCTCTCTTCGCTTAACATCACAGCATCTGTTCCATCTAAGACAGCATTTGCTACGTCGCTTATCTCAGCTCTTGTTGCAGTTTCGTGTTCTGCCATACTTAGCATCATTTGTGTTGCCGTTATGACTGGCTTTGAGGCTTCATTCGCTTTTTTTATAATTAGCTTTTGAATTGTAGGAACTCTGTAATAAGGCACTTCTATGCCCAAGTCCCCTCGAGCTACCATTATACCGTCGCTTACTCTTATAATCTCATCAATGTTTTCAACAGCATCAAATTTCTCTATCTTGGCATAAATTTTAGCTTTTGAGCCGAATGATTTTAAAATTTCTCTCGCCTTTAAGATGTCATTGGCGTTTTGCACAAATGAGATTGCTACGAAATTTACTCCGTTTTTGGCTCCAAATTCCATATCTTTTAGGTCTTTTTCTGTGATTACATCAATATTGATCTTTGTATTTGGGAAATTTACTCCTTTGTTTGAGTTTAAAAAACCATCATTTTCAACAACCGCTTCAACCGCATCATTTCCGCTTTTTATAACTTTTGTGCGTATTGAGCCATCATATAAGTAGATGTATTCGCCTTCTTTTAGCATAGGCAGAATTTGAGGCTGATTTATGCTAAGTTTGTAGCGATTCGGTGAAATTTGCCCACCTATTATTTCGCCGGAGTGAACCTCTATAATATCTCCTGATTTAAGCTCAAAGGGTTTATCTAGCTTGCCTATTCTTATTTTTGGACCACAGATATCCTGAAAAATGCCTACCCTGTAGTTTAGCTTCTCTTCGACTCTTCTTATTTTTTCTATGTTTGCCTTATGATAATCGTGTGTGCCGTGGCTAAAATTTAGTCTAAAGGCATTTACGCCAGCCTTAACTAGATTTTCGATTATCTCTTCGCCTTCACTTGCAGGGCCTATAGTAGCTAAAATTTTTGTCTTTTTTATCATAATATTCCTTATTAAATTTCTCGTATTCTATCAAAAATTGGATACAAATAGGATACATTTCAAACTCAAATGTAGTATTTATATACATCTTATATCTTTGGTGTTTTTTAAATTTGTAATTTTAAAGCCACTTTAAATTTCTAAAAGTATAATGCAAAAAATTTAATTTCAAGGAGAGTGGATGAGAAAAATTTTGGCTATTTTAATGGCTATGTTGGTTTCTACATTTGCGTTTGCTAATGACGGCAAGAAGCACAAGCTAAAGCTTGCAAGCACATGGGAGGGCACAACACCTGTTTTAGGTGATGCCGTAAAGAATTTTAAAACATATGTTGAGGATATGTCAGGTGGCAAGATAGAGATTAGAATTGACTATCCGTCTAAACATAAGTCATCTTTTGGTATTCTTGATTTTGTAAAAAGCGGTCAATATGATCTTGGCTATACGGCATCTTATTACTATAAGGGAAAAGATCCTAAGACTATGTTTTTTACAGCTTTGCCTTTTGGTATGACTCCTGCAGAACTTCATGCTTGGTATGAATTTGGCGGCGGTAAAGAGCTTGAGGCAAAAGTTTACGATAAGCACAATATTAAAGTATTTAGTGCAGGCGACACTGGTACTCAAATGGGCGGTTGGTTTAAAAAAGAGATAAAAAGCGTAGATGACCTAAAAGGTCTTAAGGTCAGAATTCCCGGCTTTGGTGGCGAGGTAATGGCTAAAATCGGCTCTATTATCAATACTATTCCTACAGGCGAGTTATATATGGCTCTTGAGATGGGGACTATAGATGCTGTAGAGTGGGTAAGTCCTGCATTTGATATGGGTCTTGGATTTCACAAAGTGGCTAAATACTACTATACGGGCTGGCAAGAGCCAAGTGCGCAAACTCAATTTTTTGTAAATAAAAAAGTTTATGAGAAGCTTCCTGATGATCTAAAAGCTATTATAGAGACTGCTTCTAGCAGGGTCGCAAGCGAGCTTTATGCAAAAGCTTATTTTGATAATATTAACTTTTGGAGCAAGATGAAATCAGAATTTCCTGGAATAGAGATTAAATCCTTCCCGGATGATGTTATGGCTGCTCTTAAAAATGCCGCAAATGAAATTTTGGATCAAGAGGCTGCTAAAGATCCGTTATTTAAAGAGATTTTAGACTCTCAAAGATCGTTTTTAGCAAAAGCTAGAGAGTGGACTAAGATATCTGAATTTGCCTATATTCAAAAGGCTTCTAAATAATTAATTTTAGGCGATAAGCTTTAAGGTTATATTTTCGTTCTACTCTCAATAGCTTTCATAAGCGAGAGTAGATCGATATTTTCTAAACTTACTCCGGTAGGGACTCCTTGAGCGATCTTGCTAAATTTTACATCTAAATTTTTAAGTTGATCCTCTATGAAAATTATCAACGCATCGCTGTTTATATTTGGAGTTAATGCGAATATAATCTCTTCTGTGCCGTTTTTAATAATGCAGTTTTTTAAATCTTCTATGATTTTTGGGGTAAGCTCTTCAAGCACGAAGTAAAGCCCTGAATAGATTCCGTTTTGCTCAAGTATCAATATATCCTTTGGATTTTCTACCACTGCTAGTAACGCTCTATCTCTCGTTTCATCGCTACAAATATCACAAATTTCATCTTCGCTAAGTCCGCCGCAAATTTGACATTTCTTAGTAAACCTAACCGCGTCTTCTATACTTTGAGCCAGTTTAAGTCCTCCGAAGCTATCGCCTAAACAAACATGGTAGGCAAATCTTTGGGCTGATTTTTTGCCAACTCCTGGAAGCTTTTCAAAGGCTGCTATAAGCTCGTTAAATTTCTCAAGTCCTTTTCTCAAGCGGCTACCTTGGGTTTTGTATTGATGCAAAATATATGATATCCATCTTCATAAGAATAAGATAAGTTAAATTTGTGCATTTGACATATATGATCTATGATGTAAAGTCCAAGCCCCATTCCTGCGCTCTTGCTATTTTTTTCTCTTATAAAGGCTTGCATATAGTATTCTATAGGTTTCTCAAGAGGCTTGCCTAAATTTTTAATATAAATTTCATTTTTGGTGCAGATTACCTGGGCTTTTTTATCATCAGCATATTTTAGGGCGTTATCTACTAAATTTTTAACCGCCAAAGCAAATAGCTGAAAATCAACTCTCAAAAGCATATCATCATTAAAGTCACAAATAACCCTCTCTTCAAATTTATCAAGCATAAGCATATCTCTGACCTGCTCCATTATTATGGAAAAGAAGCACTCTTGATAGTTTAGGGCATAGCTTTTTGAGAGTAGTTGCTCTATCTTTGCAAATTCGTTTATTAGCATGTCAAGCTTTTCAAAGATAGTTATAAGACGATTTTTTTGAGTTTCGTTTTGAACCATTTCGGCAACAATTCTACCCTTTCCTATAGGGGTTTTTAGTTCGTGCATTATTGTTCGTAAAAATAATTGCCTAGATTTTATAAGCTCTCTTATCTTGGCTGCTGCATTATCAAATTCAATCGCCACACGAGAAATTTCATCATCAGACTGCGCAGTCTTTGCTGATATTTCGACCTCCATATTTCCGCTAGCAAATTTACGTATATCTTTACTGAGCTTTTTAAGTGGAGCAAGAGAGTTTATAACAGAGATATATAGTGATACAAGTAGTGTTACCGTAATAAAAAATCCTATCCAAAGCGGATCGTTTATGTTTTTTGCATCGTTGCTTTCAAGCAAAATTTGAAATGCCGGATTTTTTATCTGTAAAAATAGATTATCTCTGTAGTGAATTGACTGTATAAGCCCTAAAGGAGTTTGTTTAGCAAATACCGGATGTCCGTTATTTACTATCTCTGTGACTAAATTTTTATTATCTATGTAGGATAGTCCAAAATTTTTAAAATAGTGCGATAAATCGCTTGGCGGATTTGATTTTTCATATAGCGTAATAAGGTAATTTATTGCGCTTACTTGCTTGTCTTTGACCTTTTTATTATTAAGCTGTATGTTGCCAAATGTAAATAGCAACATACAAACAAGCGAAAACGCGATTACGAATACTACGGTGATTTTAGTGGTGATAGAGTATCTTATCATCCTATTAGCTTATAGCCTATACCGCGAACCGAGAATATGTGCCTTGGATTTTTTGAGTTATCCCCTATCTTGGTTCTCAGTCTTCCTATAATTACGTCTAAGCTCTTTGAATCCTTGTCTTTTAAGCTTTTGCAATTATAGACAAGTTGCTCTCTTGATACTGAGAAGCTATGTTGCTTGATAAGATAAGTTAAAATTTCATATTCGGCAGGAGTTAGTGTTAACGCCTCATTGTTGTAATAAATTTCATGTCTTTTTTCATCTATTCTAAAGGCTGAATCCACTACCTCTTCTACGTTTTCGTGAGATTTTTTATATCTTCTGATTAGACTCATTATTCTGGCGTGCATCTCTTTTGGATCGTAAGGCTTTGGAAGATAGTCGTCAGCCCCTATTTGAAGTCCTACGACTTTATCGCTTATATCGCTTCTGGCCGATGAAATAATAATAGGTATATCGTATTTTTCGCGAATTTCTTTGCATACCTCAAGTCCGTCTATGCCAGGTAGCGTAAGATCTAAAATTAGTAAATCATAGTTTTTGATGCCTGCGCTTAGTCCAAGGTAAGGATCTTCGTAGTTGGTGACTTTTATATTAAAATTATCTAAGTATTCTGATAGAATTTGAGCAAATTCTGGATCGTCTTCGATCATCAAAACGTTAATCATTATGAACCTTTCTGTGTTGATTTGGTGCTTATTATAACTAAAAATTGTTAAATTATATGACAAATAGCTTTTAGCGCCTAGTTTTGCTATTTGTAAATTAAAATTTAAATTTTAGCTTCAATAGGATAAAATCTATTTTTAAAATTAAAAAAACTAGGAGAATTTTTGGAGATTAATTATTATGAAATTCTAGAGATCAGTAGAACAAGCGACTCCGAAACAATAAAAAAAGCATTTAGAAAACTTGCGCTTAAATATCACCCGGATAGAAATCAGGGAGATAAAGAGGCCGAAGAGAAATTTAAGCTCGTAAATGAGGCCTATCAGGTATTAGGCGATGAGGAGAAGCGTAGAATTTATGATAGATACGGCAAGGCAGGACTTGAGGGTAGTGCCGGAGGATTTGGCGGAGGCTTTAGTGCCGATTTTGATCTAGGAGATATATTTAGCTCGTTTTTTGGCGGTGATTTTGGAGGCGATCGCAGGAGAAAAAGAAGCCTTGATAAGTATCCTCTTGATTTTGAAATCCCTGTAAATATAGAGTTTAACGAGGCTGTTTTTGGAGTAGAAAGGGAAGTAAAATTTAGTATTAAAAAACCTTGTCAAAGTTGCAAAGGCACAGGCTCAAAAGACGGTGCGTATAAGCCTTGTCCTCATTGTGGAGGAAAAGGGCGAATAAGCCAGCAAAGAGGCTTTATGAGCTTTGTTCAAGAGTGTCCATATTGTAGCGGGACCGGCGAAATCGTAAAAGATATTTGCGGTAAATGCGAAGGCAGAGGCTATGATGAGGAGAAGCAAAGCGTCACCATAAATATCCCAGCCGGCGTAGATAACGGCATGAGAATGAGAGTGGCAGGCAAAGGCAACCTTTCTGTAGATGGAAGCAGAGGCGATCTATATGTGAGTATATCGGTTGAGCCAGATGAACATTTTATCAGAAACGGAAATGACGTATACATAGAAATTCCTGTATTTTTCACTCAAGCGATTCTTGGAGAAACTATCAAAATACCTACGCTTAACGGATCAACAGATCTAAAGTTACCAATAGGCGCCAAAGATAAGCAGCAGTTCGTATTTGAAGGCGAGGGGATAAAAAGCGTAAATAGTAGAAAAGTAGGGCGATTGATAGCTCAAATTTCTATAAAGTCGCCTAGTAAGCTAACCGATGAGCAAATAGAGATGCTTAAAAAACTTCAAGAAAGCTTTGGTATAGAAAACGGCAAAAGCAGTGCCGATGAAAGCGTATTTGATAAGGTTATAAATTGGTTTAAGGGCGACAGTCTTCAGGATAAAAATAGCAAAAAATAAATTTATACAAATTTAGCCTTTGCGGTTTAATTTCCTCAAAGGCTAAAACCCTAATCTTTAATACTATTTTTTTATTAACTCTATTTTTTCCGCAACGCTTTTGTTTGTTATTTTAGTTATCTCATCAAAATTTGCATTTAGTATATTTTCAAAATTTCCATAAAATTTAACGAGCTTGGCTATGCTTCCTTGAGAAACTCCGGCTTGTATCAGCCTTGAGGCCTCCATATCCTCTCTTTTTTTAGTCTTTTGGTGAAACGTTATGGCAAATCTGTGTGCCTCATCGCGAAGTCTTTGAAAAAACTGCAATTTTTTATCATTTGTAGCAAGCAAAAATGAGCCTAAATTCGTATAAATTTTATCCTTTGCAGCCCCCTTGGCGCGGTGGGCTTTGGAGTCTATTTTCTCTTTTGAAATTGCTATGACATCTACGTTTGCTCCGCTACTTTTTAAAATTTCATTAGCCAGATCTAGTAAGGCTTGCCCTCCGTCTATTATCCAAAGATCGGGAGCGGAAATTTTATCAAACCTAAGAGCCCTTTCTATGAGCATCTCTCGCATCTGATCGTAGTCGTTTTTGCTTTGTAGATTGACGTGGCGGTATTTGTCTTTGATGAAATTTCCATGCTCAAACCTTATCATAGCGCTGACACAGGCTTTGCCAAACATATGCGAGTTATCAAAGGTTTCGACAGTATATGGAGTATGAGTAAGCGAAAAATACTCTTTTATCTCTTTTAAAAGCTCGTTATCATGGGTTTTTAGATAGTTTTGTATAGAAATTTCCGCATTTTTACCCGCCATATCGCAAATTCGTTTTTTTTCGCCTATTTTTGGTGTAGATATGCTAAATTTTTTACTATGCCTAGCGGTTAAAATTTCCTCTACCAAGCCCGAGTCTTCAAATTTATCAAGTGTGTAAATTTTAGAACTAATTACCGGCATATCGATAGGAAAGCTCTCTAGGATTATTTGCTTGTAGGCATCGTTTGTATCGTTATCAAGATTCATTTTTAAATTTGTAATATTTTGATTTACTCCGCTTATTTTGCCGTTTTGTATGCTAAATCTAACCGCACAGATCATATTTTGACAAGAATTTATAGCAAATACCTCAAAGTCCTCAAGCTTAGCCAGATCTACCTCTATTTTAGTATCCAGATCTTTTATGGCATTTATTTTATCTCTGATTTTTGCCGCCTGTTCGTAGTTTTCATTTTGGGCGTACTTGGTCATTAGATTTGTTAAATTTGCTATTAAAGAATTTGGATTTTGCAGTGCTGATATTGCAGCATTGACTACTTTTGCATATTCATTTGTAGAAATTTTGCTTATAAGCGGAGCCTCTGAATATCCTATTTGATATGGCAAGTATGAGCCTTTTGCTTTAAGTGCGGCTTTGCTTTGCACTAGTTTAAAACTCATTTGCAAGGCCTCTAAAAGCTCTCTTCCGCCTCTAAAATATGGCCCAAAATACTTAATATTTTTGCCTTTTACTATCTTTCTTGTGATATCAAACCTTGGAAATTCATCATCCAAATTTACGTAGATATAAGGGTAGGTCTTATCGTCTCTTAACAAGATATTATATTTTGGCTTAAGTTGCTTTATAAACGAGTTTTCAAGAATTAAAGCATCAGCTTCGCTTGGAGTTATTATATACTCAAGATGAGTGGTTTCGCTTATCATTTTATGTATTCTAGGACCTACTTTTGGCGATGGCGCAAGAGTCGGCGTGAAGCTAAAATAGCTTTTTACTCGGTTTTTTAAAATTTTTGCTTTACCAACATAAAGAAGCTTGCCAAATTTGTCAAAATATTGGTAGATCCCTGGATTGTTTGGAAGTGAGCGAATTTCATCTATTAGCATCTAAATTCGCTTTTATTTTCTCTCTTATAGCTTCAAATTTGGCATAGATTTGTGGATTTTTGGCCAAATTTATAAACTCTCCTTTGGATTTTTCAAAATTTACAATTTTAGGTAAAATTTTTGCTTCTTTTTTGAAGCGTAAATTTTTAGCTACGAAAAATTTTATATCCGAAATTTGAGCCAATTTACTATCTTTATTGACGCTGCAATAAATTTTTAATAAGCCTTTTATCATACTTATATTATTATCTCGTTTTAGCTCCTGAAGTCCTAGCGGATGAAGTAGGGCAAAAAATAAAATGTTATTTTTAACATAGCAAAAAGCTATTAGCCGTTGATGGTTTAAGCTAAGTAGTTTGGTGAATTCCAAGCACTCGCTACGGCTTTTAAGCTCTTTATACGAAGGATTATTTAGAATATGGCCTATAATAAATTTAGCATCTTTCATAAATGGATTTTAGCATCTTTTTTATTAATCTTTTTATTGAGCGGTTGCGGATATAAGGCTAATCCATTTTATGATACTGGCGAAAGTCAAGAAAGCGCAAGAAAGACAGATAGGATTAATCAATTTTAAGCATTTGCGCTTTAGCTATGTTTTGATTTTACGACAAAAGAGTTTATGTCGCCCATTTTTATGGTCGATTAAATAAAATTTTAGGATTTTTTATGACTACATCAGATATTATCGTTTTAGACTTCGGTTCTCAATACACTCAGCTGATAGCTCGCAGATTACGTGAGCAGGGTGTATATACGGAAATTTTGCCATTTAATGCCAAGCTTGAAGATATCAAGTCTAAAAAGCCAAAAGGCATCATTTTAAGTGGTGGACCTGCAAGCGTATATGCAAGCGATGCTTACTTTTGCGACGATGGTGTTTTTAAGCTAAAAGTGCCTATTCTTGGTATCTGCTATGGTATGCAGCTAATCGCTCATGTAAATAAGGCAGAGGTTGCATTAGCTAGCCAAAAGGAGTATGGCAAGGCTGAACTTAGCATAATTAAAGAGCATGGTTTATTCACAGGAACTCCTGAAAAACAGATAGTATGGATGAGTCATGCCGACTATGTTAAAAATATTCCAAATGGCTTTGAGGCACTTGCTATTAGCGAAAATTCGCCTTATTGCGTATTTGGAGACGATAAACGCAAAATTTATGCACTTCAATTTCATCCAGAGGTGCAACATAGCGAATTTGGCTCACAAATTTTAAAGAACTTCGCTAAATATATCTGCGGTTGTGAAAGCACTTGGAATATGGGAAGTTTTGCTAAAATACAAATCGCAAAGATAAAAGAGCAGGTAGGAAATAAAAAGGTTCTTTGTGCTGTAAGCGGTGGCGTGGATAGCTCTGTAACCGCAGCACTTTTAGCTAATGCGATACCTGAAAATGTAATACTTGTCTTTGTCGATAACGGACTTTTAAGAACTGGCGAAAGAGAGCAAGTAGAAGCCACTTTTAGGACAAGGCTTGGCGTAGAGCTCGTAAGTATCGATGCTAGCAAGACTTTCCTCGAGCGACTCGCAGGCGTCACCGATCCTGAGAGAAAACGCAAAATAATAGGCGAAACTTTCATAGAAATTTTTGAAAAAGAGGCCAAAAAACACGATAATGTAAAATTCTTAGCCCAAGGCACCCTGTATACTGATATTATTGAAAGTTCTGTCGTTGGTGCCGGCAAAACCATAAAGAGCCATCATAATGTAGGAGGCTTGCCTGACTGGATGAGCTTTGAGCTAATTGAGCCTTTAAAAGAAATTTTTAAAGATGAGGTGCGCCAACTTGGGCTTGAACTTGGTTTATCTCGTGATCTTGTCTTCCGTCATCCATTCCCTGGTCCTGGACTTGCCATACGTATAATGGGAGAGGTAAATACGCCTAGCCTTGAGCTTCTTCGCAAGGCTGATGTGATACTTCGCGATGAGCTTAAATCAACAGGTTGGTATAACAAGACTTGGCAAGCGTTCTGCGTACTCCTAAATGTAAATTCAGTCGGCGTAATGGGTGACAACCGCACTTATGAAAACGCAGTTTGTATCCGTGTTGTAGATGCGAGCGACGGTATGACGGCTAGCTTCTCAAGACTTCCTTATGATTTGCTTGAAAATATTTCTCGCCGTATCATAAATGAGGTTAATGGCATCAACCGCGTAGTTTACGATATAAGTTCTAAGCCGCCTGCAACGATTGAATGGGAGTAGGTATTCCGGAAACTATAGTTATATAATACAACTAGTAGTGAAGTAGGCAGAGTCTTGGGATATGGTTAGGGCAAATAAAAGGAAAGAGGAGCATAAAAACTATTTTATAATAATAAAAAATGGAGAATGCTGTGCAAGAAAAAAAACATGATGAAATTCAAAAAATGGTAAGAGAAGAAATGAAAGTATTAAGTGTTCCAGGAAGGTCTGAAAGCAAAGAACTGATTTTATGGGCTCTTATTTATATGTATGAAATTGATCGAAGTCTTGCTTAAACTTTGATTTGTGATGGAACACAAGATAAGGGGATAGATGCAATTTTCGTAGATGACCATGAAATGCGAATTTTAATATTTCAAGGAAAATATAAAAAGAACAATGATGTAACTTTTGGTGATAAAGACCTTCAAAGATTAGCGGGAGCAATGGCGTTTTTTAAAAATGAAGAAAATGTTCAAAACTTATTAAATAGTGATGCTAATAATGAAGTTAAAGCCTTAGTTAAAGATTTTAATATAATAGAAAAAGTGTCAGATTATAATGTTGAAATGCATTTTATAAGTAATTCGTTACCATCTAAAGAAGCAGCTGACTATAAAGAAAATTTTGACAATTTGTATTTTTGCGACTTGAATTTAATGAAAGATAGATACAAGTATATAAAGAAAGAACCACTAGTATCAGGTACTAAAACATTTACAGATTTAGACTTTTCGAAATCTATTCTTGAAGATATTGATAGCAACAAAGGAATCAGATCACTATTTATCGTTCTTCCAGCGTCACAATTAATTGAGCTAGATGGGCTAGGAGATCTAACATTGTTTAATAAAAATGTGCGATTAAACTTAGGAAATACCAGAGTCAACAGATCAATTAGAAAAACAATCAATAACACTGAAGAGAACCTGTATTTCCCAATTTTTCACAATGGTATATCTATAGTGTGTGAAAAAATGGCTTTAGATAGTGAAAAATCAACTTTAACTATAGAAAACTACTCTGTCGTAAATGGTGCTCAATCAATACTCACGTTTAAAGCCGAAGAAGAGAGCCTTAGTCCAATTATCAGAACGTTAGTTAAAATTTCAACTGTAGGTAATAATTCAACATTAACAGAATTGATTTCAACCTATAATAATAATCAAAATGCTATAAGTATGAAAGATTTGAGGTCAAGTGATTCTGTTCAATTAAGGTTAAAGAGGGAATTCGAAGAGATAAACGATGCATATGACTTAGATTATTCATATGTTAGCAAAGCTGGAGAAACCATATCTCATAATTCTATAGACAATGGGTTAGCTGCTCAATTAATTATATCTGGTTATAAATTCCAGCCGTATTTAACGCATTTAAAAGCATCTATGTTTGATCAACGGTATTCTGATGTATTTAATAGAAATATAAAAGCGTCGGATATTTTAAAATATTATGATATCTATACGATTATTAGTCAAGTCGGCGATGTAATTGGAAATGAGGGGGTTTCAAAATATGGCTTAGCCAGATTTACAGTTCTATCAATAATTTGTAGGTACATTAAGAGCTCTAAAAAGTTAATGGATATGTGGATTAAAACTGATCAGTACATAATGGACAGAGCGAAATGGAATAATCTATATGTTTATTTTATTAAATTAGTTTGGAAGTTAATAAAAGTTAAAATTGAAAAAGAAAATAAAGATGAAGTCTTTACCTATAAGAACTATTTTAAAAATGAAAATGATATAGATGAACTTATGAATGAAGTAATTACAAATATTGATATCCAACTTGATATTGCCGATATAGATATTGGAAAATTGATTTCACAATATTTTTAAGTTGAAGTTGTAGTCGTTTAAATATTTTAACAAACAATAATAAGGAATCATTTTTAGGATAATCAAACTGGAACTGGCATTGTAATGGATGAAAAACCAAAGACCACACTGATTTTCTCAGTTATTTCGAACCTGAACTGTTAAAATAGTTTAAAATTAAGCTTTTGAATCTATTGAACTTCTTTCAAGGAAGAGTGTGAGAATAGAAAATAAATACTTTCGACTTATGTGCATTCCTGTGAGGTGATACCTATTTAATGATAATATACTATACCTTACTATTCTACACTTGTTATACTAATTCTATGTTTTAGAGATAATGAGAGGCTAAGATAGAATTATAACTGATAATATATTGATGCTAAAATAGCTAAAAATATTGATAATAGATATAAAAAAGCTACAAAGAGAAACTTAACAAAATTAAACTCAAATGAATATTATCTGGTAATTATTGATTGAAATTCATAGGATTGAAGTACTTTTCAAGTATTTTGCTTAAAAAACACATATAAAAACGATGAAAATATGGAATATGTGCAAATAAGAACCTTGCAAATGCTTATTTTGTAATGGGTAACAAGCTTTATATGAAGAGTGGGAGTAATTATATACTTTGCTGGATTTTAAATTTTAAAATCCAGCTTCTTTGATAAAATGTAAATAAATATCAATTCATTGATCTAAATCTATAAAAATATTATTAAATCACACTATAATTGTCCGAAATTACCAAAGGGGTAAAAATGCCAAAAATATACAATATTAAAGATGAAATTTATTTCCAAAGCGGCGGCATAGTAAGCCAAAGGCTATTTTCAAGCAAAAATTTAGATATAGATTTGTTTGCTCTTGACAAGGATGAAGAACTTGACAAGGAGAAGAGGTTTGGCGATTCGCTGGCCTGGGTTTTAGAAGGAGAAATTTCACTTTTTTACGAAGATGAAAAATTTGATCTAAAGCAAAACGGCGGCTTTCTTATAGCCAAAGATTATTGGCGTAAATTTGAGACTAAAGAGAAAACTAAGATGATCTTAATAAATTTAAAGGAGAACGTGATGGTAAATCATTTGCCAAAGGCTGAAATTTTTAGTTTGGTTGATGCGATAGAGTATCAAGAGGGTAAGGTTGTGAGTAAAACTCTTGTAAAAAACGAGAACGGCACTATGACCCTAATGAGTTTTGATGGCGCACAAGGTCTTTCAACGCATGCCGCACCAGGAGACGCTCTGTTGGTTGCTCTTGACGGAGAGATGGAGCTTACTATAGCTGATGAAAAATTTGATATAAAATCAGGCGATAGTATCGTAATGCCAGGAAAGATACCGCATGCTTTAAAAATAAAAGATAAATTTAAGATGTTGTTAATAGTTACTAGAGATTAGTTTTACACGCTGCATATGGATTTTGGTATAATCCACTTAAAAAACGAGAGCGGTGGATGGGCGGTATAAATTTAAAAGATAAGATAGTGTCGTATATCGAGGACAAATTTAATATCGCCCCTGAATTTATATTCCAAAGAAGCCCTAAAATAGCCATTTTTAGACATCCGAAAAATAAAAAATGGTTTGCCGCTCTCCTGCCCGTAGATGCCAAAAAACTAAATGAGAAAATTGCTAAGAAATATAGCGCCGAATTGAATATATTAAACTTAAAATGCGATCCGTCTCTTGCCTATATTCTTTGTGATAATGAGCGCATAATGCCCGCTTATCATATGAATAAAAAGCACTGGATAAGTATAAATTTAGATAGCGAAATTTCGGCAGAGCAAATTTTTGATCTCATAGATCAAAGTTTCGAGCTAACAAGATGAATAGTTTGCTCACGCATCCATTTAAGCCGATTTTTGACAAAAACTCTAAAATTCTAATCTTAGGCTCATTTCCTTCGGTTGCTTCAAGAGAGCAGGGATTTTACTATGCCAATCCTCAAAATCGTTTTTGGAGAGTGCTTGCGGCAGTTTTAGATTGTCAGCTTCCAAAAAATACCGATGAGAAAATAGAATTGTTAATAAAGCATAAGATTGCAATTTATGACGCGGCTCTTGTTTGTGAAATAACTGGTTCAAGTGATGCCAAAATGACTAAGATAAGCCCGTCAAATTTAGAGCCTATATTTGAAGTTGCGAGCATTTCTCAAGTGTTTACAAATGGCAATAAGGCTTATGAAATTTCTAAAAAATTTCAAAATGAGCAGATTTTAAAAGCCACTAAAAAAGAGATCATAAAACTTCCTTCAACAAGTCCTGCAAATGCAAAATTTAGCCTTGAGAGGTTAATTTTAAGCTGGAGTGAGATAAGTAAATTTTTGATATAATCAAACAAAGTTAAAAGGTCTGCAATGCCTAGAATTTTCTTAGTTTCTAACACAAAGAGTAGCGATAAAGAGATAATAAATCTAAATCTTAGCGAAATTGAGTTTTTAAAATTTGATCTGAATTTAGCTGTTTTTGAGGTGCTTGTAGTCACTTCTAAAAATTCCATAAACGCTTTAAAATTTAACGATATAAATATTGAAAAAAATATTGTAGTTTACGCTATCGGAGAGCCTTGCGCGAAAGCCGCCAAAGAGGTTGGATTTGAGCAAATTTATATAGCCAAAAACTCTCACGGAAACGAATTTGCTTACGAGATTGCACCTTTAATACAAGGCAAAAAAGCCCTGTTTTTAAGAGCTAAAAAGACCGCCTCAAGAGTGGGTGAAATTTTAAGAGAAAATGGATGTGATATAACCCAGGTAATAGCTTATCAAAATGCGTGTAAAAGGGTAGGAGTAGAGCATAAACCAGAATCAAACTCCATCTTGATATTTACCGCTCCTTCAGCTGTAAATAATTTCATCTTAAATTTTGGCTGGGACGATAGCTATAAAGCCGTCAGTATAGGCAAAACCACAAGCGGTGAGCTCATGAAATTCACAAAGCCCATAACTAGCGAAATTCAAAGCGTGGATTACTGCATAGAGCTTGCTAAAACATTACTTTAAGCAAAATCACTATATAATTTAATTGCCTGAGTGATTTGGCAGTGTATTTTTTTGGGTCCAACACATTAGTATTGGCGAAGATGTGCGGTATCTGTGCGATGTGGCTTTGTCTGAACGCCCAAAAAGCGCGAGAAGTTGCAACCTAAAGGAAATCGCCTATTTGCAAGGTTGGCTTTAGTTTTAGGGCCACTTACTTACACACCGCTCACTTGGGTATTAAAATTTGGAGCTACTATGAATATCCTTATAATCGGAAATGGCGGACGAGAGTATGCAATAGGTCTTAAGCTAAAAAGCGAAAAAAACGTATCAAATTTATACTTTGCACCCGGAAACGGTGCTACTTCAAAACTCGGAAAAAACTTAAAATTTAAAGATTATCACGAACTGACAAAATTTGCTAAAGAAAATAATATTACTTTAACTATTGTAGGCCCGGAAGCTCCGCTTAGTGAAGGAGTGGTGGATATTTTTAAAGAGCATGGACTTTTGATATTTGGACCTAGCAAAAGTGCCGCTAGACTTGAAGGCTCAAAGGCCTTTATGAAGGACTTTTTAGCAAGAAACGGTATAAAAACCGCAAAATATCTAAATACCGATGATTTTGATAGGGCTAGTAAATTTATAGACTCTTTAAACGTTCCTATTGTAGTAAAAGCCGATGGACTATGCGCAGGAAAGGGTGTAATAATCGCCAAAACAAAAGAAGAAGCAAAGTCTAGCGCAAAAGAAATGCTCAGTGGAGAGAGTTTTGGAGATGCCGGTAAGCGGGTAGTAGTAGAGGAATTTTTAGATGGATTTGAATTAAGTTTCTTTGCTATCTGTGATGGTGAAAATTTCGTAAGCCTACCTGTGGCGCAAGATCATAAAAGACTTCTTGATAATGATGAAGGACCAAATACGGGTGGAATGGGAGCATATGCCCCAAGTCCGTTAGCGACGACTAAGCTAATAAAACAGGTAGAAGAAGAGGTTGTAAAGCCTACTTTAAGAGGAATGAAATCAGAAGGCAATCCTTTTTGCGGAGTGCTTTTTGTAGGGCTTATGGTAGTAAATGATGAGCCTTACGTGCTAGAATTTAACGTACGCTTTGGAGACCCAGAGTGTGAAGTATTGATGCCATTAATAGATGGAAATTTAAGTGAAATTTTACTAAATGCCGCAAAAGGTGAACTAAAAGAGGTAAAGCTAAAAGATGAATTTGCGGTTGGAGTTGTAATGGCTAGCAAAAACTACCCATATTCAAGTACACCAAAAGCCAATATAGAAGTTTTAAAAGTGCCTCAAAACTCTCATATCGCATATGCTGGAGTTAGTGAAGAAAATGGCGAAATTTATGCAGATGGAGGCAGGGTGCTAGTGTGTGTAGGTGTTGCTAAAAGCATAAAAGAGGCCAGAGATAGAGCTTATGAGCTTTGCGAAAATGTCAAATTTCAAGGCTCTCAATACCGAAAAGATATAGCTTGGCAGATGCTTGGCAAAGATAAAAAATGAGCCAAAATATCATAGATAAACTACAGCGTGAAAATATAACTTTAGCTCCGTTTAAAAAGCGTGCACTTGCTTACGCAATAGACGAGCTTTTGCTCTCGATGTTATTTTTGATTATATATTGGGATATGCTTGAAGTCGTAAAAAGCTACGAAGAGACTGTTATGATGACTTCAAATTTATTAGTTCAAATTTTTGCTCTTAAAGTCGTATATCAGGCATTTTTTACTTGGTATTATGGCGCCAGCATAGGTAAAATAGTGATGAAAATTGTATGTGTAGATACTGATTTGCTTGATAAGCCTAATTTTAAAATTTCTATCATTAGGGCGCTAATGAGAGTTGTGAGTGAAAATGTATTTTTTCTAGGATGTATCTGGGCGTTTTCTAATCCGCTTCTTCAAACTTGGCATGACAAATTTGCAAAAACAGTGGTGATTGATGTTTATTAGACTATTTTTTGTCTTAGTTGTTTCGTTTGTGAGCGTTTTTGCAAATATTCAGGACTTTGAACTGCTGGCAGATGACGTAAAACGCGAGGCAAATATAATAACAGCAAATAAAAATGTACTGGTTTATTCCAAAGAATATACAATGAGTGCGGATAGAGCTGTATATAATCAAGATAGTAGAGTTTTAGAGCTTTTTGGAAATGTAAATTTAATGCGCGGCAAAGAGGAAGTATCTCGTTGTAATTACGCAAAGATAGACCTAAATAGTAAAGATAGCAGCTACGAGGCTTTATTCCTCATGAATAAAGGCATGGAAGTATGGATGCAAAATGACGAAAGTAAGAGCAATTCTAAATACTATGAAACAAGAGGCTCTATCGTATCTAGCTGCAACGTACAAAATCCAGACTGGAAAATAAAATTTAGTAGTGGAAAATTAAATAAAGAGAGTAAATACCTGCATCTTTATAATCCAGTTTTATATATACATGATATCCCTATGTTTTACCTGCCTTACTTTGGATTTTCCACTGATACTAGGCGTAGAACGGGACTTTTATCTCCGGATTTGGGATATAATAAAAACGGTGGATTTTTTTACAGACAGCCAATATACATAGCCGAATATAACTCTTGGGATCTGCAGCTTGATCCTCAGATTAGGACTCTTAGAGGGTCTGGGCTTTATACGGTATTTAGATTTGCGGACTCCCCTTATTCGGGCGGCTCTATAGGATTTGGAACCTTTAGCGATAAAGATAGTTACAGACAAAAGCAGATATCTCAAAACTCTAATAGACTTCCTTTAAAAAACAAAACACATAAGGGCGTAGAAGTCAAATACGAACGCAGCAGGCTAGTAAAGCATCTTATAGATAGTGATTTACAAGAGGGATTGTGGCTGGATGCTACCAAGCTTAACGATATAGATTTTATCAATTTAAAAAGTAGAAGCGGGGATAATAGTGAGGAAAATTCGCTTGTAACTTCTAAGTTAAATTATTTTATAAGTAGCGATAAACATTATTTTGGTAGTTATGCCAGATATTATATCGATACTGCAAAAGTTGGTAATGTAAATGAGAATAAAGATACTTTGCAAGAGTATCCAAGTTTTCAATATCATAAATATACCGATAGTTTGTTGCTGCCAAATATTATTTATTCGGTAGATCTTTACTCTCGCAACTATACAAGAAAAATCGGTGTAGAGGCTACACAGCATGAATTTAGTTTGCCAGTGTCAGCTCATATTCTGTTTTTGCAAGATTATCTAACGTTTTCATATCATAACCATTTGTATGCAACTCAGATAAATTACTCAAATAAGATGTATAGACCTACTGGGGCCGAAGATAATAGCGCAAGCTACATAGAAAATTCTCATAAATTTTCACTTCACACCGATATTGCTAAGGCTTATGAAAGCTTTTATCATAGTCTAAATTTAGGAATAGACTATATAACTAGAGGCTATAATAATGGAGAGCTTCCGGATGACTATGAGACTATAGAGTATGATCAAAATACTTATGTTTACGATATGTCCGGTAATAAATATCAAAGCTTTATAAACTCTCCATATACTAAAGATGAGGTGGCTGCTAGGCTAACTCAGTATTTTTTCAATCAAGACGGCAGAAAGCTTTTAAGACACACTATCTCGCAAGGATACTATACTAAAGATAGTAGGTACTCTAATCTAAAAAATATCATAGGGTTTTACCCTATGACGAATTTATCATTTTATAACAAACTTGAGTATTCGCATAAGCATAAATATATTGAAAAGATTCAAACTGGAGCTAATCACGATAATAGATATTTTGGCTTAGGATTATGGCACACATACGAGAAAAAGAGTGAGCAAGAGGTGCAAAATTTTATAAGCGGGACAGGCTCTATAAATTTACAGTACAATTATAAGCTTCTTGGTAGACTTCAATATGATCTGCAAAGAGCATATACAAAAGATTGGAGGCTAGGTATTGCTCATAAGAGAAAGTGCTGGAATTACTCTATTCTTTATGAAGAAAAGATTGAGCCTACAAGCACAAGCGGCGGTTCAGCCTCTAAAAAATCAAAGGGTGTATATCTTATGGTCAATTTTTATCCTATGGGTGGTATTCACTATGACTTTTCACTTGGTGAAAGTTACGAAGAAGGCAGGTGAGTATCGTGGTCAATCTAGATGATCTTATGTTTGAAAATCAGCTTGATGCTGCAAAAAAGCTGCTTGAAATTTTACCTAAAAAAGAGCTTATTCAAAACGAATATCTACTAATCTGCTCCTCTATTGATTCTGTAATTTTGGTGGATGTTATTGCAAGAGAGTTAAAGCTAAGCTATGAGATGCTTTTTACAGAGAGGGTTTTTGCGCCAAACAATCCTGAATGCGAAATTGCCATGGTTAGCGAAGCTGATGATATAGTTCTTCATGATGAGCTCATAAAATCATTTAATATAAGCTATGATTTTATATATGGAGAGGCTCAGAGAAAATACGAAGAAAAAATTTTAAAAAATGTTTATAAATACAGAAAGGGAAATTTAATCAAGAATTTGAAAAATAGAAATATTTTACTTATTGATGAGGGTTGCGAGACAGGGTTTACAGCGCTTACCTGCCTTAAAACTCTTATTAAAGAGAGAGTAAAATCAGTCACTTATGCCACACCTTCTATAGCAGTAGATGTTGCGAATGTGCTTGCGCCGCTTGTAGATAATATTTTTGCAGTTCACAAAATAGTAAATTTTATAGATGTGGATTTTTATTACAAAAATAAGATCGAGCCAAAACCAGAGGTAATTCTCTCCATACTTGAGGAGAGTCCATTTTATATACCATTACAAAAATAAGGAGATGTTAAATAGATGCAATATTCAATAGAAGTAAATAATCAAGTTGAAATTTATGATATAAATAAAGTCGCGAAACAAGCCAGTGGAGCTGTTTTGCTAAGAGTTAAAAATACTGTCGTTTTAGCCACTGTTGCTCGTGAAGATTCGCAGGTAGAAGAGGACTTTTTACCTCTAACGGTTCAGTATATAGAAAAGACCTATGCTGCGGGCAAAATTCCTGGAGGATATGTTAAAAGAGAGACAAAACCTGGTGATTTTGAGACCCTAACGGCTCGTATTATAGATCGCTCTTTAAGACCTCTCTTTCCAAAGGGCTATGCGTATCCTACTCAAATTGTGGTAATGGTTCTATCTGCAGATCCGGAAGTGGATTTGCAAGTGGTCTCCTTAAATGCGGCCTCAGTGGCACTATATCTTAGCGATATTCCTGTAAGTCAACCGGTTTGCGGTGTAAGAGTGGGATATATAGATAATAAATTTGTTATAAATCCTAGTAATAGCGAACTAAAAACAAGCGCACTTGATCTTTATGTGGCCGGTGTTAAAGATGAGCTTTTGATGATAGAGATGAGAAGTATCGCTCAAGCAAAGAGTGAAGCGGTACCGATGATGGCGATTGATCCTATGATGGATCCAAATATCAATGACGGAATAATATTGCAGCAAGACATGAATGAATTTAGCGAAGATTTGATACTAGAGGCAATATCTGAAGCCGGCAAGGCCATACTTAGAGCGTCTAATGCATATGAAGAGGCGTTTTTGGCTCATAAAAAAGAGGACGCACAGCTTGAATTAAAACCGGAAATAGAGAATGAAAGCATTGCTATCTATCTTGATGAGTTTTATACAAAAGAGGTAAAATTTGCGATCAATCAAATGGCAAAAAGTGAAAGAGCTAGTGAGCTAGGAAAG
This sequence comes from Campylobacter sp. RM16192, assembly GCF_004803855.2. Taxonomy (NCBI): domain Bacteria; kingdom Pseudomonadati; phylum Campylobacterota; class Epsilonproteobacteria; order Campylobacterales; family Campylobacteraceae; genus Campylobacter; species Campylobacter sp. RM16192. The sequence goes on along the minus strand of NZ_CP012552.1, from coordinate 1,375,058 downwards.
ATAGCTAAGCAAATTTTTGCTGATGATGTTGCTCAAAAAGAGGGCTGGAGCGAGGATGTGATAATGAACGTCCTTGGCAAATTTAAGAAAAAGATGGTTAGAGAGCAGATTATTAATGAAAAAACAAGGGCAGATGGCAGAGGGCTTAAGGATGTGCGCCCAATCTCTATAGAGACAAATATATTGCCAAATGCTCACGGAAGTTGTCTATTTACAAGAGGTCAGACTCAAGCCCTTGTAGTAGCGACTCTTGGCACTGATAGCGATGCGCAAATGTATGATATGCTAACAGAAAAGTCGGCTGTTATTGATAAATTTATGTTTAACTATAACTTCCCTGGATTTAGCGTCGGTGAAGCTAGTCCTCTAAAAGCACCTGGTAGACGCGAACTAGGGCACGGAAATTTAGCTAAACGTGCTTTATCTCCTAGTATAGATATCAACTCCCCTTATACTATTCGTTTGGTTTCTGAGATTTTAGAATCTAATGGCTCAAGCTCTATGGCCAGCGTTTGCGGTGGTTCATTAGCACTTCGCGCCGCAGGTGTAAATAGTGCAAAACTTGTTGCCGGCGTGGCTATGGGGCTTATATTTGAAGGTGATAAACATGCCGTTTTGACGGATATAATGGGTCTTGAAGATCACGATGGAGATATGGACTTTAAAGTTGCGGGTAGCAAGGATGGCATAACCGCGCTTCAGATGGATATAAAGCTTGGCGGAATTAGTCTGGAAGTGCTAAAAGAAGCTCTTGAGCAAGCCAAAGAGGGCAGACTTCATATCTTAAACTTAATGGAAAAAGCCGATAAGGAAATTGCTGTAAATGAAGAAATTTTACCTAAGCTTGAGTTATTTAGCGTAGATCCTGGCAAGATAGTTGATATTATCGGTCAGGCTGGAAAAACTATAAAAGAAATTATAGAGAAGTTTGAGGTATCAATAGATCTTGATAGAGAAAAAGGTGAGGTAAAAATCGCAGGAGCTCAAAAGACAAAGGTTGATGCGGCAAAAGATTATATCATCCAAATAGTCTCAAAAGATGTCTCTAAAAACGGCTTTGGTGGCGGAAAGAGAAGAGACGGCAGAGACAGAGATAAAGAGAAGTCAAAACCTACATTTAATATTGGCGATGAATTTGAAGGAGAGGTCAAAAAAGTAGTAGAATTTGGTGCCTTTGTAGGATTAAAAGATGGAGTTGACGGATTGCTTCATATTTCTAAAATTTCTACACCTTTAAAAGAAGGCGATGTGGTGAGAGTAAAAGTAAGTGAGCAAAAAGGGCATAAAATTTCCCTTGTTTTAGCTGAGTAAAATTTAAAAGGAGAGTATCGTGCAGTGTAAGAAGTTATTTTTCCCAATAGGTGCAGGAGATGATGTAAAAGAACGTATGTATGGTGCTTTGCTTATAGCCAAGCATTTTGATACTTATGTAGAAATTTTGGCTTCTCAGCTTGATCCAAGTGTTGTGTATAATATGAAAATGGCTCTTAGGGGCGGTGTTTTATATGAGGAGTTTTTAAAAGCTGCTCATAATGAGCTTAAGGTGGAACATAATCAAAATGAAGAGATCTTTAAAAAGCTTTGTGCAGAACTTGATATCGAAATAAGCGATAAGCCAACAGGCAGAGCAAGTGCAAATTTCATTACAAAAAGTGGAAAAAGAAGTATTTTGGTAGAGCAGGAGTCTAAATTTTGTGATATGGTCATAGCTGCTGTACCGCTTGATGGCAAGATAACCGGTACATTTGAAGCGGCAGTATTAAAAAGTGGAAAAACTGCTATTACAATACCAAGAAATTTAAAGAAATTTAGCACGGATAATATTTTAGTTAGCTGGAATGGCTCTATCCAAAATTCGCGTGCTCTCTCAAGCTCGATAGAGCTTTTAAAGAAAGCCAAGAGGGTTCATTGTATAACTTGCAGAACAAGCCTTAACGATGAGTCTGTAGAAGAAAGCTTGAAAAAGCTTGAAAAATATTTAGATATCCATGATATCAAGGCTACTTTTGAAATAGTGACTACTACGGCAGTGCCTGGAGAAGCTCTTTTAAAGAGCGCAAAAGATGGGAATTTCGATCTTATAGTGGCTGGAAGACATGGTGAAAACGGATTTTTAGAAATATTTTTGGGCGGTACATCTAGATATTTTCTTAAAAATACTACAATTCCTGTATTTATGTAGGAGTATAAAGGGGCAATTTGCTCCTTTATACTATAAATTTCTATTCTATATTTATCAATTTTAATAAGTTTTAAATGGTGCGATCAGCGAGATTTGAACTCGCACACCTACTGGCACTACCCCCTCAAGATAGCGTGTCTACCAATTCCACCATGATCGCAACAGAAGTAAAATTAGAGAAGAGTCAGCCCGTAATCGGGCTGAGTTATTATAACATTGGGTTTGCGTAAAGAAGGATCAAACAAATAACAAGAGCATAGATAACTTGTGCTTCGATCATCGCAAGAGCAACGAACATAGTTGTCATAAGTTTGCTTCCGATGCTAGGGTTTCTAGCTGTTCCTGTAATTGTTGCAGAAGCTGTATTTCCCATAGCTATAGCGCCACCAAAAGCTGCTATACCTAGAACTATAGCCGCAGCAAGAACTGTGTAAGATTTTAGCATTTCGCCACCATCTGCTGCAAATGCGAAAGAAGCAAATGCTGCCATTAGAAAAAGAAACTTTTTCATGAATTCTCCTTAGAAATTTAAAGTCATTTCGGATTTATCCCCTACTTTGAAACTTTTTGAACTCGTATTTTATATAAAATTAGCTTTGAATTACTTAAAAATTTAAAAAATAGGAAATATAATGAAAGTGTTACAAATTTACAAAATATTTTTATATTGTTTCGTTTTTTACTATTCTATTAATCAAATTTAAAAAATTAAAAGTTTTTTTATGATAATGTAAAATCCAAATTTTATGAATCTCAAGGTTAATCCGTGCAAGATAAATTCTCAAAAATAGGCTTTGTATTAGCGATGGCAGGATCTGCCGTAGGTCTTGGAAATGCTTGGAAATTTCCTACAATGGTTGGCAATAACGGCGGTTCAGCCTTTATAGTCCTTTATCTAGTTTTGACTTTTGGTATAGCCTTTGTCGCATTTTTAGCGGAACTTAGCATAGGAAAGCTTGGAGAAACAGATCCTGTGCACTCTTTTGAAAAACTTGCTCCTAAATATAAAAAACAGTGGTCTATGGCAGGATTTTTTATGATAGGAGGAGTGCTTATAGCTTCTTTTTATCTACTTGTCATAGGATGGATATTAAAATATATATTTTTGAGCTTTTCAAGTCTTCCATCTACTACCGATGAGGCTGGTGCGGCATTTGGAAATCTTATAACTAATGATTTTGTAAGCTCGGCCATGTGCTTTAGCATAGTATTTTTTATCGTATTTTATGTAGTCTCAAAAGGTATAAAAAGCGGCATAGAGAAGCTAAATGTATGGATGATGCCATCGCTTTTTATTTTGCTTTTAATCATGCTTGCCTACTCTCTTACTATGGGCGATGGATTTTTTAAGGCTGCTGAGTTTTTATTTGTGCCAGATTTTAGTAAAATCACTCCAGATATTGTTCTTCAGGCATTAGGACTTGCATTTTTCTCACTTTCTATGGGTGTTTGTACTGTGCCTACATATGCTGCTAGCTTGCCAGATGGAGCAAATTTGGTCAAATCAACCCTATCTATCATATTTATTAACATCTTAGTCGGTATCATGATGGGGCTTATAGTATTTACCTTTGTTTTTGCATATAGCGGTGATACTACTCAAGGAGGACCAGGGCTAATATTTGTCTCTCTTGCCACACTTTTTGCTAAACTTGGAGTTGTAGGCAATGTTCTTGCTGTAGCATTTTTTACATCGCTTCTTTTTGCTGGTATTACAAGTGCGGTTTCTATGATAGAACCTTTTACATTTTATCTTATAAATAAGCTTAAAATTTCTCGTAAAAGAGCCTTGGTATATATAGCCATCTTTGTATATAGCTTAGGAATTATTTGCATACTTTCATTTTATGAGCCGACATCATTTAAGCTGCTTGGAAAACCATTTTTTGATATATTAGATTATTTAACTTCAAATCTTATAATGCCAGTAGGTGCAATTACATTTAGTATATTTGTGGGTTTTGTGCTCAAAAAAGAGGGTATATACATATTATTTAGCGGTTTTATGAATAAAACCATGTTTGAGATATGGTATTTCTTGCTACGATTTGTAATACCTGTTGCTGTTTTGGCCATTATGATATATCAAATTCTAAAATAAAATGAGTGATAAATTTTCTAAAATAGGTTTTATCCTATCTATAGTAGGTGCTGCTATAGGGCTTGGTAATGCTTGGAAATTTCCGTATATGGTAGGAAGCAACGGAGGCTCCGCTTTTGTGCTTTTGTATCTTGTTTTTGCCGTTATAGTGGGGCTTAGCATATTTTTTGCAGAGATGGTTATGGGTAAAATTTCAAATTCGGATCCAGTAAATGCATTTAAAAATTTGGCTCCGTCAAATTCCAAATTTTGGGGATTTGCCGGAATAATGATGATAACTGGTGTATTTATAGCTTCGTTTTATACACTCATTATAGGTTGGGTTATGAGATATGCCGTTTTGTCTTTAGGTTCTTTGCCTTCTCAGATAAGTGACTCAGCTCAAAATTTTACTAAATTTATATCAAGCGATATTGTAGGTCAAATTTTATATTTTACTATAGCGCTTTTTGCATATTTTATAATCCTTGCAAAGGGTGTAAAAAGAGGGATAGAGCGTATAAATTTATGGTTGTTACCTGCCTTTTCTATTCTTTTAATATTGATGCTAATTTACTCAATGCAGATGAGCGGATTTGGCGAAGCTGCTAAATTTTTATTAGTACCTGATTTTTCAAAGATTACTGGTGAAGCCGTATTTATGGCGCTTGGACTTGCATTTTTTACAATGTGCGTGGGAATTGGCGCGATAATTACCTATTCAACCAGTCTTGATGATAAGACAAATTTGTTTACATCATCTCTATATGTAGTTATTCTAAACATCGTATTTAGCGTTGTTATAGGACTTATCGTATTTACATTTGTATTTGAGTTTAACGAGCAGCCAAGTCAAGGTGTTGGACTTGCTTTTATCTCGCTTCCTACGCTTTTTGCTAAACTTGGGGCTATAGGAAATTTACTAAGCTTTGCGTTTTTTACAGCCCTTGTTTTTGCGGGACTTACATCTGCTATCTCTATGGTGGAGCCTTTGATATTTTATATAACAAAAGAGTTTAAAATTTCTCGTTCTAAAGCCATTTTTATAGTGGGGGTGAGCGTATATATTTTAGGAGTTCTTTGTGCTTTATCAAATATAGAAAATTTTAAAGATCATCTAACTTTCTTTGGCAAAGGGTTTTTTGATATATTAGACTATATAAGCTCAAATATTATGCTGCCACTTGGAGGTATAGTTATAGCGATTTTTGTTGGATTTTTTATGAAAAAAGAGAGCTTGAGTGCGCTATTTGTACCATATATGGGAGCTGTGATTTTTGAAATTTGGTATTTTTTACTTAGATTTGTTGCGCCAAGTTGTGTTGTGGCGATTATGATTAAGCAGATTGTGGGGTAGGGTTGTGGAAGAAAAACTTTTAAAAGCGGAGATGTTTTTTAATAAATTAGCTAATATCATCGGGTATATTTGTATGTTTGTTATGCTATTAATGATAGTTGATGTGTTTTTTAATGTCGTTGCAAGATATTTTTTTAAATACGGAAATGTTGGACTTCAAGAGCTTGAGTGGCACTTTTTTGCGATTATTATCATGCTTGGCATGAGCTATGCTCTAAAAGAAGATGTGCATGTAAGAGTTGATGTTTTTTATGAGGGATTTAGTCCTAAAACAAAGGCCTTAATCAATATGCTAGGTGTTATATTTTTTATACTTCCTATTGCGCTTTTGGTTTCTTGGCTTTCGTTTGATTATGTATTAGAGGCTTATGAATCCGGTGAAGGAAGTAGCGATCCCGGTGGGCTTCCTTATAGATGGATTATTAAGGCGTTTATTCCTTTATCATTCTATCTTTTGATATTTTTTAGTATAGGATATTTTATAAAACATCTAAATTTATATATAGCAGCTAAGAAAAGAGGGTAAAATGACCGGTATAGTTATGTTTATAGCCGCTCTTTTGATGCTTGGTATAGGCTTTTCTGTCGCTTTTACATTTGGAGCTGTTGCGGTTCTTTTTGGTCTTATTGGTGGCATGGTTGAGAGCTTTGGAGATGGTGGCGGCTTTATTGGCGGACTTGAAGTTTTTAAAGAGATGTTTGCTTTTATGCCATATAGAATTTTCTCAATCATGGAGAATAAAATTCTCATCGCCGTTCCACTATTTGTGTTTATGGGTATTGTTTTACAAAAGACAAAGCTTGCTGAGCGTTTGCTTGAATCAATGGCGTTTTTGTTTGGTGAAATTCGCGGTGGTGTGGCTATAAGCACTGTTTTAGTAGGAGCTTTGCTTGCGGCTTCAACAGGAGTTGTTGGCGCAAGTGTCGTCGCAATGGGTGTTATGAGCCTTCCTGTAATGCTTAAATATAAATACAATAAATCTTTAGCCTGTGGAACCATATGCGCATCAGGAACTCTTGGGCAAATCATTCCTCCGTCTATAGTGCTTATAATTTTAGGCGATGTGTTTTCCGTGCCTGTGGGCGATCTATTTAAGGGTGCCGTAGCTCCAGGACTAACTCTTGTTGGTGTATATATAGTATATATTCTTGTTGTTTCTTATCTACATAAAGATTACGCTCCGTCTGTTGTCACAGAAAGCGAAATTCCAAAGAGCAAACAAATTTTTAATGCTCTCAAGGCTATCTTGCCTCCTCTTGTGCTTGTATTGCTTGTTTTGGGTTCTATATTTAACGGTATTGCCACACCTACTGAGAGCTCTGCATTTGGTTGCGTAGGAGCTCTAGTTTTATCCATATTTTATAAGACATTTTCATTTAAAATGCTAAAAGAAACCCTTGAAGAGACTGTAAAAACCACGGCCATAGTATTTACTATCCTTGTCGGCGCAACTGCTTTTTCAATGGTTTTTAGCTATACGGGAGGAGATGAGATAGTAGAAGAGGTAATGTCAAATTTACCCGGTGAAAAATGGGGTTTTATACTATTAACCATGATTGTAATTTTTGCTCTTGGATTTTTTATAGATTTCGTTGAGATATCATATATAGTTTTGCCTATTTTAGTGCCGATAGTTGCAAATTTGGGTATCAATCCTCTATATTTTGCCATTATTGTGGCTATGAATTTACAGACTTCGTTTTTGACTCCGCCTTTTGGTTTTAGCCTGTTTTATCTAAAGGGAGTGGCGCCATCGTCTATAAAAACTACAGATATTTATAGGGGGGTTATACCGTTTATAATTTTGCAGATTTTGGTTTTGGTGGCATTTGTGGTCATACTTTTATAAATTATGCAAAAGATTGTTTAGAAAGAGTTTTTAAATTCAAATATTAATCCTTTAAGAGTATAATTAACTCAAATTCTAAAACAGGGGGTTGGTATGAAAGAAATTGCTCTTACCTCAGCGCTTATGATTTGCGCAATGGCTGATGAAAGCTTGCTTGAAGTATATAAAAATCAAAGCTTCTTACATCAAAATTTTACAAATCAAAAAAGCTCTTTTAGTGTAAATTTACCGGAAAATATCAACGCAAACGATGTTGATATCTCTGCTTCGTGCGAGCTAAGAAGCATTATCTTAAAAGAGCCCGAACTCATTAAAAATAAGATTTACGAGCAGTATGAGGCAGATGTTAAAAAGCTTTCTTTGCTTAATAATAAGCTTGTTGCGCTTGATGAGAAATTTAAATTTATCACTATTACAAATCCTATCAAGGTGTCAAATGTCGAGAATGTAAAATCAGATAGCGATAAATTTTATGATGCGGTTTTGCAAAATTTAAACGAACAAACATCCCTAAAAGAGGAGATTAAAGAGCTAAATAAGAAGATAAATGCTTATAATCTAAAAAAAATTAAAAAGGCCGATCTTGACTTTGAGTGTGACCCAAAGTTTGTGAAAATTTCATATCCTGTAAAACTTAACATCAACACACAAAATAAAATTTTAGCAGATACTACAAAGTCAAAAATATATATAGAGCAAAATTTGGTGGTAAAAAATCCATTAAGTATCGATATGAATAATCTAACTATAGTACTTTATCCGTTTTATTACTCATCAAATTTGACTCCTCCTAGATTTAATCCTTGGTATGAGGGCAAACCAGAAACAGAAAAAGTCTCTTATAAGACGATGAAAGATGCGGGTGGAATGATGCCTCTTGAGTCAAGCGCTAAGCGCGCATACAATAGTGATGTAGATAGTCAAAATGTGCAAAATACCCTTGCTAATGTATGGAAAATTTCAAAAGTCAACTTAAAGTCGGACGAGGAGAGTGTATTTACTTACGACAAGCAGAATTTAGATGCAAAATTTGAGATCATTATAGATGGATATGCCGACTCAAATGCTTATATAAAGGCAAATTTCACTCCTTTAAAAAGCATAGAGTATGCTCTTACCACTTTTAAAATAGATGGGGTAAGTATAGGCAAGGCTTTAAATTTTAAAGCTGAACCAAATAGTGAGAGTCATGTCTACTTTGGTAAGAATGATCTAATAAATGTGAAAAAAGAGAAAAATACAAATTTTACTAAAGAGTCGTTTTTTGGAGCAAAGAGTAAAATTTTGGAAGGCTATAATTACGAGGTTAAAAATAATTCAAATTCCGCATGGAGCGTAACTTTGATAGATAGACTTCCTGTGCCTACGCACGAAAGTGTAAGCGTATCCACCAAAAACAATCCAAAAGAGAGTGAGATATCTAAAAAAGGCGAGATAAGCTGGAAATTTTACCTAAATCCAAGTGAGAGTAAGAATATAGAATTTTCATATGAGCTAACTAAGCCTAGCAAGTAATCGGTCGAAAGTTTATAAAGAGGGTATGATTATAATTTTTAATTAAAGCAAATAAAGATAGAATTATCGGCGATATATTTTTATATTGCCAGTCTATTTTAAGACCAAATTTATAAAGTGAAAAAGGTAGCCTATGCCAAAGAAGTTTATAGATATTATGGATACCACCTTTAGGGACGGATTTCAGTCCGTATTTGGTGCAAGAGTTCTTATGGATGACTTTTTGCCTGCGGTTAGCGCAGCGAAAGAAGCCGGTATCACACACTTTGAATTTGGCGGCGGAGCGCGCTTTCAGAGCCTTTATTTTTATCTGAATGAAGACGCTTTTACTATGATGGATAAATTTAGAGAAATCGTAGGACCTGAAGCAAACCTGCAAACTCTAAGCAGAGGTGTTAATACCGTAACTCTTGATACGGGAAGCCGCGAACTTGTCGATCTTCACGCTAAACTTTTTAAAAAGCACGGCACGACTACGATTAGAAATTTTGACGCGCTTAACGATGTGGAAAATTTAAAATACTCAGGCGAGAGGATAGTTCATCACGGACTTAAGCACGAAGTTGTAGTAACTATGATGGATCTGCCTCCAAGATGCGTGGGCGCTCACGATGTGGCGTTTTACGAGCGAATTTTACGAGAAATTTTAGACGCAGACATTCCTTATCATAGCGTTTGCTTTAAAGATGCAAGCGGCACAAGCAGCCCACAAAAAGTCTATGAAACTATCAAAATGGCTCGCAAACTACTTCCGGAAAAAACTCACATCAGACTTCACACTCACGAAACCGCAGGCGTTAGCGTGGCGTGCTATCTAGCCGCGCTTGAAGCGGGAGCCGACGGTATAGATCTAGCTGCAAGTCCTGTAAGTGGGGGCACAAGCCAGCCTGATATACTTACTATGCTGCACGCTTTAAAGTGTAAAGAATTTGACCTTGGCGGACTTGATGTGGAGAGAGTGCTAAAATACGAAAGAGTGCTAAAAGAGTGCCTAAAAGACTACTTCATCCCGCCAGAAGCGACCGAAGTAAGCCCGCTGATACCGTTTTCTCCTATGCCGGGCGGCGCACTAACTGCAAATACTCAAATGATGAGAGATAATAATATCTTAGATAAATTTCCTGATGTGATCGACGCTATGCGCGAAGTCGTAGAAAAGGGCGGTTATGGCACATCTGTAACTCCTGTGAGCCAGTTTTATTTTCAACAAGCTTTTAATAACGTACTCTTTGGCAAATGGAAGAAAATCGCCGACGGATACGGCAAAATGGTGCTTGGATACTTCGGCAAGACTCCATCAAAGCCTGATAAAGAGGTTGTAAAACTTGCAAGCGAGCAGCTGGGACTTAAGCCTACTAAAGAAAACGCCATAGACATAGCTGATCGTGACGAGACAAAGTCGGTAAAATTCACAAAAGAGCTTCTTGAAAAAGAGGGTATTGAGGTAAGCGAAGAAAACATATTTATCGCAGCAGCCTGTAAAGAAAAGGGAATTGCATTCTTAAAAGGCGAAGGCAAGGTAAATGTGCGTAAAATTTCGCAAACTGCCGGCGAGCAAATTTGCACCGCAAAAGAGAGCAGAGAGCCAATAAAGGAAAAATATAACGTCGTAGTAAACGGCAAGAAATTTGAGGTTGAAATTTACGATAGCGCAAGCGGAGCGGTTGAGATTAAGAGTGTAAAACCTGCAAGTGATGCTATGCTTTTGCCGCCTGAAATTTCACCTACGGGAAAAAAGTCTACAAACGAAAACGGCAGCGGCGAAGCGGTGTTAAGCACGCTACCTGGAAATGTCTTTAAAATTTTAGTTAAAGTCGGTGAAAAGGTGACAAAGGGTCAAAAGATGTTTATCCTAGAGGCCATGAAAATGGAGATAGAGGTAGTAGCTCCAAAGGACGGCGTAGTAAATTCAATCGAAGTGGAGGTTGGGCAAACGATAAAGAACGGACAAATTTTGGCAAGGATTTAGGTGGTTTTGGCTGATATTTTGCTAGAAATTTGAGCTAAAATCAACGATAAAATTTAAAAAGGAAAAACAATGGTAAATGAGATTGAAAAACTAGGCTTGAAGAATGTTAAAAACGTCTATTATAACCTAAGCTACGACGAGCTTTTCGAGCACGAGAAGAAAAATAACGAAGGCAAGGTAAGTAGCAACGGAACCTTTATGGTTGATACGGGAATTTTTACCGGAAGAAGCCCTAAAGATAAGTATTTCGTAAAGCAAGATCCAAGCGGCAAATACATCGCTTGGGGCAAAGTAAATAAACCGATATCAAAAGAGCTTTTTGACAAGCTTTTAAAAAAAGCCAAAGAGCAGCTAAGCGGTAAGGAAATTTACGTGCAAGACGCGTTTTGTGGTTCAAGCGATAAGAGTAAAAAATCAGTTAGATTTGTAACTGAGGTTGCTTGGCAAGCGCATTTCGTAAAAAATATGTTCATAAGACCAAACGAGGTCGAGCTAGCTAAATTTAAGCCTGATTTTGTAGTTTATAACGCTTGCAAATGCTCAAACGAAAACTACAAAGAAGACGGACTAAATTCAGAAGTTTTCGTTATCTTCAACGTAGAAGAAAACGTTGCCGTTATAGGCGGAACATGGTATGGCGGAGAGATGAAAAAAGGTATTTTTTCTATGATGAACTACTGGCTTCCGCTTGAAGGCAAGCTAAGTATGCACTGCTCTGCGAATGTAGGCAAAGAAGGCGATACGGCGCTTTTCTTCGGTCTTAGCGGAACGGGCAAAACCACTCTTTCAACAGATCCAAAAAGAAAGCTAATAGGCGATGATGAGCACGGCTGGGACGATGACGGCGTGTTTAACTTTGAAGGCGGATGCTATGCAAAATGTATAAACCTTGATCCTGAGAGCGAGCCTGAAATTTATGCAGCTATTAAGCGCAACGCACTACTTGAAAACGTCGTGGCGGATGCAAACGGAGTGGTTGATTATAAAGACGGAAGCAAGACTGAAAATACGCGCGTAAGCTATCCGATCGAGCATATTGAAAATCACGAGCCAAGCCTAAGTGCCGGACATCCGCAAAATATTATATTTTTAACGGCGGATGCGTTTGGCGTGCTTCCTCCTGTTGCAAAGCTTACAAAAGAGCAGGCGATGTATTATTTCTTAAGCGGATATACGGCTAAAGTTGCTGGAACCGAGCGCGGTATAACCGAGCCTGTAGCGACATTTTCCGCTTGCTTTGGAGAGCCTTTTATGCCGCTTCATCCAACCGTATATGCTAAGCTTTTAGGTGAAAAAATAGATAAGCACAACGTAAATGTATATCTTGTAAATACCGGCTGGAGCGGCGGCGCTTACGGGGTCGGCAAAAGAATGAGTATAAAAGCAACTCGCGCTTGCATAAACGCCATACTTGACGGAAGCATCAGGGAGTGTGAGTTTGAAAATTTTGAGAAATTTAATCTAGCTATTCCAAAGAGCCTAAGCGGGGTTGAAACCAAGCTTTTAAACCCTATAAATACATGGGCTGATTCAAGCGAGTATATCGCGATGAGAGATAAGCTAGCTAAGATGTTTGAAGAGAATTTTAAAAGATACGAAGATGTGAAAGAGGGCGTTGAATACGCAAAAGCAGGCCCTAAAGCTTAAATTTGGGCTGATTGCTTTCGGGTTTATTTTTCTTGCGGGGTGCGACTACAAAAGTAGCTACGATCCCGCAAGACTCAAAGAGGCAAGCCAGCCTCAAATTTCTTACATAATAGATAGCGATGCGCTTAGCTATTTAAATGATTATCGCAGAGGTTCGGGACTGTTTGCGCTTAAATTCAACGAAAATTTAAGTCTGGCTTCTAAAAATCATGCTGAATACAGCGTAGCTCACAATCATATGGGACATGATGAAAGCTCTGGTCTTGCTAAATTTACAGGCTCAACACCTAACGAAAGAGCCAAAACTGCAGGCTATAGCTCTATGCACGTGCTTGAAAATATAGCTTACAAGAGTGATTTTATAACTTCTATAGACGGGCTTTTTTCGGCGATTTATCATCGATTTGCATTTTTAAATTTAAGCGTAAATGAAGTAGGTTTTGATGCGGCAAGAGGCGATAAATTTAGCGCTTATGTCTTTTTGATGGGCAACTCAGGACTTAATAACTTTTGCAAAAGAGGCGTGAGTGATAACGGCTCAGGTAAATTTTACACAAACGCCTGCGCAAATAAAGACATAAAGGTTAAAGACAGTAGGCTTGAGGGGTTTTTAAAATCAACAAAGCAGCATGTAAAATTTCCCGATAAAGTGCCTGTGATGCCATATTTTAGCGGAGAAATTCCTGATCCATTTCCTGAGTGCAAGATCACTGCAAACCCTGTCAGCATAGAGTTTAACGAGAGTTTAAAAGATATAAAATTTGTAAATTTTGAGATTTATAAAGGCGAAGAAAAGCTTAGAAATTTAAAAATTTTAGATCAAAAAAGCGATATAAACCGCAAATTTTCATCTCATCAGTTTGCGGCGTTTTCAAGAGAGGTATTTAGCTTTAACACCGATTACACGGCAGTTTTTAGCTATACCGAGGAGGGTGAATCTAAGCAGATAAAATGGAATTTTAAGACCAAAACGCTTAAATATCCTTACTTTGAAGCAAGCGATGGCTATGTGCTAAGTGTAAAGCCAGATATGATATATGAAATTTTCTTTCGCCCAAAGGATTGTAATGATCTGCTTACGAGCTACTCTTATAACTCGTCTGCGCTTTTAAATTCCGAAGTTAAGCAAAGCGGAACAAACACTCTAAGCGTAAAGTTAAGTGGTATGGAAGGCGATATACTTACGATAAAGACGAGCGGTGGAGATAAGGTTAAAGTTAGGCTTAGCGCAAGTTCGCCAAAAGCGCAGAAAGAGCGTAGAGAGCATATGATAAAATCAGCTTTTATGATCTTTGGCGTGATGGTCGTGTTTATAATAATAGGTATAAAACAAAGGAGATAGATTATGAAAAAGATGTGGTCGGGAAGGTTTAGTGAGGCTAGTTCAAAGCTTCTTGAGGAGTTTAACGCCTCTATCGGCTTTGATAAGAACCTGTATCGCGAAGATATTGCAGGTAGTAAGGCTCATGCTAAAATGCTTGGAGCTTGCGGGATTTTAAAGCCTGATGAAGCCGAAGCTATAATCAAGGGGCTTGATATAGTTTTAGGCGAGATAGAATATAAAAAATTTGAGTTTAAAATTGAAGATGAAGATATCCATATGAGCGTGGAAAAGCGCCTAAGCGAGATCATCGGAAGCGAGCTTGGCGGTAGGCTTCATACGGCGCGCAGCAGAAACGATCAAGTCGCACTTGATTTTCGCCTTTATGTACAGCGCAGTTCGCTTGAAATCATGAATCAAATTTACTCTCTCATCTCTACTTTAAACTCTCTTGCAAGCAAGCATCTTGATACGCTAATGCCTGGTTTTACGCACCTTCAGCACGCTCAGCCGGTAAGCCTTGCTTATCATCTGCTTGCATATGCTTTTATGTTTAAGCGTGATCATGAGCGATTTTCAAGCTCATATGGGCGAAACAACCTCTGTCCGCTTGGCTCTGCCGCACTTGCAGGCACGCCTCATCCTATAGATAGAGAGCTTGTGGCACGCGAGCTTAAATTTAACGGTGTTACGCAAAATGCGATGGATAGTGTTAGCGACCGCGACTTCGCACTTGAAATTTTATTTAACATAAGCGTGCTTATGACGCATGCTTCAAGGCTTTGTGAGGAGCTGATACTTTGGAGTTCGCAAGAATTTGGGTTTGTTACGATTAGCGATACGTATTCGACTGGAAGCTCGATCATGCCTCAGAAGAAAAATCCCGATGTAGCCGAGCTTATCCGCGGAAAGACCGGGCGCGTAAATGGAAATTTGATAGCGCTTCTAACCACCATGAAAGGTCTGCCACTAGCTTATAATAAAGACATGCAAGAGGATAAGGAAGGTGTCTTTGATAGCGTTCACACCGCGCTTACTTCGGTTCATATCCTAAATGAGATGATGAAAGAGGCGAAATTTAACGAAAAAAATATGCTTGAAGCGACTAAAAAAGGGCATTTAAGCGCAACCGATCTGGCTGATTTTTTAGTGCGTGAAAAAAATGTGCCATTTAGAACCGCTCACTTTATCACTGGCAAAGCCGTGGCAAAGGCTGAAAATTTAGGCATTGATCTAAGCGAACTTAGCGCTAAGCAGCTAAAAGAAGTGGATGAAAATTTAGATGAAAATGCGGTTAAATTTTTGGATCTGCACGCTTCAAAAGAGGCTAGAACTTCGCTTGGTGGTACGTCAAATTTAAGCGTACAAAAGCAGATAAATTCGCTTAACGAGTGGCTTAAAGATTTAAGATAGAGTTTAAAACAAGTAGGCGAGCATGACAGTGTGGCTCGCCTTTAAAATATAATTAAAAAGTTGATTGCGGATCGGTAGCGGCGTCAGTCCAGTTAAGTTTTGCACCGCCAAGCATGTGAAAATGCAGGTGCATAACCTCTTGACCGCCGTTTTCACCGTTGTTTGTGATGAGGCGGTAACCGCTCTTATCAAGCCCCATTAGAGTTGCAACCTCTTGGATAAATTTTGTCATCTCGCCCATGAGCGTAGCGTCCATCTCTTGGAAATTTTTAAAGTGCTTTTTAGGGATGATTAGGATATGGATAGGCGCTTTTGGATTGATGTCGTTAAAAGCTAGAAATTTATCGTTTTCAAGAACCTTATTGCAAGGGATTTCGCCTGCTACTATCTTTTCAAAAATTGTCATGTTTTTCTCCTGTTTAAAATTTTGAAAATTATAACAAGACAAAGTTAAATTTTATAGAGTGCTAGGACTTTTTATAGATATTTTATTTAAAATTGACTACAATCAGAGCAAAATTTAATACAAGGTAAGAAATTGCAAGAGTATAGAGAAAATATAAGCAAGTGCGAGAATTTAGCCGATCTTGACAAAATTCGCGTAGATTTGCTGGGCAAAAAAGGCATCATAACTTCTGAATTCGCTAAACTGAAAAATATGGACGAAGATGAGAAGAAGGCTTTTGCTGCAAATTTAAATAAAATGCGTGATGAATTTGAAGCTCTTTTGGTAGCTAAAAAAACAGAGCTTGAAAGTGGCGAGATAAAAGCCAAAATGAAGGCTGAAGCCATTGACATTACGCTATTTAACGAGCCAAGTGGTACCGGCGCACTTCATCCTGTAATGGCTACAATGGATAAGATAATTGAGTATTTTATGATGCAAAATTTCTCGCTAGAGCGAGGCCCGCTTATAGAGGATGACTTTCATAACTTCGAAGCGCTAAATTTACCCAAGTATCATCCTGCCCGCGATATGCAAGATACGTTTTATTTTAAGGATTTTAGACTACTTCGCACGCACACAAGTCCTGTGCAGGTTAGAACTATGATGAGCACGAAGCCTCCTATTCGAATGATAGCACCAGGCGCAGTCTTTCGCCGCGATATGGACTTAACGCATACTCCTATGTTTCATCAAGTCGAAGGGCTTGTTGTAGAGGATGAAGGTGTAGTGAGTTTTGCAAATTTAAAGAGTATCTTAGAAAATTTCTTAAAACATATGTTTGGTGATGTTCAGGTACGCTTTCGTCCAAGCTTCTTTCCGTTTACAGAGCCATCGGCTGAAGTTGATATAAGCTGCATGTTTTGCAAAGGCTGTGGATGTAGAGTTTGCAAGCAGACGGGCTGGCTTGAAGTTCTTGGATGCGGTGTTGTGGATCCAAATGTATTTAAGGCGGTTGGCTACAAAAATGTAAGCGGATATGCTTTTGGGCTTGGAGTTGAGAGATTTGCTATGTTACTTCATCAAATTCCTGATTTGCGTTCACTTTTTGAGGGAGATTTAAGATTATTGGAGCAGTTTAAATGATAATTTCAAAAAAATGGTTAAATGAGTGGGTGGATATAGCAAATGTGGATAGCGAGAGGATTTTAAAGACTTTAAATTCTATCGGTCTTGAAGTTGATAGCTTTAATTCAGTAAGAATCCCTAAAAACATAGTGGTCGGATATGTAAAAAGCAAGGATAAGCATCCTGATGCCGATAAGTTAAGCGTGTGTCAGGTTGACGTAGGAAGCGAAACATTACAGATAGTTTGTGGAGCTAAAAATGTCGAAGCCGGACAATTTGTACCGGTGGCCCTAATTGGTGCCGTTATGCCAAGTGGACTTGAAATAAAAAAGACCAAACTTCGAGGAGTTGAGTCAAGTGGTATGATCTGCTCTTCTACAGAGCTAGGCTTAGTTAAGGTAAATGATGGAATTTTGCCTCTTGATGAGAGTATAGGCGAGCTAAAGCTTGGGCGAGAACTTTGTGAATACCCTTTGGTAAATGATGATATTATAGAGATTGATCTTACGCCAAATAGAGGTGATTGTCTTAGTGTTTATGGTCTAGCTAGAGATCTATCGGCTGCTCTTGATTTGCCATTAAGAGATGTAAGCAGGTATGAAGAGGCTGAAAATTTACTAGGAATTGGCAGAATTTTGACTCTTCGCACAGAAGAGAATATACAAAGTAGTTTTCAGTATAGGGCTTTTGAACTAAAAGAGAAATTTAGCGAAAATTTGCTTATGAAGATGCGTTTGGCAATCATTGAGTGTAGCAAGCAAAACTGCGTAGAAAGATTACTAGAATACGTTACTTACTCTATAGGAGTCATATTTAACGCATATGATTATGACAAGCTTAAAAAAGATGACGGGAGAGTTGTTTTTGATATAGATAAGGACGCACACTCTGCAAGCAAGATTATGGTAGGCGGCGAAAATTTAGGAGTAGCTGGAATTTATCAAAGTGATGTGGCTAAAATAGATGATAACAGTAAAATTATCGTTATAGAGGCAAGCTACACAAATCCTGAAATAATTGCTACTACGATATACGAAGATAAAAAAATGCCGCGCTGCGATTATGTTTATAGAACCTTAAGAGGGAGCGAACCTAACATAAATTTTGGAGCAGATTATCTCTTTAAAATGCTTGCAGGATCAAAGAGCGCTTTGATATATGCAGGCTCTCAACAGAGTATTTTGCAAAAAGAGCCACGAGTAGTTAGCTTTACTATGAGCGAAATGAATAGGATGATAGGGCAAGAGGTTTTGAAAAATGATGTCGTCAAAATCCTTAAAAAGCTTGGATTTGAGGTAAATTTCAATGTAGAAAAAGATAGTGCGAATGTCAAAGTTCCTCATTTTCGCCACGATATCATAAACGCTCAAGATGTATGCGAAGAGATCGTTAGAATCATAGGTATTGATAATATTGCTTCAAAACCTTTAAAATTTAGCGAACAAAATCGTATCAACGATACTTTTGTAGATTATAAAAATGCGTTAAATTTAAGACGCAAAGCGGCTAGTAGCGGCTTTTTTGAGTCTGTTCATTATGTATTTGATGATTTGAATGAGCTAAATGAGCTTGGCTTTAAACCTTGTAAAGTAGAGATCGCAAATCCTATAAATAATGAGCTTAACACTCTTCGTCCGACTCTTGTAAACCATCTTTTAAAATCTGCAGAAAGAAATATTAAAAATTCAAAAAAATCAGTCAAAATTTTTGAATTCGGAAGTGTTTTTGATGAGAATGGAAACCAAAGCGAGAGATTCGGGTTTGTAGCTACCGGACTTGTGAAGGAGCCAAGTTTACTAAATTCAGCCAAGCCTTCTGAAATAGGCTTTTTAAGCTTTGCCTCTGCAGTTAGGAATGCGATTGGAGAATTTGAACTAAAACCTAGTAAAGATATAAATTATCTAAGCGAATTTGAGCAGGCTGAAATTTATCGAAATGGTGTTAAAGTAGGCTATATAGGTAGAGCTAATGTAGTTGTTGAGAATAGATTTGATCTACCTAAAACCTATCTTTGCGAAGTTGATTTTGGTAAGCTTAAATTTAGTAGCGTTGCTGTAAAGGCCTACTCTAAATTCCCGGCAATAAGCAGAGATTTGAGCTTGATTGTACCTGATGATATGAAATTTGAAGTTATAAAAGAGTGTATTAATGCTCTTAAAATAGGATGCTTGAAGGAATTTTTACCTGTTGATATATATAGAGATAAAAATTTAGGTTCAAATTCTAGTTTGACTGTGAAATTTATTTTCCAAGATATAGAAAAAACTCTTGAAGATGAAGAGATAGCGCTGATAATGGATAAAATTTTAGACAGTTTAAAGAAAAATTTAAATATCGGAGTGAGATGAAAATTTTTGCTTTAAAAAATAGGATTGAAGCGAAATTAGAAGTTATAGCAGCGGATAAATCGATATCTCATAGATGTGCTATATTTTCGCTACTAAGCGACAAGCCGTCATCGATAAGAAACTATCTAAAGGCTGAAGATACATTAAATACTTTAAATATAGTTAAACTTTTAGGTGCCAAAGTATCAGAAGAAAACGGAATTATGACTATAATTCCACCTCAAAAATTGCAGGAGCCGCACTCTGTGCTTGAGTGTGGGAATTCTGGAACCGCAATGAGGCTTCTTATGGGATTTTTGGCCGCGACTGACGGATTTTTTGTACTAAGCGGAGATCAGTATCTAAATCGCCGTCCTATGGCAAGAGTAGGAAAGCCATTAATAAGCGTAGGAGCCAAGATAGATGGTGTGAATAATGGAGATATGGCTCCTCTTTGTATCCGAGGAGGCAAACTTGAGTATTTTAAATTTGAGAGTAAAATCGCTTCCGCTCAGGTTAAATCGGCGCTTATTTTAGCAGGACTTAAATCAAATGGATGTGTAATAAGTGAGCCTGAATTAAGCCGTGATCATACAGAAAGAATGCTAAGAGGTATGGGGGCGGAGCTTGTAAGAAATAATCTTGAAGTTAAAGTAACTCCTATGCAAGTGCCTCTTAAGCCTCTTGAAATTTTTGTGCCAAACGATCCAAGCTCTGCATTTTTCTTTGCGGTTGCGGCCGCAATCATCCCAAATTCACACTTGGTGCTTAAAAATATGCTTTTAAATAAAACACGCATAGAGGCCTACAGGGTGCTTGAAAAAATGGGTGCCGATATAAAATTTAAAGAGACTAGTAGCGAATACGAGAGCATAGGCGAAATCGAGATAAAATACGCTCCTCTTAAAGCCGTTGAAGTAAGCGAAAATATCTCTTGGCTGATTGATGAAGTGCCGGCTCTCGCCATAGCTTTTGCAAATGCAATCGGAGTAAGCGTAATAAGAAACGCAAAAGAGCTTAGAGTAAAAGAGAGCGACAGAATCGCCGTTATGGTTGAAGGGCTTAGGAAGTGCGGGCTTGAAGTAAGTGAATTTGAAGACGGTTTTAGCGTCAAAGGTGCGCAGGCAAATAGTGCGATCATAGATAGCCACGGCGATCATCGTATAGCTATGAGCTTTGCTATTTTGGGTCTTAAATGCGGAATGGTTATCGAAAAGAGCGAATTTATATCTACCTCTTTTCCGAAATTCGGCTCTATATTAAGAGAGCTTGGAGCTAGCGTTGAAGATTGAGCTTGCAAGTAGTTATGGATTTTGTTTTGGAGTAAAGCGTGCGATAAAAATCGCTGAAAATGCAAAAGATGCCGCTACTATAGGACCCCTTATTCATAATAATGAAGAGATTAATAGATTAAAGATAAATTTTAACGTTAAAACCTTAGAGGGAATAAGCGAGATAACCGAGGAAAAAAAGGCAATTATACGCACTCACGGCATTACTAAAAACGATCTGTCTAAACTAAAAAATAGCGATATTAAAATTATTGACGCGACATGTCCGTTTGTGACCAAACCACAGCAAATTTGCGAAAAAATGAGCAAAGAGGGGTATGATATAGTCATTTTTGGGGATGAAAATCATCCCGAGGTAAAAGGTGTAAAATCTTATGCAGAAGGAAAGGTTTATGTTGTTTTAGATGAGAGCGAGCTAGATAACATAAAGCTTTCTCAAAAGGTTGCTGTAGTGAGCCAGACTACGCGCAAGGTTGAGAAATTTATGCAAATAGTAAATTACTTAATGCTTAAAACAAAAGAGGTTAGAGTCTTTAATACTATTTGTAATGCCACTTTGGAAAATCAAGAGGCTGTTAAAGAGCTTGCCGAAAGAGCTGATGTGATGATAATCATAGGTGGTAAAAATTCATCCAATACAAAGCAGTTATACCTGATATCTAAAAATTTTTGTAGCGATAGCTATCTTATAGAAAATGAGAGTGAGCTCAATGAGGAGTGGTTTAAGGGCAAAAATCATTGCGGAGTAAGCGCAGGAGCTAGCACACCTGATTGGATCATACAAAATGTTGTAAAAAAGATAGAAGATTTTAAAAATTAACAGATATATTATATTAAATTAAATAATCTTAAAATTATAAAATTTAGTTTAAAATTACTCAGCAGTTATCTATCGTAGTCCCAAATTCTCGCAAGTTAATCTACAAATAAGTTATTTTTAAGTATAATCTAGCTAATTGTAACTAAAAATAGTGCAAGCAAAATATACTCAAAAGGATCACGATGGCTGCGGTGAACAAAAATGTTCAAATCAATAAAGCAAAGGATGAATTTATAGAAGAAGAAGACTTTGCGGCGATGTTGGAGGAGTCTTTTAAAAAGACTGAAGAGGATAGCGACGGTACTATCGTCGATATCAAAGGTGATGAGGTTTTCGTTAATGTAGGTAAAAAATCGGAAGGTATTTTAAATATATCCGAGATTAGTGATGAAAACGGAAATTTAAAATTTAATATCAATGATACTATCAAGGTTGTTATAACCGGATCTCGTGGTGGAAGACCAATAGTTTCTCATAAAAAAGCCTTAAGAAAAGAGAAGGTTAAGTCCTATATCGATTCTTACAATGAAGATAATCAAGATGTATTTGATGTTAAAATAATAGGTAAAAATAAAGGTGGTTTTGTTGCTCAAAATAGCTATGGAATCGAGTTTTTCTTACCAAAATCTCAAAGCGGATTTAAAGATTCAAATTCTGTGATGGGTAAAACTTATAAAGTTAAAGTTATCAAAGTTGATAAAGAGGAACAAAGTATAGTTGTTTCTAGAAAAAGACTACTAGATGAAGATCGCAAAAAGAAAAAAGAGGCTATCTCATCAATAATCTCGAATGAAGACGCTATCGAAGGAACTGTCAAGAAGATCACAACTTATGGAATGTTTGTAGATGTAGGCGGAGTAGATGGGCTTGTTCACTATAGTGAAATTAGCTATAAAGGGCCTGTAAATCCTGGTTCTCTTTATAAAGAGGGGGATAAGGTTTTAGTTAAGGTTATCAAATATGACAACGAGAAAAAGCATCTTTCGCTATCTATAAAAGCTGCTATGCCGGATCCTTGGGATGAGATTAAAGATAGTTTAGAAGTTGGTGATACTATAAAAGTAATAGTTAGCAATATTGAGCCTTATGGCGCTTTTGTAGATCTTGGAAATGATATAGAAGGATTTTTGCACATATCTGAAATTTCTTGGGATAAAAATATAAAAAATCCTAAAGATCATATAAGCGAAGGCGAAGAGCTTGATGTAGAGGTAATAGAGATAGACGCTAACGATCGTCGTTTAAGAGTTAGTCTTAAAAATCTGCTTCCAAAACCATTTGACGAGTTTAACTCTAAATTTAAAGAAGGTGACGTTGTAAAAGGAGCTGTTACTACAGTTACTAATTTTGGCGCTTTTATTAAAATTGGTGGTGTAGAAGGATTATTGCACAATGAAGATGCTTCTTGGGATAGAAACGATAAGTGCAAAGATATGTTTAAAATAGGCGACGAAGTTGAAGTAAAGATTATAAAGATAGATAATGGTGAACAAAAGATATCTTTAAGTCTAAAAGATTTAAAACAAAGCCCTGTTCAAGCCTATGCTAAAAAATACAATGTGGGCGATATAGTAACTGGTAAAATTCGCGATATTAAAGAGTTTGGTATATTTGTAGAGCTTGGTGACAACGTTGATGCCTTAATCCGCAAAGAGGATATGGGAAATGTAAAAGCCGAGGATCTAAATATCAATGATAATATCGAGGCCGCAATAGCTTTTATAGATGAGAAAAAGAACAGAATTCGCCTAAGTATAAGACGTTTAGCTAAACAAAAAGAGCGTGAAGTTTTAAATGAAATAAATAGTAACGATAAGGTTACATTAGGCGATATTATAAAAGAGCAGCTGTCTTAATTTATAGAAATTAAATGAAACGACATCTGCTTGCTTCTGTGATTGTTTGCTTGCTGGCGTTTGTATCTCTCTGCGGATTTTTTCTGTGGAGATATGCAAACGCAAATTTAGCCCAAGGAATACCACAAAAGCAAGAT
This sequence comes from Campylobacter sp. RM16192, assembly GCF_004803855.2. Lineage (NCBI taxonomy): Bacteria > Pseudomonadati > Campylobacterota > Epsilonproteobacteria > Campylobacterales > Campylobacteraceae > Campylobacter > Campylobacter sp. RM16192. The sequence continues at coordinate 1,351,779 of NZ_CP012552.1, read as the reverse complement.
ACTATAAAAGAAGTTGAGTCAAACGGAAGCAAAAATGGAGCTTCATGGGTTAATAAACTTGCAAATTTGACTCCCAAAGAGTATATTTTAGCTGCAAATGAGATATTCATAGAGTTTAAAAATAGCGAAAAAGATAATATTGATAAAATAGTTTATCAACTAATAATAGATAAAAATGATATATATTCTATGTTTTGCCTAAGCCAAACTCTTAAAAATATCTCTGTTGATTTTAGTGTAATAAAAGAAAATTCTAAAAATCTAATCTATATCAATACGCAAGATGTTAGTATATTAAACCGTGTTATACATGATCTTAAAACGTATGATATACACTCGCAAATTATGGAGGTTAAGCTGTGAAAACAATAATTGTATGTGATGCGATTCATCAGGTTGGTTTTGAAATTTTAAACCGCGAAGAAAATATAAAAGTAGTTGATGCTACTTCTGTGCCAAAAGATAAGCTTTTGGAAATTATAGGCGAAGCGGATGTTGCGATAACTAGGAGCTCTACAGAAGTAGACGAGAAGTTTTTAAATGCGGCTAAAAATTTAAAAGCCCTTGTTAGAGCAGGCGTAGGTGTGGATAACGTTGACATAGATGGATGCTCTAAGCGAGGAATTATCGCTATGAACGTGCCTACGGCAAATACAATTGCAGCTGTTGAATTAACTATGGCTCATATGTTGGCGGCTGCTAGAAGTTTTCCTTATGCTCATAATGCTTTAAAAGTAGATAGAATATGGAAGCGCGAAAAATGGTACGGAGTCGAGCTTTTTAATAAAACTTTAGGAGTTATAGGTTTTGGAAATATAGGTTCAAGGGTTGCCACTAGAGCCGCGGCATTTGGTATGCAAATAATAGCCTATGATCCATATATAGATCCATCTAAAGTAACGGATATGGGCGGAACCTATACTAGAAATTTTGATGATATTTTGGCTTGCGACTTTATAACAATTCATACACCAAAAACGCAAGAGACTACTAATATAATAGGCGAACATGAAATTTTAAAGATGAAAGATGGAGTTCGTTTGATAAACTGTGCACGTGGTGGGCTTTATAACGAAGAGGCTCTTGAAAAAGCCTTAAAAAGTGGCAAGGTAGCCTTTGCTGGCATTGATGTATTTTCAAAAGAGCCCGCGACAAACCATCCTCTGCTTGACCTTGATAATGTTAGTGTTACTCCTCATCTTGGCGCCAATACTCTTGAATCTCAAAGCAATATCGCTATCGCAGCAGCAGAACAAGCTATCAGTGCGGCTCGTGGTATAAGCTATCCAAATGCTCTAAATTTACCTATTAAGACAGAAGATTTACCTCCATTTGTGGAGCCATACATAGATCTTATATCTAAAATGTCGTTCTTGGTGGCACAAATGACTCAAGCACCTGTAAAAGCTATCAAAGTTGAAGCTGAAGGATATATAGGAAACTATATAAAATCTATGCTTACATTTGCCCTTGTGGGTGTTTTAAAAGAGAGCTTGGGAGACGGCATTAACTATGTAAATGCTAAATTTTTGGCGGATGAAAAAGGCATTTTAACAGATGCTGTTTGCGTGCCTGAAAGTGGATATAAAAATAAAATAACTGTAAAAGTTACTACAGATAGTGGTATAACATCAGTAAGCGGAACTGTATTTGATGAGTCAGATCAACGTATAGTTGGTATCAATGGATTTAAAACTGACTTTAAGCCAAAAGGTAAAATGATAATATTTAAAAACTCTGATGTTCCTGGTGTAATTGCAAAAATTAGTTCGATTTTAGCTGATGAAAAGATCAATATTGCAGACTTTAGACTTGGACGTGATCAGCATGGATTTGCACTTGCTGTTGTTCTTGTTGATGAGAAAATATCAAAAGAGACTCTTAGCAAGCTAAATAATCTTGATGTTTGCGTTTGGGCGAAATACGCATTACTATAAGCTTTAAGCCTCTTTAAGAGGCTTAAAATATATTTTGGAGCAATGAAATTTATATGAATTATTTAAGACTTTCTATCTTTTTTTTGACTTTGTTTTTTATTTTAGGATGCGAGAGTGAGGCGCAGAGACGAAGCACTAAGAGTTTTGAGAAAATTTTAAGTGAAAAGAAAAAATTTCAAAAGATAAAAGAAGATAATCCAAGCGTAAGCGAACAGCTTATGAGAGATATATATTCCCAATCAGATGGAAGTGAAAAGAAAAAAGGTACTTTTAAATTCGGTGAAAATTAAAGCTAATCTATATGCTTTGGGTCCTGCAATTTTTAAAATAATAAATCTATAATTGTAATTTTGATATAATCGGCGATTATTTAATAAGGAGAATATATGGCAACATATTCAATGGGTGATCTAAAAAAGGGTCTAAAAATAGAATTAGAAGGCATTCCTTACAAAGTGGTTGAATACCAACATGTAAAACCAGGCAAAGGAGCAGCTTTCGTAAGAGCTAAGATTAAGTCATTTATCGACGGCAAAGTACTAGAAAAGACATTTCATGCGGGTGATAAAGCCGATCAGCCAAATTTGGAAGAAAAACAGATGCAGTATCTTTACGATGACGGTGAGTATTGCCAATTCATGGACACGGTAACTTACGAGCAAGTAGCAATTGCTGATGATGATGTGGGTGATGTGAAAAAATGGATGATAGACGGTATGATGGTTGATATACTTTTTCACAACGGTAAAGCTATCGGCGTAGAAGTACCTCAAGTAGTTGAGCTAAAGATAGTAGAGACTCCACCAAACTTTAAAGGCGACACACAAGGTGGGAAAAAGCCTGCTACGCTTGAAAGCGGTGCAGTTGTTCAAATACCTTTTCATGTGCTTGAGGGTGAAGTTATCCGCGTAGATACCGTTAGAGGCGAGTATATCGAGAGGGCCAATAAATAGTTTTGAAACTAGTTTGAGGCTTAAATTTAAAGTTCAAATTTTATAAATATATTGATGAAGTCAAGGTCAAATTTGACCTTGACCATTAGAATTTAAGCGGATTTTAGGCTTTCTACTAAAAGCTCGATCTCTTCGTTATTTGGTAGAGCATTTACGCTAGTACCTATTAGATCTTTTTTGGAAAATACAACTTTTCCATCAACTTCAACTATGAAGTTTCCGCCACTTCCGACGACTTTGCTAACCCTAGCACCTTTTATTTCTGAAAGTATTTTTTCTTCTACACGAGAAGCTGTCGGTCTGTAATTTCAAGAATTACAATAGGTAATCTTTACTTCCATTTTTGTCCTTTCTTGTCAAGAAGTTTTGAATTCTAACACAAATTCAGTTAATCTAACATATAATTAAATAACAACTTGAAAGGAGCAGATATGAAAAAAGTCGCTGTAATGCTTGCAAACGGCTTTGAAGAGATTGAAGCGATAACCATTATCGATGTGCTAAAAAGAGCTGGAGCCCAGGCAAAATTTGTAGGGCTTGATGCAGATATCCTTACAGGAGTTCATGGTGTAAAAGTTCATGCCGACACTACGCTGCAAAATATTTGCGAAAGTGAGTTTGACATGATAGTGCTTCCAGGAGGCTTGCCTGGAGCGGAACACCTAGCAAACAGCGCTAAACTTCAAGCGCTTTTAAAAGAATTTGATAGTAAAGACAAATTTATAGGCGCTATTTGTGCGGCTCCTATGGCTTTAGCAAAAGCTGGCGTGATAAAAGAGAGCTACACTTGCTATCCAAGCTTTGAAGCTCAAGTTAAAGATAGCGGATACATAAGCTCGCAAAATGTCGTAAAAGACGGTAATATCATCACTTCTCGCGGTCCCGCTACGGCTATGGAATTTGCGCTTGAACTGGTTAAAAATCTTTGCGGCGAGAAAATTTACAAAGAGGTAAAAGAGGGGCTTTTGTTTAATAAATAAGCATATTTTTAAATAAATTATTAAAATTTGGCATTTTGCTAGCTTTTTAAAGTAAATTCAGGTATCATCATTTCACCGATTTTATCGGAATTTTTTAGAAGGAAACGTTACTGTGAATATTTATGTCGGTAACTTGTCATATCGTATGACTGAGGCAGAGCTTAAGGATACTTTTTCACCATTTGGTGAAGTAAAACGCGCAAGAATCGTTAAAGATCGAGAAACAAATCGCTCAAAAGGGTTTGGATTTGTTGAAATGGATGATGCCGAAGCAGTAAAGGCGATAGAAGCGTTAAATGACAAAGAGGTAGGTGGAAGGGCTTTAAGAGTAAATGAAGCTCGTCCAAAAGAGTAATCAATAGTTCAAGCCGTTATCTCTTGACGGCTTGAAAAATAATTTAATTTAGCATTAAATTCTGCCAATTTATGCAATACAAAATCATCTCTCGTATAGCTCCTACACCTAGCGGATTTCTCCATCCCGGAAATGTATATAATTTTCTTTTAATATATCTTTTTACTCGCACGCTTGATGGAATTTTATATCTTCGCATCGATGACTACGATCTTGTGCGGTATAGAAGCGAATATACCGAAAATATCTTTCGTGTGCTTGATATGCTTGATATAGACTTTGACGACGGAGCTAGCTGTGTAGCTGAATTTGAGTCAAAATTTAGCTCTAAATTTAGAGCTTCAAGCTATGAAAATGCGCTTAAGAGACTTGAAAATTTAGAAGTTTGCTATGCTTGCGAGTGCTCTCACTCGATGAAAGACTCATTTGAAAACGGCATCTATAAACAAATTTGCTTAAATAAAAATCTAAAATTTATTCCTGATAAAACATGTATCAGGCTTCACGTAAATAGTGATGAAGCTCTAGATGTGGGATGCGACTTAGCGAAATTTGGATTTGCAAATTTAAACCAAAGCAAAAGTATAAATTTGGCTAAAAGCATGGGCGATTTTATGATATATAAGAAAGACGGCAGCGCTGCTTATAACTTTGCAAGTCTCATTGATGATGAACGTCTTGGAGTAAATTTGCTCGTGCGCGGAGAGGATCTGCTTGAGTGCTCGGCAGCTCAAAAATATATGGCAAATTTGCTCGGACTAAATTTTAAAAATGCAAATTTTATCCATCATAGCCTGCTTAAAAGCGGTGATAAAAAGCTATCAAAAACTTCAAATGCACCTGCTGTGAATTTAAAAGACGGTGCAAAAATTTACTATAAATTTCTAGCTAAAAAACTCGGCTTAAATGAGGCAAAATGCGACACTTTATCAAATTTGCTCGAAGCCTTTAAAGAAAATATAAGCCATATAAAAGCGCTCTAAAAGCTACTCTTTTGTAAAATCAGACCTAATAAAGGAATGATTATGAGCGATTTTACACACTTACATCTGCATACCGAATACTCCTTGCTTGACGGAGCCAACAAGATAAAAGAACTTGCCAAAACGCTTAAAAAACAAGGCGTAAGCTCGGTGGCCATAACCGATCACGGAAATATGTTTGGCGCGATTGATTTTTACAAGACGATGAAGGGCGAGGGCATAAAGCCGATAATCGGCATAGAAGCTTATATCCATAACAGCGAAGATGTAGGCGACAAAAGCTCAAAGCAGCGCTTTCACCTATGTCTTTTTGCCAAAAACGAGACCGGGTATAAAAATTTGATGTATCTAAGCTCGATGAGCTATATCGAGGGCTTTTACTACTATCCACGTATCAATAAAAAACTGCTAAGAGAGCATAGCGAGGGCGTGATATGCAGCTCTGCTTGCCTTCAAGGCGAGGTGAACTGGCACCTAAACGAAAGCGAGCGAAATTTGCGCTACGGAGCGGGCGGGTATGAAAAGGCGCTTGAAGTGGCGCGCGAGTATAAGGAAATTTTCGGTGAGGACTTTTATCTTGAGATCATGCGCCACGGTATCGGCGATCAGCGCAGGATTGATGATCAAATTTTGCGTATAGCAAAAGAGCTTGACATAAAGATAATCGCTACTAACGACACGCACTATACGTTTCAGCAAAGAGCCGACGCACATGAGGTTTTCATGTGTATCGCGATGAACAAACTTCTTGATGATCCAAACCGCTTGCGCCATAGCGTGCATGAATTTTACGTTAAAACTCCGGCTCAGATGAGCGAGCTTTTTGCAGATATCCCAGAAGCCATAGCAAATACGCAAGAGATTGCCGATAAATGCAATCTTGAGATAAAGCTTGGCGACGCTACACCGCCAAATTTTAAATTTACCCTTGAATGCGCAGCCGAGCGAGGACTAAGTCTGCCGGAGCCAGAAAATCGCTACAGCTTTGCAAATGACTCGGTATTTTTTGAGCATGAGTGCAGAAAAGGGCTTGCCGAGCGGCTTAAATTTGTGCCTGAAGAAAAGCACGAAGAGTATAAAAAGCGCCTTGAAATCGAGATAGATATCATAAATAAGATGAATTTCCCTGGCTACATGATGATCGTTTGGGATTTTATCAGAGAAGCTAAAAAGCGCGGTGTGCCGGTAGGGCCAGGACGTGGTTCTGCGGCAGGAAGCTTGGTGGCGTATAGTCTTAGGATAACCGATATCGATCCTATACCGTACAACTTGCTTTTTGAGAGATTTTTGAACCCTGAGCGTGTAAGTATGCCTGATATCGACGTGGATTTTTGTCAGGATAGAAGAGGTGAGATAATTGATTATGTTATCGAAAAATACGGCAAATTTAACGTCGCTCAGGTTATAACGTTTGGTAAGTTGCTTGCTAAAGGCGTTATCCGTGATGTCGCGCGGGTTTGTAACATGCCTTATGCCGAGGCTGATGCTATGGCTAAGCTCATACCTGACGAGCTTGGTATCACGCTTGAGAGTGCATTTGAAAAAGAGCCTAAGATAAAAGAGCTCATCGATAAAAACGCAAACGCGGCTAGAATTTGGAAATTTGCACTTGATCTGGAGGGTCTAAACCGCAACGCAGGCATGCACGCGGCGGGAGTTGTTATCTCAAATGAAGAGCTTTGGAATAAAGCCCCGCTATTTCGCCAGCCAAATAGCGCAGAAGATCACTTCGTAACGCAATACAGTCTAAAGTATCTTGAGGACGTGGATCTTATCAAATTTGACTTCCTTGGGCTTAAGACGCTAACTGTTATTAATAACGCGATAAAACTTATCAAAAATCGCTTTGACAAGGATATCATCTGGGAGCAGATTAACATAAACGATCCGAAAGTTTATAAGACGATTCAAAGCGGACAGGCGATAGGGCTGTTTCAGGTGGAAAGTGACGGCATGAGAAAGCTTGGATTTAGCCTAAGGCCCGATTGCTTTGAGGATATCGTAGCGATGCTTGCACTTTATCGTCCTGGACCGATGGAGAGCGGTATGCTTGATGACTTTGTCAAGCGTAAACATGGCGAAGCTGAAATTTCATACGCATTTAAGGAGCTTCAGCCTATTTTAGAGCCAACTTACGGCGTTATCGTCTATCAAGAGCAGGTTATGCAGATCGTTCAAACCATAGGCGGCTTTAGCCTCGGAGGTGCGGATCTGGTGCGCCGCGCGATGGGTAAAAAGATAAAAGAAGAGATGGATAGACTTAAGGGTCAATTTGTAGAGGGTGCCATCGCTAAGGGACTAAACGGAACTAAGGCTGATGAGCTCTTTGATCTTATCGTAAAATTTGCAGGATATGGCTTTAACAAATCCCACTCCGCAGCTTATGCGTTTATCACGTTTCAAACTGCATATCTAAAGACTTATTATCCGGCTGAATTTATGGCGGCTCTTTTAACAAGCGAAGAGGATAACGCCGATAAGATCGCAAAATATATCGATGAAACCAAGCGCATGGGTATAGCCATACTTCCTCCTTGCATAAACAGATCAATGAAGGAATTTAGCGTTGTTAGCGAAAACGGAAGCGACGTTATCATCTACGGACTTGGCGCGATAAAGGGCGTTGGCGGTGCTGCGATAGAAAACATCATAGAAGAGCGGGCAAACGGCAAATTTGAAGGGCTTGATGATTTTGTTTCGCGCATAGATAGCTTTAGGGTAAACAGAAGAGTTGTCGAAAGCCTTACAAAATCAGGCGCTTTTGATACCTTTGGCTTTACTAGAAAGATGCTTTTTAACAACCTTGATAACATCATGGAAGCTTGCAAGAGTGCCGCTCAGATCAAGAAAAATAGCGCAGAAAGCCTCTTTGGCGAGGATGAGAGTATGAGTAGTGTGAAGGTAAATTTGCTTATGGATAGCAGCGAATTTGAGCTTAAAGATCGCTTAGCTTATGAGCGAGATAGCGTTGGAATTTATCTTTCTGGTCATCCTTTGCAGGATTTTAAAGCGCAGATTGATGAGATAAGCTATACTCTAAGCTCGGAATTTGAAAGTGTGGGCGAGAGTGCGGAGCTACTTGTGGTGGGCAAGATCAAGGATATCAGCACAAGGATAGCTAAAAATAGCGGTAAGAAAATCGGCACTTTAAACGTGCTTGATTTTCACGGCAATATCGAAATAACGCTTTTTGACCGCGAGCTAGCTGAGCTTGAAGAGCTTGGAAACGCTGTTTATGAAAAGCCTTATGCCTTTAAGATAAATTTCTCGCGCGACGGGCAGTTTAACCGAATAAGACTTATCGAGATGGTTAGCCTTGAAGATGCTAAGGATATGAATTTCAAAGCGCGAAGCTTTAAAAAGCGAAATTTTAACGGTAATGGCAGCTCTCAAAATGGTTCAAGTGGCAGCTCAAGCTCCAGCGAAAAACTAAGAAATTTAACTCCGCTTGAAGTAAGCTTGGATATAGCAGAGCTTAGTAAGGATATGGTGACAAACATCTACCGCCTAGCGATGGCTGAGCATAAGGCAAGTGCCGAGAGTAATACCAAAAAACTTATCGTTCGCATATCAAATCCGCAGCAAAATCAAATTTTAGTCTATGATACGCAAATTTCGGTTAGAGACGGGTTTGAAGAGCGAATCGGTAGCATAAGATAAGAGCGTAAATGAAAACAGCCTTAGTCGTAGGCGCTGCCGGAGCGGTCGGAAGCGAGCTTGTAAGGCAGCTTTGCGAGCATGAGAATTATGCCAAAGTGATTGTGCTTGCTCGCAAGCAGCTTAAATTTAGCCACGAAAAGCTGGAAGTTAAAATAGTAAATTTTGATGAAATTTCAAATTTGCCAAGCCTTTTTGTGGATGAAGTTTTTTGTGCGCTTGGCACGACTATAAAGCAAGCCGGTTCGAAAGAGCAGTTTAAAAAAGTTGATTTTCATTACACGATTAAAATCGCTACTTGGGCTAAAAACGGTGACGCAAAGCGTTTTGTGCTTATGTCTTCAAACGGCGCTGATGAAAATTCAAAATTCTTTTATCTGCAAGTTAAAGGTGAAGTGGAAAATAGGATAAAAGAGCTTGGGTTTTATAGCTTTCATGTAGCTCGTTTGCCACTCATTGACGCTAAGCGAGATGAGTTTAGGCTTGGCGAGAGGTTTGCCGTTTGGCTATTTAAATTTATCCCAAAGAGTATTTTAAAAGCGCATCATCCAATGACTCCAGCTAGCATCGCAAAAGCTGTGATAAAAGCCACTCAAAGCGATGAATCCGGAATGCAAATTTATCATCCAAGAGAGATTAAGTAGTCAAATTTAGCTCAAAAAAAGCAAATTTGACTACGATGTTTTAGTTAAGAGATTTAACCACCTTTATATTTGCCGCGATTTGCATGTGACGCAAAAATACCAGATGATAAAAGTCCCCGTTATGCCACGGCGCGTCGTAGGTTTGCACCAAATCGCTTACTACGATAACTTCGCGCTTTATGTTTTTTTCGTTTGCGCTTAGCTTGATGTGAAGGGCGAGGTTGTAAACGCAAAGATCGGTGCAGTCGCCAAAGATGACGAAGGTATCAACGTGCCTATTTTGCTCTAAAAAGCGGTTAAATCCGTCGCAATACGCCGAACTTATCGAGTTTTTGTAAAAAATTTTAATCTCATCAAAAAAGTCTAAATTTTTAAGCTCATCTATCGTCTCAGCTTCGTTTGTGCCTGCTACGGCGTGCGGTGGAAAGGCGTCAAATTCACTTGCTTTTTCGCCGTGGTTATCTTGGATCAGGATGAAATTTTTAAAGCCAAACTCATCGTGAGCTCTTTTAAAAGTATCTGCCAAATTTTTAGCTATGGCGCCCACTCTTGGACTAGATAACGCGCCCTCACAGCAAAAGCCGTTTATCATATCTACGCTTACGAAGGCGATATTTTTGCCACCGTTTTTAAAAAGCTCGCTCATCTTAAGTGGCTTTAGCTCTTCGTGCCAAATTTCTAATTCGTCTAAAATTTTTCTATCGAGTTTCATTTTTGCCTTTCAAATTTTATAAATTTACTCGCTTTTTGCCTTATAAATAGGCAAATTTATGCAAAAACGCTTCGGATTTAGCATGATTTCGATACTTCCTTTGTGTGCGTTTATGATCTGCAAGCACAGGTGCAACCCAAGCCCGTTTCCTTTGAGCTTGCTCGTCTTAAACGGCTCAAAGACGATTTGCGCATTTGCTATATCTACTCCGCTATCAAATATGACGAAGCGATGTTCCTCGGCTGTTTTTTCATATTCAAGCCTTATTTCCCCGCTTTCATCATCGCTTTGCTCGATAGCGTCAATCGCGTTAAAAAGCATATTTTGAAAGACTATCGCAAGCAAGTCTTTATCGCCGTTATAGTAGGCGTTTGGAAAATTTAAGTTGAAATTTATCTCTTTTGAGTAGGCGTAGTAGGCGATAGCCTCTTCGCACTCGCTTTTTAGTTCGCTAAAGTTAAACACGCTAGGATTTATGCTAAGCCCTTTTGTAAAGAGCAAGGTTGCCTTGATGATACGCTCTACTCGCCAGATGGCCCTTTGAATTTCGCTTACTACGGGCTTTGTTTTTTCATCGGCTCGCTTTAAAAGCGTTGAAGTTAGAAGTGAGATAGAGCCTATGGGATTTCTTATCTCGTGAGCCAAATGAGCTGCTACTTGCCCCATGGAGGCTAGACGCTCGGTGCGCTTTTCTTTGGTGATGTCGGTTGCCGAGATGATTTTTTTGCCGTTTTTTTGAGTTGTTTTTATGAGGTAAATTTGTCCGTGTAGCTCCATCTCTTCGCTGTTTTCATCGATTAAATTTAAAAGTTTAGGAATTTTAAGCGCTTCTGAGTTTTGCAAGAAAATTTCGCCCTTTTCGTCTATGACCCAGATGGCGGTGGGCAAAATTTCCACGATCTCTTTTATGAAATTTTGCAAATTTGAGTATGAATTCGTGAGGTTTTTATACTCTTGCTCGATTAAATAAGTCTGCTCTATCAGGCTTTTTAACCCATATTGTATGCTTGTTTTTTCATCCATTTATCAGCTCCTCAAAATCTTTCATATCAAAAAGCATTACTCGCTCGTCTTTTAATCTCTCAAGCTCTTTGCTAAAGCCGCTCTTTGAAAAAAGCGCAAATTTATACGGTTCAAGTTGCAGCCTGCTACACTTTTTAGCAAGCAAATTTAGCACATTTTTGCATATCTTATGCTCTTTAAATTTCGCCTCTCCGACTATGATCTGCTCGTTAATTTTTAAAAACAGATCGATCTCAACCTCTCTTGTCCACAGGCTGCTTACTCTATCAAATTCTACGTCAAATTTGTGCGCCAAAAGCTCCCTGCAAACAAGCTCAAATCCAAAGCTTGCATAATCATCGAAATTCGCCCTTATATCTCGCATAACGTTATCAAATTTAGCCTCTTCAAGCAGGCTTAAATTCGGCTCTATAAATCTAAACCAAAATCTAGTGAAATTATCGCTAAAACGTATTTTATCCTCTACCTGATGTCTTCTTAAATGCTTTTTTAAAAGCTGTCCTTTTGGCGCTTTTATAGGTTTTTCAAGGCTCTTTTCAACACTTATGAGCTCTCTTTCAAAAAGCTCTTTATAAACTCGTTTGGCGACTTGTTGAGAGAAAATTTTATGGATATTAAACCGCTTTCTATCGCTTTTTGCAAGGCGCATTAGTGCAAGGCTAAGTTCGTTTTTAAGCGGAGTGTTAAAGCTAAATTTTGGTTTTAAATTTTGAAATTCTCTTACTATACAAACCTCAATCGCCTCAAAAATATCGTAAAAATTTGCACTTATATCATGAGCGTCAAAAACGCAATGGAAATTTATAAGCTCATGTATATCGAGGTGTTTGAAGCGTTTATAAGAGGATTTTAACGTATGGATTTGTTCTCCTTTTTAACCCATTTTAGCACACTTTTGGTTATAATCACTTTTAAAAACTAAGGCGATAGTGTGCTGAATTTGGATGAAGTTAGAAAAAATATCATTTTAAAAGACGGAATTTATTATTTTGATTATACCGCTTCGGGGCTTGCTTATGAGCCTATCGAAAAAGAAGTTTTAAAATTTCTAAAAACTTACGCCAATACACATTCTGACAGCTCCTCAAACGCCATTTTAACCCAGCGCAGATACGAAAACGCAAGAAGCGAGCTTAAAAATTTACTCGCTCTTAACGATGAGTTTTATCTCATCGGTTGCGGAAGCGGAGCAAGTGCTGCCATCAAGAAATTTCAAGAGATCATGGGTATATATATACCGCCAAAAACACGCGAGAGATACCATATAAAGGCACTTTCAAACCTGCCATTAGTTATCGTTGGACCGTATGAACACCACTCAAATGAAGTTAGTTTTCGCGAAGGGATGTGCGATGTGGTGCGAATAGGGCTTGATGAGAGCGGAGGAGTTGATTTTAAGATGCTTGAGCGCGTGCTTGAGATGAATAAAAACCGCGAGATAATCGCCTCTTTTAGCGCCGCTTCAAACGTGACGGGTGTGATTAGCGATTATAAGAGAGTTTATGAGCTAGTTAAGGCTAGGGGCGGAGTGTTTGCGCTTGATGCCTCAAGTCTTAGCGCTTATGCAAATGTTGATAGCAACTACTTTGACGCGCTATTTTTGGCGCCGCACAAGCTGCTTGGCGGAATTGGAAGTTGTGGGCTTTTAGCGATTAAAAAAACACTTGCAGATAGCAGCGAGCCTACCTTTGCAGCCGGAGGAACGGTAGCTTACGTAAGCAGGACTAGCCATCAGTTTGTAAAAAACTTTGAGCAGTTAGAAGAGGGCGGCACTCCGGGCATAATTCAGATGATAAGAGCAAATTTAGCCTACAAGCTTAGAAATGAGATCGGCTTTGAGCACATTAAAGAGCGTGAAGATGAGCTTGGCGAGCTTTTTGAAAATGAGCTTGAGAATATCGATGACGTGATATGCTACTGGCCTAAAAATTTGACTCGAGTTCCGATATTTGCGTTTAATGTCCGCGGAGTTTCGCCTTATGACTTTGCAGCTACGCTTAGCAACGACTTTGGTATCCAAACTCGCGCGGGGTGCGCTTGTGCCGGGCCTTACGGGCATGATCTGCTTGGACTTAAGGATAATGTTGTCTTTGATAAAAAGCCGGGCTGGGTTAGGGTAAGTCTTCACTACACGCATACAAAAGATGATGTACTCTATCTTGTTGAAGCGATTAAAAAAAGTATCGATAAGCATAAAAACGCTTGGGGCGAGGAGCTTGCGCTTCACTCGATATTTGCAGGTAAAATTTGATAAATTTACAAAAATCTGCTTAAGTTTTTGTAGTTTTCGCTTATGCTCTCAGGTCTATAAAGAGCTGAGATAACAGCGATAAGATCAACTTCCAGAGATAAAATTTGATCTATGTTTTGAGCGTTTATGCCGCCGATTGCACAGATGGGTATATCTAAAATTTCTTTGGCTTGCATTATAGTTTCAAAAGAGCACCTTATCGCGGCAGGCTTTGTAGGGCTTGAAAAAACGCTACCAAACGCTACGTAGCTTGCTCCTGCGTCTTGCGCCTTAATGGCTAAATTTATGTCATTATAGCAGCTTGCACCGATAAACGCATCTTTGCCTAGAATTTCTCGCACAGCTTTTATATCGCCGTCATCTTTACCGATATGAACGCATTTTGCTCCGATTTTTTTAGCAAAAGTCACATCGTCATTTACTATAAATTTTGCTCCAAAATCATCGCAAAGCGTTAGCAGCTCGCGTGCTAAATTCTCGTTTTTGTAAGCTTTTTTGCTTCTATACTGAAAATATTTTATCCCGCACTCTAAAATTTCACGAGCCTGCTCTAAGATAGTCTCGTCCGGAGTTAAAATATCATCGCTGATAGCGTAAATTTTAGACAAATATTACTTCCTTGTTTGATTTTCATATATCATTCGCCAAAATCCCTTCCAAAATCCTCTCCAAATTGCTTACGAAACTCTATTATGATCTTTGGCTTTTCTTCTTCTAATGTTTTTGTGGAGTTTATTTCTTTTGGCTTTTCTTGTTCTTTTGTTTCAGACTTTTTACCGCTTAGGCACTCAAAAATTTTAGGAAATTTCTTCTCGATTTCACTCTTTTTTTTATCAAACTTTATCTTTTTATACTCTTTTGTTTTTGGTATTGCAAGTGAATATTTTACGAGAGTCTTATTTAAAATTTTACTCTCATTGCTTACTTTACAGAGCCATCTATCTCCCAAGCTTTTATTGGATGATATATAGAAATTTTGTCCTGGTTTAATAAATTTATAGATTTGATCTTTGTAGAAGATATTAAATTCTTCAATTAGCTTTTTATCTTTTGTGCATTTTTCAACATCATAAAACTCGATTCCATAGAGCTTACAAGGGGCTGTTTTGAGAATATTTATTTTAAAAATAAAAGTATCGTCAATCTTCTCCGTAAATAGAGCAACTACTCTTTCTTTGGCCAGAACTTGAATTTGAAGTATAAAGAATATAGATACAAAGGTTGCGCAACCTTTAAAACTCTGTTTAAAAATTGCGCATAAATTCATTATTTAAGATCGTATTTTTCTAAAAGCTTGTCGTAAGTACCGTCTTTTTTAATATCTTCTAGAGCGACATTTATCTTCTCTATAAACTCTTTATGTTTATCTTTATCAAATGCCATAGAAAAGCCTTCGCTTCCATCTGACTCTTTGTGAAATTCCATTAGATCAGGATTTTGCTTTAGATATCCGTATCCAATAGAACTATCAAGTATTACGGCATCCATTTTTTCAGCTTTTAGACCAAGGATTAGTGGCACTGTTTCTTCTGCAGGTACTACTTTTACCCCATCTATTTCTTTTGCTGCAATCTCTTGTACTGTTCCTAATTGAACGCCTATTTTCTTGCCTTTAAGGCTTTTTTTATCTGTTATCTTATTGTTGCTTTTTTTCTTCAGATATATATTTTCTGTAGAATAGTAAGATTTTGTAAAATCAATAGATTTTCTTCTCTCGTCAGTAGCACTCATGGCACTTGCAACACCATCTATCTTGCCTGCTTTTAGAGCTGGAATGATTCCATTAAAGCTCATATTTACGAATTTATATTCAAATCCTACTCTTTTTGATAATTCTTGAACTAAATCTATATCAAAACCAGTAATTTTATTTTGATCATTTATAAATTCAAATGGCGGATAGTTAGCAGCTGTACCTATTTTAAGTTCTGTGGCTCCAAGCCAAACAAAACACGCTAAAAACAAAGCAAACAATTTTTTCATGCATACTCCTTTTAAAATTTTTTAATTATAATACAATAAATTTAATGATTTAGAACTTTACTTAAAAATTCTTTTAAACGTTGATTTTGAGGATTTTCAAATACGTTCTTAGGCTGATCATCCACAGTGATTTTACCACCATCCATGAAAAATATTCTATTGGCAACATTTCTTGCAAATCCCATCTCGTGGGTAACTACAAGCATTGTTATACCCTTTGAGGCTACATCTCTCATTATATCAAGCACCTCGCCTATCATTTCAGGGTCAAGTGCAGATGTGGGCTCATCAAAAAGTATAACCTCTGGATTCATAGCTAAAGCTCTAGCTATAGCTATACGCTGCTTTTGACCACCTGAGAGCTTATGAGGAAATGCATCTTTTTTATCACTTAATCCTACGCTCTTAAGCAGCTCAAGTGCTTTTTTTTCAGCATCCGCTTCACTCATTAGACCTGTTTTTATAGGCGCTAAAGTCAAATTTTCTAAAACGTTTTTGTTTGCAAATAGATTAAAGTGCTGAAAAACCATACTAACTTTTTGGCGAATTTTATTAATATCTGCTTTTTTGCTTAGTATATCTTCACCGTTTATCTTGATGTGCCCGCTTGTTGGTTCTTCAAGACGGTTTATGCAGCGTAAAAATGTACTTTTACCTCCGCCACTAGGACCTATTATGGCTATTACTTCGCCTTGTTTGATATCTACATTTATATCTTTTAAAACTTGCAGATCGCCGTAATTTTTATTTAAATTTCTAATCTCAATCATTTCTATTTAGTCTCTCTTCAAGTTTTTTGGCTAGGAATGAAAGTGTTTTAATGCTTACGTAATAAACCACTCCGGTAAAAATTATTGGCCTTGGGTTATAAAATACGGCTTGCAGACTTTTACTCTGCATTGTAATATCAACTACGCTAATAAATCCAACTACCGATGTCTCTTTAAAAAGTGAGATAAATTCATTCGCAAGAGCCGGCAGGATATTTTTAGTCGCCTGAGGGAAAACTACTTCTCTCATTGATATGCCATAGTTTAGCCCCATTGCGCGAGCCGCTTCCATTTGGCCTTTATCTACGCTATTTACTCCGCCTCTTACTATTTCTGCTACATATGCGGAGCTGTTTAGTCCAAGAGCTATTATGGCTACGTAAAAGTTATCGCTCCAAGTAGCGAAAATCACTACAGAAAAGATTAAAAGCTGTAATAGTATAGGCGTTCCACGCAATATATCTATATATTCATCGATTATAAAATTTAAAATTTTGATATTTAAAAATTTTAGAAACGCTAGAGTAAAACCGAGTGCTATTCCTATTAAAATTCCGCCTAATGCAAGACCTAGGGTTACACCGTAGCTTTTAAGGTAGGCCATACGTTGAATTTCGTTCATTTCGGTAGGGTAGAAGTAGTATGTGCCAAATCCTACTATAAAAATAAAGAATAAAAATTTAAAAAATCTCTCGTTCAATTTTTTACCTTTTTAAAGTGAAACATAAAACGTAGAATATACAAAAAAAATAATATTTTTTTGCTTAAGTTGGATTACTTTTTCGAAGAGAGGCTACTTAAATTTTTAAATAAATACTCTATATTTTTTAAATTTTAATAAATTAAATGCTACTATACTATTTTTAAATTTTATTACAAGGGCTTTATTTATGGAGTTTAGCGCTTATATTGCGATTGCTATATATTTTGGATTTTTGCTTGTAGTTGGTAGATATGCTTATGACAAAAATGCCAGCATGAACGAATATTTGCTGGATAATCGCCGCTTGGGTCCCGTTGTGACCGCTCTTAGTGCAGGAGCTAGTGACATGAGCGGTTGGATGCTGCTAGGGCTTCCTGGAGCGCTTTATGCTACAGGGCTTGCCAATGCGTGGATAGCTATAGGGCTTACTATTGGAGCTTATTGTAATTATCGCTTTTTAGCAAAAAGACTTCGTGTATATACCGAGGTTGCTAGTGATAGTATCACTATTCCTGACTTTTTAGAAAACCGCTTTAAAGACAACACAAAGATACTTAGAATAGTTTCCGGAATGATTATTCTTGTATTCTTTACATTATATGTTAGCAGCGGCATAATCGCTGGCGGAAAGAGCTTTGAGAGTTTTTTCGGGCTTGATTTTAAGATAGGTGCTATATTTACACTTTTTATAGTTGTTTTTTATACTTTTTTTGGAGGATTTAAGGCTGTTTGCATAACAGACGCGTTCCAGGGCACGCTAATGTTTTTGGTTTTGGTTTTGGTGCCTACTGTCGCATTTTTTAATCTGAATTTGCCGGATGGCACTAGTTTATGGAGCGAGATTAGCAAGTATAGTAAAAATCATCTTGATATATTTTATAATCAGAATTTTTTAAGCGTTTTGGGTCTTATGGCTTGGGGGCTTGGATATTTTGGTCAGCCTCATATCATAGTGCGCTTTATGGCGATAAGAAGTTCAGACGAACTTGCACAAGCTCGTAGAATCGGTATAGGCTGGATGGCTTTGGGTCTAATAGGAGCTATGATGAGTGGACTTATAGGTTTTGTATACTATAGTCAATTAGGAGCTCCACTAAAAGATCCTGAGACCGTATTTTTAAAGCTTGGAGAGACGCTTTTTCACCCATTTATAGTAGGAGTTATTATCTCTGCCGTACTTTCTGCGATCATGAGTACTATTTCAAGCCAGCTGCTAGTAAGCGCAAGCTCTGTAACAAAGGATTTTGTGTTCGCATTTTATAAAAAAGAGTTGGATGAAAAAGTTCAGGTAGCCTTTGGTAGATATGCCGTAGTTGCTGTAGCTCTTACTGCAACATTTATTGCATTTTTTTCAGACGATAGCGTTTTAAGCGTAGTTGGAAATGCTTGGGCTGGATTTGGTGCCAGCTTTGGTCCTGTTATATTATTTAGTCTTTACTGGAAGAGAATGAGCGCGCTAGCCGCACTTGCGGGCATGATAGTAGGTGGAGCTACCGTAATAATATGGATAATGCTTGGATTAAGCTCTGAAATTTATGAAATTTTACCAGGATTTATCGCGTCAAGTATAGCTATAGTAATTATTAGCTTATGGGGTGATGCGATAGATAAGATGACTAATGAGCCAAATAGTAAAATCGTGCAAGATGAATTTGAAAAGATGAAAACAAGGCTTTAGCTTTGAAAAATAGCATAAAATGCGCCAATTGCGGTCATGAAATCGATGTAAATTTAGCTCTCAAAAGAGAGTTTGAACTTGAATTTAACCAAAAAATGGCTCTGCAGCAACGTGAATTTGAAAAAGAGCTTGAAGTAAAGCGAAG
Organism: Campylobacter sp. RM16192; assembly: GCF_004803855.2. NCBI lineage: Bacteria > Pseudomonadati > Campylobacterota > Epsilonproteobacteria > Campylobacterales > Campylobacteraceae > Campylobacter > Campylobacter sp. RM16192. Next base: position 1,333,005 of record NZ_CP012552.1, on the reverse strand, counting down.
TGAGTATAAAACGCATTTTGAAGCTTTAAAACAAAAGGAAAAAGAGTTTGAAAAGAACTTGCAAGATGCTTTAAATTTAAAAAAAACAGAGCTTGAAAATGAACTAAAAAGCAAATTTGAAAGTGAAAATTTAACCCTTATAAACTCTCTTAAAGTCGAGCTTGAGGCAAAATCTAGACAAGTTAGCGAGCTAAATTTAAAAACTGTCGAGATAGAAAAACTAAAACGAGAAAAAGATGAGCTAGAATCTAGTATAAAAGCCAAGGCTGAGCTTGAGTTTAGCGCTAAACTATCGCAGGAAAAAGAGAAAATTCAAAAGCTAATCGAATCTCAAAATGAGCTTAAATTTCGTCAAAAAGATGAGCAGATGGAAGCTTTAAAAAAGCAGCTAAATGAGGCTCAGCGCAAGATAGAGCAGGGCAGTCAACAGCTTCAAGGCGAAGTGCAAGAGCTTATGATAGAAGAGTGGCTTAGGCTTAAATTCCCACTTGACGTGATAGAAGAGGTTAAAAAGGGTGCAAACGGCGCTGACTGCATGCAGATAGTAAATACCAGAGAGGTGCAAAACTGCGGTAAAATTTATTATGAAAGTAAGCGAACCAAGAACTTTTCAAATGAGTGGATAGAGAAATTTAAAGCCGATATGCGCTCAAGCGGTGCTGATGTGGGAATTTTAGTAAGTGAAGCTAGACCAAAAGATATGGAGCGACTGGGGCTGGTTGATGGTGTGTGGGTGTGTTCGTATGAGGAGTTTAAGGCGCTTAGCTTTGTGCTTAGAAATGGTTTGGTTGAGCTAAAATTTGCTAAAAATTTGAGTCAAAATCAAGGTAGCAAAATCGAGCTTTTATACAGCTATCTAACTAGCAATGAGTTTAAAATGCGAATTGAAGCCATTGTAGAGGGTTTTACTTCAATGCAAGATGATCTCATAAAAGAGCAAAATGCGATGAAGCGAATTTGGAAGAGTCGCGAAAAACAGATAGAAAAAGTTCGCGATAATGCCATAGAGATGTTTGGATCTATTAAAGGGATTGCTGGAAATGCTATCGGCGAGATAAAGAGGCTTGAGCTTGGATTTGATGATGGCGATGAAATGCAGAGTGAGTGAAATTTGAGATCAAATTTCACAAATTTGCTTAATTGTTTCGCAATTTAATATTAGATTATACGAGAAAGCGTCTATAACGATACCTGCATATTTTTCTTTTGAGGCTTCTAGCATAGCAAGATAGTTTTTAAGCTGTAAATTTAACACTTCTTGTTCGCTATCACTTCTCCATTTCATCATTTCTTCTTTGCTTGTAAAAGCTGGAAAATAGCTGAGAGTACTTTCTTCATCTTCAAGCAGAATAAATTTGATATTTGAACCTTCTTCCTCATAGACAGCTTTTCCGTCAGGCTTTGCTAAGGCTTGATTTATAATAACAGGCGCTATAAATTCTGCCTTCTTGAGTTCTTTTATAAGCTCATTTTCGTTTTTATTACTTGGATTATCTAAAAATTGTTTCATTGATTTAACTAAAACTTCGGACACTTTTACCTCTATTTTTAAAATTTTGAGAAATTATACATTTTTTAAAATTTTAAATCAAAATTTAGCGATAAATAAGTTTTGAGGTGATATAATCACAACTTCAATTTAGCTAATGGGTTCATAGCTCAGTTGGTTAGAGCATCCGGCTCATAACCGGATGGTCCCAGGTTCGAGTCCTGGTGAACCCACCATTACATACTTTTTAAGTAATATTTAAGCTTCAAATCACATCAAATCACTTCACAAAAACACCTTAAATACGAACTTTAATCGCTTAAACTCACTTCTTTAAGTATCAATTTACTTCAAATAAATTATAATCGGATTATGCTTTTATGTGTATGTGATATGTGTAAGTGAGCTACATACACATAAAACTTGACAAAACAACGATTACAAGGGGCTTTGTTATGGGTGGTAGAGTAAAGCCGATGAGTGATAAGGAATTAAAGGGCTTGAAATGCGAAAATGGCAAGAAGCTTAAACGTGTAAGTGTAGGCGGTGCGGATAACCTATACATCTATGTTTATCCATCAGAGCCAGGCATTAAACCCACTAAAGTATTTTATTTTAGATGTGGCGATACACAAAAGAAAATAGGCGAGTATCCATTCATTACCCTAGCGGAAGCAAGGGCGCAAGCGGTTTTAATGAAGCGTGATACACATACATATACACAATCACATACACATATAACTTTTGAAAAAGCTACAGAAATATACTTAGAACACAAGCGAAAGATATTATCGGAAAATACTATTAAAAAAGAATTGTCAAGACTGAAATACTTAACTTATCTCAACAAAAAGAATATTAGAGATATAACGGCGACATCTCACGACCTTTAAAGGCGATAAATGACAGCAAAGGCATAGGTGACAACCTCATCAGGACTAAAAACCTTGCCAGCCAAATACTAGATTATATGATAGAGCTTGATTACTTAGAGGTAAAATGTGGCTAAGTCAATATCTAACTCTCTGTTTGTAAAAAAGCCTGTTAAACATCATCCTGCTTTAATCGATAAAGACAGAATAAGAGATTTTATCAAGGCACTAAACGAAACGGAAGAAGGAACAGACTTTAACGTTTGTTACTCGTAATAAAGTAGCTAAGATTTTAAATATTGATGATGACACATTCATATCTAGGCAAACTTTTGGATATTGGGTAAAAGTAATTGATGATAAAAAATACATAATAGCTTGGTGGATGATGTAGGAGTTAATATTGATTGTAAAAGTTCAAAGAAAATTTTAGGTGAAGAAGTTTGCAGTAAGGGCAAAATTTTCCCATTTCCAAATTTTTCTCCTACTATTTACAAAATAAAAATACTTAATGATGGATATGAAATTCTTGAAAAAATTCCGCTAAAAACTTCAAGTGGCAAGCCTTTAACTGGGATTTCAAATCCAGATACGGAGGCTGCTTTTACGCTTAATGGCTCAAATATAAAAGATGATGTAAACGGACTTGATATCGAAGCTATAGTTGTTACGAAAGATAGGGAGTTTTATTTAGCTGACGAGTATGGACCAAGTATAGTGCATGTTTCAAGTGATGGAAGAGTTAAGGAGAGATGGGTTCTAAAAGGTGTGGCGGCAAGTTTAAGCAGAGCAGACACTAAAATAGTTGAAAATTTGCCTGCCAAATTAAGACAAAGAGAGTTAAATAGGGGTTTTGAATCTCTTGCCATAAGCCCAGATGAGAACACTTTATATACTGTGCTTCAAAGTCCTTATATAGGAGATGAAAACTCAAGAGAAGTAGTCTTTTTGGCTATTAATATAAAAAATAAAAAAGTAGTTGGCGAATATATCTACAAAACCGATGAATGGAGCAATTTTAAAAAAGATACTAAAAAGAAGTCAAGAAAGCAAAATGATGTAAAGATAAGCGAGATGGTAAGTCTACCAAATGGCGATATAGTAGTGCTTGAGCGAATAAGTAAGAGTACTAAATTTTATAAAGTTGATATCAAAAATGCAAAAAATGGTGAAGTTTTATCAAAAGAGCTTGTTTTTGATACAGATAACTTTGATAAATTTCCAAGCAAGATCGAGTCTTTGATTATCATTTCTTCAGATGAGTGGTATCTGATAAACGATAATGATTTTGGTATAGAGGGCGACAAGACCAAAATTATAAGAGTAAATTTTAAGCCTTAGGCTTGCAACTTGTAAAATTTACCTGCTATAATGGCTCAAATTTTACAAGAAGAAAGTATGCCAAAAGATGCAAACGGAACAGAACTAAATGCAGGAGATAACGTAACTCTCATCAAAGATCTTAAGGTAAAAGGCGCAGGCGCAACTCTTAAACGCGGAACAATGGCGAAAAACATTAAGCTAACTGGAAATGACAAGGAAGTTGAGTGCAGGATTGATAAAATGGGCGTTATTGTACTTAAGACCGAGTTTTTAAAGAAAGCATAAATTTAAGCCATGAACTTGGCTTAAATCAAAATTTGATCTTTACGAAGCGGTATGTAGGATCAAATCTAAAAGTAAGTAAATTTTGTAAAATTCCAAATAGGCTCAAAAAGGTCACAAAGCTACTTCCGCCGTAGCTGTAAAACGGAAGCGGAATACCTACAACCGGAGCAAATCCAATAGTCATCATAATATTTACGCTTACATAGATAAATATCAAAATTCCAATTCCTGTTGTAACCACTTGCGTGAAATAATCATCTTTAAGACCGTAGTTTAGGCTAAGTAGATGAGTGATTAAAAATCCGTAAAACATCATCAGCGTAAATGCCCCCAAAAAACCAAATCTTTCAATGGTATATGAAAAGATAAAATCACTGGTTGCAATTGGCAAAAATTTAAAGTGCGTTTGAGTGGCTTCATCTTTTGATTTGCCCGTGAGACCACCGCTTCCTATGGCGACTATGCTTTGGCGAACGTGATAGCTTGATTCTTCACTTAAAAAATCATTGATTCTTTTTTTCTGATAGTCGTGCAAATTTTCATATATTAAAGGAGCCAATATGACTATACCGGCGGCTATGCTAAGCCATATTTTTTTATTTACTCCTATGATGAATAAAATTGCATATCCCATAATTATAAGGATCAAAGCAGTCCCAAGATCAGGCTCTTTCATAATCAAAAATGCAGGTAGGATTATGTATATACTAAGTCTTAAAAAATCCTTGAGCCCATAACCGTTAATTCCCGGAGGGCGATGCTTTACTAGGTATGCCATCATAAGTAAAAATGATGGCTTCATTATCTCTGATGGCTGAATAGTAAAATGCACAAAAGGGATTTCAAGCCAGCGTTTTGCTCCTAATTTTGTTACTCCAAATAGATCAACACTTATTAAAAGCGCTATACATAGCCAGTAAAATGCCGGTATTAGCCATTCAAGCCTTCTTATTGGAAGCAGGAAAAAAAATGTAAACGCGAGCAGTCCTATGCTGAAATATATAAGCTGTTTATTTGATAGAATAGAATTTGCTTCTGAAACTAAAATATATGATAAAATTATAATAGGTAGTATCAAGATTGGTTGAACAAAGTCAAAATGAGTTAGAATTCGCCTATCAAGTCTTATCAAAATTTCGCCTTTTTTAGCGGAATTATAACACCAAAAAGGAAACGGTTGAATCAAATATCTGTAAAAGAGAGCAAGGATATAGGTAAAAGAGTAGATCTGTTTTTGTCTGAAGAGCTTAAAATCTCAAGAAATCAAATTTTAAATTTAATCAAAAATGGCTGTGTAAGTCTAAATTCAAAGCCCATATTAAAGGGCTCGGCTAAGCTTAGTCTAGATGACGTTATAGATGTAAAAATTTTAGAATCAAATGATGAAAATTTAAATTTTAGTGCGGAATTTGAAGTGTCTATTTTGTATGAAGATGATGATTTGATAGTACTTAATAAGCCGCCAAATTTAGTTGTTCATCCAGCTCCGAGCGTTAAAGAGGCTACGCTTGTAGACTGGCTTGGAAAGAAAGGCTTTTTGCTATCTACTTTCAGCGGAGAGAGTAGGGCTGGTATCGTGCATAGGCTTGATAAGGGCACTAGCGGAGCGATAGTAGTTGCCAAAAACAACCACTCTCACGCAGCGCTTTCAGCTCAGTTAAGCGATAAGACAATGGGTAGAATTTATCTTGCGATTACCGATTTGCCGCTTAAAGAGGAGTGTGTGATAGAGCGAAAGATAGGCAGAAGCCCGAATAATCGTTTAAAAAAAGCAATTACAAGTGACGGAAGAAGCGCTAAAAGTGCTTTTGTAAATTTGATTCAAGAGAGCGGAATAAATTTAATAGCAGCTAAGCTTTTTACCGGCAGAACTCATCAGATTAGAGTTCATCTAGCCAGCATAAACCGCCATATTTTAGGCGATACTTTATATGGGTTTAAGAGCGAAAACGATAAAATAAAAAGAGTTATGCTTCACGCCTACGGGCTTTACTTCACTCATCCAAATACAGGCAAAAGGATGAGATTCGTAGCTCCGCTTTGGGATGACTTTAATGAAATTTTATTTAATAAATTTAATAAGGAGATAGTTGATGAAAAGATCGATTTTGAAAGGCTTGATGCTATCTTTGGCCGTTGTGATCACTGGATGTGTTTCACCTAGTACGCCTACGCAAACTAATCCAAATTTGCCTACTGTTACCAGCTTAAAAACTATTAGCGATATGACGGAAATAGGCTTTGAATGGACTCCTGCTACCACAACGGATGTAGCTGGATATTATCTTTATAGATCAAATCCTAATGAAAATAGAGGCAAAATGATGATGGTGGCCGATATAAAAGATCGCTTTGCAAGCCATCATGTGGATTCAAATTTAGCTCCTGAGACTACATATTCATATGAGATGAGAACATATAACTCAAATAAGCAAATTTCAAATCCTGGCGTAATTATAAATGCAAGCACTAGACCTCTTATAGAGTCGGTGCCTTTTTTAAGAGCTCTTACTAATTTGCCGGAGCGTGTGAAGTTAATATGGCGTCCGCATCCTGATTTAAGAGTCGTATCTTATATAGTGGAAAAAGCCGATATCGGTAAAGATAATTGGAGACAGATAGCGGAAATCAAAGGAAGGCTACATGCCGAATATATAGACGATAGCGTAAAATCAGGCAGGGGGTATAAATATAGAGTTTTTGTAAAAACTAGCACAGGAGTTGTATCTAAACCAAGCGAGATAGTTGATTCTACTACAAAACCGCTTCCAAATAAAGTTGTAAATATACAAGCTACTACAAATGCTCCAAAAAAGATTATTATCACATGGGATAGCGTGGCGAGCGAAGACTTTGGATACTACAAAATTTATAGCACTTCAAATAAATTTTTGCCATATACATATCTTGCTAAAACCAAAACAAATAGCTACGAGGATTTAATTAACGAAAATGGCGCTACAAGGCTATATAAGATTACTATTGTAGACAAAGACGGACTTGAGTCTAAAAAGCCCGATGAAGCCGTTACAGGATCAACTCTGGCGGCCATAGACGCTCCTATAATATCATCCATAGTAGCTGATAGTTCGGCTGTAAAAGTTCAGTGGAGCGGACCAAAGGAGGCTAGAAGCTATACTGTAATCAGGGAAGGCGGAGAAGGAGAGAGAAGATTTACAAATATAACCAATAATGAATTTATAGATACTGATGTCAATTATAGTCTAAAATATACATATAAAGTTATAGCTATAGACGAGTATGGCATAAGTTCTGATGAATCCCATAAAGCTATGGTAATTATAGAATAATGCCAAATTTTATAACTAAAAATTTAAAATCTTTAGCCTACCCGATTATTCAGGATGAGGTGGTTTTTGCATGGGAAGCAAGAGGCAGAAACTCTACTATTATCTATACTCAAAGTGGAATTGAAGAGTTTTTTGTGACTTTGAAAGAGCATAAAAATGGCTTTTTAGTAAAAGGCGATAAGATAACAAGGCCTGCCCAAATAGGTCTATTACAAAAGGCTTTGGTAAAATTTAAAGAGCTAAATTGCGAAGAAATTGTAAGTGAGGCAATAGCTGTAAAGAAAACTCATTTAACGCAAAAAACCTCTTATATCTCAGACACTAAAGAGCTTTTGCAAATTTTAAAAGAGTCAAGATTATCTAAAATTTTTATAGAGATAGGCTTTGGTTCAGGCAGGCACCTGCTCTGGCAAGCAGAAAAAAACCCCGATGCTTTGGTCATAGGAATAGAGGTCTATAAGCCATCTATCGAGCAGGTCGCAAAGCTTGCAAAGAGTAAAAAATTAAACAATGTAGTGCTTATTAATAGCGATGCTAGGTTGCTTTTGTCCTTGATCGATTCAAATTTCATAGATAAAATTTTTCTTCACTTTCCTGTGCCTTGGGATGACGCACCTCATAGGCGAGTAGTGTCTGAAAAATTTACAAAAGAGTGCGAAAGAACTCTTAAAATAGGCGGTAGATTCGAGCTTAGAAGTGATAGTAGAAATTATACGGAGTACACTATATCTCAGCTTTTAAATTTGCATAGCTCAAAACTTATTGTGGATAAAAATAAATATCTTAATGTTTCAAGTAAATATGAGGATAGGTGGAAGAAACAGCTAAAAGATATCTATGATGTAACTTTTGAGTGCGAAATAAAAAGCGAGCCCTTAAAAACACTTAGCGAGATGAAATTTGATAGCAATTATGATGTTAAAGCCATATCAAAAAACTTTAAAAATATAACTATAAAAAAAGATGACTGCTTCTTGCATATTGAGGAGAAATTTGAGAAAAGTGAAGATGAAATTTTGCTTCGCATATCTTTTGGCGCATTTTCTCAGCCAGAGCAGTGCTATATCCTAATCACCCCTCAAAAGTGCGAATACTTTATAAAAAAGCCGCTTTTAACGAGAGAAAATTTAAATGCGCATTTCGCATTAAAGGAGTATTTGGCTAATGCAAAAGATTATTAGTTCTCATGGTCTTTCTCTCGGGTATAATCAAAATGAACTTATAGTCCAAAATGTGGATTTAGATATAAGCGCTAGTGATTTTGTGATAATAACAGGAAAAAGCGGTAGTGGTAAATCAACTATCGTTAAATCGCTTTACGGTGAGATTAAGCCATATTCCGGCTCTCTTGAAGTTTGTCTTGCTAATATGAACAATATAAGCCAAAAAAAACTTAGTGAAGTTAGGCAAAAAATTGGGATCATATTTCAAAATTACCGCCTGATAAATGAGTGGAGTGTCGAGAGGAACGTGATGCTGCCGCTTATGATAAAAGGGCTTGCACATAATGTATGTAAAAATCAAGCTCATAAGCTGCTAAAGCATGTAAATTTACTGCATAAAGCTCATAAATTTCCTCTTGAGTTAAGCGGTGGAGAGCAGCAACGAGTAGCGATGGCAAGGGCTTTGGCACATAATCCAAATTTGCTTTTATGCGATGAGCCTACTGGAAATTTAGATGATTATTCAAGTGATGTTATATGGTCGCTTTTACGCTCTGCAAGAGAGTTTTTAGGCACCTGCGTGGTAGTTGTAACTCATAAAATCCCGTCTACTTTAAGAGTGCATTATCGCCACTTCGTGATAGAAAACGGAGGCGTGCATGAGATCTCTTAAAAATCATTTCGGAGTTATCTTTCCTCTTATTGCTCTTCTTTTTTGTATCCAGTTTATAACTCTTGTGGGTAATGTCATAAAAGATTATGAAAAACTTATGAGTGAGGATTATAACATCATAGTAGTTAGCTCAAAAGATCTGAATAGCTCTAATATAAAGCCTTTGGTAAGTGATTTTGAATCCATCGAGAGATTAGGTACAAAATCGGTTTTAGATAGACTTTCTAAAGATATTTCAGCCAAAAATTTAAATATTTTACAGAACTCTTTGCCTAAATTTTACTCCATTAAACTGCAAATTTTTCCAAGTGTTGAATATATGGAGGAGATTAAAGCAAAGCTTTTGAAAGTAAATGGCGTTAGTAGAGTGGAGACATTTTCAAAGACTCATAATAAGATTTATAAAATTTTAAATCTAATTAAAAAAATATCTGAAATTTTTTCTATTTTAATTGTTATTTTAGGACTTATGCTAGTGCTAAAACAGATGAGAATTTGGCTATACGAGCATAAGGAACGAATAGACATCATGACTCTTTTTGGCGCATCTTTTTGGCTAAAATCAGGAGTGCTATATAAGATGGCTGTAGTTGATTCTATTATTGCTACTATTATTGTTACCGTATTTTACTATTTGCTGCCTGATTTTAGTGTTGTAAGTTTTATGATGGATGAGGTTGGTTTAAAAATTCCTAACGTGGACATAATATATGAAGGAGGTAGGCTACTTGCCATATCTTTGGCGCTTAGCATAATAGCAGTTTCTTTGGTTATGAGAGAGGCTAAAAAGAACAGCATATGAAAATTTTACTATTTTTATTATTTTTTTTAGGAGCATCATTTTGTGCTAGTACTGATGATAAAATTAAGGTACAGACGTCATCTTTGCAACTTTCAAACCAAATAGCAAGTAAGCTAAATAAAAAATTAGATGACCTAGCCAAAGACATCAAGTATGGAGAGTCTGAACTAGAGAAGATAGATTCTAAAATGAAGGAGTTATTAGCTCAAATTGCAGAGCTTGAAAACAGTGCAAGCAGCGCAAATAGCGAACTTAAAAAGCTAAATGAGCAAAATAGCGAACTCTTACAAAATCAAAGACTTATAGAACAAAATATGATACGTATAATATCAGATCACTTTGCATTTGATCTTATCGCACCAAAAGAGTATGAGGATAGCAATGAGAGCATAATTGCAACTGAAATTTTGGCTAATTTAAATAGTGTGATAAAAGATGATTTTAAAAATTTAGTTAAGGATTATGAAAAGACCACAAATTCAATCAAAGATCAAAATGATAAGATACAAAATATACAGGCTGATTTAAAAACATATAAACAAAAGCGAACAGAGCTTGCGTTGCTTCAAAGTGAACAGTCTAAGACCGTGGCTAATTTAAAGCAAGATAGGCAGAGCTATTCTAAAAAATTATCTATGATTCAAGAGCAGCAAAAAGAGATAAGAAAGACTCTAGAGGAGCTTAAAATAGTCGCAAGACAAGAGGTTGAAGAGGCAAAGAGGTTAGCAGAGCAAAAAGAGGCTGAAAAATCCAAAAAGGATAAAAAACATAAAAAAGACAAAGATACTAAAGAAGAAAAAACTAACGGTTCTGTTAAACAGGTAGGTTCAAGCTATCAGGCAAGTTTAGTAAAAAAATATAGTGGAGAAAAGACAATAGCTCCTCTTGATAGTTTTACCGTTAAGCAAAAATTTGGAAATTATATTGATCCTATATATGATATTAAAATTTTTAATGAGTCTGTTGTATTAAGCTCTAAAATCCCGGACGCAAAGGTAAAAAGCGTGCTAAATGGCAAGGTTGTATTTGCAAAGGATACGGCTATGCTAGATAAGGTTGTAATCATAGAAAATGCAAACGGGATTCATACTATATACGCGCATCTTAGTCAGATAGCGCCTACTGTAAAAGTTGGCACAAAGGTCCAAAAAGGTTATGTGATAGGGCGGGTATCACAAGATCTAACATTTGAAGTAACTCAAAAAAATTACCACATAGATCCTCTTGAAATGATAACTCTTAAATAGATATTTGAGATAAAAGATTAGCAGAATTTAAACACTTTTTTGCTAAAATGCTTAAATTTTAAGGAGAATTTATGGAGCGTAAAAAGCGAATTTTAGTCAAATTTTCAGGCGAAGCATTAGCAGGAGATAGCGGGTTTGGTATAGATAATTTAGTTTTAAAATTTATAGCCAAACAGATAAAAGAGCTTGTAGAAAATAGTGTCGAAGTAGGCATAGTAATAGGCGGAGGCAATATTATAAGAGGCGTTAGCGCCGCAAGAGACGGAATTATAAAAAGAACAAGCGGTGATCATATGGGCATGCTTGCTACTGTTATAAACTCAATTGCGATGAGAGAAGCGCTAGAAAAAGCTGGCCTTAGCGTGCGCGTGCAAAGTGCCATAAAGATGGAAGCTATCTGTGAAACATTTATCGTAGGACGAGCACAAAGACATCTTGAAAAGGGTCGCGTGGTCATATTTGCAGCAGGAACTGGAAATCCGTTTTTTACAACAGATACCGCCGCCACTCTTAGAGCTATCGAAATAGATGCTGATATGATTATTAAGGCCACAAAAGTTGACGGGGTATATGATAAAGATCCTAAGAAATTTGATGATGCTAAGCTTTTAAAAGAGCTAAACTACGAACTTGCGATGAGTGATAATATTAAGGTTATGGACGATACCGCCATAGCACTCGCTAAAGATAACTCTCTACCGATTTTGGTTTGCAATATGTTTAAGGATGGAAATTTATTAAGTATTATAAAAGGCGATGAAAACGCACTTTGTTCGGTAGTAAAAAATTAAATACAATCAAGGAGAAATAATGAGAATAGAAGAGGTAGCAGCAAAAGCATTAAAAACAGTTGGAGACGATAGGTATAAGCTATCTTTGGTAGTTGCAAAACGTGCCGAGGCTTTGGCTGCCGGGGCTAAAAGTCTGCTTGATATCGATACAAGCAAGATGAAATTTGCAGATATTGCACTTTGCGAAATCGCTGAAGGAAAGATCAGTCTAGAGGCTATCGTTGAAGCAACAAAATAACGGAATTTTTTTAGAACAACTAATTGACGATATAGTTGTTTGCAAGGATGTATCCAGTGCTAGAGAGATTTTAGTCTCTCTTTGTAATATTACGCCAAACATAGAAAAGGCTATTTCTTGTTGCATAACTTTCCATGCCGGGCAGTTTAGAAAAAGTGGAGAGCCTTACGCGATACATCCTATACTGGTATCTTCTATCGTAGCTCATATGGGTGGTGATGAGAGTATGATAATATCTGCTCTATTGCATGACGTAGTAGAAGATACGGATTGCTCTACTGAAACTGTTAGAGAAGAGTTTGGCGAAGAGGTGGCTAAGCTTGTAGAGGGGCTTACTAAAATTGTAGCTATAAGAGAGGATAAGTTAGCAAGCTCTGAGTCAAATGAGCGATTGGCAGCCTCTGCAATGACATTTAGAAAGATGCTTTTAGTCTCTATTGAAGATGTGCGAGTGCTTGTAGTAAAGCTTTGTGATAGACTTCATAATATGCTAACTCTTGAAGCCTTAAGACCTGAAAAGCAAAAGCGAATCGCCGAAGAAACACTTATGGTTTATGCGCCTATTGCTCACAGATTGGGAATCTCTTCTATAAAAAATATACTTGAGGACATGAGCTTTAAGTATGCGCTTCCTGAAGAGTATAAAAAAATAGACAAATATGTAGATGAGCATAAACAAGAGCTTCAGCTAAAGCTAAATTCATTTATAGAAAAGATCAGTCAAATTCTGCTTCAAAACGGCTTTAATGAAAGTAGCTTCGATATACAAAAGCGTGTTAAACATCACTATTCGATCTACCTTAAGATGCAAAGAAAAGGAATATCCATAGAGGAGGTTTTAGACCTTCTTGCGGCTAGAATTTTAGTTAGAGAGCCTCAGGATTGTTATTTGGCACTCGGGCTTTTACATATAAATTTTAACCCTCTTATATCAAGATTTAAGGACTATATCGCACTTCCTAAACAAAATGGATATCAGACTATACATACTACGATTTTTGATAACAAAAGCATATTTGAAGTTCAAATTCGCACCTTTGATATGCATAAAACAGCAGAATACGGAGTTGCAGCCCATTGGAAGTATAAAAGCGGAGGATTTTTAAACCCTAAGCTTGATTGGCTAAGCGATATCGGTATGCAAAATGAGGGTGAAAATAATCCTGAAGAGCTTTATGAATATGCAAAAGATAGTTTGTATGTGGAAGATATTGCTGTATATTCGCCAAAGGGGGATATATTTACACTCCCTAGAGGTGCTACAGCGCTCGATTATGCCTATGAGATTCACACCGAGATAGGACTGCATGCTAAAGAGGCTTACGTAAACCGTATTAGAGTTTCGCTTCTAACCGAGCTAAAAAATGGAGATATAGTAAATATCGTAACTGGAGATGAGCCTAAATATCGTTGTTCTTGGCTTAATAGTGTAAAAACCGGCAAAGCAAAGGCTACTATAAGGTCTCTTTGCAAGCAAAAAATCAAAGATATAAATAATATCGTAGCACTTGAAATTTTAAGCGGAATTTTTGGCGTATCAACTAATAGAATACTTGTCTGGCTTGAGAGCGAAAAGATGACAAAAAGGGTATTTAGGGCAGCTTACGACTCTGTATATCTTCAAGATGTAGTAAATGCGCTTAAGAAATATATCAAAAAAGATCGTCCGTTTGCTCTTGCTCTAACCGATAAATATCTTGTTAGAAAGCAGAAATTTGATCATATAGTTATCTATTCAAACCATAAAATAAGCAGTGTAGAGTTTGATTACTGTTGCAATCCAAAAAGAGGCGATGATATCATGGGCTTTAGAACCGATCATCACGTAACCGTTCATCATAAGCTTTGTGAGCGCGCTATGAAGCTAATTGAGGAAAAAAATGAGATGATTTTTGTCAAATGGACTAGAAACGCCCCTCATAGATATAAGATCATCTTAAGTCTTGAAAATCGCCGTGGTTCTTTGGCGGAGTTTTTGACATATATAGCTAGATTGCAAGTGGATCTAGTTACTATAACGCTTTCTGAAGCAAACGATATTGCTGCGGATGTATTTAATCTAACTATAGAGCTTAATGAAAATTTGGATGTGAATGAAATTAAAGATAGACTAAGAGATCGTTATAAGATAATGGAATTTGTATCTCTTGATGATGCGTATAATTAAAATTTAAGGAGAAGAAGTGGCTGATATTGCAAAAATTATAGACGAGATAAAAAAGGGTGTTGCAGAGATAATTGGCGAAGAGCAGGTTATAGAGCTTGTAAAAAGATATTATGAAAAAGGCGAAAATTTTTATGTAAAAGCAGGCTTTGATCCTACTGCGCCAGACCTTCACTTGGGTCACTCCGTAGTGCTTACTAAAATGGCATTTCTTCAAAAGCATGGAGCTGTAGTGCAGTTTTTAATAGGAGATTTTACTGGTCAAATAGGCGATCCAAGCGGTAAATCAGCTACTAGAAAAAAGCTTGACAAAGAGACTGTGGCTAAAAATGCTAAAACTTATGAAGAGCAGGTTTTTAAAATTTTAGATCCTAAGAAAACCGTCATAATGTTTAACTCAAAGTGGTGTAACGAGCTTGGAGCGGCAGGTATTGTTGAATTAACAAGTACTTTTCCTGTAGCTAGAATGCTTGAGCGTGATGATTTTGAGAAGAGATTTAAGGCTGGTAGCTCCATATCAATAAGTGAGTTTTTATATCCTCTTTTGCAAGGCTATGATAGTGTGGCGATGAAATGCGATATAGAGATGGGAGGAACCGATCAGAAATTTAACCTTTTAATGGGCAGAACCCTGCAAAGAATTTATAATGTCGGAAAAGAGCAAGCCGTTATAATGATGCCACTTCTCGAGGGGCTTGACGGCGTAAATAAGATGAGTAAAAGCTTGGGTAATTATATAGGAGTAACGGATAATGCAAATGATATGTTTGGTAAAATTTTAAGCATTAGCGATGATCTTATGTGGAGATACTATGAGCTTTTGAGTGATAAAAGTGTGGATGAGATAAAGAGTCTAAAAGATGATGTTGATAGTGGCAAAGCACATCCAAAGGCTGTAAAAGAGGCTCTTGCATTAGAAATAACGGCACGCTATCATGGCGAATCGGTTGCCAACGAGGCTAAGGCTGAATTTGACCGAGTTCATACTCAAAATCAAATTCCGGCAGAGCTTGAAGAATTTAATCTTAAGGCTCCAGTTTGGATAGTCGAGGCTTTGGTTCATTGTAAATTAAGCTCTACAAATTCTCAAGCAAGACGAGATATAAGTGCAAATGCGGTTAGTATAGATCAAAAGAAAATTTCCGATGAACAGTTAAAACTTGGCGTTGGAGAGTATATTTTACAAGTAGGCAAGAGAAAATTCGCAAAACTAAAGGTAGTAGATGGAGTTTAAATCGATAAAAATTGGAAAATATGAGATAAAGTACCCGATAATTCAAGGCGGAATGGGGCTTGGTATAAGTTGGGACAAGCTGGCTGGCAACGTAAGCTTGGAAGGAGGACTAGGAGTAATAAGCTCCGTTGGTACCGGATATTATGAAAATAGAGCACATATAACCAAAGAGCTAAATTCAAAACCGCTTGGAAGTGAAAATTTCTATTCACGTGAGGGTCTTAAGGCTGTCATTGATAATGCTAGAAAAATTTGCGGAGATCTGCCTCTTGGAGTAAATATACTATATGCCAGCAACGATTACGCTAGAACCGTAAAAGATGCCTGCGAACACGGTATAAATATAATAATAAGTGGAGCCGGACTTCCTACAAACCTACCTGAATTTACGCAAAATTTCAAAGACGTAGCGCTAGTGCCGATAGTCTCTTCTGCTAAAGCTTTAAAGATAATATGTAAACGTTGGACAATGAGATATAACCGTCTCCCTGATGCTGTGATTTTAGAAGGACCTCTTAGCGGAGGACATCAAGGCTTTACATATGAGCAATGCCTAGATCCAGAGTATCAACTTGAAAATTTAATAAAACCCGTTAAAGATGAGATAAAAGAGTGGGGAGATTTTCCGCTTTTTGCAGCTGGCGGCATCTGGGATAAAGATGATATAAAGAGAGTTTGTGAACTAGGCGCTGACGGAGTGCAGATGGGAACGAGATTTATAGGCACTCACGAGTGCGATGCCAGCAAGGATTTTAAGGATGTGATATTGAATGCGAAAAAAGAGGATATCGAGCTTATTAAAAGTCCTGTCGGATATCCTGCACGCGGAGTAAGGACTAATTTACTAGACTTAGTGGATAAAAAGGCTGGCCCAAAGATAAGTTGTATAAGTAACTGCGTAAGCCCTTGTCAACGCGGAAAAGAGGCTAAAGAGGTCGGTTATTGTATAGCCGATAGGTTATTTGACGCATTTTCAGGAGTTAAAGAGACCGGGCTATTTTTTACTGGTGCAAATGGGTATAAGCTAAACGAGATAATTAGTGTAAAAGAGCTTTTTAAAAAACTGATACATGGCGAAAATAGTTAGGATTATTTTATTTTTTTTATTAATTGCGACGTCAGGGGTTTGCTCCGCTTTTGATGCTAGGATCAAGAATTTTGACGATAAATTTATAAAGGCAAACAAAACTGCTAGACTTGAACTCCATCAGGACATGAAGGGATTATATATAAAATCCGTCATAGATAATGATGATAAAATTAGAGTTGAGATATTAAAAAGACTGATTCAAAGCTCAAAAGCATTGGGATTAGGCTCTAATCCATATGAAAGAGAGCTGGAGTCATTAGTACAAGTTGCACAAAAAGATAGTAAAAGCAATAAAAAGCTACAAAAAGAGTCAAAAGGATCAAAGCAGCCATTAATAACAGCCAAAGAAAATTACTCAAATAAATCAATTCAAATTCTAAAAGTTATCGAACATCCAAATAGCTTGGAGATAAAATTTAGTAGTCCTATTTTGGAAAGCGATGTAAAACATTTTAAACTGAATTCAAAAAATCATTTTAGAAATGTGTATGACTTAAACAGGGCATGGATAAGTAAGCCTCAAACTTTGAAAAATATAATATCTGATGATCTCAAAGTAAGTCAATTCGATAAAAACACTATCAGGGTCGTATTTTCCCATAAAAAAGAGCAAAAAATAAATTTCAAAATAAATCAAAATTCTATATTTTTCGCGCTTGATAAAGTAGAATTTGAAAATTTAGCATCAAATTCAAAAAATCAGCAAAAAACTGAACTTAAAGACAAGCATGATAAAAAGCAAAATAATGATTTATCTAAAAAGGCTACTAAAACCAAGATTAAAAGAGCAGGCAGGATCATAGTCCTTGATGCTGGGCATGGAGGCGATGATCCAGGAGCAATCAATGGCAAATTAAAAGAGAAAAATATCGTCTTAAGCATATCTCTTAAGACAGGAGACGAGCTTAAAAAGCGCGGGTATAAGGTGTATTATACCCGCACGAAAGATAAATTTATAAACCTCAGAAGTAGAACCAAGCTTGCTAACGACAAACTTGCCGATCTTTTTATATCTATACACGCAAATGCCGCTCCAAATAAGCAAAAAGGCGAAGTTATGCAAGGTATCGAGACATTTTTCCTCTCGCCTGCAAGAAGCGAGCGTAGCAAAAACGTAGCCGCGCTTGAAAACAAATCGGACATAGACGAGATGAATTTTTTCTCTAAACAGACCTTTTTAAATTTCTTAAACAGAGAAAAGATCATAGCCTCAAACAAGCTTGCCATCGATATCCAAAGAGAGGTTCTTGCCAGAACCAAAAAGATAAATTCAAAGGTCGTTGACGGTGGAGTAAGAGAGGCTCCGTTTTGGGTTCTAGTGGGTGCGCTTATGCCCGCTGTTTTGCTTGAGGTTGGGTATATCTCGCATCCTGATGAGGGCAAACTCATAGGCAAATCAAATTACCAAGATGCGATCGCTAAAGGTATCGCTGACGGCGTTGATGTCTATTTTGCAAATCAGCAATGAAAACCGCTCAAATTTCCTTTAAAGACGGAGTTGCTTATAGCGAGGATTTTGGAGATATATACTTTAGTGCCGATAATCCTGCCGGCGAGAGCGAGTATGTGTTTGCAAGTGCAATTGATGAAATTTGGGAGAGGCAAGATCGGTTTATCATCGCTGAAGCCGGCTTTGGAGCGGGGCTAAATTTTTTAACAACACTAAACAAATTTAAAGACTCAAGCAAATTTTTGCATTATGTTAGCATCGAGGCAAATCCTATTAGCAAGGAAGATCTTGTTAGAATTTATCAAAATTTAGGTGTCTTTAAAGAGCTTTCAAATGAGCTTATAAAAAGCTACCCGCCGCTTATACAAGGATTTCACCGACTAAATTTTAAAAATTCACGTATCACGCTTGATCTTTGCTTTGGCAAGATCGATCAAATTTTGCCCGAGCTTGATTTTAGAGCTGATATCTGGTTTATGGACGGATTTGCACCTAGCAAGAATTCCGATATGTGGAGCGATGAGGTCTTTAAAGAGGTTGCAAATTTAAGCAAAGCTGGAGCTATTTTACGAACCTACTCTAGCACTAAAGCGGTGCAAAATGCACTTGCTAAAAATGGCTTTAAAGTAAGCTTGCAAAAAGGCTTTGGCAAAAAGCGCGAGATGATAAGCGCTACTCTTGAAACTGCGAGTCATAACGTTAAAAATCCATGGTTTAATAGATTTGATATCCAAAGTAGCGACAAAACTCCAAAGAGCGCACTTATCATAGGTGGCGGAGTGGCGGGATGTGTGAGCGCCTATAGGCTGGCTGAGCTTGGCTTAAAAGTTACTGTAGCTGAAAAATGCGAAGATATCGCCACAAACGGCTCTGGTAATCACTGCGGAATTTTGATGCCTCTTATTACAAAGCCTGAAGTGGAGCTTGGCAGAATGCACATGAATGCGTTTTTGCAAGCGGTTAGGTTTTATAAAAAGACTATGCGCAAGGAAGAGTGCGAATTTAACGGTTGCATAGACTATGCGCACGATGAAAAGCTTTTAGCAAGGCTAGAAGAGTGGCTTAAATTTGACGATGAAAACGGAGTTTTTGATATAAATTTAAATAGCGCTCCTTATCCTAGTGCCTTTATAAAAGAAGGTGCCAAGGCTAGACCGCGAAAGATGTGCAAGACGGCAAGTAAGTGCGCTGATATCTTGCTTGGATATGAGTTTGAGAGCTATGAGGTTTTGCCTGATGGTAAAATTTCGGCGAAATTTAAAAACGGAAAAGCCATCATTAGCGATATGCTGATCCTAGCTCTTGGCAGCGATAGTATGGAGTTTTTCTCAAATTTTGACATGCAACTTAGCTCGGTTCGCGGGCAGGTCACGCACATAAAAGAGTCCGTAAAGACAAATTTGGCTTTTAGCGCTAAAGGCTATGTCTGCCCTGAGGTTGATGGCGTGCAAGTTGTCGGTGCAACTTATGATAGAAATTTAAAACTTGATGAGTCTAGAAGCAGTGACGATGAGAAAAATTTAGCCGATATAGGTGAGTTTTTGCAGGGTAAGAAGCCTAAAATTTTAGGCTCAAAAGTTGGTTATAGAAGCTATAGTGGCGATAGATTTCCGATCATCGGAAGGCTTTATGATGAGGAATTTTATAAGGATAGCTACAAAGCTCTTCTTTGGACGAAAAATAAAAGCGAAAATTTAAACGCCAGATATATCCCAAACGTCTATATAAATACGGCTCACGGCTCGCGCGGACTATGCACGGCTGTGCTTGGGGCTGAGCTTATCTGTGATCTTGTGTTTGATCGACCGTTATGCATAGAAAAGAGCCTTTTTGACGCGCTTCATTCTGCTAGATTTTTGATACGAAAGCTTAAAAAGGGCATTAAGTAGCTTTTTGAAATTTAAATGCAAATCAATTAGCGCTTTTTATCTTTATCAGCGCTTATAAAATAACTCGTTATAATAAATCCATGAAAAAGCTATTTATCCTTGCTCTTATAATTATGTTTTTTACCGCTTTTATCTCTATGTTTAGACCATCGATTCAAACTGAGCCGAGTGGCGTAGCAGGTGCGGCACGAGTGATATTTTGGCTATCGATTCTATATATAATTTATCTAAGTGATCCTGATAATATAAAAGGCATGATAAATTTCTTTAGCAAAAACGATCTCGCGTTTGGATTGCTTATTTTGACGGATATTTATCTTGTTTGTAAGATTTGGATTGCTCTTTAAATTTGCCAAATCTGTTAGAATTTGAGTCCTCAAATTTCTTTGAAAATCCGCCATATTTTTGCGTTTTGCCTCCGTGCATATCTATGACGCCTCTTTCTTGAGAAGCGCCAAGTAATAAGGCGCAAGCGGTTAGTATAAGTAGTAGTTGTTTCAAATTTTACCTTTGAAAGCCCCAAATTTAGGGGGCTTATATTATTTATAGCTTTTTATGGCTTTATCTAAAATTTCTTTTGCCGTATCGGCACACTTAAACTCTTTTACTTTCACCCATTTGTTTGGCTCAAGCATTTTGTAGGTCTCAAAGAAATTTCTTATCTTATTTAGTGTGGCTTCTGGAAGATCTTTGTAGCTTTTTATAGCGTCATATCTTGGATCTATCTTGCTAACCGGCACTGCAAGAAGTTTTTCGTCCATGCCTGCTTCATCTTCCATCACAAGAACTCCGATCAGACGGCAAGGGATGACGCTGCCCGCTTGCAAAGGATACTCGTTAAGCACCAAGATATCGGCAGGATCGCCATCTTCTGCTAAGGTATTTGGCACGAAACCGTAGTTTGCAGGGTAAAACATCGCCGAATAAAGCACGCGATCGACGAAAACCGCGCCGCTGTCTTTGCAAATTTCATATTTTATGTTTGAGCCGTAAGGGATCTCGATAACGGCATTGATCTTATCAGGGTTTGAGCCTGCTTTGATTTTTGATATATCCATGTTTGCTCCTTGTTTTATGTGAGTGTGATTATACTTATTTGCGGCTTTTATTTAAGTTAAATTTGAGTTGTGACACGGCTACCGCTTGATAGCCGTGCGAGTGAATATGAGATGAGCTAAAAGTAAGTTAAAATTATTTGATTATCTCGACAGATTTTACGTCGATAGTTGTTTTCATGAGGTCTTTATCAACTTTTCCTGTAATTCTTATAGGCGTGTTTTCATCTACGGTTACGCCCTTCCAGACATGGTTATCTATCTCGATTTCGATTGTCTCACCGCTTCTGCCGACAAATTCATAATCATCTGATCTGATTTGAGATTTGATCTTGCCTTCAAGAATGACCGGCGCTCCGTCTCTCATATTAAGAGCTTCTTTGATAGTGACTAGCGTCGCACTTCCTTTGCCTGTGAAGCCGCCTTGGTTTTGTGCGGCGTTATTTGTGCCTGTAAATCCTCCGCTTGCCAAAAGCGAGCCTGCTAGAAGAGCTGATAGTGTAAGTTTTTTAAGCATTTTATATCCTTTAAATTTTGATTTTATTTTTTAAGCTCCGCTAAATAGAGCAGCCTGATAACTTAGTTTTATAACTTACTATGAAGTTTGTTATAAACTGAAGCGAATTGTAATGCGAATTTGTTAATTAAAAGTTAAGGGGTAATACTGCTTAAAAAAGAGGAAATTTGCCACATTTTGCGCTATTTGCAAAGCGTGGCAAATCAAATTTGTGTAGGTTACAGAAGCGAATTTATCAAATTTCTCATATCTGTTACGATCTCATCGATCGTTCTTTCGCCGTTTATCTCGTGAAGCAAATTTTTGCCTGAGTAAAATTCGCGGATCGCGCCGATTGGCTCAAGATATACTTTCATTCTATTGTTAAATACTTCGTTGTTATCATCAGCGCCTCTTGCACGTCCAAGCACACGCTCTCTAGCCACATCTTCGCTAACGTCCACTTCGATAACGCCTTTTAGCAAGATCTCGTTTTGGGCGGATAAAACTTTATCAAGTTCAGTCATCTGCTCAACGCTTCTAGGGTATCCGTCAAGCACGACGTTTGGCGTTTTTGAGCTTTTTATGGCGCTTATTATCGCATTTACAACCACTTCAAGAGGGACTAAATTTCCTTTTGATATGTAGCTGTCTATGAGTTTGCCCAGCTCGCTTCCGCTTGCAACTTCTGCGCGAAGTAGATCGCCTGTAGAGTAGTGAGTAAAGCTATCATCGCCTTTTGCGATCAAATTTGCGTCTGTTGTTTTGCCGCTTCCCGGTGCTCCGATTATCAAAAATAGTTTTTTCATCAAATTTCCTTAATTAGTTTTTTCTCTTAGGCGCAGTCCTAGCTCGCGAAGTTGTTCTGAATTTGCCTCGCTAGGCGCTTTTGTCATAGGGCATTGTGCGCGCTGTGTTTTAGGGAATGCGATCACATCGCGAATGCTGGTTGATTTGGTTGCCAGCATCACAAGGCGGTCAAATCCGATCGCGATACCTCCGTGCGGCGGCGCTCCAAAGCTAAGCGCGTCAAGCAGGAAGCCAAATTTCTCTCTTTGCTCCGCTTCATCTATGCCAAGAAGTTTAAAGACTTTTTGCTGAACGTCGTTTTTGTGGATTCTCACGCTTCCTCCGCCTAGCTCAAAGCCGTTTAGCACAACGTCGTGAGCTATGGATAGGATATCTTCCAAGTCCTCTTCGTCTATATTTTTAGGGCATGTGAATGGGTGGTGCATCGCAGAGTAGCTTCCGTCGTCGTTTTGCTCAAACATAGGGAAGTCTAGCACCCATAAAAACTCCATTCTGTCTTGATCGATGATACCCATTTGCTCGGCTAGGAAAATTCTAAATCTTCCCATATAATCAAGCACTATCTTTTTCTTTCCTGCGCCGAAAAATACTACGTCGCCAAGCTTTAGCTCGCATCTATCAACTATCTCTTGCAGGTCTTTTTCTTCAAAGAATTTGCAAAGCGGACCTTTTAATCCGTCCTCTTTCATCTGGAAGTATCCTAGTCCTTGAGCTCCGAATTTGCGCACGAATTCTTCAAACCTATTCATCTCGCGCTTGCTAAATATATTATCTCCGTTTGGCACTTTAAGCGCTTTTATGCGGTTTTTCTTAGGATCTTTTGCAATATTTGCAAAAATTTCATTTGACGAGCGAGCAAATATGTCAATCACATCAACCATAGCTAGATCGTAGCGAAGATCAGGCTTATCTGAGCCGTATTTCTCGGTAGCCTCTTTATAACTCATACGTCTAAATGGAGTTTTTATATCATATCCGCAAGCTGCAAATGTATCTTTTAGCACCTCTTCAGCCATATTTAGGATATCTTCTTGCTCGACAAAGCTCATCTCGATATCAATCTGCGTAAATTCAGGTTGGCGATCAGCGCGCAAATCCTCATCTCTAAAGCATTTTGCTATCTGGAAGTATTTATCAAAGCCAGAGCACATTAAAAGCTGCTTAAACAGCTGCGGGCTTTGCGGAAGTGCATAAAATTGCCCAGGATATACACGGCTTGGTACTAGATAGTCTCTTGCACCCTCAGGTGTAGCGCGAGTTAAAATCGGAGTTTCAAACTCTATAAAGCCAAGGCGATCGAGCGAATTTCTAGCGGCGATCGCAGCCTTTGAGCGCATTTTAAAGATATTTTGCAAGCGCTCGTTTCTGAGGTCTAAAAAGCGGTATTTAAGCCTGATGTCCTCATTTACCGAGTTGTCGTTGATCATAAACGGAAGCGGTTCGCTCGGGTTTTCTACCGTCACTTCGCTTACTACCACTTCGATTTCGCCTGTCTTTAGCCTAGGGTTTACAAGCCCTTCGCCACGCGCTCTTATCTTGCCTTTGATTCTTAAAACATACTCATCACGCACTTTTGAGGCGACTTCATGAGCGCTTACGCTATCAGCAGGGTCGCAAACCAGCTGGATTAGCCCAGTCCTATCTCTTAAGTCGATGAAGATAACTCCGCCGTGATCTCTATAAGTATTTACCCAGCCGCAAAGATCGACTTCTTTGCCGATGTCCGCCGCACTAAGCTCTGCACAATAATGGCTTCGCATTAGATACTCCTTAAATTCGTTTTGAAAGCTTGATTATACTCAAATTTTGCTTTTGCCGAGCTTTTAAACCAAAATATGCTACAATCAAAACTATGAAAAAAGAGATAAATTTAAATTTTGCTGATGTGAAAAATGTCGGAGTTGTTGCTAAGATAAATGGCGATTTGCCTAAAAATTTAAAGACTATCAAGAAAATTTTAGCCAAATACAAAGTGCAAATTTTGCTTGAGAAAAGCTGTGCTAAAGAGGTTGGCGAGCAGGGTTTTGAGCTTATAAATTTGGCTAAGAATTGTGACTTTTTGATATCTTTAGGGGGAGACGGTACTATCATCTCGGCCTGCAGGCAGAGTGCTGAAATTTCGCCGTTTGTGCTTGGAATTCACGCCGGTAGGCTTGGATTTTTAACCGATATCACAATGGATGAGTGCGAAGGGTTTTTTAAGGACTTTTTCGCAGGAAAATTTGAGATAGAGACACCATATATGCTTGATGTTTTTATGCATAAAAAAAGTGGTGAAGTGGCTAAAAAGATCGCGTTTAACGAAGCTGCGATACTAAGTTCAAAATCAGGCTCCATGACTCACATCGAAGCGCTTTTAAACGGAAAAGATTTTAACTCATACTTTGGAGACGGCGTGCTCATCTGCACTCCGATAGGATCTACCGCTTACAACATGAGCGCAAACGGACCTATAATCTATCCGCTAAGCGATGTTTTTGCCGTGACTCCTATATGCTCTCATTCGCTTACTCAGCGTCCTGTCGTACTTCCAAGAGGGTTTGAGATGAAATTTAAGACTAAAAGCGATGCGATTTTGGTTATCGACGGGCAAGATCGCTTCAACATGTCAAATTTAGATAGCATAAGCGTGACATTAAGCGAAAAATCGGCAAAATTTATCCGCCATATCGGTAGAGATTACTTTCAAATTTTAAAAGAAAAACTTCACTGGGGTTATAATGATTGAGAGGCTTTTGATAAAGGAATATCTAAATTTTGATAGCGTGGAGCTTAAATTTAAGGAAGGGCTTAGCGTATTTACAGGCGTAAGCGGTGCGGGCAAGTCGGTTTTGATGAGTGCGATAATGGCTGTTTTTGGGCTTAAGGATAGCGACGCAAAGCTGATTGAAGCGGATGTGGAGTATAAATTTAGCGCTGAAGAATATGGTATAGAAAGCGAGCAGATAAATACATTTAAGCTGTTTAGAGATAAGGCGACAAGGTATTTTATAAACTCTCAAGCTATCTCAAAGAAAAATCTCGCCTCAATCGCAAAAGAGCATATAAAATATCTGTCCGCCAAAGAGATAAACGAGTTTGAAAACGAGAGATTTTTAAATTTACTTGATATCGCCGAAAGTAAAAAAAACGGAGAATTTTTAAAATTTAAGCAGGAATTTGAGGCAAAATTTAAGGAATTTGATCAAATTTCAAAAGAGTTGCAAAATATAATAGAGGATGAAAGAAGGATTGAGGAGCTTAAGGAATTTGCAAGCTTTGAGATATCAAAAATAGAGTCGGTTAGCCCAAAAGTAGGCGAATTTGAAGAGCTTATGGAGATAAAAAAACGCCTTAGTAAAAAAGATAAGATAAATGAAGCTTGGAGTAGGGCCGAAGCCGTATTTCACGCTGAAAGAGCCGTCATAGATGCGCTAAATATCAGCGATATAGATGCTAGCTTTTTTGAGGAGTGCATGAACGAGCTTAGAGTAGCGCGCGACAATCTAAATATGGACGAGCTTGAAGATATCGATATAGAGGGTGTGCTAGATAGGATAGAGGCGCTAAATTCGCTCATCAGAAGATACGGCAGCATAGAAGAGGCGCTTGAGCTACTTCAAAAACGAAAAGTAGAGCTTAATAAATACCAAAACATAAGCTTTGAAAAAAGCTTGCTTGAAGATAAATTTAACGCTTTAAAAAGCGAGATTAACGATATGTCAAGCAAGCTTACAAAGGCAAGGAGTGAAAATTTAAAAGAGCTTGAAGAGCTTATAAATTCATATCTTAAAGAGCTTTATATGAGTAAAATCACTCTTAAGATAAGCCAAAAGCCGCTTGATAAATTCGGTGTTGATGAGATAACTTTAAGCTTAAACGAGACTAATTTAAAAAATTTAAGCTCGGGCGAACTGAATCGCTTACGACTTGCCTTTATAGCAAGTGAAACGCAAATTTCAGGAAGCGGAGAAGGGGTCATAATCCTTGATGAGATAGATGCGAATTTAAGCGGAAAAGAGGCGATGAGTATCGCAAATGTGCTTTTAAATTTGGCGAAATTCTATCAGATTTTTGCCATATCGCACCAGCCTCAACTTAGCTCAAAAGCAAATTCTCACTTTTTGGTTGAAAAACTTGAAGAAAAATCGATCGTGAGAGAGCTTGAAAACAGCGAACGAATATCTGAGCTTGCTAGAATGATAAGCGGTGAAAAGATAACAAATGAGGCTTTAAATTTTGCTAGGCAACTTTTGGAGAGTTAAAAATTTTATATTTTAACAAGAAAAAAAATGGTAGCATTGAAGAAAATTATAAATTTAATGTGTAATGGATAACTTATATTTATGAAAAAAAGTAGAATTTTAATAGTTGAAGACAATAAGTCATTGGCAAAACTTATTGCAAAAAAGATGGAAGGTAACGTCGAAATGGATATAGACGTAGCCCATAGTATGGCTGAAGCGGAAGTTTTTTTAGCTAAACCAAGTGAATATTTTATAGCCCTGCTTGATCTAAATTTGCCTGACGCTCCAAATGGAGAGATTGTAGATTATGTTATTTCAAAAGGTATTGCGGCGATAGTGCTAACAGGAAGTCTTGATCCTAAGACTAGAGAAATATTTATACATAAAGATATAGTAGATTATGTTTACAAGAGCAACATGGATGATATAAACTATATATTTCAAATGATAAATAGGCTTATTAAAAATAAGCAGTATAAGGTTATGATCATTGAAGATTCGATGCCTTTTAGAAATAATATTAAAAAAATTCTAACAAGTCTTCAGTTTCAGGTATTTACAGCCGCTCATGGCGAGGAGGCTATGAGCTATTTTGCCGATCACCCCGATATAAAGCTTGTTATAACTGATTATAGAATGCCTATTAAGGATGGCCTTGGAGTTTTAAAAGAGCTTAGAAAAGAAAACGACAAGAATAATCTTGGAATAATAGTTATTACATCTCCAAAAGAGGAGGTTAACGCCTCTATATTTCTTAAAAATGGAGCAAATGATTTTATCGCAAAGCCTTTTGAAAAAGAGGAATTTATATGCAGGATACATAATACCATAGAGGCTATAGAAAATATTAATAGAATTGCAAATTTTGCGAATCATGATTTTTTGACAGGTGTTTATAATAGAAGGTATTTTTATGCCAATATGGAGGAGTATTTAAGTAAGCATGAGGAATTCTTTGAACCTTACGCGATAGCTATGCTTGACATAGATCATTTTAAGAGTATTAATGATACATATGGTCATGATGGTGGAGATAAAGTACTGCAATTTTTGGCAAAAAAATTAGTCGATGAGACAAAAGGAAATGATATTGTAGCTAGATTTGGAGGGGAGGAATTTTGTATAGTTCTTAAAAATATCTCCAAAGAAGAGGCTATTAAATTTTTTGTAAATTTAAGATCTAATATTGCGTCTCAATCCATAACTCTAAAAAAAGAGAGTTTTAAATTTACCGTTTCTATCGGTGTTGCATTTGGAAGAAGCGATTATTCTTTAGATGAAATTTTAGAATTTGCAGATGATGCACTATATGAAGCTAAGGAGAATGGTAGAAATAGGGTAGAGGTAGCTGGATGATAATAGATACTCATTGTCATCTTGATGATAATAGATACGATGAAGATCTTGATACGGTTATGCAAAATACCTATAGTGGCGGCATTGGTGGGGTTTTGATACCTGGTGCTGATATTAAAGATTTACCAAAAGCTGCTAGAATAGCCAATGCTTATAAAAATGTTTTTTTCGCAGTCGGAGTTCATCCGTATCATATAGATGATTTTGATGAGAATGAGTTGCGTAAATTTGCTAATGATGACAAATGCATAGCTGTAGGTGAATGCGGACTTGATTATTTTAGGCTGCCAAAAGATGAGAGTGAGAAATTAGCCGAGAAAGAGTCTCAGAAGAGAGTTTTTAAGGCTCAGCTTGATTTAGCTGTAGAGCTTAATCTGCCTGTAATTTTGCATATTAGAGACTCTAATGAGGATTGTTATAATATATTAAAAGAGTATGCAAGTAGGCTAAAAGGAGCGGTTTTGCATTGTTATAACGCATCGCCATTACTTTTAGAGCTTAGTAAATTTGGAAATTTTTATTTTGGAATCGGTGGAGTTTTAACATTTAAAAATGCTAAAAATTTAGTAGAAATTTTACCAAAAATTCCGCTAGATAGATTGCTTATAGAGACAGATGCTCCTTATCTTACGCCTGAACCGTATAGAGGTAGGAGAAATGAGCCTTTTTATACGCAATTTGTAGCACAAAGAATGAGTGAAATTTTAGATTTAGAAAAAGAGGAGATAATTAGAATAACCACTCAAAATGCTAAAATGCTTTTTGGAAATTTTAATACCGAATAAATAAGGAGAAAAATGAGAATTTTAAAAATAGTTTTTTTGTGTATAGCCTGTACTATATTTTTATCTGCTTCAACTTCAAATAAAAATATTAAAGATGTGGCAGAAACACAAAAAAAAGTATTGAAAGAATTTGACATAGACTATAAATTTTTAACAAGTCCTTATTATAAGGCAGTAAAAAATAATATTAAAGAGAGCAAGAAAAAGGAATTTGCAAGAACTATAGAAAATGGTTATAGGCATATTCCGGTTTTGCAAAAAATTATCAAAGATTCAGGTATCCCGGAGTCATTTTTATATCTTGCGATGATAGAATCAGGGTTTTCTAATAGTGTAGTATCAAGAGTAAAAGCTGTGGGTATTTGGCAATTTATGGCTCCTACGGCTAAACTTTATGGTCTTAGAGTAGATGAGTATGCTGATGAGCGTAAAGATCCAATAGCTGCTACTATCGCTGCTACAAAATATCTTCAAAATTTAAAAGATGAATTTGGAAAATGGTATCTGGCTATGATGGCTTATAACTGCGGAGGAACTAGGCTAAAATCTGCTATAAAAAAGGCTGGAAGTGATAATTTGCATATACTCCTTGATAACAAAAAAGGCTATTTGCCAAAGGAGACTAGAGATTTTATAGTAAAAATTTTAACTGTCGCAAATATAGCGGCTGATAATAGTTTCAAAAACTCAAGCGATTCTAATTTGATAAGTGATGCTAAAGTTGTTGAGCTTGCAAAGATTGATGTTCCTGGAGGAACTACCTTGATGGAGGTTGGAGACAGTATAGGAGTTAGCTTAAAAAGAATGAAAGAGTATAACTCTCATCTTAAATTCGTATATACTCCACCTACGGATAAGCAATACTATCTATACATTCCTAAAAATAAGGAAAATATGTTTAATGATAATTTTGAGGCCTCCCAAAATCGTAAATTTGAAATTTATACAATAAAAAAAGATGATACTCTCTTGGCTATTGCTCAAAAAACAGGAGTTAGTCATAAGATAATCAAAGAGTATAATAATCTAACATCCGATAAGCTAAAGCCAAATGAGAACATAGTGATCCCTACGGAGCAAAACATCAACTATCTTGCCGAATATATAGTAAAGAGCGGAGATAGCCTAAATGAAATTTCTGAGAAATTTGATGTCGCACTTAAGGATTTAAAGGATGCAAACAGTCTAATTAGCTCAAATTCATCTATCGGAGCAAAGCTTGCTACTGCAAAATAGTATCAAATTCGGCCTTTTGGCTATTTTTGTATCTATTTTTTTTACAGGATGCTCTTGGATAGGTATAAATTTTGGCCCTACGGGACCTACAAATGTAAAGATAAACAATTCAAAAGGTGTGCATAAAGCTACTATGCGTCCTTATACAGTAAATGGAAAGACATATTATCCTACAGTGGTAAATGTAGGGGATAAGGCAAGCGGAATAGCTAGCTGGTATGGACCAAATTTTCATGGCAAAAAGACCTCAAATGGCGAAATTTATAATATGTATAATATGACTGCTGCGCATAAAACCTTACCCATGAATACAATGGTAAGAGTTACAAATTTAAAGAACGGCAAAAGTATTATAGTCAGGATTAATGATCGCGGTCCTTTTGTGGCAGGCAGGGTTATAGATCTGTCAAAAGTAGGAGCTCAAAAGATAGATATGATAGCTTCTGGTACAGCACCTGTAAGTTTAGAGGTTATTGGATTCAACGGTAATGTAAACAGTAAGGTTGCTAATATACCAAGCTCTCAAAAGCTTAAAATAACAAGCAGAGTCCAGCAAGATACTTTTGTGGGCGGTGTATTTATGGTACAAATTGGTGCTTTTAAAAATTTAAGTGGTGCAAATGCTTATAAAAGAACTCACTCTGTAAAAAACTATAGTACTCAAATTAGAGAGTATATGGTTAATGGAAAATCTGTTTACAGGGTGTTTTTAGTAGGCTTTAGGAGTGAAAATGAGGCTAGAGATTTTATAGAGGCGGGGCATATAGATGGTGCGTTTATAGCAAGGGAATAGTATGCAAAAATATAGAAAAACAAAAGAGACGGATATTAGTTTAAATTTAGAAATTTACGGAAGTGGAAAGTGTGATATAAGCACAGGAATAGGTTTTTTTGACCATATGCTTGAGGCTTTTGGCAAGCATGCGTTGTTTGATCTAACTATTAAAGCAAGCGGTGATCTGCATGTTGATTTTCATCACACTGTAGAGGATGTCGGCATTGTTCTTGGCTTGGCACTTAAAGAGATGATATATCCAGTAAATAACGTAGAAAGATTTGGAGAGGCTACTGTAGTCATGGATGAGGCAGCTGTAAGCTGTGCTCTTGATCTTTCAAATAGGGCTTATTTGGTGTATGATAGTATAGATTCTGGCAAAGTGGGATCTTTTGACATAGAGCTTGTTAATGAATTTTTTCAAGCTCTTGCATTTAATGCCGGTATTACTTTACATCTTACAAAGATTAGAGGTAGAAATTCTCATCATATAGCAGAGGCTACTTTTAAATCTTGCGCGGTTGCTTTAAGAAGAGCTCTTGCTAAAAATTCAAGAGTTGGAGTCCCAAGCACTAAGGGCGTACTGTGATAGAGATAATTTTTTTAGACGTTGATGGATGCATGACCGATGGCAAGATAGTATATGGTCCAGATGGAGAAGAGCTTAAATTTTTTGATGTTAAAGATGGATATGCTATAGAGAGCTGGTTAAAGCTTGGTAAAAAAGTCGCAATCATAACTGGTAGAAAGTCGGCAATTGTAGAAAAAAGAGCCGAAAATTTAAAGATAGATCATGTATATCAGTGTGTAAGTGATAAATTTGCCGTTGCTGAGGAAATTTTAAAATTTGAAGGGCTTAAGTTTGAAAATGCAGCCGCAATAGGTGATGACTATAATGATTATAAACTACTTAAGGCTGTTGGTTGGAGCTTTAAACCAAAGGATGCAATTAAAGAGCTTGAAGTAAAGACAAAGCTGAAATACAAAGGTGGCCATGGGGCTATTAGGCAGATGATAGAGATTTTAATAGATCATGAAAATTTAAAAGAAGAGTGGTCTAAGCGTTGGTTATAAGGATTTTTTACTTCGTCATAGCTATTTTTAGCGTGGCGATGGTATATATGACACTTCAAGATCCTTACTATAGTGAGATTCTAAAACCAGACAATAGTATCGCTACTATTGGGATGAATGATGTTGTGGATTACGAAATCAATTCTACTATTGTAAGTGCTAAATATAAGGCTGACGAGTGGAATAGATATAAAAATATGGATGAATTTTTAAATTTTAAGGCTGATGTTTTAAGAGATGATACTCATCATAGTATTATTTCTGATAAAGCTTTTTATAAAGATGATACTATTAAGCTTAAAGGAAATGTTAGATATTTAAATAGTGAAAATTTGAAATTTGTTTCAGAGGAAGCAGATTATAATACTAAAACAAAAATTGCCAGTTCGAGCATGCCTTTTACTATGACTAAAAATGAGGATAAGATAGTTGGCGATAGTATTATTTATGATGCAAATTTAAAAAGAACTTACGCAAAGGGAATTCAAGCATGGGTGCAGGAAAAAAGATAATTTTGGCCTTTATTTTTAGTATTTTACCTTTGGTCGCTCAAAATGTGGAAGTAACTGCGGATGATTTTTTTGCAGATGAGAACAAATTTATAAGTGAATTGAGCGGTAATGTTAGTGTCAAAAAAGGTAAAGATATATTAACCGCCGATAAAGTTGTGATATATTTTGATAAAAATCGCAATCCTATCAAATATGTTGCCACGGGAAATGCTAAATTTAATGTTTTTATTAAAGATAAGAATTACAACGGAAGCGGACATGAGCTTGTATACGAACCAAAATCAAATTTATATACTATAAACGGAAGTGGATTTTTGCATGAAGTTGATAGCGATAAGAGAGTTTATGGTGAAAAGATAAGTGTAAATCAAAATAGCGGCACATATAGTGTAAATAGTGGCAATAAAAAGCCTGTAAAATTTGTATTTCAAGTAGAGGATAATAAAAAGTGATAAGGCCAATAAATACCAGATTTCTTTTATCTGCCCCAAATATCTCGCTTGCTCCTCCTGTTAGCGGTAGCGAAGTCGCATTTTTAGGACGTTCCAATGTAGGTAAAAGTAGCCTTATAAACGCTCTTGTAAATCAAAACAATCTGGCTAAAAGCTCATCAACTCCCGGCAAAACAAGGCTTATCAATTTTTTTGAAGTTGAATATATAAATGATGAGGATAGAGTAAATTTGATATTTGTGGATCTACCGGGTTTTGGATATGCAAAGGTATCAAAAACTATGCATGATGATTGGAGACGAAATTTAGATGAGTATTTGAAACAAAGATCAAATATAAGGCTTTTTGTTCATCTTATAGATAGTAGGCAACATAATATGCTTATAGACAGAGAGGTAGATGATTATCTGCAAAGTTTTTTAAGAGCCGATCAGAAAATTTTAAATATCCTAACAAAGGCTGATAAGCTAAATCAAAGTGAGAAAAGCGCGGCTTTAAAAGCATATCCAAATGCGCATCTGGTCTCAACCTTAAAAAAAATAGGGATTGATAAAGCAAATGAGCTTATAGTAAAAAATGCATTAGGTATAAATCAGTAGTGAAAAATTTAAATTTTAGAAATCCAAAGCCAAAAGATATAAAAGCTATGCAAGATCTTGTTAAAGATGAGGTTGCAAGCGGAGTAATACTACCAAGAAGTGATGATGAGATCGCTATGAATATTCGCTCGTATATCGTGGTTTGCGATGAAAATGAGATAGTGGGCTTTTGCGCTTTACATATACACACTGCAAACTTGGCTGAAGTAAGAAGTCTTGTAATATCTAAAAATTTAAGAGGCAGTGGAATAGGTAGCGAGCTAGTAAGAAAAATACTGGATGAAGCTAAATTTTATAATATTGAAAAGGTTTTTACGCTTACTTATAGAAAGAGTTTTTTTGAAAAATTGGGCTTTGTAGAGATTCCTAAATCAGAACTTCCTGCGCAAAAAATTTGGGCTGATTGTATTAAATGCAAACACTTTCCGGTATGCGACGAAATAGCACTGATATACAGTTTTTAAAATCCTTCTTTTGGGTTGTTTTCTTATTTTTATACCAGGCTTCTACCACGGTATTTGTTTGGATACCGCCTTTGCTGGGGCTATTTTTTTCATACATGATTATCCTTACTATAGAAAAACAAAAAAAACTTCTAAAATATGATATAAGGTGGTATTTTTCTATAGCTTATATTATTTTTATTGAGCAAGTTCATGGATTTGCACTATTTTCAGCCATTTTAGCCTTTATAGTTTTTTACTATTTTATTTGCGATTGGCTTGTGGTAACCTTTAAGTCGAGAGCTGTTTTATTGATTTTTTTTGTATTAAATGGGTATTTGGGAGCGTATCTTATAAGCTCTTTGCTTTTTTATATAAAAAATCTACCCATTTTAAATTTTGGATATGAATACTTTGTTTATATTGTTTTAGAGTCTGCTTTAGCTATTCTTCTGTTTAGGGAGCGCGTCAAATGAGAATGCGCATAGTCTTTGCAATTATATTTAGTGTTTGGGTAATTTTACTCGTTAGAATCTATCATTTAAGCATTAAGTCTAACGAATTTTATGAGGAGATTGCCGAGCAAAATATAGTAAAAAAGCAGTTTATTCCTCCAGCAAGAGGCCTTATTCTAGATGTCAAAGGTCGCCCTTTGGCGGTTAATAAGCTTGGCTTTTCAGTATCTATTAGGCCTCATCTTAGTAAAAAAAATACTTTAGATCAAGAGCTTGAAAACCTGCAAAATATGTTTCAAGATTTAAATGTTATAAAATTAAAAAAAGATTACATTAAAGCCGATTCGCCTTATAATCAAGATTTTATAGAAATTATTGATTTTATAGATTATGATAGGATGATTCCTAAGATTGCCGCACTCTCTTTGCGTGAAAATTTAGAAGTTAAACCGGCTTCCAAGCGTCATTATCCATATTCTAACCTTGCTTCTCATATAATAGGTTATGTCGGCAGAGCTAATCAGCAAGATTATACCAATGATCCTGTGACTAAGATTACAAACTATACAGGCAGAAGCGGGATAGAACGCTATTATAACTCTATTTTGCAAGGACATGAAGGTGTTAGAAAGATAAAGGTAAATGCTCTTAATGAGGAGATAGAAGAAATTTTTAAAGAAGAGCCAAAGAGTAGCGATATAAAGCTAAGTATAGATTTGGAATTTCAAAAATATATAGAAGAAATTTTTGGAAAAAATGCAGGAGCTATTATTGTAATGGATGTCACGGACGGCTCTATCATAGCTGCCGGGAGTTTTCCTGAGTATGATTTAAATCCTTTTGTGACCGGGATTTCACAAGCTAGATGGAATGAGCTTATAAGCAGCATAGATCATCCGTTTACAAATAAACTTGTAAACGGGCTATACCCTCCAGGATCTGTTGTGAAGATGGCCGTGGCTTTGGCGTTTTTGGATTCTGGTAAGATAGATAGGGGTACTGATTATTTTTGTAGTGGCTCTTTTGAGCTTGGAGGGCGGAATTTCAGGTGCTGGAATATATATGGACACGGCAAAATGGATATGAATTCTGCTATCAGAGAGAGTTGCGATGATTATTTTTACAAGGGTAGCTTGAAAATAGGTATAGATGCTATAGCTCCAGTGCTTGAACGCTTTGGCATGGGCCAAAAGACAGGCGTAGATCTGCCTAATGAATTTGTAGGTATTGTTCCAAGTCGTGAATGGAAGATGCATAAATACTCTCAGCCTTGGTATCAGGGTGAGACTCTAAACACCTCTATAGGGCAGGGAAATTTTCTAGTAACTCCTATGCAGATTGCCAGGCATACAGCCATGCTTGCTACAGGTAAAAATGTAATACCTCATTTTTTACATAGCATAGGTGAAGAAGATGCTAAATTTGAGGCTAGTGATATATTCACTCCTTTTGAAAAAAAACAACTTCCGCATATTAGAAGGGCTATGTATGAAGTTGCAAATCATCAAAAGGGAACTGCTTTTAAATATTTTACAGATGCAAATTTAACGATAGCCGCTAAAACAGGCACGGCCCAAGTGGTTGGTATTTCTCAAGCTGAAAAAAAGCGTATAAAAGAGGAGGATATGAAGTATCTTCAGCGCTCTCATGCATGGATTACAACCTATGCTCCATATGAAAAACCAAAATATGTAGTTACTATCATAATAGAGCATGGAGGTCACGGCGGGCTTACTGCCGGTCCTATGGCGGTAAGAGTCTATAATAAGCTTATAGAGCTAGGATATATCGACAAAAAATATGCCAAGAGCGAGCAAGTTATTAAAAAAGATAAAAAATAGCCTTAAATTTCATCCATGGTACGCACTATAAGGCTTTTTGGAAGGTTAAATTTATTAATTATCTCTTCTTCTTTTTTTCTCATTTCTCCGCTATCTTTTTCGTGATCAAATCCTAAAACATGAAGTAGTCCATGTATAAATAAAAGGGCTATTTCATCATCTTTGGAGTGATTAAATTCTTTTGATTTTTCCTCTGCTAAATCTAAATTTATAACGATACAGCCAAGAGGAACGTGCATAATGAACTCAAACGGAAAGCTTAAAACATCAGTTGTTTTGTTTATTTTGCGTTGTTTTAGGTTTATCTCTTGCATTTGTTTGCTATCTACAAAGCTTAACTCCACATCACCAGCAGTGAGATATTGGCAAATTTGATCTAAAATTTCTGGATATTGCTCATCGCAGATTATCATTTTTATGCTCTTTCATATAAAATTTTGTATAATTTTATCTAATTTTTATTGTTTTTAAATTCTAAAAGAGGTAAGTATGGCAAAAAAGGCTGTTTGTATAATGAGTGGAGGGATGGATAGCACTCTATGCGCCACTATGGCAAAAAATCAAGGCTATGAGATAATAGCGCTTCATTTTGATTATAACCAGCGCACTATGAATCGTGAAAAAAGAGCCTTTGAAGAAATTTGTGACAGGCTTGGGATAGGAAAAAGACTGAATTTAGATGTCGGTTTTATAGCCGATATTGGTGGAAATTCTTTAACTGATACTAGCCTAAAAGTACCAAAAGCCGGGCTTAGTGATGAAATTCCAAATACCTATGTGCCTTTTCGCAACGGGATTTTTATCTCTATTGCTGCTGCACTTGCTGAAAAAGATGGGGCGGAGGCAATATTTATAGGAGTAGTTGAGGAGGATAGCAGCGGTTATCCTGACTGCTCGGCCAAATTTATAGAGAGGATAAATTTGGCGATAAATGAAGGCACCTCGCCAAATTTCAACGTCAAAATCATAACCCCTCTTGTAAATTTAAGCAAGGTTAATATCGTGGCTAAATCCATTGAAATGAACTCTCCTATCGAGCTTACATGGAGTTGCTATGAAAGTGAGGATATGGCTTGCGGAGAGTGCGATAGCTGCAGGTTAAGACTAGACGGGTTTAAAAGAGCCGGAGTAAAGGATCCGATCCCGTATAAAAAATAGACCTCGCCTGTTTTTGATCAAGAGGCGAGGAGCAAGATTATTTAAATTCTTGAGCAATTTTATCTGTAAGTTGTTTTTCGTAAATTCGTAAAGCGTCATTTGTCACTTTTTGATAGTCTCTATCTAAAACCATCTGAAATTTTTCCATGTGATCCACATCTGTAGTAATGTTTTTGCTGCCTGTAGAAACGTCGCTTTTTATATGTGTATTTACAGCAACCGACCAAAATCCTGGACGGAAAAAAGACCAAAATTTAAGTACATCTATTTTTAATATTATTGTGTTTTGATTTATTTGTTTTTCATCGTTTAAAACATAAAATCCATTGTTTGCAAATGCTCTAGCAACACTCGTTTTGACTAAATTTGTAACTGTTTGATCGCCATCAAGCACTATATTTTCCATAGCTTTGCCATAGCTGTTTCTTTTTCTAGCTATGTACTTATCTTTTTCTTTTGCACTCAGACTTTCTACTTGCCTATTGTGAACAGATGGAATTGAAGCATTTTTGGGAGCATCTTCAAATTCTCTTTTGTCGTTAACTGAAGCTATAAATACAACTCCTTTTGCTGAATTTATATTTTGGTAATTCTGAAATTCAGGGTTTTGCAGTGTAAATTTGCCTTTTGAAGCAGGGCAACCAGCTAAAAATAAAGCCATGAAAAACATAAAAACTATATGTATAAACCGCATATTTTCTCCTTTTTTGAAATATTATTTAATATCTAGTAAAAATAGAAATTTTATTTAAATTTGCTTAATATTTACTTATAATATATAGATTTATATAAATAATTTTTTATGATATATTTAAAAAATTTTGAGTTTTAAAAGTCGAATAGACTTTTTTCGGCTTCGCCCTTGTTTAACATTGTTTCGAGTTCTTGCTTTTGACACTTTACAATAGCATATCTAAAATCTTTGAGTTGTTTTAGCTCGGCTATATCGTTAAAAATAAAGGTTGAATTTATCTTTGTCCTATAATTTTTAGGTATACAAATTTCTACTGAGTCTTTGAAGTTTTTTCTTAAAAAATTTGCTTCCATCTCAAATAGCTCGTCGTCGCTTTCTACTATAAAAGCTCTAAAACTAGCCCCAAATGGAGTTATCTTAAAATTTCTATCTACAAAAATAGGCTCAAAATGCTCAATCCATCTTAAATCGCCTATTTTAAAGGCTATTTGATTTTTATTAAGATGATGAATAAGCCCCGATAAAAACCCCTTAAATACTTTTGGTATGGCTAAATTTTGATAATACACATCGTCACAAATAATCGATGTAAAAAATATTGAGCCTTTATTAATTGCTTTTGCTTGTGTGTCTGTCCATACAGTATCGTAAAATGGTGCAATCTTTGATAGAATTTTGATATCGTCACTAAAAAATATATCGTTTTTATCGGCATTTATGATTTTTAAAAATAGCTCTTTAGTGTCTATAGGCAAGATATTTGCATGTTTTGGTAGGCTCGTTCGTTTTAAAATGGCCTTTTGCACACAGTTTATAGAGTAAAATTTAAGATTTTTATAGCTGCTTTCAAAGCGCATTAGACGCATTAAAGCCACGCTTAGGCTGTCTACTTTTAAAAACGCAATCTCTTTATCAATAACCTCAAAATCATCCTCTATAATGACTGCATAGGCCCCATTTAATATGGCTTCTTTAATCTCATCCTCGTTTGCATTTATGCCTATATAGGCATAGCCTTGTCTGATATTTTTAGCTTCGAATGAGAAATTTAAAACGCTTGAAACACTTGGCTTGTTTAAAACCTCTGCATTTATTAGTCGTCTTAAATTCTCAATATTCATCATTTAGCCGACGATCGCTCCGTTTTTAACGCTTGAGATAGGACTTAACAGCGCTAGCGAGCCGTCTTCTGCCGTAAGTATCATGCCTTGAGAGATATTGCCAAATATCTTAGCCTCTTTTAAATTTGCCAGCACGCAAACCTGCTTGCCGACAAGCTCTTTTGGATCGTAAAATTTAGCAATTCCCGATACGATCTGTCTTGGCTCGCTTTCGCCAAGATCTATCTTAAATTTAAGTAGTTTGTCGCTGCCTTCGATATTTGAAGCCTCTAAGATAGTGCCAACTTTGATAACACACCTTTTAAACTCATCTATCTTTATCTTTGTCGTTTCGTCTTTGCTAGGTTCGGCTACGCTTGGCGCAGGAGTGCTCATAAGCTCTTTTTCTATCTTTGGAAAGAGCGGCGCCGTAGGCTCGCAAACAAAGTCTAAAACCTCGTTTTCAAGTATTATCTTTTGATAATTTTGGGTTGAAATTTCAAATTTCATCGCTCTGGCTATCTTTTCACAAGTCTTTGGCATTGCAGGACTTAGCAAAATAGCCACGCGAGCAAGCAAATTTGCACAAAGGTTTACAAGAGCGTTTGCTTCATCGTTTTTGCCTTCTTTTATCAAATTCCAAGGCTCAAATTTTGCAATGCTTGCGTTTGCGATATTTAGCACTCGCCAAAGCTCTTCTAGGTAGCGATTTGTGGCAAAAATTTCTAAATTCTCACAAGCTGCTTTTATATGAGCGGTTGATTCGTCTAAGATTTCTTTATGGTATTTTTTTACGTCTTTGCTTGAAATTTCGTAGTTTGAATATTTACCGCTCATTCCGATTATGCGGTTTAGCAAGTTTCCAAGATCGTTACTGAGCTCTGAGTTTATGCGCTCGATAAGTGCTTTTTGCGAGAAATCCCCGTCTTGACCAAACGGAACTTCACGCAGCATAAAGTATCTGAAATTTTCAAGTCCATAAGCGTCTGCAACCTCTTTTGGCACGACTACGTTACCCTTGCTCTTGCTCATCTTTTCGCCGTTTCTGGTCCACCAACCGTGTGCCGCGATATGCTTAGGAAGCGGCAGTTCAAGGCTCATCAAAAACGCTGGCCAGTAAATCGCATGAAAGCGCAAGATATCCTTGCCGACTAAGTGCACCGCATTTTCCCAAAAGCCCATTTTCTCGCCGTCTCTAGTGTAGCCAAGTGCGGAGAGATAGTTCATCAGAGCATCAAGCCAGACATACATCACGTGCTTTGGCTCGTTTAAATTTGCAGGTAGTTTTACGCCCCAGTCAAAGCTGGTGCGAGTTATGGATAGGTCTTTAAGCCCGCCTTTTACGAAGCTTACGACCTCGTTTTTTTTACCTTTTGGAAGTATGCACTGCTCGTTTTGCTCGTACCATTTAAGCAGGGCGTCTTCGTATTTTGATAGTTTAAAAAAGTAGCTTTCCTCTTTGACTAAGTTTGTCGGTCGCCCACAGTCAGGACAGCACTCGTTATCTAAAAGTTGAGTTTGGGTAAAAAACGT
Organism: Campylobacter sp. RM16192; assembly: GCF_004803855.2. NCBI lineage: Bacteria > Pseudomonadati > Campylobacterota > Epsilonproteobacteria > Campylobacterales > Campylobacteraceae > Campylobacter > Campylobacter sp. RM16192. The sequence goes on along the minus strand of NZ_CP012552.1, from coordinate 1,292,384 downwards.
CTCGCAGCTAACGCAGTAAAAACCCTCGTATTCGCCTTTGTAGATGTCGCCTTTTTCAAGCATTTTGTTAAAAGCGTTTTGGACGGTTAGTTTGTGGCTCTCATCGGTTGTGCGGATAAAGTGATCGTAACTTATCTCAAATTCATCCCAAAGCTCTTTAAATTTTGCGCTTATCTCGTCTGCGTATGCTTTTGGGCTTTTGCCTTTTTTTTGCGCCGCTTGCTCTATCTTTTGTCCGTGCTCGTCAGTTCCTGTTAAAAAAAACGTCTCTTCGCCATTAAGTCTTGCAAATCTAGCCATCGTATCCGCGATGATCGTAGTATAGGCGTGTCCGATGTGCGGGACATCATTTACATAATAAATAGGTGTTGTTATATAAGCTTTCATAATCTTCCTTAATTAAAAATCAAATCCGCCCGTATCGCCCTTGGACATCGAGTTATAGACGGCATCAACGTAGTTTTTGCGAGTATCACACTCAAATAAATTTTCGCATTCAAAGCAGCTTTTTAGACCTTTTTGCTCTTGGCATGATCTTAAAATTTCAAGCTTTGCGTCAAGCTCAAGTTCAAATTTGTCCTTTTGCTTAAGCTCTTCAGCCATTTTTGCTTCCGTAAAATTCGTGCAGTGTCTTTATCTCGTCTTTTGAGCCAAAGAAGCACGGGGTGGTTTGGTGGATTTTTTCTATCTTTACTTCAAAAAGGCTTTTTGAGTAACCGTCGCTCGTAGCTCCACCTGCGCGCTCGTAGATAAATGCAAAAGGTAGCACCTCAAAGAGCACTCTAAGCTTGCCGTTTGGTGCATCCGTGGTAGCCGGATAGCTAAAAAGTCCGCCGCCTTTTAGTAAAATTTGGTGCAAGTCGCTTACCATCGCACCTGAATATCTCAAGCGATACCCCCGCTCAAAAAGCTCTCTTATAAATTTAGCGTGCGTGTCGCTCCAGCCTTTTTGCGTGGCACCTGTGGCGTTTAGCTTACCTTTTTCTTTTAGCTGCAAATCTTTGATAAATTGAAATTTGCCCTCTTTGTTAAGTCTATAAAACTTTGGCTTTTCCGTGCAGATAACCAGCTCAAGTCTAGGACCGTAAACGCTATACGCTGAAGCTACTAAATTTTCAGGTCTTAGTTCGTTTTCATATATGCCAAATATCGAGCCTATGGCAAAATTTACATCAACCAAGCTTGAGCCGTCAAGCGGATCGTAGGCTACGATAAATTTTGCATTTTCATTAAGCGAGAGCATCTCATCTTTTTCTTCACTAACCAGAGCTTTTATGCAATCTAAATTTGCAAATTCGCGCGTGATGATCTCATCGCTTAGCACATCAAGCTTAAGTTGAGTGTCTCCTGTTGCATTTGCGTGATCAGTGTAGCCAAGATCTGCAAATTTTATCTCATTGCTGATTTTAACGGCGATTTGTTCAATCGTTTCAAAAATTCTTTCCATCATAAAGCCTTTGCGTTTTGTAAAATCCACTCACAGATGCTATTTATATCATCTAAATTAAAATTTGGTTTGTCTATTTTGTATTCTGGTTTGTAAGTAGCGATTGCATTTGAAAAGCTAAGATAATCTTCGTTTATCTCATCTTTGAAAACGCTTAGTCTAGGAAGCGGCAGAGTTTTTAGACCTTCAACTAATAATATATCAAATTCTCCAATCATATCGACTATATCATCTAAGCTTTTTTGTGCTTTGCTAAAATATGTTGTTCTGGTAGGGCTTGCCACTACGACATCTGCTCCGATTTCACTAAATTTAAAGCTGTCTTTGCCATCTACATCAAATTTAGCCTTATCGCCTGGATCATGTTTGATGATCACAACTTTAAATCCATCGTCTATAAATTTTTTTCCTACTTTTAAAATAAGCGTTGTTTTTCCGCTATTTGACGGACCTGAAAACGCCATAGCTAATCTTTTCATGCTCTCTCTAATCTTAAATTTCGCTAGATTATAGCAAATTTAGGCTTTTTTAAAGCAAAATTATTCAAATTCAAGATAAAATACTTCAAATTTAAAGGGGTGATATGGGCAAATTTTTTATATATTTGAGTGTGGTTTTTTTATTTTTAGGGTGTGCAAATAAAGCTATTGTTCACGATCCTCTAAAAAATGAACTGTTGGCATATACTAGTAAATTTGAGATAGTTGAAAAAAACGATAAATTTTTGGCTCTTGGAACCTATTTAAATCCTATTCATAGTGATATTATTACAAAAGATAAAGATGAGAGATTTATAATCGCGATTCATCCGAAGGAAAGTAAAATAAGTCTGTCAAGCTTTAGCGTAAATGGATCTAAAGATGAAGTAAGAGCTAGGATTTTAGCTAAAGATGATCCGCTTTTAAAATTAGTAACTTTTAATATGCCTTGGGGTGAATATATAGAGGTTGTATCGCCACAAAAAATTAGCGATACACTTAAGGTCGAGTTCGAAATTTATCCGTCAAAGAAGGCTCTTTTAGAATTTCGAAAAGTTTCAAAATCGATGTATTGGAGTTCAACAAATTAGAGTATATGATATAGTTTGCTAGAACTTTTTTACCGTAAATTCTACTCTCTGTATATGGAATTAGATCTATAGATAAAAAAGGCTCAAATTCACCATCGTTGAACAAATCCCCTCTTTGTAATACTCTTTTAGTAAAGCCTATTCCTCCATTATAAGCATAGGCTATAAATAAAGGATGGTGCAGAAATTTTTCTAAGTAATTTAAGTGGTGATCGGCAAATCTTAAAGCAACTCTCGGATCAAACATATCATCTTGATCAAAGCCTTCTATCATAAGTTCCTTTTTTGCGATATGATTTGCCAAAAATGGCATAAACTGCATCATCCCAAGCGCATAAGATGTAGAGATGACGGCAGGGATAAATCTACTCTCCTGCTTGCCTATCGCATAAATAAGCGTCTTTCTACTTGCGTTTATATCATCAAGCTCCTCTAAAAACGGCATAACGAAATAGTGATCTTTATATCCGCTTGCCTTTTCCATGAAGTAAGCGTGCTGTCCTAGAGTCTCTTTGGTATTGAAAAGTTCTGCAAATTCGGCCGCCTTGGTGGCATTTATCTCTTTTATAATTGCAAAAGTTTTTTGCCATAGAAATGGATCTTTGATATCGTAATCTCTAACTTTTTCTTTTGTAGGCGCTGGCGAAAATACTTTTGGAAGCGGCTTGCCTGTCTTTTCATTTGCATAGAGCGTATAAATGTTGATATCTGAACTACTATTTAGCACTTCAAGAAGAGCTTTTTCTTTGATGATAAGATATTGCCAAAAAATAGCCGCATCTTTTGCTCCTTGGTTTTTAAAGCTATTTTCCGCTCTTTTAAAAAACTTAAAAGCACTCTCTTTTGAACCTAATAAAATAGCGTTAATGCCAAGAATATAAGCTATCTGATCGCTTATCAAATCATCTTTTATATTTAAAAAATTTGCTCTAAATTTAGGAAGCTCTTTATCTATAATTACTCTATTTATAATTTTTTGAAAAGATTGTTCTTTGGCCAGCAGATTGATAAATTCGGTGCTAAATTTTTGATTAAACCTAAGCTCTTTATGCTTTTTGTCACTTGCCTCAAATAGCTCTATAAAGTGGCGCGCGTCTTTAAATTTATCAAATTTCAAGGCCGGATTTTTAGAATTTAGAGTCTTTAAATTTCTAGCCACTGTTTTATTTATATCATCAAATTTTTTAGCCAGTTTCTCTCTGTCTTTTTTTGCTATTTTGAGCATAAAAGGTATTTTTAAAAGCGCTTTTTGACATGTTAAATTGGCATCTACTATGTTTTTTGCATTTATCTTTGCGCAGTTTGTTGGTCTTAGCTCCGGTTTTATTATAGTATTTAGCGCTTTTATCATAGTTGGCGAGCGACGAAATATATCCTTATTTAGCTCCTCAACCTGATTAATTGTATAATTTCCTTCCGTTATTAGCCTATATATATAATAATCTTTTGCCAGTCCTTTTTCTTGATCTTTTATCTCATTAAAACTTTTTACTCCTCCAAATAATAAAGTAGTATAAATAATTAAAGTTATGTTAAATCGAATGAGCATATTGCAGTATTAAGCTTATGAAAAATCTATCAAAAAATTGAAGTGCTAAAAGTACGAAAATCGGCGCTAAGTCTATTCCTCCAAATACTGTAGGGACAAATTTTCTAATCCAGGCATAAATCGGCTCCGTAAGGCGATATAAAAGCTGAACAACAGGATTATACGGATCTGGTCTCACCCAGCTAATAATAGCTGATATGATGATAATCCAGACGTAAATTTGAATCACCATATGCAAAATATCGGCAATAGCGGATAAAAAAGTAGATAGTATCATTGTAAAATTTCCTTTAATTTTTCTTTTATTAGAGGGAATAGCTCGCTAAGCTCAGGTCCGTGCTGTTCGTTTGTAAGCAAAATTCTAAGCGGCATAAAAAAGCTTTTGCCTTTTAAATTTGTAGCGCTCATTAGAGCTTTTTTAAACTCGTCAAAGCTTTCAAAACTATCCAAATTCATCGAATTTATAGCGGTTTTTATCGTCTCGCATTCGTTTTTAAACTCATCAGGGATATTTTTTGTTGCAAATATCGCTTCGATTTTTTGCTTAATCTCATTTAGCAAGCTTGCTTCTTGGGTGTAAAATTTGATTAGACCAGTTAAATTTTCATCCATACCGCTAAGCTCTGCAAGGCGCTTGTTGCTAGCTAGTTTGATGTGCTCTCTGTTTATGTATTCTAGCTGTTTGATGTCAAATTTTGCCGGACTTGCCGAGACTTTAGAGATATCAAACCACTCGCTAGCTTCTTGTATGGTAAAAATTTCAACAGGAGCTTTATAGCCAAGAGAGATGATGTAGTTAGCTATAGCTTCAGGCATAAACCCTTGTGCAAAGAGCCATTTTACGCTACTTTCATTTTCGCGTTTGCTCATCTTTTTGCCCTCTATATTTAAGATGATAGGTAGATGTGCGTAGCGAATTTTTTCGGTGTAGCCAAGACCTTCTCTGATGAGTTCTTGCTTAGGAGTGTTGCTTACGTGATCTTCACCGCGTATAACAAAGGTAACTCCCTCAAGCATATCATCTGTCGCGCAGGCAAAGTTGTAAGTAGGAGTTTTGTCCGCGCGCATGATCACAAAGCTATCGACATTTTCAGGTTCAAAGCTTACTTCGCCTTTGATAGCGTCTGTAAATTTCATCGTTTCTTTTGGCTTTTTCATGCGGATTACAAACGGCTTTTCACACGCCAAAACCTCTTCATCGCTCATCTTTTCGCAAGTGCCGTCGTAGCGATACGCGACACCCTTTGCTTTAGCCTCTTCTTTTTTGGCTTCTAGCTTGCTTTCGGTGCAAAAGCAGGCAAATGCGTGTTTGTCTATCATTAGCTTTGAAGCAAGCTGACGGTGGAATTTTAAATTTTTACTTTGATAGTAAAGCTGATCCCATTTGATGCCAAATTTGGTTAAAATTTCTAAAATTTCTTGATCTTTTCCCGGTATATTTCTTTCTTTATCGGTATCTTCTATACGTATTATAAAGCCGCTTTTATCCTGTAAAGAACATAGGTAGTTTAGGATGGCTACGCGCAAATTTCCAAGATGCATATCTCCTGTAGGAGATGGCGCAAAACGATACATTTTGATATTCCTTTATTAATTTTTAAAGGGTGATTATATCATCTTGTATTTAAATCGCTTGTTAAGAAAAATCTTATATAATATTATTTATTACATTCAAACAAGAGGTGAAACATGAGTTTCGTTAAGGAATTTAAAGAATTTGCTATGCGTGGAAACGTCATAGATATGGCTGTGGGTGTCGTTATAGGAGGCGCTTTTGGCAAAATCGTAAGCTCTCTTGTGGGTGATGTGATTATGCCTATCGTAGGTGTTTTAACTGGAGGAGTAAATTTTACAGATCTTAAATTTACTCTCAAAGACGCAGTAGGAGATGTGCCTGCCGTTACTGTTAATTACGGCTCTTTTATACAGACAATGGTTGATTTTATGATCATTGCTTTTTGTATATTTTGTTTTATTAAGGCTATAAATACTCTTAAAAAACCAAAAGTCGAAGCTCCTAAAGAGCCTGCCAAGCCAAGTGAAGATATCGTTCTTCTAACAGAGATTAGAGATCTTCTTAAAAAGTAAATTTCGTATATTTTGTTAAAAAATGAGTGTTTTAGGACAAATTCCATTTTTTAAAGAACTGAGAGAGAATGAACTAGAGCAACTAGAAAAAATCAGCATAATCAAAAAATACAAAAAAGGCGAATTTTTGTTTATGGAAGGAGAGGATTCCAAGTGGCTTCATCTCCTTCTAAAAGGCTCATTAAAACTTTATAAAACTACACCAAAAGGCAAAGAACTTTTCATGCATCAGCTTAATGCTATGAATTTCGTAGCCGAGCTTGCGAATTTTGAAAATATTAAATTTCCAGCTACCGCACTATTTATAAATTCGGGAGAGGTTTTAAAGATAGATTATGAGAAATTTTATAATGATTTTCTATCAAATCCTAAAATTTCAGTAGCTATCATAAAATCTTTATCTCAAAAGCTAAAAATTGCTAGTGAGGTTTTGCACCATGAGCTTATTTTAAGCTCGGAAGCAAAAGTTGCAAAATTTTTAATGGATCATCAAGATCTTTTTAATACTTTCAAGCATGTAAAAATAGCTTCAATATTAAATATAACTCCAGAAACTTTTTCGCGCATACTTGCCAAATTTAAGACACAAGAGCTTATCGATCTAGATCAAAACAACAAAATCATCACTATTTCAGAAGAAAAGCTTAAAGATTTTTTTGATAACTGATATTTAATTTCAAATTAAGATTAATTGATAAACGTCAAGAATTTACACTTGCGCTTTCGTTATAATAACTTAAATATTTTATTAATAACATTTAAATAAAATAAAATATTACACGAAGGATCCGCATGAAAAGAAAGTTTTTTGTTTGGTCGGTTGTGCTTGGTATATTTATAGGACTTATATCATCGATCGGAATTGCTGATCTGATCCATTATACTGGAAGTGATAAATTTTGTACTATGTGCCATACTATGGAGCCCATGGTAAAATCTTATCACAATGACGTACATGGTGGCAATAACAAGCTTGGAGTAAAAGCGCAGTGCTCTACCTGTCACCTTTCTCATGATAATACTTTAATGTACCTGTGGACAAAGACAAAGGTATCTCTAAACGACGGTTATAAGACTTTATTTGCCGATGTAAGCAAGATTGATTGGCATGCGAAGCGTAAAAACGCTCACAAATTTACGTATGATAGCGGCTGCATGACCTGTCACTCAAATTTAAAAGAGGCAAATAATCAAGTTGATAAAGCTTGGCTTGCCCATAGGGATTATTTCGCAGGACACATTAAAAAAACCTGTGTCGAGTGTCACAATAATGTAGGGCATAAAAATTTGGGCATAGAGATTACAAAACATTGGGAGAATATAAATGCAAACAATAAATAAAACCTATAAAGGAGGAATAATGTTGAAAAAAGTTATTGCATTAATAGCCTGTCTTTTTTCGTTCGCATTTGCTGAGAGCATTTCGGATGCAAATCTTGTGAAAAACTTAAAAGTTGATCGCAATTTGACTCCGCTTGCTAAAAGCTGCGTTGAGTGCCACGCAAAAGAGACACCGGGTATTGTGGCGGATTGGAAAAATAGTCGTCATGCACATGTTGGAGTAAGTTGTACGGATTGCCACTCGCACCCTGCTGATAGTCCTATGGCAATGAAACAAGCACATCCAAAGGATAGTAACAATCACGTGTCTGCTTTAGTAAGCCCAAAAACTTGTGAAAAGTGCCATGCTAACGAAGTTAAAGAGTTTAACGAGAGTGGTCACGCAAGAGGCGGTATCCAAGTGTATGCTAAAAAAGGTATGCTTGATTTGATGTATCATTTTGAAGGTAGAGGTCATCCTGATCTACAAATTTCTCCTGATTCAACAGGTTGTATGCAATGCCACGGCTCTGTGATTAAAATGGATGCTGATAATCGTCCTACAAAAGAGACTTGGCCAAACTACGGTATAGGCAACCTATATCCAGATGGTGGAATCGGCGGATGTAAAGCATGCCATAGCGGACACAAATTTGCTGTAAGTGAAGCTAGAAAACCGGCTGCTTGTGCATCTTGTCACCTTGGACCTGACCATCCGGATATCGAAATTTATAACAACTCAATGCACGGACATATCTTTAACTCAGAAGGCAGTACATGGAATTTTGACAGTGCTCCTGACACATGGGCGGTTCCTGACTATAGAGCCCCAACTTGTGCGACTTGCCATATGAGCGGAGTAGGTGAGCTACAAACTACACACAACGTTTCAAGACGCTTAAAATGGAACCTTTGGGCGCCACATAGCAACCTAAGAACAGGTGGAAACGATACTGCGGTAAGCGAGTATCAAAAAACAGGCAAACTAAACGTAGGTACACCTCTTGCAGGTCACGTTGATGGTCCTGATGCGGCTAGAAAAGAGATGATGATGGTTTGTAGAGAGTGCCACTCTTCGCTTCATAGTGAAAACTTCTTTGCGATGGCGGATAAGCACGTAATGCTTTACAACGATTATCACAAAGACGCAAAAGCGATGCTAGATGATCTTAAGTCTAAAAAGCTTCTTAAAGAAGATCCATGGGCGGATGAGTTCCAAAGAATTTACTACCACCTATGGCACCATGAAGGTCGCCGTATGAGACAAGGTGCGATGATGAACGGACCTGACTATGCTCACTGGCATGGAGTTTTTGAGCTTAAAGATGATATTAGAAAGCTTAAAGATATCTATGACAAGAGATTAAAAAGCGGAACTATCGAGTAATATTTTTTAAAACATAGGGTGAGAGCTTTCTCACCCTATATCTTTTTTAAATTTTATCTTTATTATTTTCTATCAAAACAGTTGATTTGGCTAAGTTGTTTAATAATTTTTGCTAAATTTATAATATGTTTTATATAGTTTCTTCACTAATTATCATTTTAATGAATTTTGTCGGTTACAGAGGGTTGTTTGCTAAAACAGAGGGGCGAAGTCTGCATAAATTTTTACTCGCAGTCTTTTTTGCTACTCTTGCCGTGGGTGGCGTGTTATTAGCTTTTTCGCTCAGGTTTAACTTCTTAAATGCTCAGTTTAGGCTAGCGTTTTCGCTCATGCTTGCGCTTAGCTTTATACTATTTTCCTTTGTGCTGGTTTCAAATTTAATCATCGTCTTTTTTAGACCCGTCACAAAGCGCGTATTTAGCGAAAGCAGGCGTAAATTTTTAAGATTTTATCTTGATGTTACTATCCTAATCCTTGCTTTTAGCTACTTTTTTAAAGGCATGTATAACGCCTCGCACGTTCCACAGGTTAAGCCTCAAGAGGTAAGGCTAAAAGGACTTAAAAAGCCTCTTAGGATAGCGATGATAACGGATGTGCATTTGGGCGATTTTTTAGGCGTTCCTTTTGCTAAAGCTTTGGTTGAGTGTATAAATTCGCTTGATGCAGACGCGGTTGTGATAGTGGGCGATATAGCCGATCTTCATCCAAAAAAGCTTGGCGAGTATATAGCCCCTTTTGCTGAGTTTAAGTCGCGATATGGAACATTTTATGTGCCGGGAAATCACGAGTATTATCACGGTATCGAAGGAACTCTTAATGAGATATCAAATATAGGCATTAAAATTTTAGGCAACGAAAGCGTGCAAGTAGGCGGTATAAATTTAGCTGGAGTTTATGATCTTATTGGTTATAGATATAAATTTTACGAGCCTGATTTAGAGGCTGCACTTAAAAGCACGGATAAAAATTTGCCGACTGTTTTACTGGCTCATCAGCCTAAATTCATTAGATATATGCATAAAGACGTTGATTTAGTGCTTTGCGGGCACACTCACGGCGGACAAATTTTCCCATTCTCGCTTCTTGTAAAGCTTGATCAGAAGTATTTAGCGGGACTTTATCAAGTAAATGATAAAATGCAGGTGTATGTAAGCAGAGGTGCGGGATTTTGGGGGCCTCCGGTGAGAGTTCTTGCGCCTAGCGAAATTTCATTTTTAACACTTCAGGGAGAGTAGATGAGGCGTAAAGTTTCTCAAATTTTTGGAAAAATAGCTGCTTTTAAATTTCCTAAGCCTATTCAAAATTTTATCAATTCAAATTACGTAAAGTATTTTAAAATAGACATGAGCGAATTTAAAACTCCTGGTGAGTACGATAGTTTGACTGCGCTTTTTACTAGGGAATTAATGATTCCTCGCAAATTTGATGAAGCTAGTAATATTTTTATAAGTCCAAGCGACGGCGTTTGCCTGGAATGCGGTACCAGCAATTTGAGAAAAGCTCTTAGTATAAAAGGACATGAGTATTCTATAACCGAGCTTCTAGGCTCTGCTTTAGGTGAAGAGGGCGCCAGGCAAGAGGAATTTGGCTATGCTAATATCTACCTAAGCCCTAGAGATTATCATCGCTATCACGCTCCTTGCGATATTGAAATTTTAAGTGCTCTTTATATTCCTGGTGATTTATACAGTGTAAGCGTGAAAGCTCTTGAGAAAGTTGAAAATCTATACGCGCTCAATGAAAGAGTTGTTTTAAAGTGTAGAATTTCAAACAAAAAGATAGTTTGGCTTGTATTTGTCGGAGCTTTAAACGTTGGAAAGATGAAATTTATTTTTGACGATAGAATTCAAACTAATGCGATGGCCTCATTTGTCCAAAGCTATGAGTATGAAAATTTAAGTGTCAGAAAAGGTGAACTTTTGGGTTATTTTGAGCTAGGCTCCACGATTGTGATAGTTGGCGAAAAAGATAGCTTAGAGCTTAATCTTTTTAATTCTAAAGTTTTAAAATTCGGCGATAGTGTCGGAATGATAAAAGCTTAAAAGATTTTAAGATGGATGTCAAGCCCCATTTTGATAATAAAAAATTATGAGATAGTAAAGTTGCGATTTTATCGTAATTTTGCTTAGATTATTTTTTTATTCTAATCTGCGTTCAAAATGTGGAGTGCCTATAAAGTTTTTGAAATTACCACCCCATTTATTATTTTTTGATAATTGCTCCCAATAGTCGCCAATAAATTGAAGTTCGCTTTTAGACTGAATCCAAGAGCCATTAAAGAATATATGTAAATCTATAGCACATCTTTTTAAATGTAATGAATCAAGAGTTTTTGTTTTACCAGATTTTATATATATTTCTTGTTGCTCTTTTGTCCGTTCAGCTTCACCGATTCTTACATCATAGCCGTTATTATGTATAAAATTAAGTAGATGTGTTAAGTCTTTACTAAATAATTCTTGATTTTGTCCTAAAGTCATTTCTTAGACCTTGAAAAATAACGAGTATAAAAATTATAGATTTTATCTATCTTACTGTTTATACTCTCTATCTCTTTTGTATTATACTCTTGATAATTTTAAAAGATTCTTCCAAGAGTTCAAAACGTTTATTAAAGCTATTGAGTCTTTGAGAAATTATCCAATTTATAGCATTTGTAGCAGTAGCGATAATTTGTCCATAGCCTATACGCTCTTCAACACTTGTAATTTAAACATCTTATTGAACCTCACTTTTTAAAGATTTTAATAAATATCTGTTTTGAATTAAACGTGATAAATTACCTCTATCAACTCCGCTATCTCTTAATATATCCTCTCTTGATATTCGACTATTGCGAACTGAAAGAAGCTTATAAACGCTATATAAAATCTTAACTTGCTCCAAGCTTATTAAAACTTTTGCCATTAATAAAACTCTCATCAAAAGGAAATAAAGATTTTAAATACCTGACTATTGCACACATCACGGCAACAATAGCAACTTTTTTATTTTTACCCTTACTTATTAGATTTTCATATCTTTGTTTAAATTTAGCATTGTAACGGATAGCAGACATAGCAACAAGAAAAAGAATGCGCCTAGTCTTAGGATTACCTTTTTTATTTATACATTGAGATTTTTTAACACTGCTTCCACTCTCATAAATACGAGGGCTTAAACCTACAAAAGATATAAATTGTTTTGCGGTTTTATCTCTATTAAAATGTAGATTCGGAAATAAAGATATTGCCAAATCTACACCGAAGCCATTATTAGCTTTTATAATTTCATCGCAATTCGGAACAAAAGATTTTAATATCTCATAAGCCATTAATTTAAGTTTCTTTTGTAATTGCGTTAATTGATTAGTTAGAGTTGTGATAATCTCGTCAAGTTGATTATCGCTCACAAGTTTTTGAGATTTTTTAAAGTTTTTTAGTTGTGTTTGGATTTTAATGAGAAGAGATATAGCAGAATTATAGCTATTTATTAAATTATACTCTTTATTATAAGTTGTAGGATTTAATTCAGAAGAAAATATCCTACAATAAAGAGACAAGCCGTAAGAATCTGCTATATCTGTTTTTTTAGAGTTTAAATGTTTTAAGAAATAACTTGTTTTTTCAGGATTTAAAAGAGAATATTTAATACCCAAGTCGTTTAAGACTCTTTGTAATGTAATGTGATAGTTATTTGTATATTCTAAAACTACCGTAACATTATCAGAAGTAAAAGATTTAAAATAAGCTTCAATAACGTTATAATCGTTAGGAAGTGAAATAAATTTAGGTTTTTTAGATTCGTCCGAAGTTAAAAAACAAAAATCAACCTTATCCTTAGAAATGTCAGCACCTACAAAAAAATCTTTTTTCATAATCGACCCTTTAAAAGAAATTAGGTATAATCTTTTCTTGTATTCAGTGTTAATACACTAAGATTTTTAATCAGACTTTATACCTATAAAGCCCCTAAAATCTTTAACGCAGTGTTTAACACTTAGAACACAATCAGTGGCTTTATAATTGTATAAAAAAACAAATTAAAAGCCGACCATAAAAAAATATGGACTTTATACAATAGCTTTTAATTTATAAGTGAAATCATACAAGGAGGCAAGATGGGAACTCAGCTGGTCGAGCAAGCAGAATTAAAGGAGATGATTGAATTTAAAGAGCGTATAGAAAATAATACAGTAGTGGAGTTTTGGGAAAACTCCGAGGATTTTGAGCGTTTAGCCAATACTACCGTTAAGACTATGCGTTATGTCAATGAAGAGCAGCTTAGAGAATTTGCTCAGGGTCTAAATCAGATGAATGAAAAGATCTTAAATCTTACATTCGAAGGTGTAAAAAAGCACTACGAGAAGCAATCCGAAGGTGCTAGTAAAAAACAAAAAATCAACATCACCTGTGCGTTTGTGATAGGTCTTGTAGTCGGGGCGGTGTTAGTTAAGTTATTTTTCTAAATAAATTTGACGCTGGAGTGATCGGCTATTAAGTTATTAAGCCCAAACTCTGGCGTTTATACTAAATTTTAATTTTTCTTGTGGCGTGTTTTACTATCCACTGCGTGTTTTGATTTTTAGATTTTGCCCATTTACTAAGAAGCTCTTTGGCTGCGTCAAAATTTAGCTTTAGATAGTCATTCATGTGATTTGCCACTGATCTTTGCACGAATTTTACATTATCCTCTTTTAAAAGCTCTAAAATTTCAAAAACAGGCTTTGGATCATCTATGAAATTTTCAAGCTTACTCGCCCAAGGAAGCTTCGGACGTAAGCCCTCAGACGCAAGACGCCTTATGTGAAAGTTGCTAGACTTTGCCCAGTTTTGCATAACTTCTAGCATTTCGTTTGGATATTTTCTTATAAATACTCTTATCGCGTATTCGCCTGTGTTTCGTTTAGTGATCTCAGAGATTGCGTTTATAGAGGTTTCAAAGTCATTAACTCCATAAATTTCAACAAATTTGCCAATCGGCAGCACCCAATAGTAGTTTTTAAACATGCCTGTTTCGCTTGGATTTTCTTCGCCTAATATGCTTGTTAAAATTTCTATTTGGCCTTTGTAGTATAAATTTAGTGCAGAGTTAAGCTCTCTTGCGTGAAGCTCTATCCTGCCTGAATACGCTAGCTCATCAACTTTGCTAGATATATTTTTTATATATTTTTGCTCGTCAAATTTGGGATAAACGGCTTTGATCTTACCTGATAAAAGCTCTGCTAAATTCACGCCAAAATATTGTGCCAAGCTATAATCGCTCATTTTTATCTCTTAAATTACAAATAGTTAAAAATACTCTGTTTAAACATCATAATGGGTAGTATAACGTTCTTTTAAGATTAAATTTCAGTAACAACTTTATTTGTAGCTATGAAATATTAAAATCATAAATGCTCACTAAGGCATATATAAAATAGCCTTGTTTTGTAGCATCTATGACTTATTTTGTTGCTTTGCTTAAATTAAACATTAAACCTAAAGTGCATCACATCGCCATCTTGCACGATGTACTCTTTGCCTTCAAGCCTCATCTTGCCGGCTTCCTTTGCACCTGTTTCGCCGTTGCAAGCGATGTAATCATCATAGCTGATTACCTCTGCCCTTATAAACCCTCGCTCAAAGTCGTTATGGATCACACTTGCAGCTTTTGGAGCTTTCCAGCCTTTTGTGATCGTCCATGCGCGCACTTCAACGACTCCTGCGGTGAAGTAGCTTATCAAATTTAGCTTGGCAAAGGCGGTTCTGATGATCTTTTCAAGACCGCTTTCGTTTGCACCAAGCGAGCTTAAAAACTCATGCGCCTCCTCGTCACTTAGACCTACAAGCTCCTCTTCTATCTTGGCGCACAGTTTTATCACTTCATGACCTGAACGAGCGGCAAATTCGCGAAGTTTTTTTACATATTCATTATCCTCGCAAATGCCATCTTCATCGACATTTGCTCCATATATCACCTCTTTAGCGCTTAGTAGTCTTAGCTCTTTATTTAGGCTCATAAACGCCTCGTCATCACGCTCATCAAAGCTGTTTGCGCTCTTGCCTTCGTTTAAGTGAGCTAAAAGCTTAGTTGCTATCTCAAGCGCTTCTTTTGCGCCTTTTTGATTTGCTTTTGCCTCTTTGTTAAGGCGTTCGATTTTTTTGTTTAGCTGCTCGATATCGGCTAGGATTAGCTCGGTTTCGATGATCTCTACATCTCTTACAGGATCAACGCCACCTTCTACGTGAGTGATATTTTCATCTTCAAAGCAGCGCACTATGTGAAGTATGACCTCGGTCTCACGGATGTTTGAAAGGAATTTGTTACCAAGACCTTCTCCTGAGCTTGCACCCTTAACAAGCCCTGCGATATCGACAAAATCGATAGTAGAATACTGAATTTTATTAGGATTTACGATTTTAGCTAGTTCGTTTAATCTCTTATCAGGCACAGGCACCACAGCCTTATTTGGCTCGATCGTACAAAACGGATAGTTTGCACTCTCTGCATTTTGCGCCTTTGTAAGAGCGTTAAAAGTGGTTGATTTGCCGACGTTTGGAAGACCTACTATACCTACTCCAAGACCCATTACAGCTCCTTTGCAAGCGCGTTAAGATAGTATAAATTCATCCTTACCCCGGCTCCCGTTGCGCCTGATTGGTTATATCCCCAAGCCTTTTCGGTGTATGCAGGACCTGCGATATCTTCGTGGATCCATTTATCTTTAAACTCTTCTTTTATAAATTTATCCAGGAAAATTCCGGCCGTGATAGCTCCGCCATATCTGCTTGAAGCTATGTTGCTAACGTCTGCAATTTGGCTTTTAACAAGCTCTCTTAAGTGCCTGTTAAACTCTAAAACAGTGGCAAATTCGCCGCTTTTTGCACTTTTTGCTTTAAGCTCGCTTTTTAGCTCTTCGTTATTTCCCATTAGTCCTATTGTGTACTCGCCAAGACCTACTACGCAAGCTCCCGTAAGAGTTGCCATGTCTATTAAGATATCAGGCTTTAGCTCTTGCGCCCAGCTTAAGCAGTCAGCCAGCACTAAGCGGCCCTCTGCGTCGGTATTTCTAACCTCTATCGTAACTCCTGAGCGAGAGATAAGTACGTCATCAGGCTTATAGGCGTTGCCTCCTATCATATTTTCGGTCACGCCGCAAACCGCATGAATTTCAAATGGTAGCTCAAGCTCGCTAGCACCCTTTATGATGCCAAGTGCAGCCGCAGCTCCGCTTTTATCGGCTTTCATCGTAAGCATATAATCAGCCGGCTTCAAGCTAAGTCCGCCGCTATCGTAAGTTAGACCTTTGCCTACAAATACGATCTTCTTTTTAGGCGATTTTGGTTTATACACTAGATGTATCAAACGAGGCGGATAAACAGAAGCACGATTTACCGCTAAAAACGCGTTCATGTTCTCTTTTTTTAGGAATTTTTCATCGTAAATTTTGCATGTTACGTTTTTTAAATTTTTAGCCAAAATTTGTGCATCTTCAGCCATTTTTAGCGGAGTGTAAATTTCAGGAATTTCATTTACGATATCTTTTGTGAAATTTGCTGCGCTTGCCATTATCTTGCCGTGTTTTATGCCAAGTTCTGCCTTTACAGTATCGACCTTTTTGCCTTCAAACTCTTCTGTGCTAAAGATGATCTCATTTAGCGTATAGTTCTCTTTTTTCTCTTTGTATTTGTTAAACTCATAAGCTCCAAGCGCAAAGCCCTCAACCAAGCTTTGAAAGCTCATTTTAGTGCATTCTGCTAAGTAGCTAGCAAGCTTAATCTTTTTAACATTTAACCTTTTTACGCAGTTATAAGCCTTTGCCGCTGCCAGTCTAAGCTCGTCAAATTCAAGCTTTGTTACAGGGATATAAAGCCTTGCGTTTTCTATGAGAAGCAGCGGGCTATCGGCTTTGTAGTTGCTAAATTTAAAGCTTTTTTCATCTTTTATAAATTTGTGTTTTAAATTTTTATCCACGACAAAGATCAGTTCTAAATCGGCTTTTATCTTGTCAAGTGGTTTATTTAATATACTAAATTGCATTACGTCTATTTTTCCTTTCGTTTAATATCTTATTTTCTATTCTTTTAAATCCATACAAAAGCGTTCCAAGGAAGGTCGCTGCGATAGGTATTGCGATATACCAATGATCTTTTGCTTTATCTAAAATATCTAGTATATGTTCTCCTAAGAAATATGCAGGCAGTATTGTTATCCCTGCCCAGCACCATGCACTCATTAAATTTATAAAAGCGAATTTTTTAGCGTCGTATCGCGTAAGTCCTATACTCATAGGTATCACGGTTCTAAGTCCGTACATATAGCGCTGAATAAAGATAATTGGCCATCCGTTTTTCTTAAGAAGAATATGCGCTATCGCAAATTTTCTTCTTTGGGAGCGCAGTTTTTTGGATATGAAGTTTTTGTTATATCTGCCTATATAAAAATATACTTGATCTCCGGCAAATCCTCCAAGTCCTGCGATAAATATAGCAAGTCCAAGATCCATTTGCCCAGTATGAGACATGATACCTCCCATTATAAGAGCCATTTCACCTTCCATCATACACCATATAAAAAGTATGATGTATCCGTATCTTGTAAGAAGATCTATAAAAAAAGCTTCCATATCAGATCTCCAAAATACTATAAATTTTTGTAAGAGGTCTTAAAGCCTCACTTCCTTTTAGCTCCTTTAAATCTATAAGAAAACAGGCTTCAACGCATATCGCATTGGCTTGAGTTATAAGCTCTACAGAGGCTTTTGCTGTTCCGCCCGTAGCTATAAGATCGTCTATTAGTATAACCTTGGCACCCTCTTTATGCTTAAAGGCGTCTATATGCATCTGAACCTCGTCTACTCCGTATTCAAGGGAGTATTTTTGAGAAATAGTGATATATGGTAGTTTTTTTGGCTTTCTAATTGGCACAAAGGGTATTCTAAGTCTAGCGGCAAGTGCTGCTGCAAATATAAATCCGCGTGATTCTATACCTGCAATAAAGTCAATGTCAAAATCCTTATATCTCTCAACTAGATGATCCATTAAAAAGTTAAAAGCTTCAGCATTGTTTAAAAGCGTTGTTATATCGCGAAAAACAATTCCAGGCTTTGGAAAATCTTTAATACATCGTATTGAATCTAATAAAAATTCTTTATCTTTTTGACTTAACTCTTTCATGATTTTTCCTTGAAATTTATAATAATGCTTCGATTTTGCCCTCTAGCTCACGAATTCTCTTTCTTAGCTTATCGTTTTCTAGGCGGTATTGAGAGTTTCTTGTACGAAGGGCGTTTGCGTCATTCTTTACCTTACCGAGCTCTTCGGTTAGGATGTCGATATTACCTAAGCTCCTTTGCAACTGAACTTGAAGCTTTCTGATAACAACTTCGGTATCTTGGAGATTATCTTTCATAAAATCTTTTGTAGATCTTTCTTTTTTAAGTAGAGTTTTGAAGTAAAATACCATCACAACCAAATATATGCAAATGCAGATTAAAAATGTAAGTATGAGCCAATCAGCTATCATAGTTGTGCCCTGCAGCAGCCTAGTTTATCAACTCTTCTTAGATGCCTTCCTCCTGCAAATTCGGTTGAGAAGAATTTTTTTATCATCTCTTTTGCATCCTCTGGCTTTGTGGTTCTTGCACCAAAAGCGATTATATTTGCATCGTTATGTTCTCTTGCCATGGAGGCTGTGTATATATCGTGACATAGCGCACACCTAATGTGTTTGTGTCTATTAGCGGCGATTGATATTCCAATACCCGTTCCGCAAATTAAGATTCCATATTCGTTTTGGTTTTTTAAATTTTCAGCCATTAAATTTGCAAAATCGGGATAATCTACGCTTGCTTCGGAGCTGTTTGTACCAAGGTCTATAGCTGTTAAATTTAAAGTTTGTAGAAATTTTTTAATCTCATCTTTTAGTTCAAATCCTGCGTGATCGCTTGCTATAAAAATTTTCTCGATATTCATTAAGTAGTCCATAAGTTTATTAAATTCAACAATTATATCAAAACTACTATTAAAGAAAAATTTTCTAAATTTTGCAACTAAAATTTGCGCTTTTTATTTAATTAAAGCGCAAATTTGACCATTTCAAGCATATATCTTATAGGATAAAAAACATAGTCTTTAAGCGGTGAGGCTATGATGAGAATAAGTATTATCATTCCGTAACGTTGAAGACTAGAAAATAAACTCGCGATTTTATGAAGATTTATGGATCTTAGTGTGTATTCTACAGCTTGAGAGCCATCAAGCGGAGGAATGGGATATAGATTAAATAGTCCTAGTATTAAATTTACGAGCATGAGCATAATTAAAAATTTTTGTAAATCTGCTTGAAAAATCCCGGTTTTTATCATAAAAAACGATATGGTTACAAGAATAAAGTTATATATAATTCCTGCAAGAGATACCAATATCATTGCCTTATATCCACCGTTTCTAATAACAGTATATCCGTTTATCGGGACAGGCTTAGCCCATCCTATTACAAATCCTGCGGTAAGATATAGCAGTCCTGGAACTATGATGGTTCCGAAAGGATCAATGTGTTTAATAGGATTTATGCTAAGGCGACCGAGATTTTTGGCTGTATTGTCTTTAAATTTATAAGCGACCCATCCATGAGCTATCTCGTGTCCTACGATAGCTATGGTAAGTGCTATGACAAGAGTAATTATATCTAGGATATCGATATTTTCAAATCCGCTCAAATTTTATCACTCTATCTTAGTGCCGTCATCATGCCCTTCTTCCATGGCATTTTGAGCATATATAGGATCGTTTTGGATGCTTTCTATTGATTTGCCGATTCTATTCCATCTTATCTTGTACTCGTTATCCCAGCTAAAGTAGACAAACCAAGGCTTTCCTACGATATCTTTGTATGCAACGCTTCCCCAAAAGCGGCTATCGTTCGAGTGATCTCTATTGTCTCCTACCATGAAATACTCATCATCTGGAACCTTGAAGTAAAATGCATTAAACGGCAGGTCTTTTATCTTGTCAAGCTCATTGACTATAACTGGTTGCATGGCAAATTTACCTGCATTTAAGTAGTATAGTGCCTGTTCAAATAAATTTACCTTTTCATCATAGTAAATTCCTGGAAATTTATAAGGCTCTTTTACAAAGAGTTTTCCCGCTATCGTTATTAAGCTCTCTTTTGGATAATTTTCTTTGATAAATTCCTCTCCCTCTTTAGGGTGTAAAAATAGGGCTTTTTCTGTAAATATTACCTCATCTCCTCCGGTTGCAAAATTTCTCTTTACATAGTGAATTTTCTCATCGTGAGGATATCTAAAAACAACTATATCACCTCGCTTTGGTCCATCTCCGTTTATAAGATGTCCGTTTCCTCTAAAATCTGGTAAAACTTTAAGTTCTATCCATGGAATTCTGGGAGTAGGGATTCCGTAGCTAAATTTTTTAACAAAGAGATGATCGCCTATTAGGAGTGAATTTTTCATAGAACCTGACGGAATTACAAAAGCTTGAGCTATAAAAAATATGACAAGCAGGACAATTACAACGGTGCCTGTCCAGCTGTTTGAGAAGTCTAAAAATTTATTAAATGCTTTTTTCAAAATTTACGCCTTTGCTCTATTTTTGGCTGATTTTATCGTATTTGCAAGTAGCATCGCAATTGTCATAGGACCAACTCCTCCAGGAACTGGTGTGATATAAGAGCATTTTGGCGCTACAGAGTCAAAATCAACATCCCCTACAAGTCTTCCGTCTTCAAGTCTGTTTATGCCAACATCTATGACTATCGCGCCATCTTTTACCATATCGGCTGTTAGAAAAAATGGCTTTCCTATCGCAGCTACGATGATATCGGAGTTTAGGCAAATTTCTTTTAAATTTTTAGTCTTGCTATGAGTTACGGTTACTGTAGCATCGGCATTTAGCATTAAATTTGCCATTGGTTTTCCAACAATGTTGCTTCTACCGATTACACAAACATTTTTGCCTTTTACGTCTATTTTATACTCTTTTAAAATTTCCATTATGCCAAGCGGAGTACAAGGCACAAATCCATCAAGTCCGCTTGCTAATTTGCCGACATTTATCGCATGAAATCCATCTACGTCCTTGCTAGCTTTTATAGCCTCTAAAATGCGAGATGTGTTGATGTGTTTTGGAAGTGGGAGTTGAACTAAAATACCGTCCACGCTATCGTCTAAATTTAGCAAGTCAATTAGGGCTAAAAGCTCGTTTTCGCTAGTATTTTCAGGAAGTCTATGCATGATAGATCTAATTTCGCATGCGTGGCAAGCTTTCTCTTTGGAGGCTACGTAAGTTTGACTAGCCTTATCCTCTCCTACCAAAATCACAGCCAGCGCAGGCTCTATTCCAGAATTTTTAAGATTTAAGGCTTCATTTTTAACTCTCTCTTTTGTCTTTGCGCTAACCGCTTTTCCGTCTAGTAAAATCATAAATTTGTCCTTTATGCTGTTTTAATCACAAAGAGTGTATCATAACTAATTTTATATTAAATTTACGAAAAACGAAAGAATTTATGAGAAAATTGGCCCTTTTTTCTTTGCTTTTTGGCTATCTTTTTGCAAGTGATTTTATAACCAAAACAGAATATGCTAAGATGCTTTATTCAAACCCTAGAGGAATAGGATGCGATAAGTGTCACGGTAAAAAGGGCGAGGGAGCTTTAATAGCCAAATTCAGACGCTTTGATAAAAAATTAAATAAAGTAGTAGATGATGAGCTTAGAGCCCCAAGAATAAATGATCTAGACTTTTGGACATTCCAAAAGGCCGTAGTAAGCCCTAAAGGAATGATGCCGACATACTTTTTAACCGATGAAGAGATGGTTTTGCTCTACGAATATGTAATAAATTTTAATAAGGATAAAAAAGATGAGAAATAGTGAAGCTTTTGTTGAGGCTAAAAAATATATTCCTGGAGGCGTAAATTCGCCTGTTCGTGCATTTGGAAGCGTTGGTTCCGAACCATTTATAGTATCAAAAGGTGAAGGTGCTTATCTAATCGATATTGAGGGCAATAGATATCTTGACTTCATTCAAAGCTGGGGTCCGCTCATCTTTGGTCATTGCGATAAAGATATAGAAAATGCCGTTATTGAGACTGCTAAAAAAGGTCTTAGTTTTGGAGCTCCGACCGAGCTTGAGACAAAGCTGGCTAAGTTAATCTGCGATGAGTTTGAAAACGTAGAAAAAATTCGCTTTGTAAGTTCTGGAACGGAAGCTACAATGAGTGCTATAAGAGTAGCTAGAGGATATTCTAAAAAAGATGGACTTATAAAATTTGAGGGCTGTTATCACGGTCACAGTGATGCGCTTTTAGTTAAGGCTGGAAGTGGCGCTACTACTTACGGTAACGCTTCAAGCTCTGGAGTGCCTGAAGATGTCGTAAAAAACACATATTTAGCCAAATATAATGACCTAGCAAGTGTTGAAGCTATATTTAAAAGCGGTGCACAAATAGGTGCTGTAATAATCGAGCCAATAGCCGGAAATATGGGACTCGTGCCTGCTTGCAATGAGTTTTTAAAAGGACTTAGAGCACTTTGTGATGAGTATAAGGCGGTGCTCATTTTTGATGAGGTAATGAGCGGTTTTAGAGCGAGCAAAAAAGGCTCTTTTGAATTTAATCATATTTTAGCCGATATGGTGACTTTCGGTAAGGTTATAGGCGGAGGAATGAGTGCGGCGGCGTTTGGTGGAAGGGCTAAGATAATGGACTGCTTAAGCCCTGACGGAAGCGTTTATCAAGCTGGCACGCTAAGTGGAAATCCGGTAGCTATGGCTGCTGGTATAGCCTCTGTTAGTAAGATATATAATGACTCTACCATATACAAAAAGCTTGAAAATTTAGCCAATATGCTTATGACAGGATTTAAAAAAGCTGCCGATGATAACGGGTTTAAAATGCAAATTTGCGTTCGCGGTTCTATGTTTGGATTCTTTTTTAATGAATCTGAGGTAAAAAACTATGACGATGCGCTAAAGAGCGATACCGCCCTTTATGCTAAATTTCATAAAAAGATGCTTGAAAAAGGAGTTTATTTAGCTCCTAGTCAGTTTGAAACAGGCTTTATATGCACTGTAATGAGCGAAGAAAATATAAAATTCGCTGTAAAAGCCGCAGAGGAATCTTTGTGCGAGATAAAAAACAATGGCTAAACTAAATTTTGGCGAGATCGTAAAAGGTGCAGAGCAGCTAAGCCTTGGCATATCTATGGTAGTTGCAGTTGCCATAGGAACAGGACTTGGATTTTGGGTCATGAAGCAGACAGGCTGGACTTGGACATTGTTTGTTGGTATAGCTTTTGGTATCGCAGCAGCCATTTTAAATGTCAAAAAGGCTTATAACAGAGTTAAAAAGAGTATGGACGAGCTTAAAGACGAGACAAAATTTAAGCCTGCGCCATATGATGAGGATGATGAAGAGGAAGACAAATAGTGTCTGTAGCTAGAAGGCTTTTAGCTATTTACAGTATTTTTGAAATTTTGCTTTTAATAAGCTCTTTTTTTATGGGCAAAAGCTGGTTTTATAGTACTCAAGTAGCATTTTTTGGCTCTCTTTTAATCTTGTTTGCGACATTTAAATCGTATCAAAGACGTGTTCTTTCAAGAGTTGAAAACGAGAAATTTATCTTAGACGATGACTATTATGATGAAGATGATGGTAGCGAATGGGGTGAAAATTTTACTGAATACACAGACGATGGTAAAAAAATCGTTAAAAAAGATGGCAAGACGGAGGATCTTGTTAAACAAGAGCTTGATCCTAAGGAAATTTTAAAAAGAGAAAAAGAAGCTATGAAAAAGATGCCTAAATTTGCAAATTTACATACCGCTCTTGTGCCTTTTAGGCTTATTGCTTATGCTGTTTTGGCTCTTGGATTTTTAGCTTTAAATAGACAGGGGAATTTAAATATCATAGCATTTTTAATAGCTCTTGGAATTATGCCCATAGGAGCTTTAGTTTATGGAGTAATGAGTCGTGCAGACAAGCAGTAAAAGAATGATCAAGGCGATGATCCCGCTATTTTTCGGGATAGCGCTTCTTTTTGTAGGAAATGGACTTGTAGTAAGCTCGGCTGGAATTGAGCTTAAAAAAATGGGGGCTGGCGAGCTTGAAACAGGACTTGTAATATCTGTGTTTTTTGTAGGCGCCATGCTTAGCACTATAATATCGCACAAGATAGTATCAAAAGTAGGGCATATTAGAAGTTTTGCCATATTTTCATCGATATTTGGCGTCTGTGCTATGTTTCATGATTTAAGCCAGAATTTATATTTATGGGCGCTTCTTAGAGGCGGTCTTGGATTTTGTTATTACTCTATTTTGATGATAGCTGAAAGTTGGCTGAATACTAGAGCTAAGGATCAGATAAGATCGCGTGTTTTAGCCTTTTACGAAGTTGTTTTTTACTCTTGTTTTGGACTTGGAATTTTAATCTTAGGATTTAATCTAACCAGCTCTCAAATATTTTTAATCAGCGCAGCTTTTATTCTTTTATCAAGCATTCCGCTTAATTTAAACCGCATCAAAGAGCCGCCAATACCAGAAAAAAGAAGCGTTAGCATACCAAGTATATTTAGCTTAGTGCCACTAGCTCTTATTACAAGCATAGTTGCCGGAGTTTTGGTAAACGGCTTTTTTTCTATGGCCAGCATATATATACTTCTTCAAGGATATGATGCTAAAGAGGTTTCGTTTTTTATGACTATCGCGATGGTGGGTGGATTTATAGGCCATTGTGTCATAGGTTCGCTTTCTGATCGTTTTGGTAGAAGACCTGTGATAATCGGCTGCTCTGTTATATCTTTAGTTGCGGCGATTATATTTATATTGTTTGATGCTGGCATAAAATTACAATACATATTATCGTTTTTCTTAGGGTCCGGAGTTTTTTGCCTATACGCTTTGGCTCTTGCAAGGGCAAACGATATGCTCGAATATAAATCAAAATCCATAGAGATAGGACGGGCTATACTATTTAGCTACTCTCTAGGCTCATTATTTTCTCCTATAATAATGGGTGCTACTATGTATTTTTTTGGTCCTCAAGGTTTTATTTGGGTCTATGTGGTGCTTTTAATATCTTTGATCATTTTTGCACTTACTCAAAAAACTATTCCAATTGAGAGTAGAAAGAGCTTTGAACATAGCCCTGGAACTATAGCCAATGTAACTGTAAGCACGAAACACAAGCGATAAATAGTGATTATATAGTATGGAAATTTTAAGAAATTTAACTTCGGCTAAGATAGGGCTAGACCCAAATCAATTAAAAGGCTCCGAGACCAAAGAGGGTAAAACTCTATTTAAAAATCAGCCTCAAAATTTACCTACTCAAATAGATTCAGAAGTTTCTTCTGGCGATATAGGCGATATCAATAAGCTTGTAAATAGGCTTTTAGACGAGCTTAAGACAAGTTCTAGCAGTGTAAAGATGGCTGAAATCGCAAATCAAGCTAAAGATTTGCAGGTTTCGCCAAATTTAGTAAAAGATCTGAAATCTTTAATAAAATTAGCAGATCAAAATCCTGACCTAAAGCCATTTGTTGATAAATTAAAGAGCTTTTTAAAACCTGTTGCAGAGCTTAAAGCGAGCGCATTAAATGAGCAGATCAAAAATTCCGGAATAATGCTTGAGGCCAATTTAAAAGACGTTATAGTAAATAAAAATATCCTTCCGGCTTCAATAAATAAACTTTTTGAAGATATTAAAAACCTATCTAATTCCAAGCTTTTAAATCAAATTTTAACTCTAGCCAAAGATGATAGCTTAAGCACTAACGAGAGCTTTGAAAGGCTAAGTGCAATTTTAAAAAACGCAAAGATTCAAAACAAAGAAATTTTAAATAACTCATCTATAAAGTCGCTCTTAGAAAACAGTGCCAAGCTTGAAAATATCGTTAAATTTCTAGATAAGCAGGCCAATGCAATGAGCGAAAAAGGACTTGTTTTGAGTGAAAAAGCAGTAAATAATGAGATTAGTAAAATAAATGAATTAATGGCAAATTTAAAGGCTAAAATGCCTGAAATTTCAACAGAAAAACTAAGTCAAAATAGAACTTATAGCTCAAATTTAAAAGAGCTTTCAAGTCTTATAAATGAAGTTGAAAAAGCTATAGAAAATACGGCTAACCAACCAAATACGGTAAATTTATTTGCCGAGCAAATTTTAAATAAAGGCCTTGGCGTAGAAAATTTAAGCTTGCAAGATAGATTAAAAGCTGTTGCAAATAAGCTAAATCAGGCGCTAAATTTAGCTGATAAAATAGGATTTGAAGCAAAGACAAATATGGATGAGATAAATAGACTTTCAAAGCAGCAAAATTTGGCTCAAAAAGATATTAAAAACATTCAGCCGATCACAGAAGAGAGCATAAAAGCACTTCAAAACGATGTTAAAAGCGTGCTTTTAAATATACAGACAAAGAGCGTTTCCGACCCAAATTCTCAAATAAATCAGCTTAGCTCAAAACTGATAGCTCAAATAGAGATGCATCAGCTCGTATCAAGTATGGCAGGGGGCATTGAGACCTATCTTCCTTATGTTTGGGATGATGTTGACGGAGCTAAAATCGCCTTTAAACGCGGTAAAAAGCAAAAGCACTATGCGCAGATAGATTTAAATTTCCAAAAACTAGGCGGTATAAATATAGTGCTGGGACTAAGTGAAAATAGATATATAGATATATCTATAGCGACCCAAAAAGAGGAGTTTAAGCAGCTGATCTTAAGCGGTGCAAAAGAGCTAAAAAAGGTCATAAATGATCAAGGTTTAATACTTTCTAATTTTAGTTTAAAAACAATGCCAAAGCTCTCGTTAAATACGCTTTATAATGATTTTGATAGACTTAATATGGGATTTGACAGGATAATATGAGTTGTGATTTAAGGATTTTGTTTTGGCGAAAGTAAAGACTAAAAAAGCAGTAGCTTTAGGATATAATCGTTCAAAAGATAATGCACCCAAAGTTTTAGCCAGCGGATCTGGCGAAGTGGCCAAAAATATAATAAATTTAGCAAAATATCATGATATTCCTATAAAAGAGGATGCGGATTTAGTAGAATTATTAAGCAAGGTAGATGTCAATCATGAGATTCCTCCTAATCTCTATAAAGCAGTCGCCGAAGTTTTCGGTTTCCTTTATAGAATGACAAATAAAAAATAGATTGGATAAAATTTGAAAAGAAAATTAGTATTAGTAGGAGCTTCTACCGGAGGGCCTGGGCACTTAAAGAAGTTGTTTAAAAATTTAAAAATACACAATACGAGCATTGTTATAGCCCAGCATATGAGCTTGATGTTTATACCAAGTTTTGCAGATCAATTTGCCAAAGAGTGTTGCGCGGATGTTGCAAGGCTGGAAGGCAAAACAGATCTTAAAGATGCTATATATATATGCGAAAAGAACTCCGAAATAACTACATGCAGACCACTTAGCGCAAAAGTATGCGATCCAATGAAAGAGACCACATACAATCCAAATGTGGATATTTTATTTCATTCTGCCGTTGAGGCGTGCAAATTTTGTGATGTGATGGCGATACTGCTTACTGGCATCGGAGATGATGGGGCAAGAGGCTTAAATGAGCTTTATAAAGCAGGTGCAAACTGCATAGCAGAAAGTAAAGAGAGCGCGATAGTCTATGGTATGCCAAAGCGTGCAAAAGAGATAAATCCAAATCTTAAATCTATGCCTATTCTTCAAATAAGAGCTGAGCTTGAAAGGTTTATAAATGTTTTTTGACAAATTTAAAAAAGATAATACTATATCAAGCACAAAAGAGCCAGAGTTGCCTCCCCTGCCTAGCGATAGCTTAGGGCTTGATAAGTTAATAGAAAATATTAAGAGTATTTGTGGTGTGGATCTTGAATCAAAAAAAGATATTGTAAGGCAACGTTTAGCAAATTTTTGCCAAGCTAACAATATTGCTACATTTGAAAATTTAAGCCTAAAGATTAGTGTCAATAGAACCCTCAGACAAGAGATATTAAACCTTATCACAATAAATGAGACATATTTTTTTAGAGAGCTTGCGCAACTTCAAGCAGCGATATATCATGCTAAAAATTTAGGTAGATTGCGTATACTTTGCGCTCCTTGTTCTAGTGGGGAAGAGGTATATTCTCTTGGGATTTTAGCTCATTCAAATTTGCTTAATACATCTCAAATTTCAATTACAGGTATAGATATAAACTCTGAGGCTATAGATAAGTGTTTTGAAGGGTTGTATTCTGAGCGCTCATTGCATCGTTTAAACGATACTCAAAAGAAGCTTTATTTTGACAAAGTGGATGATAAATTTAAGATAAAAAAAGATCTTTTGCCAAGATGTGAATTTGGTGTGGTAAATATCTTTGATGATTCTATTTTTAGGCTTGGCAAATTTGATATTATCTTTTCTAGAAATATGATTATATATTTTAACGAAGAGTATAAGCTAAAGACTGTCGAGAGATTTCATAAAATTTTAAATGACGGTGGAAGGCTTTATATGGGACACGCAGATTTGGTGCCTTATACTAATATTTATAAGAAGCTAACGTCGCCAAATGTAACCTATTACGCAAAGGTTTAGTCAAGGGTATCTTGATATTTTTTATAAACCACACTCCAGTAAATGGCGCCCAGGAAAAACATACATCCCATGATGATGGTAATGCCCCAAAGGCTAAGCCCAAGTCTAAATAGTAGCCCGATGCCTGCTGATGTAAGTGCGCCTATGCCAAGGTATATCATGTCGTTATAGGCTATGATGCGTCCGTAGTATTTATCGTCGCACTTTTGCTGAAGCAGGGTGAAAGTGTAGCTCCAAAGGCTTGAAGTAAAAAACCCTGCAGCCATCGTTCCTAAAAAGCCCAGATAGAAGTTAAACTGTAAAATTCCCCATACGCAAACCCCTATGCCGTGTCCGATGTAGATATAAACCAGGGTTTTTGTATTTATAAATTTGCTAAGAACTATAGGACCGATTAGAAGTGCTATGGATCTGCATGCGTTGATAAATCCTATCACAAGCGAGGCTGAAAGCAGCTCTTTATACTGATAATCGGCTAGAAGTGCCACGAGTGCGTCGTAAGAGGTAACTCCTACAATGCTGTGCAAGATAATAAGATGCATGACAAGAGGATTTTGCTTCATGTAGCTAAGCCCCTCTTTAAGCATGTTTAAAGCACTTTTGCCAGTATTTTTTGCTATATTTTTGATATCTATCTTTAAAAGCATAAATAAAGTAAGTATATATAACGCGCAGTCAAGTAAAAAGGCACTCTTAATGCCAAAAAAATGTATATAAATTCCCGCAAGACCCATGCCTGAGGTGTAAGAGATAGAAAATATCAAGGCGTGAATTTCGTTAGCCAGCTTTAGATCGCTTTTGCTTAAAATTTTAGGAAACATACTCATCTCAACCTGAAAGTACGTCCCGCCGGCTGCCGAGCGCACAAAAATGATGATAAAAAGCAACCAAAGCAAATCAAGTGAGTTTATAAATATGAGGATAAAAACAGTCACAGCTTCAACGATGATAAGCGCTACGAGCATAGGTTTTGGGTTAAATTTATCAACGATAACGCCGCTAAACGGAGCTAGCACGACTCCTGGCAAAAAAGCCATAGCGGCTGCTAAAGTGATCGCCCAAACAGGTGCGTCAAGCTCTATAAGAAGTGTAAAAACTCCGGTGTGTGAGAACCAAACACCAAAGTAGCATATTAGCTGTATAAGAGATAGACGCGCGAAAACATGCTCTCTCTTTAAGAGCGATATAAATTTCTGCAAGCTTATTTATCCCAGCTTACTATGATCTTAGAAACCGGGCCATCAATGCTTAGAGTATCGATACTATGCTGCTTTTTGCCTATCAAATTTGAGCCGTCAAACTCAAATTTCGCCCCTGGCATCTTAATGTTCTTGAAAAATGTGGTTATAGAAATTGGCAACAAAGCATTCGTATAAAATTTCATATAAAAGTATCCTCAAAACTACTGTTTTTATGAATTATACAATTTTTTATTAGCAAATTTGATTAAGGAGTTTTCTAAAGAGTGCTGAAAGCACTCTTTTTACTATAAAGTTATAGTGTGTGTGAAGTTGCCGTGTAGATTACAGCGCGCAGTTGATCTTAGAGTTTTTACGCCTTTTAGATTTACTCTTGCGGCTAGATATCCGCGTGAAGTTTCAGGCTCTAAGCTTACTTTTGATACTAGTTTATCATCGGCAAATAGATCTACTTCATATATCCAGTGTTTAGCTTCGCTTGGGTGGATTATGTTTTTTTGTCCTACTGTGACCTCTACTAAGGTCCAGCCTTTAGCATCTACGTCTTTTACCATGATTTCAGGCAAGTGTTTAGCCTCAAATTCTGTTAAATTCATAGGATCTTTTGGCATCATATCCTTTTTGTTTGTGATAAGCTTCTCGTCGTAAGCACAGGCTGATGAAACTGCTACACCAGCAACTACTAAAGCCTTTAGGGCATCTCTTCTCTTCATTTACATCTCCTTTAACATAAAATGCAAGCGGATTATAACAATATATTTATAAGATTAAACTTATATTTTAGTGATATTTTTATATATTAGTTTAAGGATTTATAAATCAAGTTTTTAGTGAAATAGTCTTTTATGAAGCTATCTTTGTTTTCAAGCTTTTTTAGATTTCTGCCGTCAAATCTATATCTGCTTTTTTCTTTGTATTGATTTATTAGTGTAACTTCGTCGTTTTTTACGCTATATGAGCCATTTTCTATCGTTCTTTGAGCGCTTTGTTTTTGAACTATGGTCTCTATCTTAAATGTCCCATCTTTGTTAAGTTCTAGTGTGCTTATGGCGCTTTTGCAATCCTGACATGCTATGATTGCTCTGTAAACGCCTGATATATTAGAAACGGCAATACAGGTAGATGAAGAATTTTTGCTACACTCTGAAGTTTTTAAATCGTTAGAAGAACAACCTGTGAATACCCACACACTAACTATAAAAAATACTATCTTTTTCATCGTCTATCCTTTTAATTTTGTGATTATAACTAATTTAAGCTATAAGATAAGCTACAAAATTTTAAATTCATATGTGTTATAATTGTTTAAAATATATAAAAGGAGCCAAAATGTATAGCGAGCCATTTATTGTTTTTGTGGTAATTATAGCTGTTTTAGTTTTTTTGTTTTTAAAGGCTGGAATTAAAATAGTATCGCAATCAGATATTATGATAATTGAGCGTTTGGGTAAATTTCATAAAGTTTTAGACGGTGGATTTCATCTGATAATTCCTTTTATAGATAGAATTAGAGCCGAAATAACAGTTAGAGAACAGCTTGTGGATATTTTAAAACAGCAAGTTATTACAAAGGATAACGTAAATATCTCTGTTGATGGCATAGTGTTTCTAAAAGTAACCGATGGCAGAATGGCTCTTTATAACGTGGATAGTTACAAAAAGGCTATTGCAAATTTAGCTATGACGACTCTGCGTGGCGAAATAGGCGCAATGAATCTTGATGATACTTTAAGCTCTAGAGATAGATTAAATGCTGCGCTTCAAACAGCACTTGGTGATGCGGCTAGTAACTGGGGAGTAAAGATCATGCGTGTTGAAATCTCTGAAATTTCAGTTCCTGCCGGAATTGAAGCTGCTATGAATATGCAGATGAAAGCCGAGCGCGAAAAGCGCGCCATAGAGCTTAAGGCTCAAGCTGAAAAAGAGGCTTTAATAAGGAATGCAGAAGCCTTAAAGCAAGAAAAAGTATTACAGGCTGAAGCGATAGAGAGGATGGCGGATGCGAAAAAATACGAGCAAATAGCTATCGCGCAAGGTCAAAAAGACGCTATGGATATGATAAATGAGAGCATGGAAAAAAATGCCAATGCTGCAGAGTTTTTGCTAGCCAGAGACCGAGTAAGTGCTTTTAGTGAGCTTGCAAAAAATAGTAGCAAAGATAAAATTTTAGTGCCTTATGAGGCAACAGAGCTAATCGGAGCTATTAGTGTTTTAAAGAATTTTATAAGCGCTAAGAAAAGTTGAAATTTAGGAAAATAAAATGATATCTCCATTTTTTGTTCTAGCTTTAGGAGTGTTTTTGATAGTGGCCGAATTACTTATAGGATCATTTTTTATAATGTTTTTTGGCTTAGGATTTTTGATAGTTGGAATTTTTGGATTTTTTATTGAGATGCTTTGGTATCATCAAATTTTACTTGTAGCTATTATTTCTATTATTCTACTTTTTACTCTTAAAAAACCTATAGAAGAGAAATTTTATAATTCTAAAAATGAAGTTAAAGATGATTTTTTAAACGAAAGCGGAATAGGAGAAGTAAAAGAGGGTAAGGTTTACTTCAAAGGAACACTTTGGAATTACGACGGTGAGCTAAAAGAAGGAGATAAAGTTCAGGTAATTGGTACTAAAGTAAATAAGGTTATATTGAAAAATTGATGAAATTTACTACTAGTAATTATTGTTGTATCAGTTTCTTATACTGATATTTTAAATTCGATTTTAAGTTGCTATTTGATCATAAAAATGTTTTTTAATAGTTAAGTTAATATTTTTTATTTTAAAGCAGATTATTTTTTTGCTTAAATATATTATTTTATCTCATAAATTATATAAATTAAAATAATTATATTGTACTTTAGCACAATAGAAATCTTTACTTAAAATAATGTATAATATAATAAATATTAAAAAAGGATGATCTTATGGCAACTATCACTGGTGTAGTAAAGCAAATTTCAGGAACTGTTTTAGCGGTAGACGCTAATGGAAATCAAAGAGTACTTAAAATTGGAGACGAGGTATTTTTGGGAGAAAATATAAAAACTCAAGGAGAGTCAAGTAGTGTAGCTATAGCTCTTAATAATGGCAAAAGAATTTACAGTTTTAGGTAACGACGAAATATCGTTAAACCAAGCTTTTATAAATTCAGGATCACAAGATAATGTAGTTGCCGATGTAAATTCATTACGACAAGTAATCTTGCAAGGTGAAAACCTAGAAAAATTAGAGGAAACAGCAGCTGGTGATGGGGCAATCGACCAAGTAGGAACTTTTAGTCAAACATCATTTACAAAAAGCGGTAGCATATCTAATGTTCTTGCTAATTACGGTGATTTGATGATTTGACATTTAATACCAGAGATTTTAGAGAAGTATCGGGTTCTGATTTTTCAGATACTACTTCAACTTCAGCTCCTATTGTAACATTTATTGCGGATGTTAATAATGATGGTTTTTTGAATAAAAATGAAAATGATTCAGATAAAAACAAGGATCAAACATCAGTAAAAATAACAGTTCCTTCTGACGCTGAAGTAGGAGATACTTTAAATATGTAATCGTTCAGGATAAAGATGGAAAAAATGTTCCTGTGGATGGTGATGGCAATATAAAGATAGATGGTATAAGAATGGTTGATGGCGAATCATCTACTCTTAAAGCTGAAGTTGCAGGCAAGGGCTCTGATGAAGGTTCTGTAACGCTAACACCTATCACAAAAGAGCTAACCGTCTCATTTGACGAGGATAACGCAAGTAGAAACAAAATCTTAAGTAGAGATGAGAGTATGACTGATGATAAGGCCTTGCACAAAACCGTGGCTAGAGTAACGATACCTAAAGATGTTGTTGAAGGCGATAAAATAGTAGTTAATATCACAGAGCCTCAACCTGACGGTTCATCCGCCACAAGAACTGAAGAATTCATTATCGATAAAAATGCCACAGTAACTGATAATACAATAGCAATTCCCGGTGTGGTAGTCCAATAAGGTAAAACAACATCAGTAGAGGCTAAAATTAAAGATCATGCAGAAAAAGTTATAGTCGACCCTAAAAAAGCTGATATTGGGCTAGAAAGCATCAAAGGCAAAGAGCTAGAAGTCGTATTTGATGAGGATACTAGCAATGACGGCATTATGAGTAGAGATGAGGTTATGAAAGATAGCAGTTTTAGATCTACCACAGTTAGCATCAATCTGCCAAGCAACGTAGTGACAGGAGATAAGATAAGATTAACTATCTCTGAGCCTGGTAAAACTGATGTTCCAAAAGAGCTTACTATAAATAAAGATGATAATGGAAATATAGCTCTTAGTGGTAATGATGCTGCAAGTTTGGATTTTATAATTGAAGGCAATAGCATTAAGCTTCAAAAAGTAGCTATGCTTGATACTGATAAACCAAAAGAAATTTTTACGTCCGTAAAAGCAGAACTTACAGATAGCGATGGCAAACACGGCTCAAGTAGTGCAGATCAAGCCGCATTGCTAAAAATGCAAGACATTAAGGCTATGGAATACACAGAAGGTAGCATAAATAAAGATGGTGCCATTGAGATAGATCGTGCTCAAAATAAAGCAGACAAAGACATAAGCTCTACAAAGATATTTATGCGTCTACCTGATGATGCGGTTGTGGGTGATAAGATGGTTATAAGTTATACCGATCCTGATGATAATACAAAAAATATTACACAAGAGTTTCTGATAAGTGAGCAGGATATGAGCCTTGGAAAGATTGAAGCAACCATCCTTACAAAACCTAGTTCAGATATAACGGTTGCTTCAAAAACTATTTCTGAAGATGACATTGAGAGTTCAACTGTAACTTTTAAACTAAAAATAACAGATGATAAAGTAAGCGATACTATAGATTATGATGCTAAAAAAGATGGTATTTATGGTGGCTTAGGAAATGATACTTTAGTATTTAATGCAGATATTGATCTAAGTAAAGTTAATAGTTTAAATAAGAAAATAGATAGTTTTGAGATGATAAGATTAGGTAAAGATGGTGTAGCAGGAGCCGTAAAATTAACTATAACAGCTCAAGATGTGCTCGATGTAACTGATAAATCTGATACTATTCTAAAAATTATAGGTGATGGCAATGATAAGGTTGAGGGTAAGGGTGAGTGGGCTCTATCCGCTGATCAAACAAAGACCCATGCAGGATTTAAACTTTATGATAGCGTAAATCAAATAGATGGAAAAACTGTTCAAATTATGATAGATACAGATATAAAAACAGATTTTTAATCTGTTTTACCCCAAAGGAGAACTTTTACTCCTTTGGGGTATTTAATCTTAATACTAATACTTTTTATTAAATTTTACTATTAAAAACTCTTGAATTTTATCTTTTATCATATTTAAAACGATTTTTGGATACACTTTTGCAAATTTAAACAAAGGAAAATTTTGGCAAGACTTAGTGTAGATGAGGCTATAAATTTGATAGAAAATGCTGAGCTTAACGAGCTTGGAGCTATGGCGCTAGCCAAAAAAAGAGAACTTCATCATGACAAAATCACAACATTTATCGTCGATAGAAACATAAACTATACAAACGTATGCTGGGTTGATTGCAAATTTTGCGCATTTTATCGCCATGCAAAAGAAGAAGATGCCTATGTGCTGAGCTTTGAAGAGATAGGGCAAAAGATCGAAGAGCTGATCGCTATCGGCGGCACGCAAATTCTTTTTCAAGGCGGCGTGCACCCTAAGCTCAAGATTGATTGGTACGAAAATTTAGTCGAGTGGATCAGCAAGACCTATCCACAGATAACCATCCACGGTTTTTCAGCAATTGAGATTGATTACATCGCAAGAGTTTCTAAAATTTCAACTCGCGAAGT
This sequence comes from Campylobacter sp. RM16192, assembly GCF_004803855.2. NCBI lineage: Bacteria > Pseudomonadati > Campylobacterota > Epsilonproteobacteria > Campylobacterales > Campylobacteraceae > Campylobacter > Campylobacter sp. RM16192. Next base: position 1,256,915 of record NZ_CP012552.1, on the reverse strand, counting down.
TCTAGCCCGCTTAAAGCACAAAGGACTTTACTCGATCCCAGGAGCGGGTGCCGAGGTGCTAAGCGACAGAGTTAGAGACATCATAGCGCCTAAAAAATGCGACACCGCAACTTGGCTAAGAATCCACAAAGAGGCTCACGAGCTTGGCGTAAAATCAACGGCAACGATGATGTTTGGCACGGTTGAGACGACTCGCGAGATAGTTGAGCACTGGAAGCACATTAGGGATTTACAAGACTTTACCGGCGGCTTTAGAGCTTTTATATTGTGGAGCTTTCAAGGGCTAAATACCAAGCTAATCGCCGAGCAACCTCAAATCGAAAAACAATCCTCAAATCGATATTTAAGACTACTTGCGGTTTCAAGGCTATTTTTGGATAATTTTAAAAATATTCAAAGCAGCTGGGTTACGCAAGGAAGCTACATCGGACAGCTTGCACTGCTCTTTGGCGCAAACGATCTAGGCTCAACCATGATGGAAGAAAACGTCGTAAAGGCCGCAGGCGCAGCATACAGAATGAATCAAGACGAGATGATAAATTTAATCCGCGATGTAGGCGAAAAGCCTGCAAAACGCAATACAAACTACGACATATTGGAGAAATTCTACGAATGAAAGCTGTAAATTTAAAAGTTAAAAACACTCAAATTCCCGTTATCTTTGAAAGTTCAAAGGCTTTGCCTGTAGTTTATCTTAAGCTTATTTTTAAAGTTGCCGGAAGCTGTGAAGATTCTAAAAAGAGCGGTCTTGCAAATTTAATAGCTAAAATTTTAAATGAAGGCACCATCAGCGAAGGGGCGAGCGGATTTGCTAAAGAGCTTGAAATGAGAGCGATAAATATGTATGCAAGTGCCGGATTTGAGACCATAAATATAGAACTAAATTGCTTGAAAGAGTATTTTGGCTTTGCTACTAAAAAACTTCAAGAGCTATTAAGCGAGCCAAATTTGACTGATGAAATTTTAAATAAGCTGAAAAAACTTACTCTTGGTGAAATTTTAAGTAATGAAAACGACTATGACTATGTCGCAAAATCCGCTTTAAATGAGCTTTTATATCCAAAAACAGCTTTGGCAAATCAAATAACAGGAACCAAAGAAAGTATAGAAAAAATCAATCTTGAAGATATTAAAAATTTTTTAAAAACTCATCTTGATTTAGCTAATTTATTTGTAGTTTTTGGCGGAGATGTGGCTATAGACGAGCTAAATTTAGATCATATCTTGACAAATTTAGATAGTGGCAAGAAAAGAATACAAGATAAATTAAAAACAAGTGAAAAAATGAGCGAAAAGTTTATCATTAAGCCGAGCGAACAGGCATACGTGTATTTTGGCGCTCCTTTTGAAGTGGATATAGAGGATAGGTTTAAGGCTAGAGTGGCTACATTTATTTTGGGAGAGGGTGGATTTGGCTCTAGGCTAATGGAGGAGATTCGTGTTAAGCGAGGACTTGCGTATTCGGCTTATGCTAGGGCGGGGTTTGCTCCTAGTTATTCTCAAATAGCAGGCTATTTGCAGACAAAGAACGAAAATAAAGACAATGCTATAGCGGTAGTCAAAAGCGAATTTGAAAGATTTGTTAAAAAAGGTGTGAATTCTCATGAGCTGACTCAGGCTAAGAAATTTTTACTAGGTTCTGAGCCGCTTAGGCAAGAGACATTGCTTAATAGATTAAATATCGCCCAAAACGAATTTTATAATGGATTGAGACTTGGACATTTCAAGGAAGAGCTTGATAAAATTTCAAAACTAAAACTTAGCGAATTAAATGAATTTATTACTGCGCATACCGAGATAACAAAGCTAAGTTTTGCCGTGCTTTATAATGAAATTTGAAGCAAAAGACAAAGAAGACTTAAATAAAATAGGGATTTTTACCCTGCTTGATCTGGCTCTAAAAATCCCAAAAAACTACGACGATACCACGCTTGCAAATAGTCCCAGGGATGGTAATGTGAGCGTAGAAGTTGAGATAAAAAATTCATATAGACAAAATGGGATTTTGCATATTTTAAGCTGGTGTGAAAGCTGGTCTCAAAATATCAAAATAGTGATTTTTAATGCTAAGTCATGGCACTTTGGGGCTTTTAAAATTCATAAGAAAATATATATTAATGGCAAGTGTTCTTATGCATTTGGCGGATGGGAGATAACAAATCCAAAAATAATCACAAAAATCAACGAAATAATACCAAAATATAAACTAAGTTTACGCGATGATAGATTTTGTTTTTTAACTAAAAAATATATCAAATTTGAAAATTTGATTTCTGAAGGGCTAAGCCAAAACGAAGCCGAATTTTTGACTAAAATTCATAAAAATGACGAAAATAGCGTGACCATTTTAGATGAATTAAACAAAGAAAGTTATGGGGTTGAGATTTTAAAATTTGTAGAAATTTATAACTATTTAAAAAAGTTAAGCTCCAAAAAGATAAATTTTAAGGCAAGTGATATAGAAATTTTTGATATTTTGCCATGGATAAATTCATTGCCATTTAAGCCAACGAGCGATCAGCTGAGCGCAATAGAGGATATAAGAGGAGATTTTAGCTCAAATTTAGCAAAGAGACGCGTAGTGATGGGCGATGTGGGAAGCGGCAAAACTCTTGTAATTTTGGCTGCCGCACTTATGGTATATCCAAAAACCTCTATAATTATGGCTCCTACTTCTATTTTAGCTGAGCAAATTTACGATGAGGCTGTTAGGCTTTTGCCAAAATTTATGAGTATAAAATTGATAAAAAGTGGAGAAAAAAAACACGAATTTGACGGAGCAAATTTGATAATAGGTACGCATGTATTGCTTTATCGCGATTTGCCAAGCGCGCCACTTGTTATGATAGACGAGCAACACCGCTTCGGTTCAAACCAAAGAGAAAAGATAAATCAGCTAGCTAGAGATGGCGAAAAATACGCTCATATTATTCAATTTTCTGCGACTCCAATACCAAGAACTCTTAGTATGATTCAAAGTTCATTTGTAGAATTTAGTTTTTTAAAACAGATGCCTTTTAAGAAAAATATTCATTCACAAATTTTACAAAGCAGTGATTTTGAAATGCTTATAAAACATATTAAAAAAGAGATTTCCAATCAAAAACAGGTCATAATAGTCTATCCTCTTGTAGAGAGTAGCGAGAATTCGAATTATCAGAGTTTAAGCGAGGCTCAGGCATTTTGGTTAAGGAATTTTAAAAATGTCTTTATAACTCATGGAAAAGACAGGGAAAAAGAGCAAATTTTACGTGAATTTAGAACTGGTGGAGATATCCTGCTTTCTACTACGGTTGTTGAAGTTGGTATATCTTTGCCAAGGCTTACTACTATTGTGATAGTAGGAGCTGAGAGACTAGGTCTTGCTACTCTTCATCAATTGCGCGGACGAGTAGGCAGACAAGGAGGAGAGGGCTTTTGCTTTCTCTTTACCAAGCTTAAAAATCCTCCTGAAAGACTAAAGGAGTTTTGTACTACTCTTGACGGATTTAAAATTGCTGAAATAGATCTTAAAAACCGTCAAAGCGGAGATATTTTAGGTGGAGCTTTTCAACATGGAGCTACTTTTGAATACTATGATTTTGAAGAGCATATCACACAAAGTGCTAAAACACGTCTATCTTTGCAAATAAAAACGATTTAAAGGATACAGATGCCATTTGTAAATATTAGGGTGACTAAAGAAAATAATGAGCCTACGACAGAGCAAAAGCAAAGGCTGATTGCCGGTGTAACTCAGCTAGTGGCTGAAATTTTAGGCAGGAATAAAGCCTCAATTGTAGTGATAATAGATGAGGTTGATACAGATAACTACGGACTTGGCGGTGAAACAATCACAAATTTAAGAGTTAAAAGCAGTATGAATCAAGAGTAAGTTAAGAAAGAAGAGCGGATCCCTCCGCTCTAAATTTTAATAAAGTCCGAATTTGCCGTCTGTGCGTTTATATATAACACGCATTCTTGCATCTATATCGTTAAATACGTAAAATTGCATTTCGCTGTTTTTTAACTTTTCTAAAGCATCTTCTATCTCAAGCGGTTTGTAAAGCTCTAGTTCCATAGGTATAATTTCATCGACACCTTCTATTGGCTCATCTGCAATTCTGGCTCTTATCTCTTTGCCTTCATCTTTGTTTTTGACTGTTGTTATCTTATCGTGCTCTCTTCTTAGAACCTTTGAAGCGCGATCTACGGCCAAATCAACTGCTGCGTATAAATCTTTATCTTTTTGGCGTATTACTATAGTATCTTTTCTTGCTAAATTTATCGCAAATTCGACCGAAAAGCCCTTTTTTCCGTTTTTTTCATCTGCCGAGATGACACAACGTCCTGAAATGATGTCGAGATTATATTTTCCAAGAGCGTCAAATGCGTTCTCTACATAACCTTTTATAGAGTCTGTTAGTTCAAATTGTTTACCTACAATGCTTGTGTTCATTATATGGCTCCTTTATTAGAAATGTGCCATATTATAACACATATTAAAGCTTTTGGATAGTGCGCCTATGGAATCTAACAGGAGTGTTTGTGATATTTTGATTTGCTGTTACTGTAACATCAAGTATTACTGTACCTTTGGATGCATCTGTAGATATAGCTGTACCGCAGCCATTAATATCGCCAAAAATTTTTACAACATCAACTTTGATTTCAAATAATTTATCGCTAGTATCACTAGGAAATTTCGTAATTAAAAAATCTACGCCAGGACAGTTTGTGGCACTTAATTTGTTTTTGTCAAATAATATTTTTTCTATAGCCATCTCTGCTGCACCTTGAGCTAAAAGCTCAGCTTGCTCTCTTAAAAATATATCGGTAGTATGTTTTGCTGTTGAAGTTGATAAGCTAAGTGCAAACGCTCCAAGAGTGGCTACTAAAACCATAAAAAATATCGCCATAACTATTGTAAATCCGCTTCTCATTAGTATATCGCCTTTGTCTTGCACACGGTTGTCTCCTCTTCTCCATCTCTAAGTGACCTTCCCGCATCTCTTATACATAGTTTAAGCACTATCATATTGCCTATTTCTTTAAAATTAAATCTAGTAACATTTGTTGCTATTATAGCACTATTTGAATTTTTACCATTGTATTGGTTGTCCGCTCCTAATAGCCATGGACGATAGTTGTAGTGTAATATTAAATCAGAATCACCGTCGGCAGAAGGTTTTCCTGGGGCGATAGCATAAGCAGTATGTAGCAAATAATAGTACTCTGATATTTCGGTTTCTTTGTATTTAGGAATAGTTAAATTTGTAGTGCTACCTGTTGTGGTATTTACTGTGCCTATAGAGTTTGCATTTACTTTATCATAGCCAAAAGATGTGTTAATAACATTAGATCCTGTACCTCTGAAATATATTCCTACTTTGCCGTTACTAAGTGTTGCTTGTTTGTTTGTAAGGTCTGATATTGTGTCATTTGCATTATCCAGCTTACTATATGGTGTTTCTATTTTTCCTCCCCCTCCACCTGTTGTAGTTGGTGGAATTGTATTTGTATGTTCGGTATCTACAAAACCACTCCATCCACTGTCTTGAAAGCTTTCATAACTATAGGCAATCCATTCCAATATAATATAATCTTGATTAAGCCCTGCATCAGATGTTGAGATGAAATTTCCGTCCGATTTTCTGCCTATAGTCGATCCTTTGATTCTAAACATAAGTCTTTTAGCAATTTGCTCTAAAGCTATTTCTGTTTGGGCCTCCAGAGTGTTTATTGCTCTGCTTTGTAAATATCCTCTGTATATATTTAGTATTATGTCTGTGCTTAGAACGGAGATAATGCCTGTAATAACCAAAACTACTATCAGTTCAATAAGTGTAAAAGCTTTTTTCATTACCATGATTTTTTCAGTATTTTAGGACTATCGCCTATGTTTGCAGAATAGGCTGTAAGTATTATATTGGTATTTGGATTGGTTTGCGCAACTATTGTATTTATTTTTATAATTTTGATGTTATCATTTGTCATAGTGCCTACTTCAGATTTTAATGATGCTTTTACTATGTTGTCCCTACTGTAACTTTTTGTTGCAAATTCTACATAGGCTTCTTTTTTGTCAAAAAAATCTATGTTTTTTTCTGATGACAAACAAGCTTCATTCTTGCTAATATTAGAAAAATTTCTTCTATCATTCTCACCAATTAAATTTTTTGTGTAAAAATTATTTGCTGGATCTCCATTAAAAATAGGAGTAGGCTTACCCATAAGAGATGGATCATTTACACAACCCCACGGTGTTTTAAGTATAAGAGCCATATGCGTTTTAGTATCCATTACGCTTTGTTGAATTATAGCCGATGTGTTATTTTTGGCATTTTGCATTATTATTGTGGGAATAGATAAAAAAACTATTCCCATTACTACAATAGAAATTACAAGCTCAAGTAAAGAAAATCCTCGTCTCATATTATTTACCATTCCAGCCTTCTATTTGTTTCGCTAGGCAGTGTTTTTCCTCCTACAATAGATCCAACACCTTCTGTGTTTTTACCTTTTTTATTTAAAGATTGTCCTCCCCATGCCTCGCTATCTGTAAAATTCACTATAAAATCATTTGTTTTTGCATTGTTGTCAATCTCATTGAACAATAACCAAGAAGAAGCTTCCATTTTTATAGTATCTGAACCAGGTTCAGAGCTTGATAGATTGATTACCTCTACTCCTTTTGTTATTGGAGATATTATTGACAATTGTGTATACTTAGAATTTGGCGTATAGCTTTTGACTTGACCTAGATTAGCATTATCGTGTTTTTCATTGATAAACCAATTTATTTGATCCGGAAATGATTTGGCATTTTTTGCTATTGCATATTTGTCTTTATCACAAAGATTGCAGTATATACCAAAATATACATTATGTTTAAACCCTTTTTTAGGACCCTTGCCTTCAGTGGCATGCACTCTTCCATAGTAAAAGTTAGCATTTGTTTCATTTTTTAGATCTGGTTTAATATAGGCTGCCCCTTTTACTGAATCCGAATCACTTATATTATTAAATGTAAAAATTTTACTATTTACGGCAAAAGGGTTTCTCGTAGTTTTAATATTTTTGTCAAAATTAAACCTTATTGCTCCACTAGCAACCGCTTCAGCATCACTAAATGCAGTATTTTTTATTTGGTATTCTCCAATTTTGTTAGTGCTTTTGTCAATTTTGTTTATTTTACTGCTATCATCGTTATCAAAAAATAAAATGTCTTGTTTTATATCATTAACATTTTTAATGATAGTACCATCATTAGATTGCTTGTAGTCAGGTATTAGACTGTCTATGTCTATTGTAAAATTTACATTTTTGGCATAGCAACTTTGTGTGTATAGTTTCGCTATACTTTTTTTATCGTCATCTATTCTTGCTTGCGCATGAAAAAATAATTTAGCATACATTTCCGCATCTTTAGATGTATAAGTCATATTGTTCTGAAAATTTGAAACAGCGACATTGTCTATCAATATATCATTAGGTAAAAAATGAAAATCAAATGTTGATTTGGTATTGCAACCTATTTTTCCATCAGCATTTGGTTCTGTAGAATCACTATTTGCTATACAATCATTTGATGAATGATCTACTGCTGTAAATGCTGAGTCTTGCAATGTGAGTTTTGCAGGACCTATGTCTGGATACGAGAAATTTATTGCGCCGGATTTATAAAATTTTGCTTTACCCATACTAAAATTAGCATTGATTTCATGTCCTACTATTTCTGCAAAAACACTAGGATTTATATTTTTCTTGCATAATTCACTTGGATTTGATACAAATTGAACAATGTCTTTTGCAGAGCTATTTTTTGGAGATTTTGTTTCCAATACTCTATTGTATTCTGTGGCTATATTATTTTCTTTAAATACGGCTACAACTCCTATGTCTTTATAGTTTCTGCCTCCTATCAAATTCATTAAATAAGAATCAGTTAAAAATTTATTTGATGCAAAATCGTACATTCTAAATTTTTGAGGCCTTACAGCAAATCTATCCGATAGACAATCTGATATAATCTTGCCGCCAGGAGCTGTAGCTGTATTTTGTGGGTTTGTTGTAGGCTGCTCAGTCGAATCTTTATATGACAATCTAAATGTCAGAAATGGATAAGCATTATTGATTATTAGCTTATTTTTTGGTATTTCTATAACTCCAATATCTTTGTTGAATGTTAATCCCTTTATTTTTGGTATTACAGACTCACCATCACAATTTTCTACCACTTCAACATCTACTTTTAATTCTTCTAATGGACCTTTTGGAGTTTCACCATTTTTCAATTTTTGATCCATGTAAGCAATTTTAACGCTAAATGGCTCTCCTGCTAGCTGTGTATAAAGTTGCTCAGAGTCACCCTTTTTTTTGAAGTTTTGATTTACGGCTTTTAATTCTGCCATATTAAAAATAGTTACAAACTGATCTGTTTGTTTGCATTTATCTATAATTATTCCGTTTGTGTAGTTAAGATTAAGATCTTTGTTTTTAAAGGATGCTTTATAAGTATTTTCTTTAAATTCTTCATTTACTTTTATGTCATATCTAATAAAAGCATTGTCGTTACTATAAAGATGCCCACCACTATCTTCACTAGCTCCTTGTCCTAAATTTACTCCAATGCCGTTTGCAATTTTTTTTTGAAGATTATTTGCATTGTCTTTATTTAGTGTTCCAAGTATAAAATTAGATTTTGAGCTATATGGATGGACATACGTACTATCATTTACATAGCTTCCAGTTTCAGGATTAATATTTGCAATTATAGATAGATAATCTACATCTTCATTTGTTTTATTTTTTATGGTAAGTTCTACTCTTAATATATCATCCTTTCTTAATACAGTTTTAGAGTCTTTATTTTTGCTGACTTCTTGGAAAGGGGTATTTTTGTCGTTCTTTCTTTGGTAAAACAACTTCTCTTCGTAGCATACATTCGGGACATATAAGTCTGTAGAGAATGCCACAAGAGGAATTGTTGCTGCGTCTCCTGTTCTGGTGGAAACGCCGTTGCCATTATCTATGGTTATTACGTTAGCCGTAAATTTGGCATAAACTTCAGTTTGTTTATTTGATAAAAGTGAAGAGATATCGTATGTGTCTAAATCCGTTCCGCTGTTAAACACCTTGCTTGGATTCATATGTTTGCCAAATCTTGAAATAGTACTATTGAATTGAGATCCTTTAGGGTTTATTGGGTTTGAACCTAAATTATATACAGATTTATCATCATTATATTCATCATTTTTATTTTTCTTAAGCTGAATATTCTCTGCCAATATCTCTTTCGCTCCCCCAAATGACAAAATGGTTAATGCAGAATCGAATTTACCATACTTTGGGGTATAAAAATCTTCGAAGTAAATTTCAATACTTGCTGGCGCTTGCAAAGGAGATAAAGATCTCATTCCATCATATATGGTTATTCTTTTTGGTTTTACATTATGATTTTCTTCTTTCCCAAAATCATAGACTATAACAAGAGTCCAGCCTCCTTGGTTAGCAGATTTTTTGGCAGACCACGTTCCATCATTAGGATTGCTTGTATAACGTGGTGTAAAACCCCATATATATTCTACCGGTTTTCCGCTATGTATTTTTATATCTCCGGCACTAAAAGTTCTTTTTGCTACTGTGGTTCCTAGTGATTTTTTTACTATATCTGTCACATCATAACTTGCTTGGTATGCAAATTTAAAACCCAAGTAGGTGAATGAAGAAATCCATCTTGTATCTTGATGTGAAGCTACTAAAGTTGCATAATCCATACCACCATTCTTGTTAGGGTATCCAAATCTTATCTTATGAAACCCTCTTATTCCTTCAAAATACTTGCCTATAATTTGATTAATATTTTTTGGACCTGGTCTTTCTCCTTCTGGCCATTTTTCTGATATGATTCCACCCCAGTATAGTCTAGCAAATATGACTTTGTCGCCTGTGATTTTATTGTCTATACTCTCTCCTTCTTGATTTACTCTATCTGAAAAATCAAAGACGGCTTTTGAAGAATTTATTGAATATGAGCTATCTTCTTTTTCATATACTGTCGTTGTAATACCTGTTTTTTCCAAATGAATCTTTGAGTCAGATAGTATTGGTTCATAATTATAATATCTTCCTTGCTCATCATTACCTACTGGTTTAATTACTGAAGCGCCTATCACCTCTATATCTCCATATATTACCTTTCTTTCCGGCTTAGCTCCAGCGTATGTATTGTCATCTATGACTCTTTTTTTAAGATTTATATCTTCATTGTTCACCACAAATCCATATCCAGGTCCAACAGATACAATACCACCACTTTCGTTTTTTACTATCTCCCCTTGATCGTCAATTTCTGGCAAACTTGAAAAATAAAACCTGGTAATTGAATGATTAAAGCCATCAATGTCATTTCTTTCTTCAGAAATCAAGCTACTTGCTAATATAAGTATTGCAAACAATAAAAATTTTATTTTTTTCATTTAGTGTCCTTTTATGACTAAATTAGAATTTTACTTTTGTATAAAATCTGAAATTTTCTCGGCTTGTTTATAGTCTGGATAACTATATACATCTAAAACCACCTGAGATAATGTCATATTGGTCATATTACATATAATAGGAGCGATAAAATTTACGGTAGATGTCTCTATCGGAGTGCTTACAACCATGATGTTATATACTCTTAATTTACTGTCATCATTTATATCCATGAGTTCTTGGTAGTATGTAGGTATATCGAATTCATAATTTCTTAAAGCGTAAGGATTAATCATGGTAAAAGATGTATTATCGTCTTTACTTTGAAGTTTCACAAAAAATTTATCAAGCTCTATAAGTTCCATAGTTTTTATATGTTCAAATCCTAAAATTGGGCTTTTTACTTCAAATACCATAAGCATCTCCTATAATTTTTTAAAATTCTTTACCATAATTATATCAAAATTTTCAATACATTAATAATTAAACATAAAAAATATATAAATTTATTGAAAAATAACTGAATCAATAGTAAAATATACGGTTTTTATGAAATTGTAAAAAAGGAATAACATGAGATCGTTTATTAAAATTTTGAGTTTTTGTATATTAATTATTTTTGCAAGTGGTTGTGCTGAAAAATACAGCGAACTTTATAACTTAACACCTGACGAGTGGTATACTCAAATAATAGCAGACATTAATGATAGAGACTTGGAAAGCGCCGATAAACATTATACATCTATGTCAAGCGAACACGTAGCAAGCCCGATGCTTGAGCAAATTTTGCTAATATTGTCACAAGCTCATGCAAACGAAGAAGAATATCTGTTAGCTAATTTTTATCTCGATGAGTATATCAAAAGATACGGCGATAATGGTCCTAGAACCGAATTTGCTCAATACCTTAAGATTAAGGCAAATTTTGACTCGTTTTCACAACCAAACCGTAATCAAAAGTTAATGCAAGATAGTGTAGCAGAGATCGAAAAATTTCTTTATATCTATCCAAATACCAAGTATAGACCTTTAATAGAAACTATGCTTACTAAATTTCAGCTTTCTATTTTTTACCTTGATGAGCAGATCGCTGATTTATATGAACGAACAGGCAGAATTGAATCGGCTACAATTTATAAACAAAAGGTAGAAGAGTCGCCTTTAATGGATGCGAATTTGATACCGCCACAACTTCCTTGGTATAGAAAAATATTTGAGTAGGAGAAAAAATTGCAAATAAACGAATCAAAGGCTTTTCCGACAGAACTTCCTGTAATAGTAGAGGATGAGCTATTTTTATATCCTTTTATGATAACTCCACTGTTTTTAAGTGATGATGAAAATTTATCCGCTCTGAATTTAGCCATAGAAAATCAAAGTCAAATTTTAGTAGCTTCAGTAAAGCCACAAAATGAAGGAATGAGGGATTTTGAAGGCATTTATGATGCGGGCGTTATAGGAACTATTATGCGCAAGGTTCCTCTTCCTGACGGGAGAGTAAAAATTTTATTTCAAGGATCAAGCAAGGGTCGTATAATAAATAAAATAAGTGTTAAGCCTTTAAGGGCTGTTGTGGAGGTTATCCATGAAAAGCACCCTACAGCCGTTAAAAGTGATGCTTTGGTGACCGTTCTTAGGGAAAAAGTTAGAGATCTAGCTGCCCTTAGCCATTTTTTCCCGCCAGATTTGTTAAAGACTATAGAAGAAAGTGTTGAGGTAAATAGAGTTTGTGACCTTGTGCTAAGTTCGCTTAGATTAAAAAAGCAGATCGCTTATGAGTTTTTTATAGAGGAAAATTTAGAACAAAAACTTTTAAAGCTTATTGACTATATTATTGAGGAAATTGAAGCCAATAAACTTCAACGCGAGATAAAGAACAAAGTTCATTCTCGCATTGATAAAGTTAATAAGGAGTATTTTTTAAAAGAACAGTTAAAGCAGATTCAGCAAGAGCTTGGTGCTGACACTACGCGTGAAGATGAGATAGAAGAGTATCGCAAAAAGCTTGAGAAAAAGAAAAAATTCATGGCTGATGATGCTTATAAAGAAATCAAAAAGCAGATTGATAAACTAAGTCGCATGCATCCAGATTCTGCTGATGCCAATACCATTCAGAGCTATCTTGACTGGGTTATTGAGGTGCCTTTTGAAAATATTGCAAACAAAAAGCTAAACGTAGCCGAGGTTAGCAGACATCTAAATACCGATCACTATGGCCTAGCTAGACCAAAAGAGAGAATTGAGGAGTATTTTGCTTTGCGTGAGCTTTTGGAGCTTAGGGGTGTGGCTGATAAAGTAAATAATGGCGCTATTTTGTGCTTTGCGGGACCTCCTGGAGTTGGTAAAACTAGTCTTGCAAACTCTATTGCCAAGGCGCTTAAAAGAGAGCTTGTGCGCGTGGCACTTGGCGGACTTGAAGACGTAAATGAGCTTAGAGGTCATAGAAGAACCTATATAGGAGCAATGCCGGGGCGTATAGTGCAGGGTTTAATTGAAGCTAAGCAGATGAATCCTGTCGTAGTGCTTGATGAGATAGATAAGGTCGGCAGAAGTTTTCGTGGTGATCCTACGGCTGTTTTACTTGAAATTTTAGATCCGGAACAAAACAATAAATTTAGAGATTACTATCTAAATTTTAATATAGATCTAAGTAAGGTAGTATTTGTGGCTACTGCAAACGATGTTGGCTCTATCCCACCTGCACTACGCGACAGGATGGAGTTTATCCAGCTTAGTTCATATACTCCGCAAGAGAAATTTGAGATAGCCATGAAATATTTGATACCTCAAGAACTTAAAAAACACGGTTTAAGATCAAGCGAGGTGAGCTTGGGCAAAGATGTCTTAAATTTAATTATATCTGATTACACAAGAGAGAGCGGAGTAAGAAATTTACGCAGACGTATAGCGGATATATTTAGAAAAGTTGCAAAAAAACTTTTAAGTGATATGAGTATTAAAAAAGTGAATATTACTACTAAAAATTTGAGTGAGTTTTTAGAGAAAAAAGTATACGAGATAGAGCCTGCGGATAAGATAGATCAAGTAGGGCAGGTTAATGGTCTTGCTTGGACAAGTGTGGGCGGAGATGTTCTAAAAATAGAGGCTATTCGCATTCAAGGCAAAGGCTCTATGCAGATAACCGGGTCTTTGGGCGATGTGATGAAAGAGAGTGCATACATAGCATTTAGTCTCGTTAAGGTATTGATAGACAATAAGAAGATAAAAGTGCCTACTAAAATCATACCCGTTTTTGCAGATGATAAAAAGAAAGTTGAGCCAAGCGATGTGTATCGTAGGTTTGATCTGCATATACATGTGCCAGAAGGTGCGACTCCCAAAGATGGTCCAAGTGCTGGAATCACGATGGTAACCGCAATAGCTTCGATACTTACCGATACAAAGGTTAGGGCTGATGTGGCTATGACAGGAGAGATAACTTTAAGTGGTAGAGTTTTACCTATAGGCGGGCTCAAAGAAAAACTGATAGCGGCTCATAAGGCCGGCATAAAAACTGCTTTAATACCGCGCAAAAACTATGAGCGTGACCTAAATGAAATACCTGTAGATGTAAAAAGGGATGTTAAAATTATAGCGGTTGATACGATAGAGGATGTACTTAAAAATGCTCTCGTATTAAAATAATAATTTGGCTTTTATGAGAGGGAAATCTCTTGTAAAAGCTCTATAAGTTTAAAAGTTTTTTATGAATTTTATGGTTTAAAGCCCAATTAAGGGCTTTAAGATTATAGTCCTTCGAAAGGATTTGTTACTACGTTATCGCGATCTACAATATAAGGGATAAACGCCGCATGTCTAGCTCTTTTGATAGCTTGCTCAACCATCTCTTGGTGTTTTTTGCAGTTACCTGTAAGACGTCTCGGCATTATTTTAAAACGCTCTGAAAGAGAGTATTTTAAAAGTGTTGTGTCTTTGTAGTCTATAAAATCAACTTTTGCTTCGCAATATTTGCAATATTTTCTTGAATATTTTCTTTTCTCTGCCATCTTTAAATCCTAATCCTTAATTAAAATGGTATTGTCTCGTCGCTGTCGTACTTGTCAGCGTCTACATCTATATCTTGAATTCTATCGTTGTAATCATCTTGTCTAGGCTGTCTGTTATAGTTTTGCTGACTTGGTGTTTTTGCGCCATTGTTTGCATAACTATTTGTATTTTGACCATAGCTTTGGTTGCTATAGTTTTGATTACCGTAGCCACCGCTTTGGCTGTATCCGCCTTGTTGATTACTGTTTTGATTAAATCCACCTTGTTGTTGCCCTGAACCGCCTAGCATCTCCATATTTTCAACGCTTACGCTGTGTTTGCTTCTGTTTTGTCCGTTATTGTCCGTCCACTGATCAAACTTTAAGCGACCCTCAACTAGAAGTTTTGAGCCTTTTGAAAGATATTGGTTTGCTATTTCAGCCTGTTTGCCAAAAAATGTAATATCGATGAAGCAGGTTTCTTCACGTTTTTCGCCATTTGCGGTAAATTTTCTAGTAACGGCTATAGAGCTGTTTCCTATCGCCGCGCCGGCTGTTGTGTATCTAAGCTCGATATCTCTTGTAAGATTTCCTACTAAAACGACTTTATTAAACATTTTTCGTCCTTATGCTTCCTGTGACGGAGTCTCTTCAGCTTTTGGTTTTGGTTCTTTTTTGCTTTGCTTGATACCTTTGCTTAGTCTTTCCCAAGCCGCAACTTCTTTTTTGTTCTCAAATTTCACTGTTAAGAATTTGATGATGTCTTCATTGATTCTTATGATACGCTCAACTTCTGCAATCGCAACTGTAGGAGCTGTAAAATAAGCTACAAAAAATACACCACGCTCATGTTTTTTAACCGTATAAGCAAGCTTTCTTGTGCCAAGCGACAACAAAGATGCAATCTCTGCACCATTTTTTGTAAGGATTTCTTTTATGAAATCAACTTTTGCGCCTACTTCTTCTTCAGTCAAGGTAGGCTTAAATACGAATAAAAGTTCGTAATGCTTCATTAATTCTCCTTGTGGGTATTAAGCTCGCATGCGAGCAAGGATGTCTATAAAGACAAGGACTGATTTTATCTTTTTTTTACTTAATATTTGCTGTTTTTATGGATTAAATTTTGCATAGAGATAAGTGAGGATAATAAAAAATGTGTTTTGTCAAGCTTTGCATTGGTCTTTATCTCAAATTCCATTAAATTTAAGGCCATAAAAATTTCTTTATATGTTTTTAAATTTATGCTCAAGCATTGCTTTTTAAGCTCGTTTGCGATGTTTGGAGGTGGTGTGTAGCCAAGAGTTTCTTTGATGTCAAATTTACCCTCTATCTTGATAAAGCTGTGGAGTTTAAAAAGTCTAAAAAAGGCTCTGTAAAGCGAGTTTATAAATAAAATTTCACTAAAATTTCCATCATCCGCGCAAGAGAAAAAATCCTGCCTGATATCTTTTAGATTTATAAATTTGTCGAAAAAATCGTCAAAGCTTATACTTGAAAGAGAAAATACCAAATTTCTAACTATATTTTCATTGATCGGCTCATTTAGGCTTGCAAGCTTATTTAGCTCGCTTGCAGCTAAGTATAAATTTTCGTTGTGGATCCTGTAAAGTTCAAAAAGAGCGTTTTTAGTTATGTTTAAATTTATCTTTCCTGCTTGCCTGCTTAGCAAAGTTACCGCTTCATCGGGAGAATTTGGCTTAAAAAATCTAGCAAAATTCACGCCGAAAGCCTTTTGTGTATCAAAGGTCACCTTTGCGTCCGCTTCGTAAAATTCATAAATAAAAGCACCACCATTTTTGCAAGCCTCAATTAGCATTTTTAGCTCTTTTGACGGGATTTTTTTATCGCTTTTTATATGAAGCAGCGGCTCGTCGCCAAATAGCGAAGGTTCGCAAAGATGTGATTTGGCAAGGCTAAAATCATACTCATCGTAGTAGAGGCTGAGCAAATTTAGCCCTTCAAATTTAGCCAAAATTTCTTTGGCAAAGAGCTCTATTTGATACTCATCCGCTCCAAAAAGCAAAAAGGTATTTGGAAATTTCGGGCTTTGCAGTATCCCCTCAAGATCTCTTCTATACATCGATTTTTTTGACTACTTTTGCGAAAATTTCACCGCTTGCTATATCTGCATCAGTTATCTCTATGATAAGTTTTTGAAGCAGCTCAGCCGAGTATGAGTTTAGGTATATCCTAGCGCCCTTTATCTCATCATCAAGCTTTGCAACGAGCATGTTTTGATTTTCGCTTACGTAAGCTTTAAATCTCTGTCCAATGCGCTCTTTTGCCCATCTGGCAAATTTTCTATCCATGAAGTCATACGCTACTTTATCCGCTTCGCGCTCAAGTTCGCTTAAACTAGCACAAGTGCTTTCGATGTTTAAAAGTAGGTAGTTAAAGAGCTTTTTATCGTTTTTCATCTTGGCTTTTAGCAGTCTATGAAGCGTTAAATCAGAGTAGCGGCGAATCGGGCTTGTAAAGTGAGTATAACGGTCAAATCCAAGTCCGAAGTGTCCTAAATTCTGAGCTGAATACTCAGCCTTCTTTTGAGCTTTTATGATGAGTTTATCTATCTCTTCTCGGTTACCCATGGCGTCTGCTTGAGCTTGAATTTTACGTATCAAATTCGCAAGATCGCTTTCATATACGAAGTCAAATCCAAGCGAAGCTAAGTCCTGAAGCAAATTTTCGATCTTTCTGATGTCTGGTGTGCCATGATTTCTAAAAACTCCTCTGCCGTCTATCAGCTTTGCCGCGGCTTTGTTGGCTAGTAGCATACAGTCTTCAACAAGTCTGTGTGAGTTTGAGTCGCTCTCAAATCTGGTTGCAAGCAGCTTGCCCTCATCATCAAGGCTCATCCTAAGCTCTTCTGTTCTAAAGTCAAATGCGTTTTTAAGCCTTTTGGCGCGCAAATTTGAGGTAAGCTCAAAAAGTGGCTTTATCCAAAAGATCTCGCTAGCTCTTTTGTCTTCTAAAATTTCATCGATCTCATCGTAGTTAAATCGCTTTTTGGAAGTGATGATAGCTTCAAAGAGCTCTTCGCCAACGACATCTAAATTTTTATTAAGTTTAATTTTAAAGCAAAAGGCAAGTCTTGCCACATCGGGCTTTAGCGAGCAGATGTTTTCGCTAAGACTTCGCGGCAACATCGGTATAGCGATGTGAGGAAAATATATCGAAAACCCTCTTGTTTTAGCCTCTTTATCGATCGCTCCGTAACTGCTTACATATTCGCTTACATCAGCGATTGCGACGTAAATTTCTAAATTTTTCTCATCAAAATATATCGCGTCGTCAAAGTCTTTTGCATCTATCGGATCAATCGTACAAAATTCAAGCTCACGCAGATCAGCTCTGTTTGGATACATGCTGGCATCAACGCTATCTCCCCAAGCCTTGGCTTCAAATTCGCTCGCTTCGCTAAATTTATCGTTTTTGTTATAGATCGCAAGTGAAATTTTCTCATCTGAAAAAGGATCGTTGATGTTGCCTATGACTTCGGTTATCTCGTTGTTTAAGTTGTTGATTTTTAGCAGTGTGCCTATAGGCAGTGCTTTTAGTGATTTTTGAGTGGCTTTTAGCGCTATGCTAAGCCCTGTTTTTAAATTTACTCCTAGGATCGCCCGTCCAAAGTGCTTGGTGTAAACTACGCTTGTTTCGTTTGCTGGTTTAAGCGTGAGAACTACCTTTGCACTTTGGCGTTTTTTATTAAGCGGAAGCAGTTTGGCTAAGATAATATCTCTGTAGTGAGAGTTGTTTAAATTTTTGTTTTCTATGAGGATATCTTGCTTAAATCGCTTGTCAAACGGCATTAAAAATCCTGTACCGTTTGAGCTTATATCAAGCTTGCCGCATACAAAGCCGTTGTTTAGGTAAAATTTGTTGTTATGAGAGGTGATAGCGCCTAAATTTAAGAGATTTCTAAGCGTCTCTTTGTGGTCGCTTGAAATCTCCTTTTCGCTTAATCCATCAAGTAGTCTGATTAAAAATTCTTTCACAAATTAGCTTTTACTTTAGCCACGGCTTCTAGGAATTTATCGTGAGCAAAGCCGTATTCGTCAAGGAATGGAAGTGTGTTTTGGATGCTTTCATCATCAAGCTGATGGAAGATATTTACCGCATTTTTTATGATTCTTAAGGCAACTGAGTATTGTTTGATGTGCTCAGGAGCATCTTCAGGCGAATTTGAGAAGAAAATAGAGTCTACTAACTCTGATTCTAGGTTCCACTGCTCAAAAATTTTAGCTGTTACAACCTCATTTGATATGTCAAGTATTTCATTTTCAAGCTCGGCAAGATCAAAAGGGCTTGATATGTCTTTTAGCTTATGTTTAAATTCGCTAGCTCTGTTTGTTTCGATAAGTTCGTGAGACAGAACTATTTTGCCGACTTCAAGCATAAATGAAGCAGGTGACAAAATAGCCAAAAATCCAGGATTGATTTTACTATACCAGTTATACATTAAAGCATTTTGCATGATTGATATGTTTAAGAAATCTTGGCTTGTTATGTCATATGGATCAAGATCGATCTTAAAACTCTTTTTAACTGCACTTGACAATGCAAAACCCCTAATTGTAGCCATTCCAAATAGAGAAACTGCTCTAGATACAGTTGTTATCTCTCTACTAAAGCCATAAAGCGGAGAGTTTGCAGAGCGCAGTATATTTGCCGTTAGCATAGGGTCTTTTTCTATGACCTGAGAAAGCTCTCCCAAGGAGCCGTTTTCGTCAGAACAGATAGCTTGAATTTTTATAACAGTATCATCAAGCGGCGGAAGTGTTTTAATGTGTTTGTATATTGATTGATTCATAATTTCACGCTTTAAATTTAGATTAATTTTTCGGCATTTTACACTAAATGGCTTGTTAAAAAACTTAAATTATAAATTTCAGCTTGTTTCAGTGACATTTGAGTTGCTTGGTTGTATAATTTTCAAAATCTTATCTCAAGGGGAAAATATGGCAGTAAATATTTATTATGACAAAGATTGCGATTTAAGTCTTATTAGAAGCAAGACAGTCGCTATTATCGGCTTTGGCTCTCAAGGACACGCTCACGCTGAAAATTTAAGAGATAGCGGAGTAAAAGTCGTCATCGGTCTTGCAAAAGGCGGAAAAAGTTGGGCAAAAGCAGAAGCTAAGGGCTTTGAGGTAAAAAGCGTGAGCGAAGCTTCAAAGATGGCAGATATGATTATGATCCTAACCCCTGATGAGATGCAGGCTGAAATTTTTTATAACGAGATCAAGCCAAATTTAAGCGAGGGAAATGCTATAGCTTTCGGGCATGGATTTAACGTGCATTTTGGACAGATCAAAGCTCCTAAGGGGATAGATGTGATAATGATAGCTCCAAAAGCTCCTGGTCACACCGTAAGAAGCGAATTTGTAAAAGGCGGCGGCATCCCTGATCTAATAGCAGTTGAGCAAAATTCCTCAGGTCAAGCAAAAGAGCTTGCGCTTAGCTACGCAAGTGCAATAGGTGGCGGAAGAACAGGCATTATTGAAACTACTTTTAAAGATGAAACTGAAACAGATCTATTTGGCGAGCAAGCAGTGCTTTGCGGTGGGCTTTGTGCCTTGGTAAATGCAGGTTTTGAAACGCTGGTCGAGGCAGGATATGAGCCTGAGATGGCTTATTTTGAGTGCTTACACGAGCTAAAACTTATAGTTGATCTGATGTATCAGGGCGGAATGGCCGATATGCGCTACTCTATCTCAAATACAGCTGAATATGGCGACTATGTAAGCGGAACAAGAGTCGTAAATGAAGATAGCAAGAAGGCTATGAAGGAAATTTTAAAAGAGATTCAAAACGGTAAATTTGCAAAAGACTTTATCCTTGAGCGCAAAGCAGGATATGTAAGGATGAATGCCGAAAGAGGAATCGCCGAAAGAAGCCTACTAAATCAAACCGGCAAAAAGCTAAGAGCTATGATGCCTTGGATAAGCGCAGGTAAAATCGTAGATCAAAGTAAAAATTAATTTGGGTCCAAGAACAAAGAGAAAAACTACCAAAAGGCGTGTAAGGCATAGTTCTGAAAAGCACTCCTTTTGGAGTTATTTTATAATACTTCTTATAGCTTTATGTGTAGGTGTTTTTACATATTTTCTACTTAACTATCTATACGGTAAAAGTGATAATAATATACAAACTATAAACAAGATAGAAAAATACCTAGACAGGCAAAAACAAGAGATAAAAAAAGATTCTATTGTAAAATCTGAGCAAAAACCACAAGAAAAGATAAAAAATAAAGAGCCCAACTTAGAACAAAAGACGACAATAAAGGATCTAAATTTAACCGACAATGAAAGCCTTGCCATAAAAAATATGATAAAAAGCATGGAAGATAACGATACGAATTTATATGTAAATTCAATAAAATCAAAAGAGCATAATGTAACCAAGCACACAAATAAAATACATATAGAAATTGTAGAAAAAAATATAACTAAAAAAAGGAATAAAAAAGATACCGATAAAAATCAAAAATTTGCATTAGATAACAAGAAAGCGTCTATTAATAAACCAAAATTAGTAATTATAATTGATGATATTGCTTATAAGCACCAAGTAGACGCTGTAAAAGCTATAAATTTAAAGCTTACCCCGTCTATTTTCCCTCCTACAAAACATCATCCAGACACACCAAAGCTTGCAAAAAGGTTTAAGTTTTATATGATTCATTTACCGATGCAGGCTCATGGATTTAAAAAAGAGGAGATTAATACCCTGCACATAAATGATAGTTATGATAAAATTTTAAAGAGATTGCGTGATATAAAAAGAGATTTTCCAGAGCTAAAATACATAAACAATCACACAGGAAGCAAATTTACTAGCAATTTTGACGCTATGGATAGGCTTATGAAGGCTATCAAAAATGAAAATTTGATCTTTATAGATAGCAAAACGATAGCCAACACCAAGGTTGCAGCTGCAGCCAAAAAGCACTCAATGCCTTATATCTCAAGAGATGTCTTTTTAGATCATGAGGATAACAAAGCAGCTATAACAAAGCAACTAAAATACGCCGTTGCAATTGCTAAAAAGCATAGCAGAGCCATAGCCATTGGTCACCCTTATAAAAACACGATGGAAGTTTTAAGAAACAGCTTTGAAATCTTAAAAGATGTAGAAGTGGTATATCTAAAGGATATCTTGTGAATGTTTTAAGCGAGCTTCCGCCTCCGTTAAATAGGCTTAAAAAACCGCCTAAAAAGCTTTACTATAGAGGAAATTTAGAGCTTTTAAAGCTTCCGATGATATCCATAGTTGGTTCAAGAAAGGCAAGCGTATATACTAAAAATTGCGTATTAAATTTGGCTAAAACCCTCTCAAATGCAGGAGTTTGTGTGGTAAGTGGTGCTGCTCTTGGGGTGGATATCAAGGCTCATGAAGGCGCTTTCCCAAACACTATAGCCGTCTTTGGAAACGGACTTGACATCGTGTATCCAAGGGCAAATTTAAAAGCCATAGAGCAAATTTATATCTCTTCGCTTGCAATAAGCGAGTACGAGCCGGGCACTGTTGCCGCTGCGCATAGATTTTTAGAGCGAAACCGCATAGTCGTGGCACTTAGCGAGGCTTTGGTAGTAGCTCAAGCCGATCTAAGAAGCGGCTCTATGCAGAGTGCAAGGATGGCGCAGGAGCTTGGAGTAAAAATTTATGTCCTTCCTCAAAGACTAAATGAAAGCAACGGCACAAATGAGCTTTTGGCTTGCGGTAAGGCTGAACTTATAAATGATTTTGATAAATTTGCCGCTAAATTTGGGAGTCCTTCATCCGAAATAAAAGATGAAATTTTAGAATTTTGCAAAGCTGGAGCAAATTTGGACGAGGCTTTAGCAAAATTCGGAGATAAAATTTATGAGTATGAACTCTTTGGAAAGCTTGTCATATCAGGGCTTAGAGTGAGTTTAGTATGAGTGTAGTTGCTATCGATGTAGGCTTAAAGCGCATAGGCGTAGCACTTGGCGTTGGCAGCGTAGTGATGCCTCAAAAGCCAGTTTTAAGAAAAAATCGCAACCAAGCCGCTCGCGACGTGAGTGCTGTTTTATTAGAGCTAAACGCAAAGACTTTGGTTGTAGGGGTCCCGCTTGGCGGAAGCAGCGAAGATGAGATGAGAAGGCGCATAAGTCATTTTGTATCGCTTCTAAATTTTAGCGGTGAGATAGTCTATGTCGATGAGGCGATGAGTAGCTTTGAGGCAAGTGAAATTTATACCGACTCAAAAAGAGACGGCAAGCTTGATAGTATAGCTGCGATGATTATATTAAAAAGATATCTTAATATTTAGCTATGTCTTTAATGCTCTATTGCTATAGTATTTGTATGCGTTGTTAATAATACACATTAAAATATTAGGAGTGTATGGCTGTGACATATATTGTACATAAATATTAGGATTTATTTCAAATTCATCATGATTATTTTTTATTATAACTAGACATATTTTTTTATTTATTAATGCGTTTTCTATTTCTGTTATATTAATATCTTTGATAATATCTGCTTGGACAAATACTATATCTGGCTTAAAAATATTGTCTTCTATGTGTCTTTTAATGATTTCCAAATTAGAAGTTGGTTTCACATCAATTCCAATAAATTCAAGCTCATTTTTTAAAATATCAAAAGCATATTTATTTTTTTCTGCTATTAAAACAGTAAAATTTTTTGGATCTTCTACTTTTAATTCTTTTAGTATATTATTTTTACTTGTTGAAAGTTCAAAAGATATATTAGCAGATACTTTTATATATCCTTTTGATTCATATTGGAAGGATACCGCAGAATCATTTTTATTTGCTATTTCTTCGGCTAAACGAAAAAACTTTCGACTTATTGGAGTCATAGTTGTATGTATCATATTTTTATTTATAGTATCTGTATAAAAACTATTATCCGCCCATACGGAGATTGTGAAATTAATATGTTTTTTGCTGTAATTACTTAATAAAAATTTTATGATAATTGTTGAATTTGATAAATTCAAGAGCATTATTTGAGTTAAAGCGTCTGTCAATTTAACTAAATCGGAAAAATCTGCGTTAAATGTTTTTGGATAGTTCATGTTGTAATCAAGCAATACTGTATTATTGTTTTTTTTAGAATCTTCGTTTAGCGAATTCATTAAAAAAAACATACTGTCGAATATGTCTGTTTGTGCTATTTTTTTTCTTGTATTTGTATGTAAGAACTCAGGACTTTTTCTAAGTAGCCTAACTCTTTTATTAGTAAATTTTTCATTTAATTTTTTAGAATGCACATAATATGCTACGAGTAACATCAAATATAAAAAAAGAATTATAAAAAGTATTAAGCTAAATTCCATTGCTTATCCCTAAATAATTAGCATTCCGTCACCATAAGAGTAGAATTTGTACTCTTTTTGAATTGCCGTTTTATAAATCTCCATTGTCTTATCAAGACCTATAAAGCTTGTTACTAGCATTATAAGCGTTGACTTTGGAAGATGAAAATTTGTAAGAAGATAGTTTTGGCGAATAGGTCTATTGTGTAAATTCAGAAATAACTTACACTCGCCACTTGATATCTTGCTTCTTGCAAATTCCTCTACACATCTTGTTACTGTTGTTCCAATACCTAAAATCTGCTTGTTTGAGTTGATAAGATCTTGCGTTTGACTTGGAATTTCATAAAATTCACCATGCATCAAATGATCTTTTATATTTTCAGACTCTACACCTTTAAATGTTCCTGCTCCAACATGAAGCGTAAGAAAATTTATATCATGATCTTTTTTAAGTGTTTTTATCATCTTATCATTGAAGTGAAGGCTTGCGGTAGGCGCTGCGACTGCGCCTTGGTGCCTAGCAAATATGCTTTGATACCAGCTCTCATCGTTTCTATTGTCAGCCCTTTTGATGTATGGAGGGAGTGGCACATGTCCTATCTCTTCAAGCACGCTAAAAAGCTTAGCTGTGTCTAAAGTTTGATTATTTTGAGTAAATTCAACTACTCTTGTGCCATCTTCATAAATTTCACAAACTTTCGCAACCAAATCTTTATCAAATTTTATTAAAGTTCCTATTTTTACTTTGCCTTTTATATAGACGCTAAATTTATTATCGTTAAGAGGAGTATTTAGCAGTATCTCGCTTGATCCTCCGCTGTTTTTTTTGCCTAAAATTCTGGCTTTTACTACTTTTGTATCGTTGAAAATAATGGAACAATCCGGTAAAATTTCGTGTAGATTTTTAAATTTCAGATGGTGTATTTTGTCCTTGCCCCGTTCATATACAAGCAGTCTTGCCTCCTCTTTTGGCAATGTTGGAGTGGAGGCTATCAAATTTGGTGGAAGATAGTAGTCGTAGCTTGATAGCAGATCTATATCAGTCGCCATTGTAGTATATTTCGTCATCGTCATCGTCGCTGTCTTGCTGCTTTTTAGGTTCTTCTTTTGACTCTTCTTGAACTTCCTCTTCTTTTGGAGCCGGATTTATCTGTTTGGCTATAAAAATAGACAATCCGTAAAGCCCTATTAGAGGGATTGCCATTAAAAATTGGCTTATGATATCAGGAGGAGTCATAATGGCAGAAAATATAAATATAATTACCACCGCATATCTAAACGAATTTTTAAGTGTTGCGTCGGTTATTAGTCCTAATTTAGCTAAGAAAAAAGTGATAACAGGAAGCTCAAAGGCTATACCAAAAGCTATTAAAAGCTTAGTAAAAAAGCCTACATATTGCCCTATGCTAGGAAGTGCAGTAAATAATTCTCCGCCAAAATTTATAAGAAATACAAAGCCGATAGGAATTACCACATAGTAACAAAACGCAGCGCCAACTAAAAACATAAATGTAGCTGCTAATACAAAAGGAATTACATATTTTTTTTCATTGTCATAAAGTCCTGGTGCTACAAATAGCCAAAATTGCCAGAATATTACAGGAAGTGAAAACATAAATCCGGCAAAAAACGCTACCTTCATAGCTGTAAAAAATGGCTCTTGAACCTGAGTAAAGATGATATTGCTTCCGGCCGGAAGAGCATTTTTAAGAGGGGCGGTCATGATAGCTAGGATTGGATTCCAGAAGCTAAAGCACACAATAAACATTACAAATACAACAGAAACGCTTATAAAAAGCCTCTTTCTAAGCTCTACTAGATGCGGTTTTAACTCTTCAAACATTATGCCTCTTTCTTCTCTTCGTTGTTTTTATCACCCAAAACTGCATCTTTTACTATATTTTGTGGATTTTTTATATTGTCAATACTGCTTTTTATGTCTGATATATTCTTGTTAAGTCCGCCGGTTATATCATTTACGTCCTTTTTTAGCTCATCAAGCTCTTCAAAAGTAAGCTTCTTGCGAACACTTTCAGTAGTTTTTGTGATATTTTCTTTATACTTTTTCGCATCTTCTTTTAGCTCTGCAATCTTAATCTCCTGATCAAAATTAGCCTTTGCATCATTGACTGTTTTTTTAATAGTTTTAAAAAATCTAGCTATCTCAACCATTGCACTAGGAAGCTTATCTGGACCTAGAAACAACACTCCTATGATTGCTATGATAATTATTTCGGGCAAACTCATACCAAACATTTAATATCCTAAATTTACATTTTAAATCAAATATTCTATCAGCTTTTTGCTCAATTTTCTATAAATTAGCTAACTATAAAGAGAGAAATTTCATCTGCTAGTAAAAAATTTGTTACAAAATATCGCCCATCTTTAAAATTAAGCTTTTTATTTTTGTGTAAAATCTCGGCTCTAGCAACTTGCTCTTTTGATAATCTTGAAGCCTCAATTCCGACTATACTTCTAGCACCTAAAAATATATGCTCTAAATTTCGCTCTTTCAAGCTTAGATTTTCTATATTTTTTTCATGCGGATTTTTTATATAGGCGTTTAAATTGTCACTATTTCTAAATCTAAATTCATTCATAAAACCTACTGCATAAGCTCCTATGGCAAGATAATTTTGTCCTTGCCAATATCCAAGATTATGTCTGCAAATTTGACCAAAATTTGATATCTCATACTGTTTTAAGCCTATTTTTTCTATCTGGTTTATAAGAAATTTAGCTAATATCGGACTATCTTTTTTATAGCTTATCTTGCCTTGAAATGGAGTCTTTTCTTCAAGTGTTAAAGAGTAAGCCGATAGATGAGATATCTCTAAATTTTTTATATTTTCGATTTCTATTTCAAGCCGTTTTTTGGTATCAAATTTTGTGCCATATATTAAATCTACGTTTATGTTTTTAAATCCTGCCTTTTTTGCATTTTTTACCGCTTCATATACATCAAATGAGCTATGAGTTCTACCAAGAAATTTAAGCTTATCTGCAAAAAAGCTTTGGGCTCCGAAACTAATGCGGTTTACCCCAAAGCCCATCATCTTTTTTAGCCAAACTAAATTTGCCGAATTTGGATTTGCTTCGGACGTTATTTCGGCATCCGAAGCAAAAAATGGATAAATTTCAAAAAATAAATTCTCATATAAATTTGCATCAATCACGCTTGGAGTACCACCTCCTACAAAAACGCTTGTTATACTATTTTTCTTAACATCAAATTTACAAATTTGAGCTTTCAGGTCATCTATCAAAGCTTCAAAATAGCTTTTGGCTAAATTTTCTTTGCCTACAAGCGATCCAAAGGCGCAGTATGGACATTTACTTTCGCAAAAAGGAATATGTATATATAGGAGCATTTTTGCCTTACGTTTAAAATTGAGTTAATTATAATACAAAAGTTTGTATTTCACATAGTTTTATATTTTAGTGGCATCTTTTTTGAATTAAATAAAAACGTGTGAAAATGTAAATTTAAGCTATTCTTTATTCTTTGACAAGCTCGATTTAAAGCTTGATATAAACTCTTTTAAGTTAAAATCTATCAAATTTTACATTTAGGTTTTAATCTATGCAAAAAAGCTACAGATCAAACGTTGCCGCCGTTGTTTTGGCTGCCACATACCCTTTTGATTGTAGGGTTTTTATAGCTCAAAGATGTGATTTGCAAGGTGTTTGGCAGTTTCCGCAAGGTGGGATTGATGAAGGAGAAAAGCCAAAAGAGGCGCTTTTAAGAGAGCTTAAGGAAGAGATAGGCACCGATGAGGTTGAGATTTTATGCGAGTATCCTGACTGGCTTAGTTATGATTTTCCACCAAATGTCTTAAAAGCTAAAAAATATCCCTATGACGGTCAAACTCAAAAATATTTTCTAGTAAGATTAAAGGCCGGAGCTAGGATAGACATTAAGACTAAAACCCCTGAATTTGATGAGTATAAATTTGTCCCTACAGATGAGGCGTTAAATGACATTAATCATTTTAAAAAACCGATTTACACTAAAGTTATGGGATACTTTAAAGAGAAAGGATTTATCTAAATGCTAATCATTCAAAAATACGGCGGAACAAGCGTAGGAACGCTTGATAGAATAGAAAATGTTGCCAAAAGAGTGATTGAGAATAAAAAAGCGGGCAACGATTTAGTGGTAGTTGTTTCAGCTATGAGTGGAGTTACAAATCAGCTTATAGAGTATGCCGATTATTTTACTAAAAATGCCGATACTATAGCTATGGATATGCTTTTAAGCTCAGGCGAACGCGTTACCTGCGCACTTCTTACTATAGCTCTTAATAATATGGGTTATAAGGCTGTAGCACTGACCGGAAGGCAGGCTGGAATCATAACGGATAGTGTTCACACAAGAGCAAGAATAGAAATGATAGATACAAAGCGCATGAGAAGCGAGCTTGATGATGGCAAGATAGTAGTTGTAGCAGGCTTTCAAGGTATAGATCAGGATGGAAATGTCACTACTTTAGGACGCGGCGGAAGTGATCTAAGCGCTGTTGCTATTGCAGGAGCTTTGAATGCTGATTTGTGTGAAATTTATACAGATGTGGACGGAGTTTATACAACAGATCCTAGAATAGAAAGCAGAGCTAAAAAGCTTGATAAGATAAGCTATGATGAGATGCTTGAGCTTGCAAGTTTGGGGGCAAAAGTATTGCAAAATCGCTCTGTTGAGCTGGCTAAAAAATTAAATGTAAATTTAGTCACAAGAAGTAGTTTTAATCATAATGAAGGAACATTGATAACAAAGGAAGAGAATATGGAAGCAGTTTTAGTAAGCGGAATAGCACTTGATAGAAACCAAGCGAGAGTAACATTAAGAGGAGTAGTGGACAAGCCTGGAATCGCAGCTGAGATCTTTTCGGCCTTGGCAGAAAAAAACATAAATGTTGATATGATAATTCAAAACGTAGGGCAAGATGGCACTACAAATTTAGGATTTACCGTTCCTCAAAATGAACTTTCTGTAGCAAAAGAGTGTATGGATAAATTAGCCGCTGCAAAACATGTAGAATATAGCGAAGATATAGTAAAAGTATCAGTTGTAGGTGTTGGTATGAAGAGTCATAGCGGTGTAGCATCTTTGGCGTTTAAAACTCTTGCAAAAGAGGGCATAAATATACAGATGATATCTACGAGTGAGATTAAAATTTCAGTCATAGTTGATCAAAAATACGGAGAACTTGCGGTTCGAGCACTACACCAGGCATATAAGCTAGATCAATGAGCGATTTTATAAAGTGGACATTAGAGGCAATTAGAGATGAAGGCTCGCTAATGAGCTGGATGGAAGAAAGGCGCACAGAGTGGACGCCTTTGCTTGCATCAAAGCTAAAATTTTTACTCGAGGGGCGCGCTTTTATCCTGATAACCGATAGCGAAAGGTTTTGGTTTGAGAAATATTTTTTAAAAAATATAAATAAACCCACAAATTCGCGTCCTATCTTGCCATTTTTCTCGCTTAGAGCTCTCTATCCATCTTTTGATTCAATATCTTCAAAAGAAGAAATTTCTCTTCTGCAAGATATGCTAAGCCTTGCTTTTCCAAACGGCTATGTCTTCTTTTACGTCGGAAAAAGCAATGACAAAAGCGCACAGATAGCCAAAGGTAAGGACGATAGCTACATGTGGCTGTTTGACGAGCAGGCGCAAAACAGCTTTTACCTAAGCTCAAGCGACGAGCTTTTGGATATCAAGCTTTTATCACTCTATAAACTCTTTGATAAGAGCGTAGATGCGGCGCTCTTTGCTAAAGTGATGCTTTAATTTCATGCATAGCAAGATCGTTATCACAAGTGATTTTGAAGCTTTAAAGGATAAACTTCTAATGCTTCACGATCCAAATTTTTTAAGATTTTTTATAACTGAAGATTTCTTGCTTGAAAATGCAAAAGAGGTCGTAGCTGAAGCCTATATCGCTGAAAATAGCGAAAAAATACTTGTTGTTATGGCTAAAAATTTTCGCATAGAAGCGCAAAATTCACTCCTTAAGATCATAGAAGAGCCTCCTAGAAATATCAAATTTATAATCGCTTGCGAATCTAAAAACATGTTACTTCAAACGATTCGCTCGCGTCTAATCACCGAAAATAGGCTTATAAAAAAAAAGCGCATAAGAAGCGGGTTAAATTTCACTCGTCTTGAGTTAAAAGAAATTTATCGCTTCATAGATGAACAAATCGAGCTTGAAAGAGCCGACAAGCTCGGTAAAAACGAGCTAAAGGAGCTAATTTCCTCAATTGCCCTAGAGGCTAGCGAAGCGGGAGTTAAATTCAGCCAAGATGAGTTAAGCTATTTTTACAAAGCCGTTAAGCTTGCGGAGTTAAATACAAAATCACATGCGCTTTTAACGCCGATTTTGCTGATGATATATGAAAAGGGCCGAAAGTGAAAATTTTTAAGATAAATCAAGAGACAAATTTTGATGAAATTTGCAAATTTATAAGCCCAAGCAAAGAAGGTCAGGCGATAATGAAAAAAAAGGCGAATCTAAATTTTTTCCTTTTAAAAGATATCCGATCGCC
Source organism: Campylobacter sp. RM16192 (assembly GCF_004803855.2). NCBI lineage: Bacteria > Pseudomonadati > Campylobacterota > Epsilonproteobacteria > Campylobacterales > Campylobacteraceae > Campylobacter > Campylobacter sp. RM16192. Next base: position 1,226,601 of record NZ_CP012552.1, on the reverse strand, counting down.
TGCTGCAAACATACTAAAACAAGACGCGCTTAGCATAGGAGCCGAGCTTGTAACGCATAAAAATACGATTTTAAACGGCGAGAACTCAACTGCGCTTTTAATCGCAACAGATGCGCAGATAAAAGAGCTTGCAAAAAAAGAGGCTGTGCAGGATTTTGGACTTAAAAATTTGGCTAAATTTTTAAAATCAAACTTTAAAAAGCCAGTTAGAGCCCAAATAATGGGAGTTGTAAATATAAATGAAGATAGCTTTAACGCCCAAAGCAGAGTAGATACAAAAAGCGGCATAAAAAAGATAGAAGAGATGATAGAAGATGGTGCTGAGTATATCGATGTAGGCGCGGTTAGCTCGCGTCCGGGCAGTAAATACGTAGGCGCTAAAGTCGAGTTTGAGCGACTTAAAGATATCGTAGCTGAAATTTACCGCCTAAATTTGCACGAAAAAGCGAAATTTAGCCTTGATAGCTTTGATGAATACTGCCTTGAATACGCGCTAAATCATGGCTTTAAGATGATAAATGATATCACGGCAGATACAAATTTAGCTAGGCTTGCCGCTAAGTACGGCGTGCAGTACTGCCTCATGCATATGCAAAACAGTCCTGAAAATATGCAAGACAGTCCGCATTATGATGATCTGCTCGGCGAGATAGATAGCTTTTTTGCGGATAAAATCGCTAAAGTGCGCGAGCTGGGATGCGAAGATATCGTGCTTGATGTTGGTGTCGGCTTTGGAAAAACGCCGCAAGATAATTTACTTTTGATAAAGCATTTGGAGCATTTTTTGCACTTTGGCTTGCCTCTTTTGGTAGGTGCAAGCAGAAAGTCCGTCATAAATTTTTATAGTCCAAGCGATGTTAGCAAGCGACTTCCGGGAAGTTTGTATCTGCATCAAAAAGCCTTTGAAAACGGCGCAAGCATAATCAGAACACACGATGTGAGCGAACATGTGCAGATGTTTAAGATAGATGAAGCAATGAGAAATTTAAGCCTTTGGAGCCAAAATGGATAAAAAAGAGTATCTAAAAAGCGTTGATCTGCTAAATTTGTGGGCGAAGGCGTATTACAAAGATGACGCTCCGATCGCGACTGATGAGGAGTATGACGAGCTTTATCACAGAGTGCTTGAGTTTGAGCGTGCAAATCCTAGTGAAATTTCGATGTTTTCACCGACCAAGCGAGTCGGCGGCGAGGTAAGCGAGGGCTTTATAAAGGCTGATCACATCGAGCGCATGTGGAGCATGGAGGATATATTTGACGAGGCTGAGCTGGTAGCTTGGCTAAATCGTGGCGATAAGCTCGGGCAAAAATTTGCCATACAGCCTAAATTTGACGGAGCCAGCCTTAATCTTCTTTACGAAAATGGCGAGCTAAAACGCGCCATAACTCGCGGTAACGGAATAACTGGCGAAGATGTAACGACAAATGCCAGAGTGATTCAAAATATCCCTATGAAGATAACCTATGGTGGCAAGATCGAAATTCGCGGTGAGGTTGTCATATCAAAGAGTGATTTTGACGATATAAATTTAGCACGCATGCAAAGAGGCGAAACCCAGCTTGCAAACCCTAGAAACGCAGCCTCAGGTAGTCTAAGGCAGCTTGATAGCAAGATAACTGCAAGCAGACGGCTTCAGTTTCGTCCGTGGGGGTATGGGGCTCAAAATTTAGGGCTTAAAAACTACTCTGAGATCATGGAGTTTATCTATTCGCTTGGCTTTGAGCGCGAGGAGTTTTTTAAAATTTGCCTTAATCTTGAAGAGATAAAAACCGCTTACAGTGAGCTTCTAAATTTGCGTGAAAATAAGCCATTTATGATGGATGGAATGGTCGTAAGAGTTGATAATGTAGCGTTTTCAAACGAGCTTGGATACACAGAAAAATTCCCGAAATTTATGGTTGCTTATAAATTTCCTGCGATTGAAAAGACGACAAGGCTTGTTGATGTGGCGCTTCAGGTTGGAAGAAGCGGTGTCGTAACTCCCGTAGGCGTGCTTGATGAGGTAAATATCGACGGCGTTAAAGTTAAATCAGCCACTCTTCATAACTTCGATGAGATTAAGCGCCTTGGCGTTATGAAGGGCGATTTTATAAGCATAATCCGCTCAGGTGACGTGATACCAAAGATAACGGGAGTCTTTAAAGAGCGCAGAAGCGGCTCTGAAACGCCGATAGAGCGTCCGCATAACTGTCCGGTTTGCGGTACTATGCTGCTTGATGAAGGTGTTTTTATAAAGTGTCAAAACTTAGAGTGCAAAGCACGCGTCATAAACTCACTCATTCACTACGCTTCAAAGCGCTGTCTAAATATCGACGGGCTTGGCGAAGCTATCGTAAATCAGCTTTTTGAGGCGGGATTCATAAATAAAATAGCCGATATATACAGGCTTGGTGCAAATGAACTATCAAGTCTTGAGGGCTTTAAGGATAAGAAAATTTCAAATTTGCTAAATGCTATTAATATCGCGCGCACTCCAAATCTGCATAGCTTCATAACCGGGCTTGGTATCGAGCATATCGGAGAGGTCGCGGCTAAGAAGATAGCAAGGCAGTTTGGCGACAAGTGGCTAGAGCTTAGCTATGAGGAGCTTATGAGCATTGACGGCTTTGGTGACGCGATGGCTGAGAGCTATGTGGAGTTTATGCAGGTAAATAGGGAAAATTTAGCCGAGCTTTTATACTTTGTAACTCCGAAATTTGAGAAATTTGAAGTTAAGCAAAGCGATATAAGCGGTAAAACATTTGTGATAACAGGCACGCTTAGTAAGGGCAGAGATGAATTTAAGGCTATTTTGGAAGCTCACGGTGCTAAGGTTTCAGGCTCGGTTTCCAAAAAGACAGATTTTGTTTTAGCAGGAAGCGAGGCAGGAAGTAAGCTTGATAAGGCGCGCGAACTTGGCGTTAGAGTGATAAGCGAAGAAGAGCTTATGGAGATGCTTTGAGGTGAAATTTGACCGGTTTTAGGAGTTGTGATGAGGTTTGATCTGTTTGCAGCACAAAAGCTAAATATCAGCAGAAACAAGGCTAGCGAGCTTATAAAATCGGGCAAAATTTTACTAAACGGTGAAGTTGAGACAAAGCCAAATAAAGAAGCTAGCGAAGATGACGAGATAAATTTGCTTGAAGAGGTTTACGTCGGACGAGGTGCACTTAAGCTAAAGAGCTTTTTAGAGCATTACAAGCTTGATTTAAAGGGCAAAACGGCTCTTGATATCGGTAGCAGTACAGGCGGATTCGTACAAATTTTGCTTAAAGAGGGCGCAAGTAGAGTAACCGCGCTTGACGTGGGCAATAGCCAGCTTGATGAGAGCTTAAAAAACGATAGCAGAGTTGAGGTGAAAGAAGATACCGACATAAGAGAGTTTGCCCGCGAGGCAAAATTTGAAGATGAAAATATGAAATTTGACGTAGTAACCTGCGATGTGAGCTTCATCTCGGTAGTGCAAATTTTGCCTGACATTTTAAAAGTCGCCAAAAAGGATATAATAATACTCTTTAAGCCCCAGTTTGAGGTGGGGCGTGAAGCTAAGCGCAATAAAAAAGGAGTCGTAACCGATGCCAAGGCTTTATCGCGAGCAAGAGCGAAATTTGAGCTTGCGGCTGCAAATTTGGGCTTGGTATTACGGGAGTGTCGGCAGTGCGAAGTAAGAGGAAAGGAAGGAAATGCCGAATTTTTCTACGCTTTTAACAAAGGATAATATCACCGCCGTTGCTATCGGGCATTTCGACGGAGTGCATCGCGGGCACAGGGAGCTTTTAAATCGCTTAGGCGAATTTGGAGGGCTTGTCGTCATAGATAAAAACAAGGCAAACATCACTCCAAAGCTTAAGCGCGCCGAATACTCGAGATATCCGTGTTTTTTGTATGATTTTAACGCTATAAAAGGGCTTAGTGGAGATGAATTTATAGCTCTTTTGAAAAGAGATTTTAAAAATTTAAAAAAGATAGTCGTGGGGTTTGATTTTAGATTTGGTCGAAACAGGGCGTGGGATAAGTATGATTTGAGGCGAATTTTTGACGGTGAGGTTGATATCGTAGAGGAAGTTTGCTTTGAGGGTATGGGCGTGCATAGCTCTGCGATTCGAGAGTTTATAAAGCAGGGGCAAATTTACGAGGCAAATCTCTTAATAGGGCGCGAATACTCAATCGAAGGCGATGTAATCAAAGGTCAAGGAATAGGGCAAAAAGAGCTTGTGCCGACTCTAAATTTGGACGTGAAAAACTATCTTTTGCCTATCGAGGGCGTTTATGCGACGCGCACAAGAATCGGCTATAAGACTTACGGTTCGGTAACTTTTATCGGAAATCGCTTAAGCACGGACGGCAAATTTAGCGTAGAAACTCACGTCATAAACGAAAATATATCAAACGCAAGCCACGTGGCGGTATGCTTTATAAAGCGACTTCGCGGAAATATGAAATTTGCCGATTTAAGCAGTTTAAAAGCGCAGATTAAATTCGATATAAGCGAGGCTTCTAAATTCGTAGGAACCTGTGATCTGTATATAGACGACAAGATGATAAGAGGGGGCGTGGCGCAAAGATGAGAGATGAAATTTTTAAAGAGCCGATAAAAAAGCAGTTTGAATTTGACGCTGCGGTCGCTAGCGTGTTTGACGATATGATAAACCGCTCGGTTCCGCACTATGATATAGCCCAAAGTCTCATTGTCGAATTTCTTGTAAAAACATTAAAAAAAGAAGCTTTTGTGCTTGATCTTGGCTGCTCTACGGCTTCTACTTTGCTAAGGCTTTATGAGGCGAGAAGTGATCTGAATTTGCGCGGTATAGATAACGCAGCCGCCATGCTTGAAAATGCAAACGCCAAGATAAGAGCTTATGGCGCAAATATAACTCTTGAGCTCGCCGATATCTTGGAGTGCGATTTAGGTGTGCAAGATGCGGTGCTTATGAACTATACTTTGCAGTTTATCCGCCCTATAAAAAGACAGGAATTCGTAGGCAAAATTTATGAGAGCCTAAATGAAAACGGAATTTTCGTCTTTAGCGAAAAGATGATATTTGAAGATAAGACATTAAGTAAAAATATCATCGAAATTTACGAAAACTACAAGCTAAATCAAGGATATTCTAAATTTGAAATCGCTCAAAAGCGAGAAGCTCTTGAAAACGTGCTGATACCATACACTGAATCCGAAAACAGAGAGCTTGCTTTAAATGCGGGATTTAAGAGTGTGGAGTGCTTGTTTAGGTGGGCAAATTTCGCCACATTTATAGCGTTTAAGTAGTATAAAATTTTCAAACGAATTTTAGTAATTAGCAAGTAAAATACCTCTTAAGAGTTGCGGTGCAACTATATTTATACAAGGCATTTTCATGCAAAGACGTGATTTTTTCAAATTTAGTGCGGTTGTCGGTGCGGCTAGTTTTGCGCCTAATGTTGTTTTAGCTAATAGTGAGGCGATTAAGACGCCTAACAAAAATAGAGTTTTTGACGTTAGCCTTAAGCATAGTCTAAAAGAGCAAGGAAAGTTTAGTAGGCTTTGGGTTCCGCTTCTTGTCGGTAACGAATATCAGCAGCTTGTAAGCAACTATGATGTATCGACAAACGCAAAAGAACACTATATCTCAGATCTTGTGATACCTACGCTTTATGCGGGATTTGGCGAAGATGAAAAAGATGCGAATTTAGAGCTTAAATTTCGTGTCCGGACACAGGAGAGAAACACTGATTTTAGCAAGGTAAATTTCAACGAAAACGAAAAACTTAGTCCTGAAGTTGAGTTTTTCTTAAAACCTACCAAACAAATCCCAAATACGGGCGTAGTAAAGCAAAAAGCCGAAGAGATCGTAAAGGGAATTAACGGCGATCTTGAAAAAGCAAGAGCGATATACACTTGGGTTGCAAACACCATGCAGCGGGATAACAGCGTCATAGGATGCGGTCTAGGAGATGTAAAAGCGATACTTGAAAGCGGAAAGCTCGTGGGCAAATGCACCGATATAAACTCTGTTTTCGTAGGGCTTTGCAGAGCAGTTGGCATACCTGCTAGAGAGCTCTTTGGCATAAGAGTTGGTCAAAGCAGATTTTCAAACGAGATGGGTAAAGCCGATGCAAACGGACTTGCTAAAATTTCAGGCGGTCAGCATTGTAGAGCGGAATTTTATCTTAAGGGATACGGCTGGATACCCGTAGATCCTGCCGATGTTACTAAAGTGCGTCTAGGCGAAAAGCTAAGCAATAGCGATGAGAAGCTAAGCAAAATTCGCGAATATCTCTTTGGTAACTGGGAGATGTGCTGGGTAGGATTTAACTACGGGCGCGACTTCATCTTAAAGCCAGAGCCCGAGCAGATTCCGCTAAACAACTTCGGCTATCCGTATGCGGAAACTGACGGAAATACGGCAAATTATTATTCGCCAAAAGAATTTAGCTACGACTATACCGCACAAGAGTTAAAAGCTTGAGAAGTGTATTTTTAGCCATCGCTTCGATAATAAGTGCCTTTGCGGCTACACTTTGTTGCTTGCCGGCACTGGTTTTTCTCATATTTGGTGCCACTTTTAGCCTTTTAGGCAGTGAAGCGATAGAGAGCTTAACTGCTCTTAGACCTTATTTTACTGCACTTGCGCTTATATGTTTTGTGGCAAGTGGATTTTATATGTTTAAGAAACAAAAATCTTGCGATATTAAAAATAGAAGCAAAAAATGGGTCTTAATCTATATTCTTTTAGCTGTTTTTGTGATTATTTTGCTATCATATCCTGAAGTTTTGGGGGCTTTTTATGCGTAAATTTATTGCTCTTATTATTATGGCAACTCTTGCTATGGCAAATCAAAATTTTGTGATTTTGGTTGAAGGTATGCATTGTCCGCTTTGTACTGCAATGGTTAGAAAGGCCTTGCTTCAAGTGGATGGAGTAAAGAGTGCTAAAGCCAATCTAAGAGATAAAAAAGCTACTGTAGAAACTGATGATAAGGTTAGCGAACAGCAGCTTCTTGACGCTGTTGCAACAACTGGATATACAGGCAAGATATTAAAATAGATTATTTTATAAGGAGAAAATATGCAAAAGAGTGATGTTTTAACCATTTTTGAGAAAATTTGCGAGATCCCGCGTTGTAGCCATAAAACCGAGCAGATGCGTGAATTTTTAGTTAGCTTTGCTAAGGATAAAGGCTTTAGCGTAGATGTTGATGAGCTTGGTAATATACATTGCAAGAAGGGAGAGCCTAAAATTTGCCTTCAAAGCCACTATGATATGGTCTGCATGGGAGATGCTCCAAATATAAAACTTTACTATGAAAACGGCATTATGAGGGCTGTAAATTCATCTTTAGGCGCTGATAACGGTATAGGCATAGCTATGATGATGAGCTCTATGAAGGAATTTAATAACTTAGAGTGTCTTTTTACCAACGATGAAGAAGTCGGACTAATAGGCGCAAATGGCTTCAAAGGCAAGATTGTAGCGCCAAATTTGTTAAATTTAGATAGCGAAGAAGATGATCGTGTTACTCTTGGATGTGCTGGCGGCATCAATGTAAGCGCAAAAATAAGCGATGAAAAAGTTAAAAAAAGTGGCAAAATTTATGAAGTAAGTGTCACAGGACTTCCTGGCGGACATTCTGGAAATGAAATTCACAAAAATATCCCAAGCTCAATTAAAGTAATCGGTAAATTTTTAGGAGAGAATGGTTGTGAGCTAATCAGCCTTGATTTTGGCGAAAGAAGCAACTCTATCCCATCAGCTGCAAAATGTACAGTAATAAGCGCAAATGAGTTAAAAGACGATGGAATAGTTAAAGTCAAAAAAGTAGGTGAAGGAGAGGCTGAGGTTTTAGTAAAAAGTTGCAAAATTTTGGCTCTTATAAACTCATTTGCTCAAGGCGTAAGAAGCTATAATGTAGAGCTTAATATGGTAAATAACAGTATAAATATGTCTACCGTAAAACAAAAAGAAGGGGTTATCGAATTTGACTTCTTTGGCCGTGCAATGAGCAAAGAAGGATTGAAGAAGCTTGGCTTTGAGACCAAGACTTTATGCGACGCACTAGGCTTTGATACTGTTGTTAAAGATCGCTCTGCGAACTGGAATCCATCAATAAGTGACTTTAGTAATTTAGTGCTTGACGAGCTTAAAAAATTAAAGCCAGATGCTAAATTTAGCGCTGTTCACGCTGGTCTTGAGTGTGGAATTTTAGTAAGCAAGCAACCAGGACTTGAGGCTTGCTCTATAGGTCCAAACATCCATTCTCCACATTCAGTAAATGAGCGTTGCGAGGTTGAATCCGTGGAAATGATGGAAAAGGTCGTTAGAAATATAGTTGCACGTATGCAGTAGATTTTGCATATTGATTAATAATTTTAAGTGCAAATCAGTCACAGTATGGCTTGATTTGCACTCTTTAAATTTTAGATTCTCTTATCTTTGCTTTTGCAAAGCTCACTCATAAAGCACTCCTCGCACTTTGGTTTAACCGCTTTGCAGGTGTATCTGCCAAATAAGACCATAGCTTGATGAAGTATATTCAGATCTGTTTTAAATGCTTTGGTTAGATCTATCTCTACGCCTTCTGGGGTCTTTGCATTGCTTAAATTTAGTCTATGAGATACTCTAAATACATGCGTATCTACAGCCATTAAATTTTCACCGTTATGCTCTATTAGCACGACGTGTGCGGTTTTTTGTCCAACTCCCGCAAGGCTTACCAGGTCTTTTTCATTTAGCGGAATCTCACCTCCGAAATTTTCCATCACGCTTTTTGCCATTTTGATCAAATTTTCAGCCTTATTATTAAAAAAACTACAGCTTTGTATGAGCATCTTTATGCTAGCTAAATTTGCATTTGCCATTGATTTTATATCAGGATATGCTTTAAAAAGCTCAGGCGTTATCAGATTGACTCTTTTATCAGTACATTGTGCAGACAACATTACACATACTAATAGTTCGTATAGATTTCTAAACTGAAGTTCGCTTCTTGCATTTTCAAAATTTGCTAAAAATTGATTTTTTATATTTTGTATGTCTTTTTTCGTTCTCAAGGATATAACTCAGCCTTTTTAGTTTAAAATTTCAATGAATTATAACCTATTCTTAACAACTTTCTTGGTATAATCGAGCGTAAATTTTTTTAAAAGGATTCGCATGATGAATAAGGTTTTGTTTGGAGCTTTGAGTTTAGCGGCTGCTATGAGCCTAAATGCAGCTGTTTATGCAACTGTTGATGGTATGAATATAGAAGATAAAGATGTGCAACTTACACTTGGTGCTATGCCTGGAGTAACCCTTGAGCAACTTCCTAAAGATACTCAAAAGAAGGTAATAGACGAGACTATAGCTAGAAAACTTCTTATTAAAGAGGCTAAAAAAAGTGGTATAGAGAAAGACAGCGAATATAAAAATGCTATAGAGACTTTAAAAGACAATGTAGCGCTAGATGTTTGGATGAGAAAAATTTTTAACGATATTAAAGTAAGCGAAAAAGATGTGAAGGATTTTTATGATAAAAATAAAGATCAATTTGCAGAGCCTGCGCAAGCTAAAGCTAAACATATTTTAGTATCTGCTGAAAAAGATGCGGTTGATATAATAAATCAGCTAAAAAGCCTAAAAGGAGACGCTTTAGTTAAAAAATTTGAAGAGATAGCTAAAGCTAAATCGATTGATCCTGGTTCTGGTGCAAATGGCGGAGAACTTGGATGGTTTGGACAATCTCAAATGGTAAAACCATTTGCTGATGCTGCTTTTGCACTTAAGAAAGGTGAAATCACAACAAAACCTGTTCAAACACAGTTTGGTTATCACGTAATATTTAAAGAGGACTCTAAAAATGCAGGAACAGCTACTCTTAATGAGGTTAAAGGCCACATCGAGGGTAATTTAAAAATGGAAAAATTTAGAGACGAGATGAAAAAACGTGGCGATGATCTTCGCGCTAAAGCAAAAGTTGAATATAAATAATTAAAAAGAGGTGCAAAATGGGTGTTTTAGATATCGTAAAGCCAGGAGTTTTGGTAGGAGATGATGTTAGTAAACTTTATGAACATGCTAAAAGCGAAGGGTTTGCGATCCCTGCGGTAAATGTTGTAGGAAGTAATTCGGTAAATGCAGTATTAGAAGCCGCAAAGACAGCTAAATCACCTGTTATTATTCAGTTTTCAAACGGTGGAGCCGGATTTTATGCTGGTAAGGCCTGTGAAAATGCAGCCGTTCTTGGAGCGGTTGCAGGAGCGCAACATGTGCATTTATTGGCTAAACATTACGGTATACCTGTAATCATTCATACTGATCATGCCGCAAAAAAATTGCTCCCATGGATAGATGAGCTTATTAAATTTAGCCGTGAATATAAGAAATTTCACGGCAAACCACTTTTTAGCTCTCACATGCTTGATCTTAGCGAAGAGAGTTTAGAAGAAAATATCTCAATTTCTGAAAAATACTTAAAAGAGCTTAGCGAACTAGGAATTAGTCTAGAAATCGAGCTTGGAGTAACCGGCGGAGAAGAGGATGGTGTAGATAATACGGGTGTAGATAATGCTCTTTTATACACACAACCTGAAGATGTGGCTCTTGCTTACGAAAGACTTGGCAAGATAAGCGATAAATTTAGCATTGCGGCCAGCTTTGGTAATGTTCACGGAGTTTATAAACCTGGAAATGTAGTGTTAAGACCTGAAATTTTAAAAAATTCTCAGGAATTTGTGAGTAAAAAATTTAACACAACTTGCAAGAAGCCTGTAAATTTTGTATTCCATGGCGGAAGCGGAAGTGAGTTAAAAGATATTAAAGATGCCGTTAGCTACGGTGTAATTAAGATGAACATAGATACCGATACTCAGTGGGCGTTTTGGGACGGAGTGAGGGAATATGAACTAAAAAATAGAGCCTATTTGCAAGGCCAAATAGGAAATCCTGAAGGTGATGATAAACCTAATAAAAAATATTATGATCCTAGAAAATGGCTAAGAGGCGGAGAAGAGTCTATGGTAAAACGCCTACTTACAGCATTTGAGGATTTAAACTGCTTGAATAGAAATTAAGGTTGTATATGGGTTTAAAAAACGATACCTTAGCCGAACTTGCTCTGCCTGAAGCGCAGAATAGAAAGTCGGCTCTGGTATATTTAAAAATAGTATTTTTGCCGATTGCTATATATGTTATTGTTCTTCTTGGTTATTTTAAAGTTATAGATTTTAAAGTGGGTCTTCATACTGTCATAATGATGGGTATAATACTTTTTATCGCTTTGATTTTTGCTAAAAACAGCGCCGAGCTTGCCTATTGTCACTTTGAGCAAAGTGGAGCTGATTTTAAGAGAAATTTAAAAGAGTATATTATCAAACATCTCTTGGTGATCGGAAAAGATACGAAGTCAAACGCTAGTTTCGATGATTTTGTAGAGTATTATACTAGAAATTTAAGAAATGAAAATTTTGCTTCAGTGGGTGCTGGCATCTTTCCTATGTTTGGAATTTTGGGAACATTTATAAGTATAGCTTTATCTATGCCTGAGTTTAACTCATCAAATACTATTGGGCTTGAAAAAGAGATTTCAATGCTTTTAAGTGGCGTTGCTACCGCATTTTATGTCTCAATTTACGGAATATTCTTAGCTCTTTGGTGGATTTTTTTTGAAAAATACGGAATGAGTCGTTTTGAAATTTTGGTTAGGCGACAAAAGAATTCTACAAGCTCGTTTTTTTGGACCAAAGAGGAGATTGATAGGAGATTTTTACAAGAAAATTTAAGCCATTTTGAAAAGATAGGTGTGATATTTGAGCATGTAAGCAATCAAGAATTTTTTGCAGAACTTAATAAGACTATAGATAATAAATTTAAAGTATTTAGCGATATTGTAAAAACAGAGGGAGACGCCGTAAAACTAAGTAGCGAACATATAAAACAGACTATGACTACCCTTTTAAAATCATCAAAAGATCAAAGAGATCTGGTTAAAATTCATGCTGAAATTTTAAATGTTATCAACAAATTTAATATAAATATCAAAGATATGCAGATAAAATTTTCAGAGCAGTATAATAAGCTTTATGATGTAGGAAATGAGCGTATTTTAAAGCTTGAAAAAAGCGTGATAGATCTGGAAAATAATATTAAAAATTTTAACACCTCACTTAATACTTTTAGCGATCAGATATTAGAAAAACAAAAACAAGCTATGGATGGATTTAAGACTAGCCTAATAGAAGGAATGAGTGCTTTTAAAGAGGCTTTTAACGAAGAAAATATAGCCTATGATGACAATATAGATCTTATTAACGAGCTAAAACAGGATATTGACGAGCTTGATAAAGAAGCAAGTGAGATCTTGCAAACAATAGAAAAAGCAAGCATGTTAAATGAAGATAAGAAATAGCGAACAAAACGGAGATCAGACCTTTTGGGTATCTTATGCCGATTTAATGGCTGGGCTTATGTTTGTCTTTATGCTCATAATCGGTGCGGTTGTCGTTAAATATGTCTTAACTCAAAGCGATCTAGTAAAACTTCAGTCAAATTTAAAAGAGCAAGAGAGAAATATAACAATATCTCAAAACGAACTTAAAAAACAAGAGAAGACAATACAAGAGATTTTCATAAATTTAAATGCCGCAAAGAGTGAAAATAGAGAACTTGTAGATATAAATCAGATAGTAAAAGAGCAGCTAGAAGCCACAAAGGCTCAAAAAGATAAACTTGAAAGTATAACCTCTTCCTATGAAAATAGGCTTGATGATGCAAATAAGACTATTTTAGATTTAAGTCTTGAACTTTCTAAAGCTTTGCAAATTCTAAATCAAAAAGAGATACAGATAAATGAGTTGTTGTCAAATTTAAAACTAGAAAATTCCAGATATTCTGCCTTGGAGTCTGATTATAACGATACTAAAAACAAGATAAAAAATATTAGCTTGCTTCGCTCAAATGTAATATCAAATTTAAAAGATAAGCTTGGAAGTAAGGTAAATATAGATCCGACATCCGGTGTAGTCGCACTTCCTGATTCTATACTTTTTGATACCGGCTCATACAAACTAAAAGAGAGTTCTAAAGAACATTTAAAAGAGATATTGCAGAACTATTTTGAAGCTATTTTAAATAGTGAAGAGATATTAAAACATATAGATAAAATCGTTATAGAGGGACATACAAATTCTATAGGCAGCTATTTATATAACCTTGATCTATCTCAAAAAAGAGCTTATGAGGTGCTTCAGTTTATCTATTCTTGGAATAAAGATAAGAGGCTTGAAGGGTATCTAATGGCAAGCGGACGTAGCTTTAGCGATCTTGTTATTAAAGATGGCGTGGAAGATGCTGAAGCTTCAAAAAGAATTGAGATTAAAATTTCATTTTCGGACAAAGAGGCTATGCAAGAGATAGAGAAGTTTTTGGAGCAACAAAATAGAAAATATTCACAAAATTAGCTTTAAGGGACTTAATTTTTATCTGCTTCGCGATGATCTGATAGGCGGAGAATTTAATGGAAATAAGGCTAGAAAGCTTGAATATTTTTTAAAAGCCGACTTAAGAGGCATCAAGAGAGTCGTGAGCTATGGTTCTAGCCAATCAAATGCGATGTATAGCATAAGTTTATTTGCTAAAATAAAGGAGCTTGAGTTTTATTATGTAGTTTCAAGCTTAAACTCAAATTTAGCCGATAATCCGATTGGCAATTTTAAATTTGCACTTGAAAACGGAATGCAAATTTTTATAGATAAAGATAGAGAGCAAAAAGCAAGAGAGCTAGCAAGCGAGGAAGATTCATTGCTTATAAACGAAGGAGTATGGCAAAAAGAGGCCGAAATGGGCTTTATCTCTCAAGCCAAAGAGATTGAGTCTTTGGCCAATAAACACTCTAAAACCTTTGATATTTTTTTGCCATCTGGCACCGGAACTAGTGCAGCATTTTTAGCTAAACATACTAAATTTGATGTATTTACTTGTCCTTGTGTAGGAGACGCAAAATACCTAAAAAGCGAGATTTTGGCTCTAGATCCTAATTCAAAGGTTCAAATTTTAAATCCTCCTAAAAAATATCACTATGGGGATTTAAAATTTGAGCTTTATGAAATTTGGCAAGAAATTTTAAAAGAAACAGGCATAGAATTTGATCTAATCTATGATCCTGTAGGGCTTTTAACACTTTTTGCAAATTTGGATAGATTTAAAAATGAAATTTTATATATCCATCAAGGTGGAATTTTAGGTAATATTAGTCAAAAAATAAGATACGAAAGAAAGATAAAAATGAGGGAGATGAGATGAAATTTTTACTTACAACAGATACTGATTTTAGAGAGAAATTTGATAGGCTGGTAAATAGGTCTGATATGGATATGAGTCATGTTATGCCGGTGGTTTCCGGAATTTTAAATGATGTTAAAAAAGAAGGGGATAGGGAGCTTTTTGAGCAGATTTCTAAATTTGATCGCTGGAATCCTGACGAGAGTAACTTTAAAATAAATCCGATAGATATGCAAAACGCTTATGATGATATTGACGATTCGCTAAGAGTGGCGCTAAACTTAGCCTATGATCGCATTAAGGCTTATCATGAAAAAAGCATACCTAAGACTTGGACCAAAAGAGATAGTGTCGATGTGCTTCTTGGTGCAAAATACACCCCTATTGATAGAGCCGGACTTTATATACCTGGCGGCAAAGCAGCATATCCTAGCTCGCTTCTTATGAACGCAATTCCTGCTATAGTAGCCGGCGTAAAAGAGATAGTTGTTTGTACTCCTGCAGTTGAAGGAAAAGTAAACAAGCTACTTTTAGCAGCTATGCACGTATGCGGTATAAAAGAGGCTTTTAAGGTAGGCGGAGCAAGCGCGATCGCCGCGATGGCATACGGCACAAAGAGCATAAAAAAAGTAGACGTGATAACAGGGCCGGGAAATATCTACGTCGCAACGGCTAAAAAGCTTGTTTACGGAGAGGTAAATATCGACATGATAGCAGGGCCAAGCGAGATAGGCGTAATAGCAGATGAGAGCGCAAATGCTCGCCATATAGCTATAGACATGCTCTCTCAGGCCGAGCATGATGAGCTTGCCAGTGCATTTTTAATCACTCCAAATCAAGCTTTTGCAACCAAGGTTCAAGAGCATATAAATGAGGAATTAAAGAGTCTTGAAAGGCGCGAAATAGCTGGGGCAAGTATAAAAAATAAAAGTGCAATAATAGTAGCAAAAGATATGAACGAGTGTGTGTCTCTTATGAATGAGCTTGCGGTAGAGCACTTGGAAATTGCTACAAATAATGCTCTTGAGATTATGAATGATATTAAGCATGCAGGGGCTATATTTTTAGGGCACTTTACTCCTGAAGCTATGGGGGATTATCTGGCTGGACCAAACCATACTCTTCCTACAGGCGGAAGTGCTAGATTTTACTCTCCTCTTGGGGTTGAAAATTTTATGAAAAAAACTTCTATTATCTCTGTTGGAACTAAAGGTATAAGCGAATTAGGGCTTGCCTGCATGAGGCTTGCGGAAGCAGAAGGACTGACAGCTCATAAGCGCTCTGTGGAAGTAAGGTATAATGAGATAAAAGGTTCTTGTTTATAAGAAATTTATAAGATAATTTGTATAATGTGCAAAATTTAAAGGAATTTGATATGAAACTAGCAGGATACAGTGCAAATTTAAACAATCACTATCTCGAACAGGCTAAAAATAGTAGCGATAAAGCGTTAAAGAATATAGCTGCCGAGCGCGCTATAAGTGGTATTGATAGTGCTAATCTAATAATAGCCGATAATTTAAAAGCTCAAAGCTCTGTGCTAGAGCAGGGTATTACAAATGCAAATGACGCTATAGCGATGCTTCAAATCGCGGATAGCACTCTTGCAAATATCACAAAGAGCGCCGATAGGATAAACGAGCTATCCGTGTCTTTTAATAATGCCGCTTTAAATAGCGACCAAAGAAGAATGATAAGAAGTGAGGCTACAGCTTTAGTAAAATCTATGGACGATAGTCTTTCTCAAGCAAGCTTTAACGGCAAGAATATCTTTGGCGGTGAAATGAACTTCTTAACCGGAAACGGCATGCAAGGGCTAAATTTATCATCCATTAACTCATCTGATATTGATGTGGCTAATCAAGATAGTATACATAAATTTATATCCAATGTAAATTCACTACGCGCGGAGATTGGATCGACTCAAAATGCAATGATTTCGGGAATAAATTCTAGTTTGACTAAAAACGTAGCGCTTAAATCAAGTGAAAATAATATGCTAAATAATGATATGGCTAAAAATATAACTGATCTAAATAGCAATAATTTAAAACTAAATGCGTCCATTATGGCTCAAGCGCATAACAACGTAAATTTACAAAATCAAGTCACTAGACTGCTTGGATAAATTTAATATTTTTAATTTATTGATTTATGAGAAAAAAGGGGCTCAATTAGCCCCTCGTAGTTTATTCGACTTCGGCGTCTATTACGTCGTCATCTTTCTTTTTATTTTTAGAAGCTGCATCAGCATTTGCATTAGCGTTATCATCTTTTTTATACATAGCCTCTGCTAGCTTATGACTTGCTTCGCTTAGAGCTTTTACTTTTGCATCCATCTGTTCTTTTGAAGCACTCTCATCTTTTAAAGTCTCTTTTAGCTCGTTTAGAGCTTTTTCGATATTAGCCTTATCGTCGGCAGGTATCTTGTCTCCTAGCTCACTTAGGCTCTTCTCTGTTTGATGAGCCAAGCTGTCTGCTTGATTTCTAGCTTCTACTGCCTCTTTGCGCTTTTTGTCATCCTCTTTGTGAAGCTCAGCATCTTTTACCATCTTATTTATCTCGTCATCGCTTAGTCCGCTTGAGCCAGAGATAGTGATATTTTGAGCCTTGCCTGTAGCCTTATCTTTTGCGGAAACAGTTAAAATTCCGTTCGCGTCTATATCAAACTCAACCTCTATTTGTGGTACTCCGCGAGGTGCAGGCGGGATACCTTCTAGGTTAAATTGGCCTAGGGATTTATTATCTCTAGCGAAGTCTCTTTCACCTTGCAATACATGTATGGTAACCGCGCTTTGATTATCTTCCGCAGTTGAGAATACTTGATTTTTCTTAACAGGTATTGTTGTGCCTTTTTCTATTATCTTAGTCATTACGCCACCAAGAGTTTCGATACCAAGGCTAAGCGGAGTAACATCAAGAAGCAATACGTCTTTTACGTCACCTTTTATAACCGCACCTTGTATTGCAGCACCGATAGCAACGACTTCGTCAGGATTTACGCTCTTGTTTAGCTCTTTTCCGAAAGCCTTTTTTACCTCTTCTTGGACAAGTGGCACACGAGTAGATCCACCCACCATTACTATCTCTTTTACTTCAGATTTGTCTAGCCCTGCCTCTTTTACAACCTCGTTTATCTTAGATATGGTCTCTCCTACCAAATCTTCTATCATAGACTCAAATTTTGCACGAGTTAGCTTTTTAACAAGGTGTTTTGGACCGCTTGCATCAGCTGTAATAAATGGTAAATTTATCTCTGTCTCTTGAGCAGAGCTTAGCTCTTTTTTAGCATTTTCTGCAGCCTCTTTTAGTCTTTGAAGCGCCATAACGTCTTTTTTAAGGTCTATTCCTTGCTCGTTTTTAAATTCATTTGCGAGCCAGTCTATCAAGCGGTTATCAAAGTCATCACCACCTAAAAACGCGTTACCACCTGTTGAAAGAACCTCTACTACGTTATCTCCAGTTTCAAGAACGGTTACGTCAAAAGTACCACCACCAAGGTCATATACTACTATCTTTTCTGCTTCTTTTTTATCAAGACCGTAAGCAAGTGCAGCCGCTGTCGGCTCGTTTATGATACGTAGCACGTTTAAACCGGCTATGGTTCCAGCCTCTTTGGTAGCCTTTCTTTGGCTATCGTTAAAGTACGCAGGCACTGTAATAACCGCATCTATAACCTTTTCGCCAAGGTAAGCTTCGGCATCCTCTTTTAATTTCATCAAAACTTTAGCCGAAATTTCTTGAGGAGTATATACCTTGCCGGCTATTTCAATAGCGCAAGCGCCATTTCTATCAACTACATGATAAGGAAGCCTTGTTTTAGCTTCTTTAGCCGCCTCTTCATTACTCATTAAACCCATTATTCTTTTTATAGAATAAATTGTTTTCTCAGGGTTTGTAACCGCTTGGCGCTTAGCACTATCACCTACTAAAACTTCACCTTTATCTGTAAAAGCCACAACCGAAGGAGTTGTGTTTTTACCCTCTTTGTTTTGTATTACCTTACTCTCTCCGCGCTCATAAACACTCACACAAGAGTTTGTTGTACCAAGGTCGATTCCTATAACTTTTCCCATTTTCTATCCTTTGTTTAAATTTTATTTCTTAAATTTATTTAGCTATTGTAACCATAGCAGGGCGTAATACTCTGCCATTTATCATATAGCCTTTTTGTATAACTTGCACTATCGCACCACTATCATGCCCATCGCTTTCTACTTGAAGCATTGCATTATGTACATTCGGATTAAATTCGCAATCTGTGCTAATTGCGGTTATCCCGTTTTTCTCGAAAGATTTTCTAAACTGATCTATTGTTATATTTATTCCATCTTTTATCTTTTGCGCAAATTCATCTCCTTCCGGATCAAAATTTACAGCCATCTCCAACGCATCAATTACAGGCAAGAGATCTCTGGCAAATTTCTCATTAGCGTAATTTGCTAGGTCTATTTTCTCTTTTTCAAAGCGTTTTTTTATATTTTCAAAATCTGCATTGGCCCTGTAATACTTATCTGTTAGCTCATCAATCTGTTTTTGTAGTTCAAGATTTTTTAAGCTATCGCCGCCGAAGCTAATACTCTCGTCGCTTCCTTCGGCAGGTATTAGATCTTCCGCTTTTATCTCTTCATTCATGCTACATCCTTTATTTGGTTAAAAAATTTCTCATAATCGGCATAAACACTGCCCGCGCATATCATCTTAGCTTCTTTATCAAGATAATTAACTTTGCATTTTATACCCATAAAACTTTCTTCAAAAAGTGGAGAAAATGTCAAATTTGAAGCCATCAGATGTTCAAAGCTAGGATCTAACATCATCCTAAATCTCTCGTCTTTAAACATATTAAAAGCTACACCCTCATTCTCCTGAAAGTAAATTTTAGTTCTCTTCAACTCCTTTATCTTATTTCTAAACTCATTTAAACCAACTTGCATAGAGATCTGCTCAAGCTTGTTTAGACTTGCTCCAATCAGATTGTTTAAAAATTTTTCAACTCTTGGATCAAATTTTAAGACAATCTCATCATGGCTAAAATTTAAAATCAAAAATTTGTCGTTTACTCTCAAAATTTCTTCTAAATTTTGCTCTCTATCGCCGTAAATCATGCAATAAATTTCCATGCTGTCAACAAGCATCTTCAAAAATCTATCATTGTGTATAGAAATTTCATCTTCGAAATTTAAGTGACTTTGCCAGTAGGCATTCATTGTCGATGTCGTAGGAATTCTGCCACCACTTATGTGAAATTGTGTTATTGCACCTTCGTCAGATAGCTTTTTAAAATATACTCTGATCGTAGAAGCAGGAATTGACACCGACATACGAGAACCAAGCTCACTAGAACCTATCGGAGAGTTATCGCTCAAATAGGCTTGAATGATAGATTCAAGTATTAAATCTCTTTTGCTTATTTTCATTATATTAGCACTCTTTTATTTTAATTGCTAAGTGCATTATACAACATTGAGTGTATAAATGTCAAGTGATAAAATTAAAGAAAATTACTTAGATAATCTTAGTCTAATAGACTAAGCTATATTTTTGTGATTTTAATACAAATTTTACATAAATATATACGTAATTACGTATAAAATAATTTATTAAAAGTATAAATACTGCTATTTAAATTATATTTTATCTATATTAATACTATTTAAACAATATTTTATGTATATTTAATAATAAATATCGTATAATTATTAAATGGTAGAGATAAGCGATATTTTTAATTTATTGCATAATGCTGTTGAATCAAAAAATATGGGCAAGAAGATTTCTCAAGCTCAGATGGCTAAAAATCTTGGAATATCCATGAGAACATATCAAGATTGGAGACTTGGAGTATCTAAACCTCAAGCTGCTATTGCAGTATGTCAACTTTTATGTGAGCTTGATGATGAAGATTTGCTATATACGATAAAAAAGATAAAAAAACTTATAGGAAGAACTGATGGATAGATTAACACAAAAAGAGCGAGCAGCGCTTGAAGATGTTTTTACAGCTATTTATGCAGATAGAGAGTCTAAAATTAGTAGTTTTTATAGAGTTTTTTATAAAAAGATAATCCTAAATACTAAAAATTTTACTTCTAAGATAAATTATAAAGTTTTTAAATTTAAAAATATAAGTTTAAAAAGAAAGTAGTTTTAGGAAAAAATAAAGAGCCCTATTTAAAAGGGCTCGTGATTACTTATCTCTTAGATTTAGCTCAGCTATTAGTTTTGAGTATGCTGTATAATCTTTTTCTTTAAGATATTTTAAAAGACGTTTTCTGCGACCTACTAATTTAAGTAAGCCAAGGCGTGAGGAGAAGTCTTTTTTGTAAATTTTTAAGTGCTCTGTAAGCTCTGCAACTCTTGCAGTAAGAAGAGCTATTTGAACCTCAGGTGAACCTGTATCGTTCTCTTTTCTAGCGAATTTCGCAACAATTTCTGCTTTTTTAGCCGAATCCAAAGCCATTATGACCTCCTGATTGGTGAAATTAAAAACCCGATTATATCATAAAATTTAAAAATTTAATCAAAATTACTCAAATTTTAATTTTAATCAAATTTGCAGATAAAATTTTATAAAATATCAAGAAAACTGCATAAGGAGAACTTTTTGCTTTTTACAAAAGCCAGTGAATACGCTATGCTATCACTTATATATATATCACAAAAGAGCTCTCCCGTGGATGTCGATACGATGTCGAGTGAGCTTGGAATTTCAAAGAGCTTTTTAGCAAAAATTTTACAAAGTCTTGCAAGAGAAGGTATTTTGATCTCGTTTAAGGGCGCAAACGGAGGATTTTTATTGGCTGATGTGCCTGAAAATATCAGTATAAAAAAGATTATTGAGAGTGCCGAAAAGAGAAAGACGGCAGTGTTTGAATGCTCTATATCTCATGATGATTGCCCTACTAATAAGGGCGCTATATGTCAAATTTGGTCTACTTTTAATGCCTTACAGATTCAGCTTGACGATTTTTTAGATACTATAAAACTATCAGATATTATTAAGAAGTAGTATTGGCTAAACAAAAGCGTAATATTTTAACACTGGTGGCACCTTTTTTAGAGCCTATTATCAGATTAAGAGGCTTGGCTATAGTAGCGGTTATAGTTGCTATACTTGCTATTATAATAGTACCTTTGCCACCGGCTATTCTTGACTTTTTTCTTGCGCTTTCAATATCAATTTCAGTACTAATCATATTAATTTCGGTTTATATACCAAAGCCTACAGATTTGAGCACTTTTCCTACGCTAATACTTATAATAACTCTTTTTAGATTGTCTCTTAATATAGCTACTACTCGTATGATTTTAAGTGAGGGACACAATGGTCCGGATGCAGTAAGTGAGATAATATCGAGCTTTGGACAGTTTGTTGTAGGCGGAAACTATGTAATCGGAGTAATTGTATTTTGCATCTTGGTTATTATAAATTTTATGGTTGTAACTAAGGGATCAACCCGTGTTTCAGAGGTTCAAGCCCGCTTTACTCTTGATGCGATGCCTGGTAAGCAAATGGCGATAGATGCCGATTTAAACGCAGGATTGATTGATGAAAAAACTGCACGAGAGCGCCGTGAAGCCATTATAGCGGAAGCAAATTTTTACGGTGCGATGGACGGTTCGTCTAAATTTATAAAAGGCGACGCGGTAGCTGGTATTATTATTACTATTATAAATATAGTCGGCGGATTTTTGATAGGCTCATTTCAGCATGGACTTGATATGACTAGTGCAGCTCAGATGTATACGATTTTAACCATAGGAGATGGGTTGGTTAGTCAAATCCCAGGCCTTATTACCTCTACTGCAACCGCTATAATCATTACAAGAGCGAGCAAGGATGAGGAGAATTTCGCAGAAGGTGTGCTAACTCAGCTTCTAAGCGAGTATAAAACCCTTTTGATAGTAGGATTTATATTGTTTGTTTTTGCTTTAGTGCCTGGACTTCCTACTCTTTCTCTCGGATTTATGGGTCTTTTGTTCTTAGGAATTGGCTATATAATGAAAGAGACAAAAGAGGGTAAGCTTTTTGTAACCGAGGCTAAAAAAGCCGAAGAGCAAGCTCAAAATGAAGCAAAGGTTCAAGCGCAAAAAGTCCCTAAAAAAAGTGATGAAGAGATAGCTAGAGAAGAAGAGGCTAAGATAAATGATATCTTGAAGCTTGAAATTTTGGAGCTTGATCTTGGGTATGGATTATTAAAACTAGCAGATAATGATCTGATAGAGAGAATTAGAGCGATGAGAAGAAATATCGCTACCCAGCTTGGATTTTTGATGCCAAAGATTAGAATTCGCGATAATCTACAGCTTCCGCCAAATGAGTATAGATTTAAGCTAAAGGGTGTTGTTATAGGGCAGGGTGAAATTTATGCAGATAAATTTCTTGCCATGGACAGTGGGCTTGTAAGCGATAGTATACAAGGAATCGCCACCAAAGAGCCTGCGTTTGGTCTTGATGCCTTGTGGATAGATTCAAATGTAAAAGAAGATGCAATACTAAGTGGGTATACCATAGTTGATCCTGCAAGCGTGATTTCAACCCATATGAGCGAGCTTATAAAGCAAAATGCAGCTGAGCTTTTAACTCGTCAAGAGGTTCAAAATCTACTTGATAAGCTTAAAAAAGATTATCCTATAATAGTTGAAGATACCTTAAGGATCGCGCCGATAGGACTCGTTCAAAAGGTTTTAAGAACGCTTTTAAAAGACAGCATCCCTATCAAGGATATGCTAAGTATCCTAGAAGCGCTTAGCGATATTGCCGAAGTTAGTAAAAATATGGATATGATAATAGAGCATGTTCGTGCAAGCCTTTCACGCGTTATTACATCTTTATATGTTGATGAAAATGGACAGCTGAGATTTTATATCCTTGAGACGGCTGCCCAGCAAAAGCTTCTTGACGCCGTGCAGTATAAAGATGGCGTATATCATCTGATGATAAATGTGGCTCAAACTTCTGCTATAGTGCAGGCTCTTCGTGAAGCAAGAACTAAGCGTCCTATATCGGAATATGGGGCTATGGTGCTTTGTGTAGAGCCTAGTCTTAGAAAATTTATAGCTGATATATGCACAAATTTTGGTATCGATATCGTGGTATTAAGCTTTGCTGAAGTATCCGCAAACACGCCTTTTGAAACTGTCGGTACTATTGAAATTGAAAATTTATAAAGGAATAATATGCAAATTTACCACTTGTCGCACACGGATTTAGATGGATATGGTGCGCAAACAATAACAAATCACTATTTTAAAGATATAAAATTTTATAACTCAAATTACGGCAAAGAGATAGATGAAAAATTTAACGAAATTTTATCAAATTTGGGCGATGAAAAGTCCTTAATATTAATAACGGATCTAAATTTAACCCTTGCTCAATGTGAAGAGTTTGAAAAGTCTTTAGAAAGTAAAAACGCCAAACTTATTCTGCTTGATCATCACCAAAGCGGAGCCGAATGCGCTAGCAAATTTGACTGGTATTTTCTGGATAGCTCAAGATGTGCCACTAAGATAACTCATGATTTTTTCTCTGCTATTTATGGAGTAGATGAGAGACTTAAAAAATTTAGCGATGTAGTAAATGCCGTTGATATTTGGCTAAAAGATGATGAAAATTTTGAGATGGGTAAGGTTTGCCTAGGTCTTATAGCAAACGCGAAAGAGATTAATAAGGTGATGTTTGAAGAGCAAAGCACTCAATATATGTTTTATCTGATTCAAAGAGCACGGGAGTTTTTTAATCATAAAAACGACTATATCGGGCTTGATGAGGCTGTTTTTAAATTTAAAAAAGATTTTTTTAGAAATCAAAAAGATAATACATTAAGTAACCTTATCTCTGATTATGTTGTAGATTTGCTCACTAAAAATAGAGATAGATTTGAGATAAAATATAATGAGTTTAAGGGGATTTTGACTTATAATATCGGAAATACATCCGTCATCGGAAATGATTTTTTAGTAGCAAACGATGATATTGATTTTTTTATAGATGTTACCAGTAAAAAAACGCTTAGCTTTCGTGCCAATGGCAGAGTTGATGTAAGTCAGATGGCTAAGAATTTAGTTGGCGGTGGCGGGCATGTAAATGCTAGTGGAGGTATGTTCGCTGGCTTTAAAGATAGTTTTAGTTATGACAATATTAAGGCTCAGATAGTAGATCTGATAACTAAAAAAACTTTAGAAAAAGAACAAAAGGAGATAAGATGATGAGAGAGGAAGATTTAAGCATAGAAGAGCTAAGTTACGAGCTTTCTGTGATGCTTGAAGGCATGCTTTATTACGCGGGAGTTAAAAAGGATAAGCTTCAAGATGCAGCGGAAACTTACATAGATAGCATAGAAGAGGCTCTTGATGGAAGCGATGCGGAGGGTGTTGATGAAGTAATAGAAGTAATAGAATATATGAAGAAAAAACACTCTAAATTTTTTAAATAACGTCTGAAAATATGATAAAATCAGGACTATGAAACAAATTTTACTTTTGATAATAATGATGTTTTTATTTGGTGGATGTCTTTTTGTCAATGAGCGTGGAATATCTACTAATTATTATAATGACTGCAAAGAGTATTATGATGCTACCGGCACTTACCGTAAAGATTGTCCGAAAAATATAATTGACTGGTCTAAATAAATGGTAGATTTACAAAGCGTTAGAGTTGCCAAATTTAAGGAGCTTGAAGGCAAAATTTATGCACCGCTTTTAAAAGAAATTTCAGATATTGCGCCTTGTGAAAGCATTGTAAAATTTACAGATACTGTTGAAATAGATACGAATTTAAACCGTGAAGAACAAGAAAAAACTCTGCAAACAGCCTTAAATTTACGCTCTTGGCGCAAAGGGCCTTTTAGAATAGACGAGACATTTATCGATGCAGAGTGGAGAAGCTTTATTAAGTTTAATATATTAAAACCGCATCTTAATTTAGAGGGTAAAGTTGTTGGCGATATAGGCTGTAATAATGGGTATTATCTATTTAAAATGTTGCCTTTCGGAGCTAAAAAGCTAGTGGGCTTTGATCCTGGTATCATGACATTTTTGCAGTTTAAATTTATTAATCACTTTGTGCGTTCTAATATATTTTATGAATTGCTTGGAGTTGAGCATTTGCCGTATTATGAGCATAAATTTGATACTTTGTTTTGTCTTGGTGTAATTTATCATAGAAGCGATCCTGTTAAGATGCTAAAAGATCTTAAAGTGTCTCTAAATTATGGCGGAGAGTTGTTTTTAGATACGATGTATTTAGATATGGATGGAGATTTTGCGCTTACTCCAAAGCAGACATATTCTAAAATTTCAAATATATATTTCGTTCCTACGATTAGTGCGCTCATAAACTGGTGCGAGCGTGCAAAATTTAAGGATATTGAAATTTTAGCCACTAAAGAGACTGACTTTAATGAGCAGAGAAAAACAGAGTGGATACTAGGGCAAAGTCTTGAAAATTTTCTTGATCCAAACAATCCACAATTAACCGTGGAGGGCTATCCTGCGCCAAGGCGTGTCTATTTGAAACTAAAAATTTGAGGGATTATATGAGCGATAATATTTTTGATGATAGTGTGCAAGAGAGTGTAATTTTACCGGAGGATGAAAATCCGTTTCGCAATGAACTCAAAACCTCTCCGCATATTAATTTAAATTTTAGTGGCACTGTAGTGGCTCTTGGGCCAAATCACGCTAAGACCAATTTTTTCGCAACTAGCGAGATGGTGTGTGATGCACAGGGGCTTATACATGGAGGATTTGTTTTTTCTGCTGCTAGCTATGCCGCCCTTGCATCTATAAATGAGACACACAGTGTAATAATAGGGGCTAAAATTCACTTTTATGCACCTACTATGATTAATGAGATGATCGAATTTGAGGCGCATGCGCACTTTGGAGAGAGTAAAAAAAGAGAAGTTAGAGTAGTTGGAAAAACTAAAGATATAAAGGTTTTTGAAGGAACTTTTCAAGTTGTTGTTTTGGAGGATCATATATTAAAAATTTACAAAGAAAATGTACAAAAGCAAGCTGCAGTAAGACGTGCCGAAGAGAGAGCCAAAGAATCTGGCATGAAAAATTAATATTGATATTTTATATAAATATTAATTTTTTGCTTGGTTTATAATTTAGCCAACCAATACCCCATCAATCATATCAATCCAATAGCCCATATTCTTTTGTTCGTTTTTTAGAGTAGTTTTCTCACCATGGCCAGGGTATAATATAAAATCTCCATCTATTTTCATACATCTTTCAAGACTTAACTTCATACTATGTTTTTCTGAAAAAGGAAAATCATATCTTCCTATTGAATCCATAAATAAAAAATCGCCACTAAAGATCACATCATCTACTTTTATCATACAAGTTCCCGGGGTGTGTCCT